>CADBWQ010000009.1 GCA_902798545.1 Oscillospiraceae bacterium
TTGGCGATCGGGGTGTCGGTCAGATCCATGGCGAACTCGCCCCACTCCTTGACACCGGCCTGGTTGCCGATGACGAAGAGGGTCGGGGCAGCCTTCTTGTCCATCTCGGAGGTCAGGGTCTGGCTGTAGGTACCGGAGGCCGCGGTGACAACCTTGACTTCGACGCCGGTCTCTTCGGTGTACTTCGCCGCCAGGGCCTGTGCGGTCTCATCCAGCTCCGGCTTGAAGTTCAGCCAGTAGACAGAGCCGTCGTTTGCTGCGGACGCAGCGGGAACTGCCAACGCAAAGATCATAACAAGCGTCAGCGCAAGTGCGAGAATCTTTTTCATGTTTTTTCTCCTTTATCTAAAATTTATTATTTTCAAACCCTCCGGGCTTAAAAATCATATTCTGTGGCTCCTGTGTGAGCGCTTGTTTCACACAGGCCTGGCATTCGTGCTGCCGTCAGATACTCCTGACGGAGGCGCCCTCTCTCAGCGGCGCATCCAGCAGGCGGTGCCGGGTATAATGGGGATCCTTCAGCATGTTCATGAGAATCCGGACACTCTCCTGTCCCATTTCCTCCGCCGGCTGGATCAGGGTTGTCAGCGTCGGGATCGCGTATTCGGAGACGTTCAGTCCGTCGATGGCGATCACCGATACATCCTCCGGGATCCGTCTTCCATGGTCCTCCAGTGCCTTCATGCCCGCCATCGCCGCCGTGTCTGACAGCAGAAACATCGCCGTGAAGTCCTCGGTCCGTTTCAGCAGTCTGCAGACGCCTTCATAGGTCTCAGGCATCTCAAAGCATCCGCCGGTTTCTTCGATCAGATTCTCATCCGCCGGGATTCCGTGGTCCTCCAGTGCTTTCAGGAAGCCGTGATACCGCAGCTCGCTGATGGATCGGTCGTCCCGGCTCGGAATTACCGCCGCGATGCGCCGGTGGCCCCGCCGGATCAGTTCTTCGGTTGCCCGGTACGCTGTGGCAAAATCGTCGATGGAGACCGAGGAATAATCCTTCTCATTCAGGTCCCCGAAGCAGTTGGTGTAACTGCAGCACACAAAGGGAATCCCGATCACAGACAGCTCCGAGGGCGTATAGTCAAACCGTCCGCCCAGGAACAGCAGCCCCTGCAGCTTCTTTTCGCGCTCGAGAATGGCCCCGGCCTTGACCTCGTCGGCATCCGAGCTGATGAAATGCAGCACCATCGTGTAGCCATACCGCTCGATCTCATCGGACACCGTTTTCAGCACAGAGGCAAAAAAGAGGTTCCCCGTGCCGCGCACCACAACACCGATGGCGTCGGAGCGGCTTTTTACCAGGTCCCTGGCGCTGTTGTTCGGAATATAACCGGAGCGCTCAACCTCGTCCAGTATGCGCTGTCGGACCTCCTCGCTCACATCCGGGTGTTGGTTCAGCACACGGGATACGGTACTCACGCTCACGCCGCAGTTTTTCGCAACGTCTTTGATCGTCATGGTTCTTCCGATCCCTCTATCCGTAAACGGTCGCCCGTCAGTACCGGGCTCCGTGTTCTGCCGCAGCTTGTGGAAACGATACCGGGAACGTTTCCAGCCCTTACACTTCGGATTTTAGCAGTCAATAAGTTTGATGTCAACGAAAAGAAAGCGCCGAAGAAAAACTTCGGCGCTTTGTCTATTTTTCAGCTTTGTTTTTTGTGCAAATTGCTTATCTGCTTCTCCGCAGGCAGATACAAACCGGGGTCGCCACCGGGATCACATGGATGCATTCCCCGGCCGGTGGCGTGATCAGTCCGATGCCGGTACGCCTGAGACCATATCTCCGCAGGTTTCGTCAGACTCCGGGCGTTTCACCGGGACAAACTTCGCCTGATTCATCAGCGGGTGGTCCAGATGGATCGCGCCCGGCTTCGGACACACCATTACACAGCTGCCGCAGTAATAGCACTCCCCCGGATAAAGCACGATGGGCGGCTTGCCCTTCTCCGGGTTTGGAATGAAAATATCCACCTGGCAGATATTCATGCAGCGGTTGCATCCCACGCACCTGGACGCGTCAAAGGTGATGGGTCTGGCACTGGAAGGAATGCGCACTGCGGATAATTCAAATCTGGTTTCCATCGCTTATCGATCTCCGTACTTTTCATTGCGGGCGGCGACATAGTCTCCGTTCCGTTTCAGGTACTCCGTCTCCAGATCGCCGAAATAGCCCTGCGGGATCTCACCCCGGACGACGGCGCCATGTTCCTGACGGATGGTGATGAATTTTCTGTCCTGTTCCGGGTCCATCTCCGGATAGTCGCTGCGTTCAAAGCACAGGGGCTTTGAGGAAGACTGACGCAGAAGGCATGCGTTCAGGATGAGCTTCGACACCTCGAGAATGTCCAGCACCTCATGGGTACGCATCAGCTCGTGGGGGTTTCTGCAGCTGAGCTTTGGTACCGCTTCCCGTTCATAGCTCTCCAGCAGGTCCAGGCCCTCCCGCAGCAGTTCCTCGCACTTGACCTCGCCGCAGTAATTCTGCATGCACTTGCTGATTGCCATGTTCAGCTCACGCCAGTCCATGCCGTCCTCTGCAGCCATGGGGGCATAGAGTCTTTTTTCTTCGGCGTCGATGTCGGAGGGGTTCGGCTCTGTCAGCTCGACTGTTCCGGCCCACTCGGCTGCTTTTCGTCCGGCATAGTAGCCCGTGGCGCAGGCATAGCCGCAGCAGTCCGAGGCATACAGCTGATCCCCCGCGGCATAGATGCCGTCGATGTTCGTCTTGAGGTTCCAGTCGTTCATAATGCCGCCGGGTGCGCCGAAGAGCTGCCGTTCCTGGCCGAGGAAGGCGGCCGACTGCCAGCCCGTCCCATAGCTCTGCAGCATGTGCTTTGTCGGATCGAAGCCGCGCTCGGTATAGTTCTGGAGAATGGGGATCTTTGTCTTTCCCTCTTCCCCTACCATCACGCCCCAGATCACTCTGCGCTCGGCATCGGGCATCCGGGAGAGATCCGCATAGAACGGCAGCTTATAACCGCGGCGGATCAGCTCGTCAAACGGAAGCGTCTCCGGTCCGCGATATTCATATTTTGCCTCGTCAATGACGCCGCCCTTGAGGAAGAATTTCTGCCCCGGCGCCGGGTAGTAGCGTTCCGAAACGGTCTTCAGCTCCCGTCCGTCCCGGTCCACATAGGGGATCTCCACCCCTCTCGCGTCCACCATCGTGGCGGCGTACCAGGTATTGTGGTTGTTGCCGGTGCCGTAAGGCGGAAAGCTGCGCCCGGAGGCGGAGAATTCTCCCCGCACCGACTTCTCCATCATTGTGAATTCGATACCCGCGCGCCAGCCCATCGCATGGCCGGAGCCGACAGACTGCATGGGCCGGAATTCACAGAGCCCGACCAGATCCGGATTAAACAGCCAGACGCGGGCCGGCCGGGACATGGCAAGAACCGTTGCCTTCGCCTTGAAGATCATGAGCTTTCCGGTGCGGACGTTCATTCCGACAGCGCCGACGCCCCGTTTCTTTCCGTCCGTCTCTCTGGTCAGGAGCGCGGTGGCCTCCACACGGTCACAGACCTTCACGCCCAGGCGTCGGAGTTCCCGGTACAGCGCCGGTTTGAAGGTGGAGCCCCATACGCGCAGCGTGAAGCGGTTCTTGTAATCATAGGCGAACATGAGTCCGGTTTTGTCGTCCCGGAATTCCGCGCCTTTGAACTCGCCTTCCGTGTCGCGGATCTTTCCGCCGAAATCCTCCAGATCCAGCAGGCGGTCATAGCCCTCGCGGCACTCAATGTAGTGCGCGATCCCGTTGGAATAGCCGTCCTGTTCCTCGACATAGGCTTCAGCAATTTCCTTCGGCGTCACGCCGGAGCAGGGATTGGTACATGCCGATTCCCAGTGGTCAAAGCCGCTGCCGGCAGACCCGCTGCGCTCCGTCGCGCCCTTTTCTACCAGAACGACGCGCTGCCCTCTTCTGGCGGCAGCGATTGCGGCGAAACAGCCTGCAAGTCCCCCGCCCAGCACCAGCAGGTCGCTCTCCACGGTCTCTCTCAGACCGAATTCGTTTTCATATGGCCAGTCGTAGATATTCTTCATAATCTCCGGTCTCTTTCTCCGTTTTTAAAAAAAGCAGCACGGGAAAGCACAGACAACGGCACCGCTTCGGTGCCCGTCATCCGCGTTTCCCGTATCCTGCTGTTTCCGTTTGCTCAGAACAGGCTCATCTGTTCCCGTTCGCTGATATTCAGTCCCAGTTCCTGCGGAAGGAAGCGTGGGCACACGCTCTCCGGTACCGTAATCGTCGCCGTGGCCAGTCTCGTTCCGATCATGCAGGCCTCTGAAAGCGGCTTTCCGTAGCTCAGCCCGATGCTGACCCCGGCACAGAAGGCATCTCCGGCGCCCGTGGTGTCGCAGACACGGACCTGGACCGACGGGCAGACACCGTATCCGCCCCTGGCCTCCGCCCAGACAGAGCCCTGCGCCCCCATCGTCACCACCATGGAATTCAGCCCCGCGGCCCGGACCCGCCGCTGCAGCTCCTCCGCCATCTGCTCCGGACTGTAATCTCTGAAGTCATCCGCAAAGAAGATTCCCGCTTCCTGCTGATTGCAGATGAAGCAGTTGGTGCGCTTGATGAGGTCCCGCCTCTGCAGCGCGATGCTCATGTTCGCCACCAGCGCATAAGTCGGTATGCCGTACTTCTCGGCATAGAAGAATGTCTCCTTTGCGACCTCCTTGTCGATGTCCACCTCGATCACGACGCTTGTCGCATCGGCAAAGATCTCGTCCCCGTGTTCCTGCAGGAGCTTCAGCATTGCGTCCATCTTCGGCCGTTTGGAGATCGATCCGACCACGTCACCATTGTGATCCATAACCGCGAGCCAGATGCCCATGCCGTCCGGCACCACGGAGATAAAACTGGTGTCCACCTTGTGGTTCTGGAGCTTGCGGAGAACTTCGGCGCCCTGGGCGGTGTTGTCCACCATGCTCACGAAGCGCGGACGCAGCTCGACATTCGCGATGTCCTCGGCCACGTTCCGTCCGACGCCGCCGTGGACGATCTCCACCCGGCCGGCGTTGCGCCCGGCCGGGATATAGGTCCCCTCCGGAAAGCCCTTGAAGTCCACAAACACGTTCCCGACAACAACAATCGGCATGGCATGTTTCTCCTTTGATCTGAGTATTGTATCTGCGTTTTGTCCATTTTACAGAGAATTGTATCCGGTGTCAAGCCAAGGGGGGCATTCCGATCATCTCAGCGCGCCGGGGCTCATGCCGAAGCTGGAGCGAAACGCCCGGTAGAAGGATGAATAGTCTGAGAAGCCCGCTTCCGACGCCGCCCTTCCGGCCGTCTCCCCTTCGCGGATCAGTCTCGCCGCGTAGAGCAGGCGCTTCTGCTGGATATAGGCGTGGACCGTATCTCCGGTCTGTGCCTTGAACAGCCGCATGAAGTGATACCGGCTCAGATAGACGCGCTCTGCAAGCTCTGCCACAGACAGTTCCGTATTGAGGTTTTCATTGATATAGGACAGCGTTTCCCGGATCTTTGGGTCCATACGCTTCTCCTCCGGCTCCGGGGCCGGACGGATCCGCCCGATCTGGATCAGAAGCTGGACCACATAGGTGTCGCACATGGTCTTTGCGCCGAAACGTTTATCCCTGGACGCCCGTTCGAATGCCTGCAGCGTCTCCCAGAGCTCCGCCTGCTGGGTTTCATCCGGTACCAGGCAGTACTCCCCGCTCCGGTCCGCCTCGTCAAAGCAGTCCATCAGTCCGGCGTCGGGCAGCAGGTGTTCGAAGTATCCCCCGTCCAGATAGAGGATGATTCTCTCATAGGGTTCTGATTTGTCAATCATCGCCTTGTGTATGGCGTGGTGCTTCACCAGCAGGATGTCCCAGGGCCGGAGCGCATAGGTGTTCCCCTCCACCGCGTAATCCACGCGTCCGGAGAGCAGCAGAACAATCTTGTCGAACTCGTGAAAGTGGAAGTCCCGCTCCTGCCCGGCCGTGTCCCGCAGGTGAAAGTAGTGATAGTTCTCTTCCAGATAACCTTCCCGGCTGAAGGTCTTTCTGTCTGCTCCGCTCAGTGCGCTCCGCCCCCCTTCTGTCTGAATTCCGCCCGCCGTGTTTCCTGGCACTCCGGCGTCTGACAGTCTGAGTATACAGCACGACCCGCAGGATTTCAAGCAAAAGACCGGCTTCCTTCGAAGCCGGTCTTTCCGAAACAGCGGACCCTTACAGCACGTGGACGGACCGAGGGTCGAAGACCAGTGCGCAGTGATCTCCCACGCTGTAGATCTTCTTGTTCTTCGGGTTGTGCTCCTCGAGCTTTACGAGGGTGTTTCCGACCTTCACGTGATAGTTCTGGTACGAGCCCATGAAGCAGGAGAGCACCACCTCGCAGGGGAGCCCTCCCTCGTCGGCCAGCGAAGCGGCCTCGGGGCGGAGGACCAGCGTGTATTCCTTCCCGGCCTCCATGTGGCCGGCCGCCTCCACACGCAGCACATTGCCCTCGATGTCAAGCACCGCGTTGCCGCCTTCTTTACCGGTCATCTTTCCCTTCAGGAAGTTTGCCTCACCGATGAAGTCGGCGACAAACTCGCTGACCGGGTGGTAGTAGATCTCCTGCGGCGTACCCATCTGGGCGACGACACCCTTCGACATGATGATGATCTTGTCCGAGAGCGCCATGGCCTCGGACTGGTCATGGGTGACATAGATGGCCGTAATGCCGACCTCCTGCTGGATACGGCGGATCTCCGTACGCATTGAGACGCGCAGCTTTGCATCGAGGTTACTCAGCGGCTCGTCGAACAGCAGAACCGAGGGCTCAATGACCAGCGCTCTCGCCAGGGCAACGCGCTGCTGCTGGCCGCCGGAGAGCTGGTTGGTCATGCGCCCTTCCATCCCGGTCAGCTCGACCAGATCCAGGATCTTCATGACGCGTTCCCTGATCTCGTCCTTCGGGACCTTCCGCAGCTTCAGTCCGTAGGCCACATTGTCAAATACGTTATAGTGCGGCAGCAGCGCATAGCTCTGGAACACCATGGCGGTGTCGCGCTTGTTTGGGGTCAGTTCGTTGATGGGTTCGTCACCCAGATAGATTTCCCCTTCATCCGGGCTCTCAAAGCCCGCGATCATACGCAGCGTCGTGGTCTTGCCGCAGCCGGACGGACCCAGCAGCGTCACAAAGGAGCCCGGTTCAATATCCAGCGAGGTATCCTTCACGGCGTAGAAGTCTTTTCCTGTCTTCGGATCCTGATAGATCTTGGAAATATGCTCCAGTCTTACGCCTTTTTTCGTCTTCTCCATGGATTAGTCCTCCTTGATCTGTTTGCTGGTGCCGAAGTGCCTGATGAACAGATTCATCAGCAGCACCGCGCCGTAGGTAATGAGAATCAGGATCGATGCGAATGCGCAGGCCAGGCTGTAGGAGCCTTTTTCTGCGAACTCGTTGATCTGCACGGTGATGAGCAGGTACTGCGGCGTCACCAGCAGGATGATGGCCGAAATGGCTGTAATGCTGCGGACAAAGGCCGTGACCAGGCCGCTGAGGAAGGAATCCTTGATGAGCGGCAGCGTCACCGTCATAAACACCTTGAAGCTGTCCGCGCCCATGTCATAGGCGGATTCTTCAATCGACTTGTCAATCTGCCGCAGGGCGGAAATGCCGCTGCGGGTACCGGTCGGAAGCGAGCGCACCACGAACACAATGACCAGGATGAGGCCTGTACCGTAGATGCCCTGCAGGATACCGGTGTGGAAGAGGCCTCCGGAAAAGCCGCGGATGTATCCGACACCGAGAACCGTACCCGGAACCGCCATTGCCAGCATCGAGACCGCTTCGATAAAGCCCTTGGCCCTGAACTTGCGCTTGACCACCAGATAGGAAATAATCATGCTGAGCAGGGCTGTGATCGGCGCGGAGATGAACGACAGGACAAAGCTGTCCTTGAAGGCCTGGAACCCGCGGTACCGGGTGAAGACCTGTTGGAACCACTTGGTCGTGAGCGGGAAGAACTTGTAGCCCCAGGTTGGGAACAGCGCACCGATGGGTACGCAGATGTACATCAGGATGACGAATGCGGCCACCAGTGCACAGAAGATGGTGAGCGGGATCTTGACGCTCCTGTCCTCGATCAGCATGCGGCCGCGGCTTGCCTTGCCGGTGAGGGTGGCGGCGGTCTTCGCCTCGAGATAATACTTCTGCACCGCGAACATCGCGAGCGTAATGCACAGCAGCACCACGGCCATCGCCGCGGCACCGGCCTTGTCATAGGCGCCTGTGATCTGCAGGTAGATCGTAGTCGCAAGTGTGTCATAGGATCCGCCAATGATCATGGGGTTTGCGAAGTCGGCGATCGACTCGATGAAGGTCACAAGGAACGCATTGCCGAGGCCCGGCAGCAGCAGCGGCAGCGTCACGTCGGCGAACACCTTCCAGCGCCCGGCGCCCATGTCTCTGGCCGCCTCCTCCAGCGAGGGGTCGATGTTCTTCAGCAGGCCCTTCAGCATCATATAGCACACCGGGAAAAATGTCAGCGTCTGAACGATGACGATGCCCCAGTAACCGTAAACACTGTTGTCATAGATGCCGAGCAGGAACCGTGTGATAATGCCCGCCTTCCCGAAGAGCATGATCATCGACAGGCTCAGCACGAACGGCGGGGACACCACCGGCAGCATGGACACGACCTTGAACAGGCCGCCCACGACGCGGTTCATCCGCACATAGACCTCGACATAGGCAAACAGCAGGCCGATCAGGGCTGACAGAATGCCCACCACAAATCCAACCTTCAGGGTGTTGGTAATGGCGCGGGTAAAGCTCGGCATGGCGAAGATGCGTTTAAAGATGCTGAATCCGAAACTCCCGTCGCCGATAAAACTGTCCACCAGCAGGATTGCCAGCGGATAGAGAATAAACAAAGTCAAAAAGGTGATCAGCAGGACGATGGTTGTCACCATGATCGGGTCAGCCATCAGCTTTTTCCGATCCAGTGCGGCACCCTGGCTTTTCGCCATAAAACCCTCTCCTCTCTTTGCGGCTTGTAAAAAAAGGATGGCGGGAAAAAACCCGCCATCCTTGCGGATGCTGTAACCTCAGGCGTTTGTATGCCGATCCGATCAGGAGGTCTGGAAACGTCCTTCGCCGACATCGGCGCCGGAGTTCTCGATGGCCGTCATGACATCTTCGACATTCTGTGCAGTATCGGTAACTGCGGCAGCGAAGTCATAGCCGTCCCAGACCAGGCTGGGATCCAGGCCGAACTCGGAGGCTACGGCAGGCTGCTCGGCATTGTCGATGACCAGGAACTGATAGGAACCGGTGTCATCCGCCAGTTCCACGCAGTCCGGAGACAGGGCATACTCGACGAAGAGTCTTGCAGCGTTGGGATGGGCCGCTCCCTTGAAGATGGCCACAGGGCCGATCTCGCAGGTGGTGCCGTCCTTAGGAACGATCAGGCCGACGTTCTCATAGCCGTTGTCTACAATCTGGGTGATGCCGTCATGCAGGAAGCCGATGCCGATGACGCACTCACCGGTGCCGACGTTCTTGGACGGGCCGGAACCGGACTTGGTGTAAACTTCGACGTTCTTGTCCAGGTCTACGAGATACTGGATGCCTTCATCATGGCCCTTGAGCTGGATCATGAGGTTGGCAACCAGTTTCGGGGTACCGGCGGTCTTATAGTTGGAGAGCCAGATCAGACCTTTGTACTCGGGCTTCAGCAGGTCGTCCCAGGTCTGGGGCGCTTCGAGGCCGAGGCGGGCGAGCTCATCGGTGTTGACCATGAAGCCCAGCAGGCCCGTATAGATGCCGTACCAGTATCCGTTTGGATCCTTGTACATATCCTTGATCAGGTGGCTTGCATTGATGGCGTCATACTGATCCAGCAGACCCTTTGCGGCAGCTTCGTCGTAGGGGTTGTTGGTGCCGCCGAACCAGACGTCGGCAGAGGGCTTGCCGTTCTCTTCTTCAATCTTGGCCGGAACCTCACCGGTGGACAGACGCTGGAAGCTCGTCTTGATTCCGTAGATCTTCTCGAAGTTCTGGCAGGCTGCGGCGAGATACGGTTCCTCGCAGGAGCCGTACACCACCAGGGAGCCTTCTTCCTTCGCCGCGGCGATCAGGTCGTCCAGGGCGCCGTCGTCAGCGGCCCAGGCCGTGGCGGACAGACCGAGAACCATGACCGCTACGAGAAGCAGTGCAAACAGTTTCTTCATTCTTGGTTTCCTCCTTGATACATGTTATTTCGTTATTATCGCACGCAGCCGCGTGTAATAAACCGCAGATTAGTTCAGCATTTTGAACAAAAGAGATTATACTCCTCCGCCATTTAATTGTCAATCATTCATCAAGGATTTTGTTTCCTCTTCTTCAGCCGCCCGCATAGACGACACGTAGATTGTCGCAGCCGTCAAACGCGGTTGCGTTGAGAGAGCGCACCCCCGCGGGGACGGTCAGCGTCGTCAGCCCCGTGCAGCGATAAAACGCGCGCGGTCCGATCGTGGTAAGGCTCTCCGGCAGCTGCAGTTGCGTAAGGCGCAGGCAGTCCTGGAACACATTGCCCCCGATGCCCGTCACGCCCTCCGGGATCTCGATTTCTTCCAGTGCGGGGAAGCCCAGGAACTGATTATCCGGAATGATCCTGACCCCGGCGGGCCAGTGGACCTTTCTCAGGCTGTCGCGGAGCAGATCCTGCTTGTTTGCGGAATAGATGGCCCCCGGATTCAGCTTCACAACGCTGTCCGGGATCATGAGCTCTGTGATCGGACTGTTGGTGAAGGCGTTGCTCGCGATCTCCTCCAGACCGCTCCCAAAATGGATCGTGGTAAGCTTCGGGCAGCTGTCGAACGCGCCGAGCGCGATGGTCTTGAGTCCGTTTCCGAGGGTGACTTCCGCCAGTCTGTCGCAGCAGCCGAAGGCATAGCTTGCCACCATGACGACACTGTCCGGCACCTCGACCGCGGTCAGTCTGTCACAGTCAAAGAACGCGGAATCCCCGATGTTGCGCAGCCGCCCCGACAGTTTCACATCCGTCATCCCGATGCAGCCCTTGAAGGCATTCTTCCCCATGTCCGTGACGGTCTCCGGCAGCGTGACGCTCTGCAGCGCGGGGCAGTTGTTGAAGGCGTCTGTGCCGATCTCGGTCACGCCCTCCGGGATCTCCACTTCTTCCAGCGCCTGGAGGCTTGAGAACTGCCCGTCCGGTATTCTCCGGATTCCCGCCGGCCAGTGCACTTTCCGCAGACTGAGATTAAGGCCGTCCTTCCGGTCCCCGGAGTGGAATGCGCCGACCGCCATTCTGGTCACGCTGTCCGGGATGATCAGCTCCCTGAACGAGCAGTACGTGAAGGCGCTGCCCCCGATGTCTTCGAGGCCGTCCGGCAGCGTGATGCGCTCAAGCCTTGGGCAGTTGTTGAAAGCCGACACGCCGATGCTGCGGACCCGGCTGCCGACCGTGACAGTCTCCAGCCGGTCACAGTCCTTGAATGCCGCTTCATCCACCATGGTCACGCTGTCCGGGATCAGCACCTCTCTCAGCGCGTCGCAGTCGACGAAGGCGTGGTCCAGGATGTTCCGCAAGCCCTCCGGCAGCGTCAGCCGCTCCATCGCCCTGCACTCCCGGAAAGACTGCTTCCCGACTTCGGTCACCGTCGACGGAAGCACCACCTCACGCAGGGATGTGCAGCTGATGAATGCGCTGCTCTCAATGATGGTCACGCCCTCCGGGATCTCAACCTCTGTCAGCGTCTGAAATCCGGCGAACTGGTTTTTCGGGATCACCCGCACGCCGGCAGGCCAGTGGACCCGCTTCAGGTTGCTCCGCAGACTATCGGAAGAGCCGGTGGATTTGATTGCGGAGACATCCATTTTGATCACGCTGTCCGGCAGAATCAGTTCCCTGATCGGGCTGTAGGTAAAGGCGCTGTTGCCGATCGTCTCCAGGCCATCCTGGAAGCTGATTTCCGTCAGGGCCGGGCAGGTGTTGAACGCGGAATCGCCGATCGCACGCAGTCCTTTTCCCAGCCGGACGGTGCTGAGTCTGTCGCAGTTGCTGAACGCCGACCGCCCGATGGAGGCGACGCTGTCCGGCAGCTCCAGCACCGCCAGGTTGTCGCAGTCATAGAATGCGCTCTCCCCGATGCTCTCCAGCTTCTCCGGCAGCCTCAGGTCCCGCAGGCCGTCGCTGTTGGAGAAGGCCTGATTCCCGATGCGCGTCAGAGACTGCGGGAGCACGAGATCCCGCAGGCCTGAACAGTTCTGGAAGGCATAGTCGCCGATCTCGGTCACACCCTCCGGGATCACAACGCTTGTGATCTTCTGTTTTCCGGAGAAGACCGTATTCGCGATCTTTGTCACGCCGTCCGGGATCCGCACGTCCGTGCCGGAGCCGCTGTACTTTGTCAGGACGCCCATGCTGTCAATGGTATAGTCCCCCTCGGCGCCGGCGGCCGTCATGCAGACGCAGAGCAGAAAGACCGCCAGCAGGAGTCCCCCGATGCCGTACCGGGCTGCCGCCCGGCCTGTCATTCCGGATTTCTTCATACGAGTACCTTCTTTCATAATCAGATTTGATCAGATTTGGACGGATCATCGCCTTTTTGCCTGTAATGACAGCATACCATATTATGCCCCTCTTTTCAAATCAATTCGGGCGTTTCTCCACCGATATCTTCAGCGGGAAGCTCCCCCTTTTCCCCCTGTCCTCCCTGCCGCCGGATGGTTTCGTTTTGGAAACTATTCAGATACAAAACGATGGCATATTTTGTGCTTTCTGATGTTTAACTTGACAATATCTTGTGTTTATAGTATCGTTATCATAAAGTCTTTATAAATATAAGAGGTAGAGACATGAAAAAGATGAAAGTTACCCTGTCCGTGTTTCTGGTTCTCTGCATGATGCTCAGCTTTGCACCGCTGCGCGGCCAGGCCAGTGCCTCCCGGGCCGACTGGGAGTGGTACTGGAATCACAACCATGACGACTGGGACGGGGACGGCTATATTGCCAGGGACGGCACCATCTACCCGAACGGTCTCTGGGTCCAGGCGCAGTTTACGGAAGTGCGTGTTCCCGTTGAGAACATCCCCACCTCTCTGAGCACCAATGCCTCCGGCACGGCGACGGCCGCCGGCAGCACCACCTGGCTCGCGGCCACCAGCTTTTCCTACTATTTCAACGAGTGGGCCAAAACGCTGATTATCCGCGGCACCGGTGAGATGCCGAAGTTTGACGAGTTGCACCCCGCTCCCTGGGCCAACCTGAAGGACAGAGCCGCCCGCGTGATCCTGGATCGCAATATCACGACGATCTCCGCCAATGCCTTTGTCGACTTCTCTCTGCTCAGAAGCGTGGTTCTCCCCATGACGCTGAAGACCATTGACCCCATGGCCTTCACCTGGAGCGATGAGGTTCGGAAGCTCCCGACCTTCCAGAAGCTGGAGCGTCTGGAGTATTCCGGCGATCTGGACGACCTGGACAAAATCCTCAAGGCCTGCAATATCCAGGATCTCCTGGACGCCAGGATCGTAAAGGTCACCGAGAAGGCCATTCAGGATGAGATCACCCAGCTGACATGGCTCCGTCTCTGGAAGCCGCTCCGGGTCAAGTACGACTCCGCCGGCCGTCCTGTCCGTATCTATCGCATTGACAAAAACGGCTATGCCTATGATACGGTCATCGAATACGTCAACGAATCCGACATGAACACCCACAGCGACACGCAGCCCATCAGCATCGACGCCGTGGACGCCTCCGGAAACGTAACGACGAATCTGACCCGCGAGGTTGTGGAGAAGCGCCAGACCCTCTCCGTCTTCCCGGATGGCGGAAGCGCCTATTATGAGAAGGAGCGGAATGACCTCGGCCAGCAGACCTATTACGCCGCTTTCAATCTCGACAGCAGTGACCGCAAGGTCTCCGGCACGCAGACCTTTGCCGGCGAGACCGGTGTCTACAAGACCGGCGTCATGAACGCGACCTATGCCTCCGACGGCACCGGCACCATGACCTGGGACAACATCTACTGGAGTGCCACCGGCGATGTCGAGGCGCTGGAGACCGTCATCGAGCAGCTCTCCGCCTCCGGCCAGGTGAAGTCCGTGAAGACCACCAAGACCGACACCAGCAACAAGGTCATCAGCACCACCGAGGCGACAAACACCTATGACAGCAAAACCGGCCGGCTGGAAAAGGTCTCCGTGACCTCCACCGATGCCAGCAGCACCACCACGACCGCCACGACCGAGTACAAGTACAACAAGGCCGGCCAGGTCGTTTCCACCAAGACCACCGGTGATGTCTCGGCAAGCGAGACCTACACCTACGACGGCAACGGCAACCTGACCAAATACGAAAAGACCGGCTCCGACCCCGTCACGGTCACCTACACCTATGACAAAAACGGCCTGAAAACCAGCAGGACCGAGACCTCCGGGTCCGATACCGTCACCACGAAGTTCAACATCCGCGAGAGGGCCAATACCGAAACGGTAAAGATCAACGGCGAGACTCTCAAGTACGAGTACAGCTATAAGGACAACACCGTTTCCGAGCGTCTCGTAAAAGACGCCAGCGGCAAGGTCATCGGCAAGGACACCTTCAACAGCGACGGTTTTCTCGTAAAATCGGTCCGCACCAGCGGCTCCACCACAACCACGATGAACTACACCTATGACAGCGACGGTGTCCTGATCAAGACCAACGGTGTGCGCACCGTCTCTGCTGTCACCGCGGAATCCGACACGCCGCTGACCAGCGAGGCCATGAACAGCGAGCTTGAGAACAGCCCCATCTGGAGCACGCCGGAGAACAACGTCATCTACACCGCTCCGGTCATTCTCCGCAACCTGTCCTTCAAGAACGCCATGTTCTCCGCATCCAGCCTCAACACGGCGCTGAATGAGCTCTCGGACGAAGAGCTTGAGAATGCAGAGAGCGTCGAGCTGTTTGAGCTCTCGCTCAATCCTGAGACCGGCAACATGGTTCAGTCGCAGGCTGTCCTCTCCGCAAAGGCACTCAGCTTCACGACTTCCACCACCAACAGCCAGGGTGAGCGTCTCTCCTATGCTTCTGAATACGCGGATGAAGACGGCGATAACAGCTCCCTCAAGCTGAACACCGACCTTGGCAAGGACGGGGATCTGCAGGCCCAGACCGAAGAGGTTTCCGACTTCAACAACACCACGAAGCAGTCCAAGTACCTTTTCAATGCCTCGAAGCAGCCCCTCTCCCTGAAGGTCACCGAAAAAGCGGAAGACGGTAATGTCAGACGTTCCTTCACCACCTACAAATACAGCGAGGACGGCAGCTATACCGAGACCGTCACCGACCTGAACCTGGACGGCACGATCCTGGGTACCTATTCCATCCCGCACGAAGCGCCTCCTGTCACAGATCTTCCTGAAGACGAAGAGATCGAAGAAGATCTCGACGAAACAGAAGAAGCCGAAGAAGAGGGCGAAGAGGCCGGCGAAGTCGAAGAGGGCGAAGAAGAAACGGAACCCGCTGACGGCAAAGACATCGAAAAAGGCACTGCCGAAATCGTGTTTGAAGAAAACGGTGATGCTGATCCCGCCGATATCGTCCCGGATGAGGGCGGCGACGAGGACGATAATAAGGACGAAGAAGAGATTGATGATACCGATGTTCCTCTCGCAGCGCCTGCTTCCGACACCGCCGGCAACGACGCGCTGAAGGAAACCGAAAAAGAGGAAACCAAGGCCGAAGAGACCAAGGCCGAGGAGACCAAGACCGAGGAAACCAAGGCTGAGGAAACCAAGACCGAGGAAACCAAGGCCGAGGAAACCAAGCCTGAGGAAACTAAGGCCGAGGAGACCAAGACCGAGGAAACCAAGGTCGAGGAAACCAAGCCTGAGGAAACCAAGGTTGAGGAAACCAAAGTCGAGGAGACCAAGACCGAGGAAACCAAAGTCGAGGAAACCAAAGTCGAGGAAACCAAGACCGAGGAAACCAAAGTCGAGGAAACCAAGGCTGAAGCACCCGTAACCACCGCTTCCGACGACGCTGCGGCAGCTCAGAAAGCCGCAGAAGAAGCCGCGGCCGCTCAGAAGGCAGCCGAAGAGGAAGCCGCCAGAAAGAAAGCAGCTGAAGAAGAGGCCGCTCGGAAGAAAGCCGAAGAGGAAGAGGCTGCTCGGAAGAGAGCGGAAGAGGAAGCAGCTCGGAAGAAAGCCGAAGAGGAAGAGGCCGCCAGGAAGAGAGCGGAAGAGGAAGCAGCTCGGAAGAAAGCCGAAGAGGAAGAGGCCGCCAGGAAGAGAGCGGAAGAGGAAGAGGCTGCTAAAAAGAAGGCCGCCGAAGAAGAAGCCGCCAGAAAGGCTGCCGAAGAGGAAGCCGCCGCTGCCTGATTCTCTCCGGATCAGATATTAACAACACTCCTGCAGAGGAAACCCTGCAGGAGTGTTGTTAATGGAAATTGCATCATAGCACAAAACCTCCTGCGGAAGCTGATCTGCAGGAGGTTTGCTGTTCCCTGCTCACCGGTGCCGCGGATGACAGGAGTTGGAGCAGCACTCTTTCAGAACAGACAATACCCCGTACCGCTCATTGCGGTACGTGGTATTGTCTGTTTCTGTTCTGCTGATCAGCGCTGGATATTGGGAGCAATCTCCGGATCGTTCATGTTCTCAGCGGTGTACCAGCATGCGGGAGTCTCTTCATCCTGGACGGTCTCACCGTTTGCGATCATGGTCAGAAGGTCAATGGCAATCTGGCCCTGGAAGCGCGGGGACTGGGTGACGGCACCGAGAAGCTTGCCGCTCTCGACTGCGCCGGCAACAGTGGCACCGGAGTCAAAGCCGGCACCGACAACACTTTCGCCGAGTTTACCGATGGTCTCATCGGCTGTGACGATACCGGAAGCAGTCTCCTGATTGGTACCCATGATGGCAATCAGGTCTTCCTTGTTGAGCAGAACGCCGGCTTCGGTAGCACACAGTTCACTGGTGGCGGAGGCGGGGACACGGACTTCGATGATGACGTCAGCAGTGGAGGCATCGCCTGCATCCTTGCAGTCAGCAACATACTTGTCGCTGCCGGTTACGGCAACCGTCTTGCCGTCAGCGGTGACGAGGTCGATCATGGTGTCGATGAAGCCCAGACCACGGCTGATGACGGAGTCAGAGGTGACATCCTGGTTGACCAGACCGATGCGGACAGGAGCGGAAGCAGCGGCAATCTGATCCTTGACAGCTTCATAGACGTTGGTAGCTGCAATTCCGCCGGCATTGTAGTTGTCTGTCTTGGCAGTGGCATACACGCTGCCCTCGGGCGCTTCGGGAACACCGGAGTTGAAGCAGATCACAGGGATGCCGGCATCCATGGCTTCCTGCAGGGAGTCGAGGACGGCGGAAGCATCGGAGGCGGCGATGGCAATGCCGTCAGGGAAGCTGTTGATGGCGTTGTTAAGCATCTGAACCTGGTCTGCAATGTCGGTGTTGGAGCTGGGGCCCTGGCAGGTGACCTTGACGCCCAGGACCTTCGCCTCGTCTTCGGCACCGCCGACGGCTGCGCGCCAGAAGTCGGAGCTCATGCTCTTGACGATGAGGACAAAGTTGTATTCTTTCTCTGCGGTGACGTCACCGTATGCGGATTTGCCTTCGGCGAAGGCGGAGAAGCTGCCGCAGCCAACAACGAGCGTTACGGCGAGTGCGAGGGCAAGAAGGATGCTCAGGGTTCTTTTTTTCATTTTGATATCTCCTTGTTTTTTTATTTGAACGCCTTTCGGCCTTCATCTACGACAGTTGGATTTCTGACAGGACGATTATCTCTTGTTCTTCATTACGTCAATACCGACCGCACCGAGGAGGATGATGCCCGTGATGATCTGCTGCCAGTTGGCCTGGAGGCCGACAAAGGGAAGGCCGGTCTTGAGCATAGACATGATAAACACGCCAATGAGGGTGCCAGCGATGGAACCGACGCCGCCCGCGGTAGACGTTCCGCCGATGATGGCGCTGCCGATGGCATCAAGCTCCAGTCCGCCTCCTGTACCGGGTGAAAGCTCCTGGAAGGTGGCCGCATAGGCAAGCGCGGCAAGTCCGGTGAAGAAGCCGGTGATGGCATAGGCGGCAATGTGGTATTTGACAACCTTGACGCCGGAGAGGCGCGTGGCTTCCTTGTTGCTGCCGATGGCGATGATATAGCGGCCGAGTTTGGTCTTGTTGAGGATAAAGGTCATGATGATAACACTCAACAGGACCCACAGGAAGCCCGTCGGGATCATGACGCCGTTGATCTGGGTACGGAACAGAGAACGGAACCAGCCCTGTGCAGAGGCGGCCTGCGGCCAGGTGACGCTCATGCCGCCGACAACAACCGAGCCGATACCGCGGGTGATCATCATGGTCGCCAGGGTTGCGATAAATGGAGGAATGTCGAAAACAGCGATCAGCGTCCCGTTGAAGAGGCCAAACAGGACCGCTACCAGGACCGTCACAAGCATTCCTACACCAACCGGCATCCCCTGCTCTATTACCAGGTATCCTCCGATCATGCCATAACAGATCATGCCCGTCCCGAGTGACAGGTCAACACCTCCGGTGATCAGGGCAAAAGTCGCGCCGATGGCCATAAATGTGATGTAGTAAGAGTAGCTCAGAATTGTGATGATAGTGGAGTAGCTGCGGAAAGAAGCGCTCAGAATTGAGAATGCGGCAAACAGAACAATCAGAACCGCAAGGATGACCAGCTTCTGTGTTCCGATTGCGTTCACGAGCGGACTGCCTGATTTTTTCTTATTCATCTCGTCCTCTCCTCATTCCTGCATGGTTGCAGCCTGCATGATGGTTTCCTGTGTGGCGTCTTCAATCGCGATCTCACCGGTTTTGCGTCCTTCACACATGACGATAATTCTGTCGCTCATACGTAGAATCTCGGTCATCTCCGAGGAGATCATGATGATGGATTTCCCTTCTGCGGCAAGCTGATTCATCAGATGGTAGATTTCATTTTTTGCGCCGACATCAATGCCGCGGGTTGGTTCGTCGAAGATCAGAATATCGCAGTTTCGGCACAGCCACTTGGCAATGACCACTTTCTGCTGGTTGCCTCCGGAGAGGTTTACAACAAGCTGGTCGATGCCGGGCGTCTTGGTCTTCAGACTGTCCACGTACTTCTGCGCGGCAGCGTTTTCCATTTTCCGGTTGATGAAGATCCCCTTCATGAATTCGGGCAGCGTGGCAAGCGTGGTGTTTTCTGCAATGGTCTTCTGCAGGACAATACCGAATTGCTTGCGGTCTTCGGACAGGTAACCGATACCGAGCCGGACCGCATCCTGCGGCGTCCTGATCTCGGCCTTCTGGCCGTTAATCCAGATGTCGCCTGATGTCTTGGGGTCGGCACCGAAGAGCGCACGCATGGTCTCGGTACGACCGGCGCCCATCAGGCCGGAGAAGCCGAGGATTTCACCCTTGTGCAGCTCAAAGCTGACATTCTGCACCATCTTTCCGGCATTCAGGTTTTCCACTTTGAGAACGACAGGGGCATCCGGCGGCACCATGCTCTTGGTTTTCGGATCTTCGTAGATGGTCCGTCCGACCATCATCTTGATGATGTCATCCTTCGTGCAGTCCTTTGTGATCAGCGTCCCGGCGTAGGTCCCGTCGCGCATGACGGTGACACGGTCGGTGATCACCTTAATCTCATCCATACGGTGTGAGATATAGACAATGCCCATGTCCTTGCTCTTCAGATCGCGGATAATCTTGAACAGCTGCTCAATTTCCGTTTCTGTCAGCGCAGCGGACGGCTCGTCGAATACGACCAGCTTCGCGTTATGGGAGATGGCCTTGGCGATCTCGCACATCTGCTGCTTCCCGACGGTGAGTGTGCTCATCTTGTCGCGCGGGTCAATATCGATACCGAGCATGTCAAAGAGCGCCCTGGAATCACGTACCATCTTGGCGTCGTCAATCCGGATCCCTTTCATCGGTTCGCGCCCGATGAAGATGTTCTGAGCCACCGTAAGATGGTTGACCATGTTGAGTTCCTGGTGCACGATGACGATGCCGGCGTCCTGTGCGTCGCGGGGGCTTGTAAAGGATACTTCCTTTCCTTCGTAAACGATGGAACCCGAATCCTTGCTGTAGATTCCGGTGAGAATTTTCATAAGTGTCGATTTTCCGGCACCATTCTCACCCATCAGGGCATGAACCTCACCTTTACGGACTTCAAAATCAACATGATCAAGTGCGTGGACACCGGGGAAGGATTTGTCAATCCCCTTCATTGTTAAAATGACTTCACCCATACCGCGCCCTCAATTCTTTCTCTTCCGGCTGCGGATATCCGCATAGACGGCAATCAGAACAATAATGCCGGTAATTACGTACTGGTAATCCTTCTGGAAGCCAAGTGCCATAATGCCCTCCTGCAGGAGTGCGATAATCATTGTACCGATGATCGTTCCGCCGACCGAAGCGAGGCCGCCGGCCATGGATGTGCCGCCCATGACACAGCTTGCAATGGCTTCGTTGTTGAATGTGTCACCGAGGCCGGGCTGAACCGTGGTATAGGCCCCCACATAGAAGATCGCGGCAATGCCGGCCAGCGTTCCGCAGATCAGATAAGCCAGCATTTCCCACTTTTTCACATTGACACCGGACAGGCGGACCGCTTCCTTGTTGCTTCCGAGGCAGAGAATGTACCGCCCCGCCTTTGTCTTATTCAGAACAATGCCGCAGATGACCGCAACCAGAAGCAGGATAATGAGACCGGTCGGGATCTGGGTGCCGTTGAGTCTGTATTTGACAAGCATCCTGTACCAGCCGTTTGCCTGGGAGGCCTGCGGCCAGCTGACCGACTGCGTCCTGGTGAAGACGGATCCGACACCTTTGGCAATCATCATTCCGGCCATGGAGGTAATGAACGGCGGAATGCCGACAAATGCGACCATAAATCCGTTGAAGGCGCCGAACATCGTTCCGACCAGAATGCTCACAATCAGACAGACCGGAAGCGGCAGGCCCATTTTTGTAAGCATCTGACCGGATATCAGAGCTGCGCAGAACATGACGGGACCGACAGAAAAGTCGATGCCGCCGGTTGCAATGGCAAAAGTAACGCCGAGTGCGAGGAAGCCAAGAAAATAAGCATAGTTCAGAGCGCTCAGGATTCTTGCATACTTCAGGAACGTCGGGCTCAGAATCGCAAAAATGACGTACATCAGTACCAGAACGCCAAAGAGGATGATGCGGTTAAATCCCAGCTTCTTGACGACCGGCAGGTTTCTGAACTTCTCCATTTATTCCTCCAGTCGCTGAATATCAGTCCTTCTTCGTTCCGTACTTCTTGGCATACTCTCCGTAGGTGATGGAGCGGGTGGGGTCATAGCCGTCGCTCTGGTTGGGATAGCGGTAACGCTTGATATCCTGGTCAGTCGGATAGGTAAAGCGGCCGCCGGGGAGCATGATAACCGTTTTGATCTCCGGGGTGTTTTCCTGCACAATACGCTCAAACTGTGCGCAGAGCATGGTGGGATCGCTGGCCGTGTTGGCCCAGTTGTCATAATGGTCGGGAATAAGGACCTTGGCACGGAGTGTCTCGCCGAGACGGGCGCAGTCGTATGGGGTCATCTTGTCGGTCGCGCCGGGAGCGTTCATGCCCATGTCGAAGATCGCAACGTCGATGTCATAGTTGTTGCCGATGGCGATATAGGCATCGTTGTACCAGGTGTCGCCGAGGAAGAGAATATTGCCGCCGGAGGTCTTGAACAGGAAGCTTACACAGCACTCTTCATAGGGACGCACCGTTGCGCCGTCACCGGTCTTGATAACCGTCTGATCGTAGTTCATCAGGAACTCAATCTCGCATCCGGGGAACTTGACAGACTCGCCGACAATGGCGGTGATGATGCGGTCATCGGGAACTTCAAAGGATTTCAACTTGTCCACGGTGCGGGGAGGTGCGATGAACTTGCAGTCTGTGGTCTGCAGCGCAGCCTTGACCGTATAGATATCGCAGTGATCCTGGTGCTGGTGCGTGCTGAGTGCGGCGTCAAGACGGTTGAACTTCCAGGGATCGATGACCTGAGGATTCATGCGCATCCAGTTGATGGTGTCGGCACCGGCCTGTTTGCAGACACCGCAGTAATAATACTGGGTATAGTGAGAAGGACCGGAATAGACATCGATAAAGAAAATGGCGCCTTCATCGGTTTTGAGCATCCAGGACGGGCCTCCCAGCCACCAGAGTGCGACGGTGCCTTTCTTTACTTCAAGGTTTTCGATCTCCTGATTGAGCATGGAGCCCCATTCCGGGAAACAGTCCTCGAGCCAGTCCTGACGCGTGATGGGACGGTTCTGATTGAGATAGTCGCCGGCGAGAATGCCGCGGCCATCGGTTTTGATTACTTCAGGCATGTTGATTTCCTCCGTTTATCATATATTGTTCCTGAGAATTTGCTTGTTTACGAGTCCATTATTGTATACAATCTATCGAAAGTCAATACAATTTTTACGGATCGCATATTTTTCGTGAATCTTGAATGAAACGGATTCGCTTTTTTTGTTTAGTTTGACGAAACTTCAGCGTGGCCGATCCGGAGACATAAAAAAGCGGCATCTTTCGATGCCGCTTCATGAATTGCTTCCCGGGTCGGAATGCTCATCCCTCATAGAGACTGTCCGGGATTCCTTCGACGTTATAGAATTTCAGACTGGGCTTTGTGATCGCTTCCATCCCGGCTTCCGCATCGCCCTTCTCCAGGGCGCTGACAATGCGAAGATGTCCCTCATACTGTTCTTTCGGATCTTCTGCGTTGAGATAGTTTGTTGCCTGCAGGTATTCAAGCTGAATGAGGAGGTTGCGTTCGAGCTGGAACAATGTGCGATTCTTCGTAATTCGACTGAGTTCAAGATGAAAGTCCGAGTCAGCATCAACCCGGCCGGAGTAATTATCCTCGAGCGCCCGTTGATAACAGGTCTCAGCCAGCTCGCGCAGGACCTCATACTCTGCACGGCTTCCATAATAAATCGCAAGGCGGATGGCAAGTCGATCCAGGCAGATTTTTGTAATGCCGACCTCCCGCATACGCTCGCTGTCAAATACGGTTATTTCAGAATACTTATTGGGATACAGGGTGACAACGTTTGCCGTTGCCAGATCCCGCAGCGCATCTCTGACCGGAGTCCGGCTGACATGAAGGATCTCGGCAATAGAGGTCTCCGGAATTCTGTCGCCTGGTTTCAGTTCGCCGGACAGGATCTTGTCCAGCAGATAGCGATAGATGGCATTGGTAGTCTCCGAGCGGAAGCGTTCTGTCATAGTATCCCAACTTTCGATTCAATCTTGGAGAACAGTATACAATAATTCTTCCTGCAGAACAAGATTGATTTTTTACATGGTTTCAGGTATAGTTGTATTTATAAAAGGATTGATTATTGCAGGAGGCTACAGGAATGGAGCAGTTTTCAGGTACTCTTGGCCGTTATTATAATGAAATTGAGCCCTCTGTCCGTAAAAGTCTTTTTGGCGTTCTTCAAAGCGATCCGGCTCTGCCGCCGGTTTTCAACCGCCTGTATGAGCTGCGTTATGTTGATGGGAAGAACCCGGAAAACGAAGTTGACCTGTTTCTCTGGCATCTGGTCAATCTGGTGCAGTACCACGGTGCGCCCGGTTTGCTGAAAAGGAAGACTCGTAAGGATATCCTGGCGATCTACCGACAGATGGGACTGGTTCCGGAAGCGCCGTATACGGAAGAAGAGGCACGTATTCTTTACTGGGAACTGCGCAACGCAGTCCGCCGGTATTTTGGTACGCTCTCCGCTCCGAGCTATGGAAGGAAGCTCTTCGGAACGCTGTCTGCGAAAGACGACGAGAGAGTCGCCCGGATGGAAGAGGAAGCGTGGAAAATCTCCTACGGGAACGCGTCAAAATTCGACCTTCAGGAAGAATCCGCTCCGCTCTGCAGCGCGGTGGATGACGAGTACAGAGACTATTTCCACAGTGAGTCTTCACTGGCTGAACGGCGGCCAAAGTAGCAAAAGGACGTCCCGGGAATCCATCCCGGGACGTTTTCTTTTTCGGTTGTAGCCTGTACTGCCGGAAGTCCGCCGGAATGCTTACAGGCTGGATATTCCGTAGCTGTTGACCAGCGCATCCAGCTTGACGCCGGCTTTGCAGAGCGGGCATTCATTGGGCGGGGCCGCCATGAAGTCTCCCAGCATCTCTGCGCTGAAAATACTCGTAATGGGCAGGCCCGCGCATTTTTGCCCGGCGGAAAAGATCGAGCAGATTCCCTCTGGAATCCCGCCGTAATACTTCACCGCGTTGACGGCATCCATCACCATGGCGCCCGACGCGATGGTCGCCGCAAGGATCAGGACATGCCGGTTGCGGATCAGATGCGCGGTGTTGCTGCGGAAGATGGTCTGGTTCCCGGTGGTCTGTTCCGGTGTGACGACATAGATCGTCTTATGCTCGTTGGTGATCTCGATACCGGCGTCCATCAGTTCCTCCGCGATGCAGGTTCCAAGGACCTCGGTTCCTTCCAGGCACAGGATCGAATCGACCGGTGTGGATTTGTCCAGCTTGCTCACCAGTTCCTTTGCCGCCTGTTTGGCTTCGCCCAGGCGGTGTTTGGTATATGTCATGTCCAGATAATAGTTCACATGACAGCTTCTCGCGGCAAAGTGCCCTTTGGCAATGCGCAGCGGAATGCTGTGCGCCTCTTCCCTGAGATGCGATGTTGAGATTCCCATAGCTGCAGCTCCTTTTCTTCAGATTGTTGACTCATCGGGATCGATGATTTCATAATCTGATTGTATCATAGTGTTAAGCGCGTGTAAAATAAAAAATCTGCATTTTTAGAAAAAGATGCTGACGCACCTGTACTGTGCGCTTCTGCAGCTCTGCCCACTTGTGACCTGCGGGATCGCGGCGTCGTTACCCCGGTTTGAAGAGTCGTCCGAAGACGCTCTGATCTGCCCGGAATGCGGCTACATTCTGCGTACCGTCGCGTAAAATCATCCGGCATGGTATTTACTGTACGCCGAGAGAGAGCATAGAAACAGCATAGCCGTATGGCATAGAGAGAATACCACAAGCAAGAAGCCAAGGCGACCCTTTGAGGCAGCCTTGGCTTCTTGTTATTCAGGGCTATTTTGCTACCGCCCCTTGTATAATCGTGAGGAATAGAGAAGCCTCGAAAGGCTGCGGTCAGCCCAGCACGGCAACCCAGAGGATGGGGAGAAAGATCGCGGGAAGCATATTGGCGACCTTGATGCGCTCCTTGCTGCATTCGAGCATGTTCAGAGCCATGCCTATGAGAATCACACCGCCGACCGCGCTCATCTCGGTGACTGCGGCCTCCGAGAGCGCGGAGCCGAGAACACCCGCCAGCAACGTCAGAGCGCCCTGAAAAACGCGGAGCAGGTGACACCGAATCCCATCGCCGCACCGAACGCCATGCTGGAGACAAAGTCCATCATGCTCTTGGCATAGATGATGCTGTAATCATGCCGGATCCCCGCCTCGAGAGAGCCCATGATGGTCATGGAACCGATACAGAACAGAATGCTCGCCGAGACAAAGCCGTCTGTGAAGCTTTCCATGGAACGGTTCCCGCTGCTGCCGTTTCCCTTCATCAGCTTCGCCTTGATGGCATCACCGGCGTGTTCGATACCATCGTCGATCTTCAGAAGCTCGCCGATTACAGTGCCCACAACCATGCAGAGAATGACGCAGAGCAGATTCTGTGTTGCAATCGCACTGGAAATCCCGATCAACAGGGTACAGAGACCCAGTGCTTTCATCACGGCATTCCGCAGACTCTCCTTGAGCCGGTTGCGAAAAAGGATTCCGATCAGGCTTCCCACTAGGACCGTTGCTGTGTTTACAAGAACTGCCGGCATGATTTCATTACTCCTGTCTGCACGTGAACAGGATCACCTGTCTGTTCAATGCGATTTTCTTCAGCAGGGACATGGCCTGCTTGTAGCGTGTATTATCCAGTTTCACGAGCGCGTCGTCGATGATCAGGGGACAGGGTTTCCCGGATGGCAGCGCAAGTTCACACACTGCCAGTCTGACCGCCAGATACATGAGGTCCATGGTCCCTCTTTATTCTTCCCTTTTCGTGCGCTATGCGGATCTGTTTATCGGCCGTTTTCTTCTTTTTTGAAGTCGCTTCCGAGACTGAGCACCACAACCGATTTCTCCCGGATTTTCGCCGTTACCGACTCATCCGTCTTGTTGTCCCGCTCCTCGGGCGCGTACTTGAACTTCCAGCCGTCATCCCCCAGGTCCGGAAACTGTTCAAAAGTATCTCGATCCGGAGGGGCCGGCAGCGGCTTGCGCGCCCGGTCCCTGCGGTACGCGTATTTGCCGAGGAAGTTGGCATCTTCTTCATCTGACAGCGGCGGACGGGTATTGGTGTGCTGCATGTCATAGACCCATCCTTTTTCCTGATTGGCCTTGATGACCCGCTGCCAGCCACCGCTCAGCCGTCTCCACTCGCCGTCTTCTTTCACGAACTCCCATGGGACGATTCCGACACTGTAGATCGCCATCGGTGTCTCACGATACTTGGAAAGCGCCTCGTAACCGAATCCGGTATTCAAAGCCCGCGCCTTTGTGCCGTCCTCACTGACCTGGATGATGTTGGTGTGGCGCGGCTGCATCAGCGAGTTCCCTTCCAGGCTGTCGATCACGACCTTATCCGGGATTCGGATAAAGGCCGGACGCTCCTCTCCGGGTTTCGCGGCGTCGTAGTTTTTCTGAAGCTCACCGGGGTGCTGATCGTCATGATACCAGGTTCCTATACCGATGATGTTGATACAATCATAGGCCCCGAGCAGCCGGTCCAGCTCCAGCTCAAATGCGTCGAGTTCCTCTTCCGGAATGGCCGCAATTTCCTCTCTCAGAATATCCATGGCCTCACCCGTCAAAACGCTTTCTCATTGTGCAGCATCCACTCTTTGTCGGATTCCTCATAACTCTGATAGGGGTGCGGAATTCCGGGAATGCCGTCGCGTATCGTATACGGCGTATACGGATTGTGATACGTCGTGGGTTTTGCAGAACGCGGCATGGAGGCGTTGAGCTTGTTTTCCAGGCTTGTGTCCTTGACCCAGCCCTTCTGGTAATCGCATTTCATCAGGCGGAAATAGTGCAGGTGCCAGATCTTCCACTCCTCGCCGATGAGCTTGAAGTCCGCCGCCAGCGTGCCCCACATCCATATTGCCTGCGGGTCCTCGCCCTCATGCGGCAAAGCCCCCTCGCCCGGGCACAGCCAGAGGCCCTTGGCGGTCAGGCCGTCCTCTGCGACCTCAATAATCGGGCAGGAGATGTGGACGTCCGTGAGTTCACCGACCTGCGGTTCGTCCGGGATTTTCCAGTCGGCGTATTCCCGCACGGCATCCGGGCCGACATAGAGGCCTTCATCCGCGAGCTCTACGGAGATGTCAGGCTCTTCCATCGCCAGATAGGACAGGACGCCGGCCTTCTGATGATAGTTGAACGCAAAGACACAGCGGCCCATCAGGTTTTCCACTTCCCGATACGCCTGCAGCTTCTTCATTTTCCTGTAGATTGATTCTCTTTTTTCTTCCGTTGTGGCCATGGCAGTATTTCCTTTCCTGTATTACAGATCCATCGCGGCGTGGTGGCCCTGGTAGGTTGCCTTGGTGATGGTGCCGACCGCGTTGGCGTCGCCGATCACGCGCACCCATGGCGCACAGTCGCGCAGCTCCTCCACGGTGTTCCAGTTGGGCCGCTGGCCGAGGGCACAGATGACGGTTGTGCCGGGGACAAGGACTTTCTCGCCCTCCTTTGTTTCACACCAGATGCCGTCCTTCGTAACCTCCAGTCCCTTGTATCCGGTGTGAACCGTGCAGAGTTTGTTGAGCTTTTCCAGCAGCAGCGGTCTCTGACGGATGACGGAATCCAGGGCCACGTCGTCGCGCATCTCCACAAGGTGCACTTTTCTGCCCTCCATGCCCATGTGGATGGCGCATTCCACGCCGGAAATGCCGCCGCCGAAAACCACCACGCTGTCGGTAATCGGCTTTTCGTGCTTATACTGGTCGTTGACCAGGATCACATTCTCGCCGTCCAGGCCGGGAATCGGCGGGCGCAGCGGAGAGGAACCGGCCGCGATGATGATGGCGTCGGCCTGATAGGCCTCGGCAAACGCCTTCGTCACGGTCTGCCCGGTGACGATCTTTGCCCCGGCCTTCTCCGCAAGGAGTTTATAGGTCTCGCCCAGTTTGAACATCTCCTGCTTGAAGGGCAGGACCTCCTCGCTCTTGAGGATGCCGCCCACTCTGTTCTCCTTCTCGCAGAGCAGGACATCATGGCCGCGCCGTGCGGCGGTGTAGGCCGCGTACAGGCCGCCCGGGCCGCCGCCCACCACGAGTACGCGCTTTTTCACGGGCGCCGGGGTAATCTCCATCCCCTCGTCCTCGCGGCCGATGATGGGATTGATGGCGCATCTTCTGGTGCCGGTGGCCGCGCGCTCGGACATGCACACGAAGCAGCGCATGCAGTGGACGATCTCCTCATCCCGGTTCTCCGTGACCTTCTGCGGCAGGAAGGGATCGGCCAGCAGCTGGCGTCCCATCTCCACGACGTCGGCCTTGCCGGAGGCGATGATCTCCTCCATCTGTTCGGGGTCACTGAGGCCGCCGATGGTGGCGACGGGGATGGAGACATGCTTTTTGATCTCCGCGGCCAGATACACATTGCGGCCGTGGTCCTCAAACATGCTGGGGTGCGTGATGCCGAAGGTGCGCTGATAGGTGCCCGCAGTGACGTGCAGCAGATCGACATAGGGCTCCAGAATTTTTGCGATCTTCACGCCCTCGTCGATATCGTAGCCCTCCGGGACAAACTCCGCACCGCTCAGGCGGAATTCGATCGGGAAGCCGGGGCCGACGGCGGCACGGACGGCTTTCAGGACTTCGATCGCGAGGCGGCAGCGGTTCTCGGTGCTTCCGCCGTATTCATCCGTGCGGTGGTTGAACATCGGGGAGAGAAACTGGTTGATGAGCCAGCCGTGACCGCCGTGGACCATGACCATCTCGAACCCGGCCCGCTTGCAGAGACCGGCCACGTGGCCATAGGCGGCCACGATCTCGTCGATCATCTCTTTGGTGAGGGCTTTGTACGGCACGCCGTCGGCTCTTACACCGTCGTCGGCCGACCACTGGGCAAGGCCGTGCTGCTTGGTCTTGTCGGTCATATAGGTGCCTGCGAACATACCGGAGTGGCTCAGCTCGATGCTGGGGATGGCGCCGTGGCGGCGGATGGCATCGGCGGTGTAGGTGGCCTTGGCAAGGGAATTGAGAATGCTCTCATCCAGGTGATAGGCGTGGCTGCCGTCGGTGGCCGGGTGCACCATCAGCTCCGAGACGGTGACCGCCGCGGAGCCGCCCTTGGCGCGGTATTCGTAAAAGGCTGTGGACTTGGGTCCGATACAGCCGTCGTTTTCAATGTCGGTGCCGCCCATCGGGGTCGAGAACATGCGGTTGCGATACCAGACGTTGCCGATACGGATCGGGCTGCAGAGATGGGGATACCTGCGTTCCATCCTCAGCCCTCCGCGTTCAGCGTATAGACAGCGATTTCATCCGTCTCGCGGTTTGCCGCCAGCAGCATGTCCTTTCCCTCTGCTCTGAAGTGCAGCACGTTCGCGGCGCCCGCACCCTGATCAAGCTGGTCATAAACATACGCTTCTCCATTCCAGTAGATGGCAATGAGATCCCGGTCTTCCTCGCGGTTCCCGATAAAGCCGTAGACCTTTTCTCCGATTTCCGCGCCCCAGATGGCGTGCAGGAAGGGCAGGCGCTTTCCGTGCCGGTAGACCTCTATGAAGCTGCCGTTGATCTTCTTGTAGATCGTAAGCGTGTCGCCGTGGAAGGGTGACAGTACCAGAAGCTCTCTCTCTCCGTCGCCGTCGAAGTCCAGATAAAGGATATCGCTGGCCGGGGTGTCCATCAGCTGTTCACATTCCCATTCACCATCGGCCTCCGCCGGCGGCGTGACCTTGTAGACGCCGTTCTCGCAGGCCACCATGGCGAAGCTGTCCTTGCCCTCATGGCAGATCTCAAATCCGTGATTCTTGTAAAGCCCGCTGACCAGCGGCGTCAGCTTCAGGGGATTGGCCGCGTTATACTGCGTGATGTCCTCCGGGAAGGGCGCCACCCAGATCCGTCCGGGGCAGGTCCAGTCGTTTTTAAAGGCGTGGGCGGATTTCAGCGAGCAGGCAATCAGGTAATAGCGTCCATTGCGCTCCAGCACGCCGAAACGATGCACAAACGGCAGTTCACAGAGCATCTCGCATACCCATTTTCCTTCCGTCCGGCGATAGTACACGATCTTTGCCTCAGCGGAGTCATTCGGCGAATAGAACTTCTGTGTTGCCATCAGGATCGGCTGTCCGGGGACCTGTGCCACGGTCATTACACCGCCCGGGCCTTCCCACAGGGTGTCACACAGCTTTCCCTCCAGGTCAAAGCTGTAGCAGGGATTCTTCTTTTCCGCCGCAACCACGACATGGTCTTTCCCGTCATAGCGGAAAGTTCCCAGCGCATAGCACTTTTCAAGGCTTCCGATTACTGTTTTTGTCGCTTTCATAAGCATGCTCCTTATTGTGGTGTAGGGCTGCACGCGCAAGATGTGTGCAGCCCTGTCTTCAGATTATTGGATTCTTCTGTTAATCGGGTTTCGATTAACGATTAATCAAAGTATGCGTCTGCAACATACCAGGTGTGGGCACTGATGCGGTCCAGACCATGGAGGTTCGTCACATAAGCGGAAGCGTCAATGCGGTTGAGCAGAGGATAGTAGTACAGATAGTCCGTGAGGATGACATCCTGATAGTCGCTGAACATATCCCAGAACTTCTCGTTGTCAAGCTCGCCGTTGAGCGGCTCGATCCACTTCTCCTGGTAGTCGGCCCAGGTGTCGAACTGATCGGCGTGGATGTAGCTCTGCAGATAGATGTTGGGGGTGATGTCCCAGCCCTTTGCGGTGGTGGGGCCTTCCATGTTCATGGCCATCATATCCCAGTCGTTGACGTCGTTGCGCATGGCGCTGTCGTAGCTTGCGCGGTCATAAGGCTTGAGCTCCATGCCGATGCCGACCTGCTGGAGGTTGTTCTTCAGGACTTCACCGATGGTGGCATAGGTCTGGTTGGTGCCCAGGTACAGCCAGCGGATGACCAGCGGGGTGCCGTCGGCGGATTCCACGATGCCGTCGCCGTCATTGTCGGCATAGCCGGCCTCGGCAAGCAGCTGCTTGGCCATATCGGGGTTGTACGGATAGAACCAGTCGTCGCCTTCGTACTTGTTCATGCGGCCGGAGTCATCGGCGAGGACCCACCACATGTCAACGGCCAGTCCGTCGAATACGAGCACGCAGCTTGCGCGGTCAATGGCATAGCAGAAAGCCTGACGGACGCGGATGTCCTTCCAGAGCGGGGAGTAGCCGTTGAAGCCGAGGTTGAACGCGTCGGACTGCATCTGGCTGTAGAGCTCCAGCTGGCCTTCATACAGGCCGCTCTGCAGAGCCGTGATGTCGGTGCCGGACATCTTGTAGAGGTAATCTGCACCGCCGGTCTCCAGTTCGGAGAAAGCAACGGAGGATTCAGTGATGAAGCGGACATTGATGTTGGAGATGATGGGTGCGCCTTCATAGTAGTTGGGGTTGGCAACCAGGTCGACATGGTCGTCGCGGATGTACTCAACGATCTGGTAGGCGCCGGTGCCGATGGGGGCGTCATGGAAGAAGATGGCCGTGTCGCCGCCGATCTCGTCAAAGTACTCGCTGCTCCACATGGGGATGACGCCGAGCTTGCTCAGTGCGCCGCTGTAGAGCTTGGTGAAGGGGATGTACACGGTGTAGTCATCGACGATCTGAATGTTCTCAAAGTCGATGAAGGCCATATCGGAGGAATCCTTGAAGAAGCCGAAGGAGAAGGGGACGTCCTTTGCGGTAAAGTCATTGCCGTTCTGGAACTTCACGCCCTCGCGCAGCTTGATCGTGATGCCGAGGTTGTCGTCATCAAGGGTGTAATCCGAGGCAAGGCCCTTGTCACAGAGGCCGTACTCGACACTGTCGCCGTTGCGATGGTAGTCGAAGAGGTAGTTGGTGCACATGCTTATGAGCATGGCCGCGTTGTCGCCGATGGACTCTGCGGGGTTTACGTTGCCGTGGTCGTTTGTTGTGATCAGGTACAGGGTGTCTTTGGTGGTGGTTCCTTCTGCAAAAGCAGACACGCTCAAAGACGCCACAAGTGCCAGGATCATGCACATGCTGAGAATGGTCTTCAGGGTTTTCTTAGTCATTTGCTTTTCCTCCTGTTATTTTCAGACGGATCCCGTCTGTTGATTACATGTTTTCTGTCACAGCTCGCCGGCGAAGTGACAGGCGACGATATGGCCGGGCTTGGTCTCCCGCAGGGCCGGGGACTCCTGGCGGCAGATATCTTTCGCATAGGGGCAGCGTGCGGCAAACCGGCAGCCGGGGCCCGGATCGATCGGGGATTTGATCTCACCCTTCATGATGATCCGCTCGGTTTTCTTATGGATGTCCGGCTGGGGCACCGCCGAGAGCAGCGCCTGGGTATAGGGATGGGTTGGTGCGGCAAAGAGCTCGTCATTGTCCGCAAACTCCACCATCTGTCCCAGATACATGACCATGATCTTGTCGGAGATGTATTTGACGACCATCAGATCGTGCGTGATGAACACATAGGTGATCTTGCGCTCTTCCTGAATATCCAGCAGCAGGTTGATGATCTGCGCCTGGATCGACACATCCAGCGCGGAGACCGGCTCGTCACAGACAACGAACTTCGGATCCATGACCAGGGCGCGGGCGATGCCGATGCGCTGGCGGCGTCCGCCGTCCAGTTCATGCGGATAGGCGTTCGCCAGGCGCCGGGCCAGGCCGACCGTGTCCATCATCTTGTAGACATTCTCATTGATCTGCTGCTTGCTGTAACCGCCGGCGATCTGCATGGGCTCTGCGATCGTCTGATAGATGGTCATGCGCGGGTTGAGCGACGCAAACGGATCCTGGAAAATGATCTGCATGTCATGCCGCAGCTGGGTCAGGCGCTTGGAATTGACGCGGGTGATGTCCTCCCCTTTGTACAGGATCTGCCCGTCGGTGGATTCCAGCAGGTGAATCAGCACACGGCCCAGGGTGGATTTCCCGCAGCCGGATTCGCCCACGACGCCCAATGTGGTTCCCTCTTCAATATGAAAGTTCAGGTCATCCACCGCATGCAGGGTTCCGGCGCTTACATCGAAATATTTCTTCAGATGCTTTACTTCCAAAATATCAGCCATAGGAACCTCCCTTATTTCTCAGCCAGGTGGCAGCGTACGAAGTGCCCGGGGGAGACCTCGGTGAATTCTGGGGTTCGTTGCTCGCACATCTCGCAGCAGTGTTCGCAGCGCGGGGCAAATTTGCAGTGTGGCGGAAGATTGGCCGGATCGGGCATCAGGCCCTGGATGGGCTTGAGGCGCTTGCTGGTGTCGTCGTAGCCGGGCAGCGAGGTGAACAGGCCTTTGGTGTAGGGGTGTCCCGTATGGTCGAAGATGTCCTCCACCGTCCCGATCTCGACAATTTCACCGGCGTAGACAATGGCAACCCGGTTGCACATCTGGGCCACAACCCCGAGATCGTGTGTAATGAGAATCACGGAAGTGCCGAGGTTCTTTTTCAGCTCATTCATCATATCCAGCACCTGCGCCTGGATGGTGACGTCCAGTGCGGTGGTAGGTTCATCCGCCAGCAGGATCTTCGGGGAGCAGGACAGCGCCATCGCGATAATTACGCGCTGCTTCATGCCGCCGGAGAACTGGTGCGGGAACTCGCGGTAGCGGTCGCGTGAGATGCCGACCAGCTCCAGCATTTCCGCCGCCTTCTCCATGGCCTCGGCCCGGCTGACCTTCTGGTGGAGATAGATCATCTCCGCGATCTGATCGCCGACCCGGTCGACGGGGTTGAGCGCTGTCATCGGGTCCTGGAACACCATGGCGATTTCCTCGCCGCGGATCTCCCGCATTTTGGCCTCGCTCTTTTTCAGCAGGTCCTCACCCTTATAGAAGATCTCACCGTTGAGGATCCGTCCCGGAGGCGACTGCAGCAGGCCAAGAATGCTCAGCGCAATCGTCGTCTTGCCGGCGCCGGTCTCGCCCACCAGGCCGAGGGTCTCGCCCTCGCCGAGGTCGAAGGAGACATGATTGACGGCGTGACATTCGCCCATGTCCACCGTGAAATAATGCACGGAGAGATCCTTGATTGATAAAATGTTCTTCTTTTCGTCCATTGTATTATCTCCCGTCTTGTGCATCAGTACTTGAGCTTCGGGTCAAGTGCATCGCGCAGGCCGTCGCCGAAGAGGTTGGTTGCCAGCACGATCAGTGCAATGGCGAGGCCGGGAATGATAATCAGATAAGGCGACTGTGCCATGTACTGGCGTGCGCCGGAGAGCATGGCGCCCCATTCCGGTGTGGGCGGCTTGACACCGAGGCCGAGGAAGCTCAGACCGGAGGTTGTCAGGATTGCAAATCCGATGCCCATGGCATAGCGGACAATCAGCACGCTGCTGATGTTCGGCAGCACGTGGCGGAGCATGATGCGGAAGTTGCTGGCGTCGATGCTCTTGGCTGCCTCGATGTAGTCCTGGTTCATGATGGCCAGGGCCGGGCCGCGGGCTGTTCGCGCGTTGGCCGGTATCGCGGCGATGCCGACCGCCATGATGCAGTTGAATACCGTGCCGCCGAAGAGCGAGGACACCACGATCGCCATCAGCAGGCTCGGGATCGCGTTGAACACGTCCAGAATACGCATGACGATGTTGTCCACCCGCCCGCCGTAGTAGGCGGCGATCAGGCCGAGCAGCACCCCGCCGACCATGCCGACGGTGGCGGCCCCGATGCCGATCAGGATGGAATAGCGCCCTCCGTAGAGGATGCGGGCCAGCATGGAGCGGCCCAGGTTGTCGGTGCCGAAAATGTACTGCAGACCGGGCAGCTTGCCGGGTGCGGTAAAGCGCTCGGTGATGCTCTGCGCGTCATAGCCCTGGGGGCAGATGACATTGGCAAACAGGCAGGACAGCACCATGATCACCAGTACGAAAAAGCCCAGCATTGCGGTCTTGTTTTTGACCAGGCGCCCAAGGGCTTCCTGGGTCGAGCTTTTGTGCTTTGGATATTTTTCGATTTTTTCTACGCTTGTCTCCATGGTCTCCTCCTTTCCGGATCGTCGGCTCAGGCGACTTTCCCCTCTTTTTTCTTTTTCTTCTTGCCCGCCGTGTACTGTGCCTTGACACGCGGGTCGATCAGGCAGAACGAGAGATCGACGATCAGGTTGATGACGGAGATCGCGAGGGCGACCACCAGCACGCTTGCACGCAGCGAAGTGTAATCACGGTTGTTGATTGCAGAGACCATCATCGTGCCGAGACCGGTGATGACAAAGCAGGTCTCAATGACGGCGGTGCCGCCGAGGTTGTTGCCGAACTGGGCGCCGATGATATTGGCGATGTTGATCATGGAGTTGCGCAGGATGTGGTGGCTCATGATCTTGCTCTCCTTCTGTCCCTTGGCGCGGGCGGTGCGGACAAAGTCCTGGGAGATATTGTCCAGCACAGAGGAGCGCGTGATACGCATGATCGAGGCCGAGGACAGGATGCCGGTCACCAGCACGGGCAGGATCCAGTGCTTGGCCGTTTTCAGACCGGACACCGGGAGCCAGCGCAGATTCACCGAGAAGAGCATGATGGCCAGGAACGCGAACCAGAAGATCGGCAGTGAAATACCGACGATGCTGATGACGCGACATAGCGCATCAATCCATTTTCCCCGGTACTTGGCTGACAAAATCCCGAGCGGGACACCGATCAGGGCGGCCACCACCGTAGCCAGCGCGGCCAGCGTCAGAGAAATCGGGAGTCTGCGGGCCAGGTCGGAATTGACTGAGGTTCCCGTAATGTACGAAGTTCCGAAGTCGCCCTTGGTAACCAGCCGATACATGTATTTCCCGTACTGCACAACAATGTTGTCATTCAGGTCATATTTGTCGCGCCAGATGTATTTTGTCTCCTCTGACTGCTGCGCACCGAGGACAAGGTCCGCGGGATCGCCCGGCGTGAAGGCCTGGATCAGGAAAACCAGGATCGACACGCCGATCAGAACCGGGATCATCATCAGAATGCGCTTGAATATGTATTTACCCATGCATGTCCCCCATTTCTGCGAAATGTGCCAGGAAAACGAAACGTGTTCAGCGTTTGACTCTTGCGCTGCCGCCGGCAGCCAGAGCTTCCGCTTCGGCGCGGGTGACCAGGTTCCAGTCGTTGCGGATGGTGTGGCAGAGCGCGGAATAGGCGGTTGCGAAGTCGATGATCTCCTGATCCGCGTGGCCCTGCAGCATGCCCCAGATCATGGCGGAGGCAAAGCTGTCTCCCCCGCCGACGCGGTCGTTGATCTCGAGGTTTTCGTACTTTTTCGAGACAAAGAAGCCATTCTTCGTCATCATGCAGCCCTGCCAGTTGTTGAGAAGCGCGGTCTTCACTTCACGCAGGCTGGTGCCGACGGCCTGGATGTGCGGGTACTTCTCCATGACCTTCTCGGCGACCTTGCGGTAGTTCTGCGGATCGATGGAGGAAAAGTTCTCGTCCGTGCCCTCGGCCTTGATGCCGAGCATCGTGTCGAAGTCTTCTTCATTGCCGAGGATCACATCGATGTAGGGCATCAGCTGTTCCGCGGCAGCGCGGGCGTCTTCCTTGCTCCACAGCGTTGCGCGGTAGTTGAGGTCGTAGCTCGTCGTGGCGCCGTTTTTCTTTGCGGCCTTCAGTGCGGCAAGAACCTCGCCGACCGTATGCTCGCCCAGCGCGGTCACGATGCCGGTGGTGTGGAACCAGCGGGTGTCCAGAACCTTCTCCCAGTCGATGTCGCCCGGCTTGATATAGCTCAGGGCGCTGTGGCCGCGGTCATAGATCTGATAGCTTGCCCGGGGGCCGATGCCCACCTCGACGAAGGCCAGGCCGTTACGCACACGCCCGATTTTGTCGAAGGGCTCGACAACGACATTGGACATGTCCACGCCGTGCATCTGTGCGTGCTTGACAATATAGGAACCGGTCCAGTTGTCCACCAGCTTGGTGATGTAAGCGGTTTTCATCGTGGGAATCAGCTTCTCGACCGACAGGTTCGAGATGTTGACACAGCAGTTCAGTTCCGCCGCCGCGATGCCGAGCTGGAGCTCCTCCGCCTGTCCGAGCCGGTCGTGATTCGGCGGCGTCAGGCGGATATTCGGCTCGCCAAAGGACATGAAATCATATTTTGCCATGTTCAGACCTCCTTACAGGCAGGAACGGTAAGGAATGTTCTGCGGGTGCTCGAAGCAGTCCTCAAATCCTCTGCGGTGGTGGAAGTAGAGCTTGTCCTTATCCTGCGGATAGGTGTAGTGGCCGCCGACCTGCCAGAAGAAGGGATGGAACTTGTATTCGTTGCGGTCCTTCTTGAAATCCCAGAGCAGGCGGATCTCTTCACAGTCGGGCGCGAAGTTGGTCCAGACGTCCCAGTGGATGGGAATGACAACCTTGCACTTGAGCGCCTCGGCCATGCGCAGAATGTCCACCGAGGTCATCTTGTCCTGCATGCCGACGGGGTTCTCGCCGAAGGAGCCGAAGGCCACGTCCACGTCATAGTCCTTGCCGTGCTTGGCGAAGTAGATGGAGTAATGGCTGTCGCCGGAGTGATAGATGTTGCCGCCCGGGGTCTTGAGCAGGTAGTTGACCGCCTTGTCGTCCATGTCGGTCGGGCACTTGCCGGTCAGCTCTTCCCGGTCGGGACCGGTGGAGTCGGTGGTGACGATGCAGGTGCGGTCGAAGGAATCCAGCACCACGATCTCAATGTCGCCGATTTTAATTGTATCACCCGGCTTTACCACGCGGCAGCGGTCCTCGGGAACGCCCCACTTCATCCAGGTCTCCACGCTTTTGAGCGGGCCGATGAAGGGAACCGGGACCTCTTTGCCGTTCTCTACGGTTGTCATGCCGGACTGGATCACGTGGGCCGCCCACTCGGCGGACATGTGGTCCTGGTGATAGTGCGTGGCGAGCACCGCATCCACATGCTTGAAGGCAAAGGGATCGCAGACAAAGGGAATATTGCGCAGGTTCGGCTGCATCAGTCTTCCGCCGCACATGTTGGCCATCTGATGGCCGACCTTCATCTTGTTGTCACCGTGGGTGCGCTTGCCGTTGCCGTTCCAGAAGTCGATGGTGATGTTGGTGTTGCCGGGGGTCTTCATCCAGATACCGGTGCAGCCGAGCCACCACATGGCGACGTTCCCCTCGGGGACGACAGCATTCTCGATATCTTCATTGAGCCAGGTGCCCCACTCGGGGAAGGTGGACATGATCCAGGATTCTCTCGTCATTTCAGATATTTTGCTCATATGCTGCTCTCCTTAAATGATAATTTTATCAATTAAATCGCGGGATAATTTGGACACTTTTGTCAAAATGTCTTTAGAATTGCCAGTGGCAATATAATATCATATGTCTTTTTCTCGCACAAGAATCTTAATTGATCAGTTTAATGATTAATTGATCATTCTCTTCGTCGTTTTTGCCGAAATTCGCAGGTGGAATTTGTGCAATTTATCAATTATACGAAATTGCGAAAAAAACTCGTGACTTTTTTCATTTATATTGTAAAATTAAACCATAAAACGAATACCGAACTATCATTTCTGAAAGGCAGGGGGGCATGTATGAACCGCAAGAAGAATGACATTGAGCGTCGAAGAATGGCACTGCTGGAAATGATTCGTCAGGCGAACGGAGAACGCCTGGATATTGATCAGCTCTCTTCCTTGCTGCAGGTCGCTCCGGTGACACTGAGACGGGATCTGGCAGCGCTGCACGAATCCGGACAGATCAGCCGCAGCTATGGGAAGGTGGCTGCCGCAGAGCACTCCCAGTTCAGTCTGTCTGCGACGGTCCCGGATCAGCTCAGTCGAATTGCAATGCGCGCGGCGCAGTTTGTTGATGAGGGAGACGTTCTTTTTCTCAACACAAGCCGTACCGCCCTTCAGATTCTGCGGTATATTGAAGCGCCCAACGTCACCGTCATCACAAATAATGTGCTGGCAGTGAACATGCCGCACAGGAGCGACATGACTCTGATTCTCACCGGCGGCGAGGTCCGCTATCCCAAGTACACCATGGTCGGCGATGTCGCCCAGAGAACGCTTCAGTCGATGAAGGCGAACAAGGCTTTCCTGGGCTGCAGCGGGCTTTCCGTCGAAAACGGAATGACGACGGAATACTTCACCGAAGTAAGTATCAACAACCTGATGCTGACGCAGTTGAACGGGCCGGTTTATATGCTGGCCGCGCACAGCAAGCTCGGGCATAACGCGAACTTCATCAGCGGGGATATTCATTTGATTTCCAATCTGATCACAGATCGGACGGCAAACCCGGAAACGGTTCAGCAGTTCCGCGATATGGGTATTCAGGTCTATCTGGTATAGTGGTATCGTACACAGGCCGGAACGGGTGTATCGTTCCGGCCTCTGTTTTGTATCCTGCACACCTTATTTCTGCGCACGCACTCTGGTGTCCATGCTTGACTTCGCCGTACGGCATAGAGTATAATGACGATGATGAAAATAAGCCGTACGGCAATATTCCAACATCCACGGCAGAAATTTTGCCGAGCGGCTTTTAAGGAGGCTGGATTCATGGTCACCGATGCAAAAGAATTCGGTGCGGCAATTCGTCGGCGCCGCAAGGAACTTGGCTATACGCAGGCTTTCCTCTCCGATTTCAGCGGCTTCAGTGTTACCTTCATCTCTGATCTGGAGAACGGAAAGAGCACTGCGGAATTGGGAAAGAGCATTTACCTGGCAAACCTTCTTGGCCTGGACTGCACACTGACGCCACGGAGTTGAGCAGATGAAAGAACTGCTTGTAAGCGCAGAACAGAACGGGAAACTCATTCCGGTCGGTAAGATCACCGGTAATAATCCGTCTGATGCCGGTTTTCGATACCTCGATGAATACCGCTTCAACGCGGGAGTACCAATCTCGATCAGTCTCCCCCTTCAGGAAGAACCATTCTCAGCAGAACAGACAGCCAGTTTCTTTGAGGGTCTGCTTCCGGAAGGCTTCACCCGGCGTACGGTCGCCCAGTGGATGCATGTCGACGAGGGTGATTATCTGTCCATACTTCATGGGCTCGGTCGTGAATGCCTCGGTGCCCTCTGCATTGCCGAGGATGGAGAAGTTTTAGACGCATCCTATGAGCCGATTACGGACAGCCAGGTTCGGGATCTGGCTGCCGAAGGTGCCGTGAAGTCTGCGGAAATGGTGACGAATTCCCATCTTTCCTTAACAGGCGCTTCCGGTAAAGTGGGGTTGTATTACGATGCGGCCGGAAACTCCTGGTACCTTCCACTCGGCACAGCTCCGAGCACACATATTGTCAAGCAAAGCCATGTACGTCTGGAAGCTCTTGTGACGAATGAGAGGCTGTCACTGATGACGGCCGCACGCTGTGGACTTGACACGCCGAATTGCTCTATCATCAACACCGGCGGCGGCGAAGAGCATGAAGTGCTTTTCGCCACGCAGCGTTATGACCGCGTATTTGACCCGGGATGCCAGAAAATCAGCGGACTTCCGAGACCGTATCGCCTCCATCAGGAAGATTTTGCCCAGGCGATGGGTGTTCCGGCCGCATATAAATACGAGCGCAAGCCGGGCGACTACCTGAAACGCATGTTTGAAATTCTCAGAAAGTATTCTTCTGATCCTGTCGCAGACCAGCTAAAGCTTTGGGATACGATCGTCTTCGATTACCTGATCGGAAACACGGACGCCCATATTAAAAACTTCTCTCTGTTGTATGGGAAAGACTTCAGACAGATTCGCCTTGCCCCCGCTTATGACATTGTCAGTACCGTTATTTACGGCCAGAGCACTAGGGACATGGCCTTCAGTATTGGCGGTGCCGTATCCATAGAGGATATATCAAGAGATTCCTTTCGCTTGGCGGCCCGTGAGGCTGGGCTTGGTGAAAGAATGGCTTTACAGCGGTTTGACGCGATGGCGAACCGTTTCCGGTCCGCACTTCACGAATCTGCAGCAGAGCTGGCTCATGACGGCTATGTCAAAGCCTCCGCGCTTGAAGACCGAATTCTTCAATCCGCAGGAATCAGATATGCCGATGGCAAGGCATAACAGATCAATAACCTCTTGCTTCATTCTTTTTCCTTTCCTTAGAACTGCCCGGCTGGCCTCTCATCGGTCAACCGGGCAGTTTGTTTTCATCTTCACTTTTCGTGCTCGCCGTGGATGCACTCCCGGATTGCGAGCGCGTTGTCTGCACTTTCGAAAGTGTAGTGCACCAAAGATTCATACAACACTTTTTCGCACGCTGCGAACTCCGGGAAAGAGATAAGAATTGATTTCCCTCGCCGTTTCCCGTATAATGAATTATCCTTCGGACATATCTTCTTCCCAGGGAGGTGCCGCCTGTGGTTAACATTCTGCTTGTCGAAGACGATGAAGAAATCTGCGAGATTCTTCAGTTTTACCTGATGGAAAAAGAAGACTACAATGTCACAATCACCCACAGTGCGGAACAGGCGCGTTCCCTTCTGCGAATGCGCCGGTTTGATCTGACTCTGCTGGATATCCAGCTGCCGGGCATCGACGGAATTGATTTCTGCGCTGAATTGAGAACGCTCTCCAACTGTCCCGTCATCTTTATCAGTTGCATCAACGACGACGAAACCATTGTGAGAGCGCTGAACATGGGAGGAGACGACTATCTGGTCAAGCCTTTTCGTCCGGCCGTGCTGATCGCCCGCATTGAGGCCAATCTGCGGCGCGCCCAGATGATCCGCACAGAGCACCCCGTCCTGCGCGTCGGTCCGCTGGAGATGGACACCTCTGTAAGAACCGCCCGTAAGAACGGAACCAGGCTGAATCTGTCCCCGACCGAATATGAGCTCCTGTATTACTTCATGAGCAATCCGGGCCGTTTTATCACCTTCGATGAGATCTACCAGGCCGTCTGGCAGCGTCCGAGCATCGGCGATGTCAGAGCACTGTTTGTTCACGTCAGTCATCTTCGGCAGAAAATCGAGGACGATCCTCTGAAGCCGGCCTTCATCCGAACGCACCTGCGGGATGGCTATATTTTCTCGGACGGCAGCGCCTCGGATTCACAGGGCAGCTGAACCGCAAAATCAGCGCCCTCTCCCGGCCGGCTCTCCACACCGATTGTTCCGTTGTGGCGCTTGATGATCTCCGCGGTGATGTACAGTCCGAGCCCTGAGCTCTTCTGTCTCTCATGACGGTTGGAATAATACGCGTCAAAGATCTTCTCCTGGTCTTCCCAGGCGATTCCGTAGCCGGTGTCCGCGATGTGTACCGTCACACGTCCGGGCTCCTGTACCGTCCAGATTCTGATGCTTCCGCCGTCCGGTGTGTTGATTCTCGCATTGTCCACGATGTTCTGAAACGCCTGCCGCAGATAGAGCTGGTCACCCTGCAGATAGAGCTGATCCGGCACTTCAAAGCGCAGATCCAGCTTCCGGTTCTCCAGTCCGGATGTCGGTGTTTCGGAGACTGCCTTCAGCAGTGCGCTCAGATTGACCGGTGCAAACTGCATACGCACCATATCCGATTCCATCTGTGTCACAAGGAATATATGATCCATCAGTTCGCCTGCGAAAATCGCTTTTTCGCGGGCTTTCTTCATATATGTGACTGCCCGTTCGGGCTCCTTCTCCATAGCGTGCAACGCCATATCGCTATAGCCGCCGAGAGAGAACAGCGGCGTTTTCAGATTGTGGAGCATGCTCCTGACAAACAGTGTCTGTTGCCGTGCCTTTCTCCGGATCTCATCTTCCAGATGGACATTCAGCTCATCCGCCTCCTGGAACTTCTGCGCAAAGCGCTTTCCTACCACCACAAAGAAGGCCAGAATAAAGATGACCGATGCCAGGCCGCGGAGACGGTACTTCAGGTTGATATCCCCCACGGGGATCAAGCCCAGTTCACAGAACTCATCGAACATTCTGAGAACAAGCGTGAACACCCAGGAAATGATGAGCAGCATTTTCTCTATGACAGCTTCATCCGGCAGCCTCAGGAAGCAGATCAGGAAGCCCAGATACACGACGGTGAAGAAGATGATGCTCGAAACGGACACGGCAAAGGCATGCGCATGCAGAACCAGTACCGGGAGAACCGCCGCGCACGCATACCACATGATTGAAATCCGTCCCAGTTTTACAGAAACAAAGCTCTTCAGAAGCTGATACTGGAAAAAAGCCGCCAGCAGCTCGAATAAGACCAGATACACGGTAGGCTCATTCAGGAACGAGAACACCGGCATCCAGGTCAGCGCCCCCAGCAAAACATTGAATCGGTAATAACTGCCTCGGAAAAAGGCCAGCAGCGCCAGCCAGATCAGGTATCTCTCGCTCGGCTTAAACAGATATAGCACCAATGACAGCAAGACAATCGCAAAGCAGAAGCCCTGCAGATAGGCGTTCCCTTCCAGCGAAACGCTGATGAAGTCGGAGATCTGCCTTTCGGTACCGAAATATACGGAGCAGAACGTCGGCGACAGAGATCCGCCTTCCGCATGGATTTCCACGTTGTAGTCTCCGTTGTTTGTCTCATCTGCCCCCAGCTCGGCGACATAGCCGCGATACATCCGTTCTGTAGGCCGGCTGCCGTTGATCATCGCCGAATCCATCCTCGGGAAATAGAGAAATCCGGTCCCGTTATAATGAAAGGAAAGAAGATACACGGTCTCGCCGTCCTCAGTCTCCGTGAGCCTGCCGCCTTCCAGCAGAAATGGACCGCCCTCCGGTACTTTCTCCAGTTCTGCCAGCTCCGCCAGGTCCATTCTCGGAGAGTTGACATTGATCCGATAGAGCGCACCGACAAGCATCATTGAGAAAACGAGTACTGCGAGGGCACTGAGCACCTGCCATCGATTGCGCTTCATCCCGGACCATCTCCTCTCGACTTTATAACTGAAGTATACCCCAAATCTGCTGCAAGGACAATTCCGTTTTCAGACCTTTAGCGAATCTTTAGTGGAAACAGGTCAACTTTAAGCCTGCACCGTCCGATGCTGTGTTAAAATATAAGCAGCAGATCAATCAATTTTTTCCTTAAGGAGGCATTCATGAGTACCAATATTTCCAGACGCAGTTTTATTAAGGGCATGGCGGCCGGCGCCGTCGGCCTTGCCGCCACCGGTATTCTCGGCTCCAAAGAGACCGTCGCGGTCGCAGCTGGGACCGAGGCGGCCGCACCCGCAGATGTCCTTGCCTGGACCCAGCTCAACCCGCAGGCAGACGACCTGGAGAGCTGCACCACAGATTTTGCCGAACTCTTCTCCCCCATTCAGGTCGGCCCAATGAAGCTCAGAAACCGCATCATCAAGTCCGCTGCCGGATCGGATACCCTGCCGCGTACCGCGACCGAGATGTCTCAGAACACCATCGACTACTACGGCCGCTTTGCAGACGGCGGCGCTGCTCTGGTGATCCTGGAAGACGGCGTCACCGGCGGATTCGGAATCAATCAGTTCTCTCAGCTGAAAACAGCCACCTATGAGGAAGGCATCGCCGAAATCAAAAAGGTAGCCGACCGCGTCCATGAAGGCGGCGCACTCATCGGCACCCAGGTAGGCATCGGAAACCCGATGGATCCGGGCGACGCGAACGCATGGACCCTGGAAGAACTGCAAAACATCATCAAGGGGTATGGCGAAGGTGCGCTGCGCCTGAAGCAGGCCGGGTTTGACTGCATTGAGCTCAAAGGCGCCACGAATGACGGTCTGAACCAGTTTGTCACACGCAGCTACAACAAACGCGAAGATGAATACGGCGTTCAGACGGAAGAGAACCGCGTCCGCTTCTTCCGGGAGATTGTCGAAGAGGTCCGGAAGTCGGTCGGTGATGACTTTGGGATTCTTGTGCTGATCAACGCCATGGAGGAAAACGACAAGGCCCTCGGCGCAAATGATGGGTTCATAATCCCCGAAGAGGCGCAGTACCTGGCCAAAACGCTGGAAGCTGCGGGCGCAGACCTGATCCAGGTCCGTGTCGGAGCAAGCGGGCTGGAAGCAAACTGCTGGGCCACCGACACCAATCACTGTGTCTATAAGGCGCACGGCGCCACCGGCTATGGCACTCAGTTTGATTACAGCAAGCACTGGGCCGGGCTGATGGACGGTGCCCATGAGGGCGTCGGCGCGTTCATTCCGCTCGCTGCCAAGATCAAGGAAGCTGTCAGCGTACCCGTCGGATGCGCAAGCGTCATGGATGCGCGTCTTGCTCCCGATCTGATCAACAACGCCATCCGCGACGGAAAAATCGACGTCGTCTTTATGACCCGTGCGCTGACCGTTGACCCGCAGCTTCCGAACAAATTGCAGAGCGGTCGCCGTGATGAAATCGCCCCCTGCATGCACTGCTTCCACTGTCACGGCATTCAGGGCAGAGAGCCCGAATACTGCCGCGTGAACGCAACCACGCAGTACGCTTACACCGAGGAAATGCCGGATGGCTATGAACTGGTCCCGACAGACGCCCCGAAGAAGGTCATGGTCATCGGTGGCGGCCCTGCCGGTCTGGAAGCCGCGCGCGTCGCGGCAGCCCGCGGGCACAAGGTCAGCCTCTATGAGAAATCCGGCATACTCGGCGGGATGACGATGATCGCGCAGGCCATGAAGGGCAACCACGAGCGCTTCACCGATCTCCGCGCCTACTTCACCCGCCAGATGGAGCTGCTGGGCGTTGACGTGCACACCGGTACAACGGTGGATGTCGAGACAGTCAAGGCCGAGAACCCCGACACCGTGATTGTCGCCGTCGGCGGCAGCCGGGAGAGCCGCTTCTCCGGCGACAATGTCATGAGCATGGACACCTTCAATGAGGGGAAGATGGGTGATCACGTGGTGATCCTCGGCGCGAACCTCCAGGCCACCGACCTGGCCCAGTATCTGATTGCCAAGGGCAAGACCGTTACGATGATCCATGAAGGCGAAGAGAAGAGTGTCGACAAGGAACAGTCCTACTGGGTGCGCATGTATGTTAAGGCACATCTCTACAGTCACGGCGTCAAGGTCTGGAACAATGCCACGGTGACCGCCGTTGACGGAGACGGTGTTACCTTTAAGCTGGCCCAGAGCGGAATCGAAAAACAGATTTCCGCCGACACCGTTTTTGAATGCTGGGATATGGTTCCCAATACCGCGCTTGCCGAGGAGATCCAGGCTGCCGGATTCGAAGTTGTCTGTGCAGGCTGTGACGCCCCGTCCAATATCCAAACCGCGATCCACGCCGGTCATATGGCATCCAGATATCTCTGATCCGGCTCCGGCAATCATATAAGCAAACAGCTGCAAGGTTCCATACCTTGCAGCTGTTTGCTTATTGTCGCATGATCCTGTTACTGTTCTTCAAACGCCAAAGGTTCATACAAATTCGGAATACAATTCCGAATTTGTATGAAATGGTAAAACAATTATAGCATGCCAATGGGAACAACCTTGTTCTTTTTATCGAGCGGGTATGAAACCGAGGAGAGGCAGATCACGGCGCCTTCGCCGATTCCATTGGATAATCCTGTAAGAACGGAAAAGTTCTTTAACGCTTCCTTTCCCGGGTCCGCGCTTTTCTTTATCTCAACCGGGTAGATGTTCCCATTTTCAATGATCATGAGATCAATTTCTTTTCCATTATTGTCTCTGTAATATGCCAGACGACTTCTGACATCAATGCCTTTGTTGGTGTATTCTTTTATGATTTCTGATACAACATAGGTCTCAAACATTGCTCCGGCCGCGGCAGAGTTCTCGAGTGCACGCGGATTATTCCAGAGACTCAGATAGCAGGCCAGGCCGGTATCCATAAAGTACATCTTTGGCCGCTTCAGGATACGTTTGATTGTGTTACCGGAATAGGGCTGCAGCAGATAGACGAGCCCGGATGTGACGAGCAGTGAAATCCAGTTGTCTACAGTTTTTGAATCAATTCCGACATCTTTCGCAATGTCAGAAAGATTGAGTTCCTGGCCTGTTCGTGCAGCTGCACATGCTATAAATCTCAAGAACTTGGATTCATTCTTAATCTCAATCAATTCGCGAATATCACGCTCCATATAGGTCTGCATGTATTCACCGAAATATGCATCCGGTGTCAGTTCCGGGTCGATGATCATCTGGGGCATGCTGCCACGGTAAATCCGGTCAAAAATGCTGGTAATCGTTTCATCATGCTTCATCGTCAGTTCGTTGGAAGGAAGAAAAGGGACCTCCTCTGTCCCGTAAATCTCTGCCCTGCTGAGTGCATAAAGAGACAGAATTCCTGTACGACCGGCAAGGGACTCACTGACATTTTTCATGAGGCGGAACATCTGTGACCCGCTCAGAATATACTGACCGTTCTGCCGATTATTATCAATCTGGATTTTGATATAAGGGAGAAGTTCCGGTGCGTATTGCACCTCATCAATAACAACCGGAGCTGGATATTGCTGCAGAAAAAGCTCAGGATCGCTTCGAGCCAACTCCCGAATTCGAGGATAGTCCAACGTTACATAGGTCATATTCTCTCTGATATCAATCAATTTCTTGATCAGTGTGGTTTTCCCGGTCTGACGCGCACCGGCAATCACTACTGCAGGAAAATGTTCAGATAAATATCTCAGTTGAGATTCAATCTTACGTTCGATATACATCGGTCATCACCTCACAAGGTTAAGTCCATGGTCACACATTACAAACTAATTATATCGATGCAGAAGCGAAAGTCAATACAAATTCGGAATACAATTCCGAATTTGTATGAAAATCGCTTATTTGCACTGTGCTCACCTGCTTTTACAATCGTTTACTGTTTCCGCCAGGCAGATCTTATGCTCAAAAGGAAACCAGCTGCAAGGTTCCATACCTTGCAGCTGGTTTCATCATCTTCACTTTTCGTGTTCGCCGTGGACGCGCTCCCAGTGCCGGCGCTGTCGGACGCGGATCGCCTCGGAGACCTTTTCCTGCACATCCGGCAGGATGTCCTCCTCCAGACGGCCCTTCAGCTTCTTCGCGTTCCTCCCGGTCAGGACGGCGCCCGTGACCAGCGGGAAGATCGGCAGCAGTGTGCCCAGCAGGCAGCAGAGACTTCCCCAGTTCTCGGTCATCCTGGCGGCATTCTCCCAGTACGGCAGCACCGCGCCCGAAATCTGGGATCCGCGGGAACCGAACTTGCCGATCAGCCCCAGCATCTCGCCGTAGTCGTAGCGGGTCGTGTTGCAGAGGATCTCTCCCCGGCCGATCGGGAACTTATCCCGCACCACGTTCATGGCGAAGTTCTTCACCGGGTTTGCCAGGATCAGCTCGTAGCAGTTGATGCTGGTATTTTCGTCCATCTGCAGCAGCATGTCATAGCTCATATAGAGGTCCAGCGTATCGCTGTTGGCCTTTTTGCTGGCGAAGTCCGACTCCGGCGCCACAACGCCCGCGATCACAAAGGGGATGCCGTTGAGCTTCATCGTCATTCCCGCCAGATCCGTCCCGCCGAAGAGCATCCATGCGACATCCTCGCTGAGAATGATGCGGTCCTTCATGAGGTCCGACTGGCGGATATAGTCGCCGCTCAGCAGGCGCAGCGGATGGAAGTCGAAGTAGTCGCCCCCCACCGCGATGACCGAGGCCTCGCCCCTGCCGTGCTCACCGTCGGTATAGACCTTGCCGGTGGTGCTCCAGGCGTCCAGCATGTACCTGGCGTCACCCTGAACGTCCAGAGAGGCTTCTTTCAGCTTCTTCGCGGCTTCGTTGCGGAAGGTGGAGACTTCCTTCAGCCCGATCGTCTGGTCCGCCGGCAGGAAGCAGGTGATCTGACTGAAGGGCAGATCGCCGTCCCCCTGCCAGCGCTGCGCCGCCTGCTGGGAGGGCAGCAGATTGGCGAGCCACTGCCACGCGCCGAAGCAGATCGCCGTTGTAAGCAGCATGCAGACCACGACTGTCAGCGTCAGATGCCGCAGCAGCGGGTTCTTTTTTTTCTTTTTCTTTTTCTGATTCATCAGGTTGAGGCAAGACGCACCAGCTGTCCGTTCTTCAGCGGAGCGCTGCTGGTCGTAATGACATAGTCGCCGTAGCCCAGATCCGCGCTGACGGCGGAGTTGGTGTCGTCGCTCGCCAGGACCTCAACCGGGACACGTCTTGCGATATAACGGTTGCCCAGCGGAGAGTTCTTCGACTCCACCTTCAGGACAAAGGTGCCGTTGGTATCCGTGCGGATGGCGCTGCTGGGAATGATAATGTCGTAGTTGGCGCTCTTCTGTCCCACGGACAGGGTAAGATCGGTACCGGCGGTCACGTTGCCACTGAGATCGAAGGTCAGCAGCTTGTTGGTCTGCGGATTCTTCTGGTCGATCTGGATGGAGGCCAGGGTCGCGGTGATCTCCGCGCCCCAGTAGAAGTTGGAGACCGTCGCCGTGTCGCCTACACGCAGGCGTGCCGCCTGGTCGTTCGTCACCGAGAACGAGAGATTGTAGCCCATGTCCGGTGCCTCAATGACGGCAAGGACGTCGTCCTTCTTCTTGGTATCGCCGGGAGCCGCGCTGATGCTCTGGATCGTACCGGAGACACGCGCCAGAATCTGGGCTTCTTCATCGCCGGTCAGGTCGGCCAGCTGCCGCTTTGCCTTTTCCAGCTGCTGCCAGGTATTTGCAAGATCAACATTTATTCCTGCTAAGTTATTATTATTTGAATTGATCTTGTCTTTGAGGCTTTCTTGCGCAGTTATATATACATTCTCTGCTGATCTCAACGCCTCTTTCGCCAGTTTCAATTCATCACTGTATCTTGCGTTTTGTACAGCTAATACGCTGTCATATTCAGCTTGGCACTTATTTAAATATGTTACAGCACTGTCCAAATCCGCCTCAGACACATTTGCCAAGTTGTGCATCAGCTCTTCAATTTCAGATACAGTTGCACCTTGTGATAAGAGAGTGCTTAAATCTTCATTTAGCTTCGTAACTTCGTCAGCAGAATGTGTTGCCAGATATTCAGTTAAGCTTGTGATACGATCTTCTCTGTTCGCTTTCTCTTGCTCGAGTGCGCTGAGCTGTTCCTCGAGCTCTGCTTTACTCTGATTTACAACGGACGCTTGATTCTCAATATTACTGATTTGTTCTGTTATATCCGTATACTGAGCGTTGATTACTTCTTTATTATAATCGTTCATGCCAATGGCTTGAAGATTAAAGCTTAAGCGATCCTGCTCATTCTTTAATTCTTCTATCTGTTGTTCTAAAGCAATCCTTTCTTCTGAATTTGGATCAAGTCCACTGATTGTCTCTTGTAACTGCGCAATCTGTTCGGTGATATCATCGATCAGCCCCGTTAGTCTATCTATCTCTTCTTGATCGCTCTCTTCTTGGGCCTCGATTGCCTCAAGTTGTGCCTGCAGGTCACTCAATTGGTTCTCTAAATCAGAAAGCTGATTTAAATAAGGATCTTCCTGTGTAGAATAGTTATCAATAAGGCGTTGCACATCGTCAATCTGGCTTTGTAAACTTACTACTTCATTTTCGAGTACACTTTTCTCTGTCTCTGCATTCGTAATTTCATCAATCTGGCTCTGTGTTTCAGCAACCTGTTTTTCCCAGTCTGCTACTTGCCCCTCATTTCTATCCTTAGCCTCTTGTAAAGCATCGGCTTTCTCATTAATTCTCTGTTGGTAAATCTCTTCTGCAGTATTTTTCAGAAGCTGTGCAGCCTGTAATCTATCCCATGCCTCCTGCAAATTATGATTTGTAGATTCGCCGTTTGCTTCTGCATTAATCTTCGCCATTATATCATCTACTTTATTCTGCGCCTCCTCATAGGCTTCTCTGTACATATCAATTCTTCTATAGTCCGCACCATAGCTGTAGTCAGGGATAGTAACGGCCATTTTATCGTAGTTTGCCTGGAGCTGGCGCACTTTATCTTCCGCTGCATCGATTTCTTCGCTGCTGCCTTCGCCGAGGGTGAAGAGCACATCGCCCGCTTCAACCTGCTGGCCGACCTTGACCAGGACGCTGCGGATGACACGGGTCTTCTCCATCTTGACCTGGGCATTGGAGTTGGCCGTCACCTTACCGGTGCCGCGCACACGCGCGACAATGCTCCCGTCGGTGACATCCTGTGTCGCCACCTCGGGCAGGCTCCGGTTCATGATGGTATTGGAGAAAAACGTGAGCACAAGCAGCACCGCGAGAAAAATGATCGCGGCGTTCTTGACCCATTCTCTGTTTTTCGGTTGTTCGTGCATTTTCAGATACTCCTTTGATGTGCGTCAGCCCTTGACGCTTCCGGAATTGGCGATGCCTTCCACCAGATACTCTTCACCGTGGAGGAAGAGCAGCAGGGACGGGATCATGTAGACCGTCGCCATGGCGAAGGCCAGGCCGATCTCTCCGGAATTGATCTGCGACAGGAAGACAGACAGGGGCTGTGCATCTGCGTCCTGCAGCAGGATGAGGGGCTGTTCCACCATGTTCCAGTAGTCGATGAAGACCAGGATCGCGATGGAATACAGGGCCGAGCGGCATTCCGGGAGGCAGATCTTCGTGAAGATCTCCCACTCCCCCGCGCCGTCCACCTTGGCAGCCTCGATGAGGGAATAGGGAATTCTCCTCATGAACTTGGTCAGCAGGAAGACCGAGAAGGGGGCAAACATGCCCGGCAGAATGATGCTCCAGCGTGTGTTGAGGATCCCGAGCCAGCTGCTGACCAGATAGTTCGGGACCAGCGTCACCTGATAGGGCATCAGCATCAGGATGACGTAGAAGAAAAAGATTCCGCTGCGGATCTTTCCGCGCCAGCGGGTGAAGCTGTAGGCCGCCACCGAGGCGACAGCCACCTGAAGGATCACGATGGGCACCACCAGCAGGATGCTGTTCCACAGCTTCAGGAGATAGTCCGGCGACTTGATGAGGCCGGTGATGTACTGGGAGAGCGTAACCTGGTCGGGGATGAACTTGAGGTTTACGTTCTTCGAGACGTAGCCGCCCGTGGTGGTCGAGAAGACCATGCCGTAGTTTGCCTTGATCTCCGCCTCCGACATGAAGGAGTTCGTGATCGTGAGGACCGTCGGCAGCAGGAACAGCACCGCGAACACCAGGCACAGCACGAACATGACGCCCCGGGAGAAGTAGCGTTTCTTCTTCATCCCTCCACGTCCTTTCCGAACCAGTCCTCCACTTTGAACAGCAGCGCGATCAGCACCACCATCACGATGGCCATGACCACCGCCGCCGCGGAGAGCTTCTGATAATCCAGCGAGCGGAAGGTGTTGTTCATGAAGTGCTGGAGCATATAGAGCTTTTCGTAGGGGTAGTCCCCCGCCAGGAGGTACACCTCGCGGAAGACCTTGAACGAGTTGATGAGCGAGAGGATGGTGACGAACAGCACCGTCGGGGACAGGAAGCGCAGCTTGATGGCGAAGAACTTATAGACCTCCGAGGCGCCCTCAACGTCCGCCACTTCCAGCAGCTCCTTCGGGATATTCGCAAGACCCGCCATGAAAAGAATCATGTTGTAGCCGAGATTTTTCCACAGGAAGAGGATCATGACCACCCACTGGCAGTAGTCGCTCTGCAGCCAGTCGATTCTGTCCCCGCCGAAGAGGAGCAGAAGTTCATTGACCGTGCCGTTGTAGTTGAAGAGGACCTGCCAGATCAGGACGACCGAGGCCACCGGCACCATCATCGGACTCAGGAAAAAGGTGCGGAACTGGCTCTTCAGAGGGATCCGCGCCTCCAGCATCAGCGCCAGCACGATTGCCAGCACCACCGCCAGCGGCACCGCGAACAGTGAGAAATGCAGCGTGTTCCGCGCCGCCATGAGGAAGGCGGAGTTCTGGAACAGCTTCGTGAAGTTCTGCAGTCCGACGAAGTGCTTGGAGCCGACCCCGTCGATCAGGGCGTAGTAGACTACGACGCCGAACGGGATGATGAAGAACACCCCCACGCCCAGCAGGCTCGGTGAGAGGAAGCAGAGGCTCTGTGCAAAATCCTGCCGCCGCATCTGCCGGCGGGCTCTTCTGCGCTCTTTTTCACTGTATGCGCTTTGATTCTGCATCGAATTCCCCATGAATTGTTTCCTTTTTGTTTAGAAAATGACGATTTTCGTAACATTTTGCCCATTTTTCTTGGTATAGTATACACCACGGCGCGCTTGAAAACAAGCGCGCCGCGGCAAAGTTAAGAAAATATTTAATATCAAAGGTCAATGGAGCTTTGTCATGCTGTTCATGCTCCGCGGCAGGAAGAACGGCAGCTCCTGCCGGAGGACCCTGCTGACGGAGAGTACAGTCCGGGTTCCTGCTTCCCAAAAAGTCCCGGCCCGCAGTGGAGATCACACTCTCCCCACTGCGGGCCGCCTGCCGGTTACTTGTCTTTCCAGTCTATATCAACTGACGTGCGTCAGATTCCTGTGTTTCTCAGTCAAAGTCGAACATGTCGCATAAAGAAGAGTCAGGCTTCTGAGATTTTTTTGAAAAATTGCCCCGGAGTTTAACATTACTTTAACATCACTGTGTTATACTCCTCCACATAACCACTTGCCGGAGGTGCCACCCCATGTTTAAGCTGTTAATTGTCGAGGATGACCGCGAGCTCAACCGCGCGGTCTGCTCGTTTCTGAACCGGAACGGCTATGAGGCGCTGGGCTGTCTCAGCGCCAACGAGGCCTACGACGCCATGTACGGCGGCACGGTGTTCGACCTGATTATCTCGGACATCATGATGCCCGATGTGGATGGCTTTGAGTTTGCCCGCACGATCCGGGGAACGGACAAGAATATTCCTATTCTTTTTATGACGGCACGGGACGATTTCGCCGCCAAGCAGCGGGGCTTTCGCATGGGGATCGACGATTACATGGTCAAGCCCATCGACCTGGAGGAATTGCTGCTGCATGTGGAAGCCCTGCTCAGAAGGGCGGGAATTTCCACCAGCCACAAGCTGGAGGTCGGATCCCTGGTGCTGGATGCCGATGAGAGAAGCGCAGTGCTGGACGGAGAGGAGATCCCGTTGACCGTGCGGGAGTTCAATCTGCTGTACAAGCTTCTGAGTTATCCGAAAAAAGCCTTCACCCGCAGCCAGCTGATGGACGAGTTCTGGGACGGGGACACCGGCTCCGGCCCCCGGACGGTGGATGTGTACATGACGAAGCTGCGGCAGAAGTTTGCCGGCTGTGACGATTTTGAGATCGTCACCGTCCACGGCCTCGGCTATAAGGCGGTGCTCAAATGAAGGCGGAGAAAACCCGGAAGAAAATCGCCTTTCTTCAGCTGTTCTGCATCTTTTTCCTGCTGATCGCCTTCGTTCTGACCAGCTCCATGATTCTGTTTCTGACGTATCTGCGTAATTCCACGGATATCAGCATCCGGAACACGGATCTCCGGATTGCGGCGCTCGTGACCTTCGGAAACGTCTTTTTCCTGAGCCTGATCTGTGCGGCGGTAGACTTTCTGCGGCGGAAAGCCACGGTGGAACGGCCGGTGAAGCGGATCATCGAAGGGGCGGAAAAAGTCATGGACGGAGATCTCTCCGTGCGGATTGAGCCGGTGCGGGGCGCGGAAGAGGGCTTCAACGCCATCATCGACTACTTCAACCGCATGGTGCAGGAGCTGAGCGGGATGGAGACCCTGCGGACGGACTTCATCGCGAATGTCTCTCATGAGCTGAAAACCCCCCTGGCGGTGATCCAGAACTACGGCGCCCTGCTTCAGCAGCCGGATCTTCCGGAAGAAGAGCGAAAGGACTATGCCCGTACCGTAACCAGTGCCGCCCAGCGGCTGGCAAATCTCATCACCAACATTCTCAAGCTCAACAAGCTGGAAAACCAGCAGATCTATCCGGTGAAAAAACGTTTTGACCTGGGCGAGCAGCTATGCGAATGCCTGCTGACGTTTGAAGACGCCTGGGAGGCCAAGAATCTCGAAATCGAAACCGAGATCGAAGACGGCGTCAAGGTGGAGAGCGACCCGGAGCTTTTGAGCCTTGTCTGGAACAACCTGTTTTCCAACGCCGTCAAGTTCACCGAGGACGGCGGAACGGTGGGCCTGAAGCTCTATACCGAGGGCAGCCATGCGGTTGTTGAAGTCTCCGACACCGGCTGCGGCATCAGCCCCGAGGTCGGCGCGCACATCTTTGAAAAGTTCTATCAGGGCGACACCTCCCACGCCACCCAGGGCAACGGCCTCGGCCTTGCGCTGGTCAAGCGCGTGGTGGACATTGTTGGCGGCGAAATCGACGTAAACAGCGCCCCGGGCCGGGGAAGCACCTTCACGGTGAAGATCCGAAAAGCCGGATGAAATTGGACCCTGTTGGAGGAGAAAATACCATGAGTGAGAGTTTTCATTACAATTATTCCGCCGAGCGGCAGAGTGAGATCGATGCGATCCGCAAGAAATACCTGCCGCAGGACGAGCAGGAGAGCAAGCTGGCCGAGCTTCGGAAGCTGGACGCCAGCGTTGGAACAAGAGCGCTGATCGCCTCTATGGCCTTGGGCATTGTCGCTGCGCTGGTTTTTGGCGTTGGCATGTGCTGCTTTTTGGTGTGGAGCCAGTTTGTTCTTGGTGCTCTGCTATGTGTGGTCGGCATCATTGGGATGCTCGTTGCTCCCTGGCTGTACCGCAGACTGGTAGAAAAGCGCAAGGCGGAAATCGCGCCGGAGATTCTCCGGCTGACCGAAGAACTGAGCCAGTAACAGACAAAAGTCTCGAAGAAATTCGGGGCTTTTCTTTTTCTGAAACGCTCCGATGTACTTTTTAACAATTCTCAAACATAACGTGAAAAACTCATAAACATTCCTCTGGTATCTTATGACCATCCCAAGGGGATGAAACAGAAAACAAATAATTTTGATATACGGAGGAATCATCCATGAATACCACCATCAACACCCTTTCCAATACCAGCAACGAGCTCTACATCGTCACCGGTGCAGCCGGAAACCTCGGCAGCGCCATCGTCCGCAATCTCGTTTCCAAAAATCTTCCCGTGCGCGCCTTCGTCCTGCGGGGCGAGGAAGCCGCCAGGCATCTGCCCAAAGAGGCGCAGGTCATTGAGGGCGATGTGACGGATCTCTCCTCTCTCGAAACCCTCTTCGCGGACATTCCCGAGAACACCGACGTCTACTGCATCCACTGCGCGGCCATGGTCTCCGTGAGTTCCCTGGTGGCCGAGAAGATCTGGCATGTGAACGTGGACGGCACCCAATACATTATCGACAAGTGCCGTGAACACGGCGTCCGCCTCATCTTCATCGGCTCCACCGGCGCGATCCCCGAGCAGCCCATGGGCACCGCCATCAAAGAGATTGATCACTACGACCCCGACATGGTCATCGGGCTCTACGATCAGACCAAGGCGGCCTCCTGCCAGCTGGTGCTGGATGCCATCCATAACGGCGAAATCGACGGCTGCCTGATTCTGCCCAGCGGCATCTCCGGTCCGAGAGACTACACCTTCGGCAACGTGGCCGGCGTGATCCGCGAGTATACCGAGGGGAAGATGCCCGCCGGTGTAGAGGGAACCTTCAACTGTGCCGATAACCGCGACATGGCCGAGACCATTCTCCGCGCCTGCAAGGATGGACGCACCGGCGAGAGCTATATCCTGGGCGGCGATATGATCAACATGAAGGAAGTTTTTGACATTCTCTCCGAGCACACCGGTCTTCCCACCATCAAGACCATTCTGCCGGCCTCCGTCGGCAAGGTGCTGGGAAAGATGAGCGACATGGCCGAGAAGCTGACCCACAAGCCCCAGCGCATGACCAGTTTCGCCGTGTATAACCTGGTGCGCAACAACGAGTTCGATTCCTCCAAAGCGGTCGAAGAGCTGGGCTACAGCCCGCGCCCCATGGCACAGAGCATCGCCGAGTAGATCGACTGGATGATCGAGGAAGGCATCGTCACCCTGCCGGCATCTGCCCCGATGGCAGCATAAAAGGAAATTCAAAGGCAGAATATCCCCATACGACAACATGCCGCACCCGAAACCGGGTGCGGCATGTTGCGAAAAGAAAGGAACCAACAGAGCGCGGCCTTGGCGAAGGAGACATCGTCGTTGATGTGATAGACATGGTCCGCGCGAATCGGGAAGTAGTCTCCCCAGGTGCCCGAATGGGATCATACCACCTGCCTGATTCGTTGACCGTGCAGGGAAAAGCTGCTATAATGGAATGGAAAATGATCGAAAAAACCGATTGAGGAGGAAAGCAAGCATGAAAGCATCTCTGCAGAGCATTCTGGATACCCGCGGCATCATGGTGATCGACGGGTCCATGGCCACAGCGCTCGAGAATATGGGTCTGGATCTCAATCACAGGCTCTGGACGGCAAGGGCGCTTGCCGAGAACCCCGATCTGGTCAAGCAGGTTCATATCGATTACTTCCGCGCCGGTGCGGACTGCGGGATTACCTGCAGCTACCAGGCTTCCATCCCCGGCCTGATGAGCTGCGGATATACCGAGCAGGAGGCGGAGGATCTGATCCGCCGATCGGTCGAGCTCTTTCTGGAAGCGCGTGACGAGTGGTGGGAGACGGAAGGCCGCGCGGCCGGCCGGATGTGGCCGGTCTGCCTTGCCGGCATGGGTCCGTATGGCGCCTATCTGGCAGACGGCTCGGAATATACCGGTGCCTATCAGGTCGGCGACGATGAGCTGACCGCATTTCACGCGCGCAGGGCAAAGCTTCTTCTGGATGCCGGCGCCGACGTCCTCCTCTTTGAGACCCAGCCCTCCCTGCACGAGGTTCTGCTCGAAGCACAGATCGCGGAGGATCTGGGTGCGGAATACTGGATCAGCTTCTCCTGCCGCGACGGAAAGCACAACGGAAAGGGTGAGCCGATCGCCGCATGTGCCTCTGCCCTGTCCCAGGGGCACCCCAATCTGAAGATGATCGGTGTCAACTGCACGAAGCCGGAATACATCGAGTCTCTGATCCTCGCGCTCCGGAGCAGCACCGAACTGCCCATTGCGGTCTACCCCAACAGCGGCGAGGTGTATGATCCGGTCACAAAGACCTGGACAAATGCAGGCGGCGAGCTGGACTTCGGCACCTATGCGCTGCGCTATATGGCCGCCGGGGCAAGTGCCGTCGGCGGCTGCTGCACGACGGTGACGCAGCACATCCGCCAGGTCTGCCAGGCGCGGGAGAAATATCTGGCGATGAACAGGCCGGCTCCGGTCCCGAGGAAGCAGCCGTGAAAGCCTACTACACGATCGGCGAGACCGCGAAGCTTCTGGGCGTATCGACCCAGACGCTGCGCTATTACGACCGGGAAAACATTCTGCGACCGGATTATATCAACGAGCAGACGGGCTACCGCTATTATTCCTACAGCCAGTTTCACAAGATCGACCGCATCAGGTATCTGCAGGGGCTGGGCCTCTCCCTGGAGGAAATCGGGGCCATCATCCGGAAAGGAAGCGCGGAGTACATGCTGACCCGGCTTGCCATCAGGAAGGAAGGACTGCTGGAGCAGATCAGCCAGGCGGTCGAACAGGTCAAGGATATCGACTGGTACATCAACTGCTTTACATACACCGGGCTGAGCGATCAGACCGACGAGTATTACCGCATCCGTCTGCCGGAGCGGTACGTGCTGGAAGTGCCCTGTGATCCGGAGGAGCCCCTCAGCGAGATGGAAATCCGCCTTGCCGAGAAAAAGGGAAAGCCGCCTTACTGCGACCTGCCGTTCCGCCGGCAGTACGGCTACCGCATCCACATCGAGGATCTGCGCCAGCAGAAGTTCCGGCCCAGCAGTTATTTTATCTTCACAAAATCCCGCCCGGACCATATCTGCCCGGATATTCAGGTGCTCCCGGAGGGCGAGTATCTCTGCTTTCGCACTCCCATTCTGAAGGAACACTGGGATGTGAATGCACTCAATGCCTGTTTCCCGGGCCAGCCGCGCCGGGGCGTGATCCTGGCTCTGGAATTTGAAGACAATCTGGAAGACTGGTCCGAGGCCATGTACGAAGTGCAGATCCTGATCTGAGCGGCAGGAACCTTGCTGTTGGTATAAGGTTCTGTTCTCCTAACAAACAGGCTTATCTGTACCGGAATCTGCCGAAAACAGCTGATTTCAGCATGAAACAGTGCCGTTTCGGGGCTTTTGCCCGGAGCGGCGCTGTTTTCTTCGTGGAAGTGCCCAAAATCCTGAAGATTTTTTTGTGTCATTTTACCACGGTCATTTTTCTTGACCTTATTCCACGTATATTACTTAAAATCAAGTTGAAAGAAAAACAAAGAAATGTCAATCTTTCCAACAATCACAGACGGAGGAGAAAAACATGGCCTACAAACTCGACACAGAGGTTCTCTACCAGGGCACTACCCCGCAAGGCATTATCAAGAATCCCGAAACCCCTGCGATCTACCCGGCAAGCGCGTATATCCTTGATGACATGGAGGATTATCTCTTTGCGGACAAGGGCGGCAGATATTATTACAACCGGACGTCCAATCCCAACCGGGATGAGCTCGGCGCCGCGGTCTCCTTCCTGGAAAAGGGAGAGAAGACCCTGATCTGCTCCTCCGGCATGGCTGCCATCTCAACCGTTCTGCTCTCCCTCCTGAAGTGCGGGGACCACATCGTCATGAGCAAAGCCATCTACGGCGAGACCATTGAGCTCGCCCAGATGATCCTTCCGGAATTCGGCATTGAAGTCAGCTTTGTGGACTTCACCAGCCTCGCAGCGGTGAAGGCGGCCGTCCGGGAGAACACAAAAATGTTCTATACCGAGATCATCGCCAACCCCCTTACTCTGGTCACGGACCTGGAAGCGGTGACGGCGATCGCCAGAGAAAACGGCATTCTCACCGTCGTGGACAGCACCTTTACCACGCCATTTGTCTATCGCCCCCTGGAGCACGGCGCCGACCTGGTCCTGCACAGCATGACCAAGTATTTCGGCGGACACAGCGACATCACCGGCGGATGCCTGACCGCTTCCGCAGCGCTGATCGACCGGATCTATCCGAAGTATCTGCTGCTGGGCTGCTGCCTGGATCCCGTGACTTCCTGGATGACCCTTCGGTCCGTCAAGACCATGAGCATGAGAGTCCGTGCCCAGAATCAGAACGCCATTCTCATCGCGAAGGCGCTGTCTCAGGATCCGCACGTGAAAGAGGTATACCATCCGAGTCTGCCGGAGCACCCCAACCACGAGCTGGCCGCCCGGATGTTCGATACGAACTACGGCTATGGAGCCATGCTGAGCTTCCGGCTGGAGGACGATCTTGAAAAGGTCGCAAAATTCATGAAGAGCCTGAAGCTGATCTGCTATCTGGGAACGCTGGGCGGAATCCGCACAACCTTCACGCATCCGAGAACCGCCTTTGTCAACAACTTCTCCGAAGAGGAGCTGGATCGCATGGGACTTGCGAAAGGCCTGGTCCGCATCTCGGTGGGCGCAGAGGACAGCCGCGATCTGATCGAAGATCTTCTGCAGGCACTCGCCGCCATGGACGCCTGAGCGCGGAAACCGTACCGCTTTATCCACAGTCGGAAGGGAAGGAGGCGTGCGGCGACAGCGTACGGAGGGAACGAATCACAGGAGATCCCCGCCTGGAAGAGAAACAGGCGCATCACATCGCCATTCCATTTAAAAATATAAAAATAGTAAGGAGAATGACATGAACAGCAATAAAATCAACTGGAAATCAGTCTTCACCGTCATGGGCGCTATCCTCGCCTTCAACATCGGTACCGGTTTCGCCACCGGACAGGAAGTCATGCAGTACTTCTCCGTTTTCGGCTGGTGGTCCATCCTGACCGGCGTTGCGTTCGCCGCCACCATGGCGATCGGTATCTACTGCTTCGCCGTAGCATCTGAGAAATACAATCTCACCACCGGCGAACAGGTTCTCAAGCACTATCTGGGCAACGTGCTCGGAACGATCATCAATTATTTCTACATCTTCTACCTCTATATGTGTGTGATCGTCATGTACTCCGGCGCCGCCTCCGCGCTCAACGAGCAGTACGGCGCTCCGCTGTGGGTCGGTGCCGCGATCATCGCAGGCCTCTGCTGCATTACCAGTCTCTTCGGCCTGAAGAACATCGTCAACATCATCAGCAAGATCGGGCCCGTCCTGATCCTCATCGCACTGGGCATCTCCCTCATCGCGCTCATCCAGGGCATCATCAGCGGCAGCCTCAGTGAGGGTGCAAGGCTGGTCGCAGCAGGCGAAATTGAGCACATGAAAGCCTCCAACAGCTGGCTCATTGCCGGTATTATCCTGGCCACCAGCACGATCCTGTGGTATCCGAACTTCGCCGTTGAACTCAAGCAGGAGCACAGCATGAAGAACCTGATGATCGGCCAGACCATCGGCAACAGCCTGGTCGGCGCGGTCGAGGTCGTCATGGGTCTGGCGATGGTTGCAAACATCGCGGCTGTGGCGGAACTGGATGTCCCCTTCCTCTACATTGCGAGCAACATGTTCTCCGGATTCGGCTCGATCTATGCGATCATGATCTTCGCGGCGCTTTACACCACGACCTGCCCTCTGCTCTGGTCCTCGATCACTCCGTTCGCCAAGGACGGCACGCCCAGATATAAGCTCCTCATCGTCATCGGCACTGTGGTCGGCTTCATCGTTGCAATGCTGGTCCCCTATGAAATCATCATGAACTATGTCTGGGTCATCTCCGGCTGGGTCGGCCTGGGTGTCACGGTGATCATGGTTGTCCGCGTGATCTACGACGCCGTCAAAAACGGCAGGAATTAATCCCCTCCGAAACGAAATATACGGTACATCTTACAATGAAATGAAATTCTCCCCGGGCTTTCCGCCCGGGGAGAATGTTTTTGTATTACCGCTTTCCGAGAAATATCAGACAAACGCGCCCAGCGCCGTGATCAGCTGCGGGAAGGCGATCAGGATACCGATAACCACAAAGGTACCCAGGATGTACCACAGCAGGTACTTCAGCGTGCTGCCGACGGTGATCTTCATAATGTCGCATGCGACATAGATGCACATGCCGACAGGCGGGGTGACCAGACCGACGCCGATCATGACCGTGACCAGAACGCCGAGAACGATGGGGTCGATGCCGACGGACATCGCGATCGGGAAGATGATGGGCATGAATAGGGTCAGCGCCGCGATGGATTCCATGAACATCGTGACGATGAAGAACAGCAGCAGGATCATCAGCAGGATGACGGTCGGGTTCGTGCTGACGCCCAGCATGGCTCCAGTGAGCCACTTGTCGAAGCCGGCGGTGGTGAGCATGATGGTGTAGAGCTTGGCACAGCCGATGACGACGAAGATACGTGCGGAGACGCGGACCGTCTCGGTAAAGCAGAACTTCAGGTCCGCCCACTTGAGCTCACGGTACACAAGGCCGCCGCAGATCAGTCCGTAGACGACCGCGATGGCGCCCGCTTCGGTCGGGGAGACGACACCTGCGGTGATGGTGCCGATGATGATGACCGGCATCAGCAGCGCAGGCCAGCTGCCCTTGAAGGTACGCCAGACTTCCTTGAGCTCGAAATGACCCGGTTCCGGCTGAACCTTTTCCTTCTTTGCGAAGATGTAGGAGATAATCATCTGGCTCAGGCCGATCAGGATGCCGGGGATGATGCCGCCGAGGAACATCTTGCCGGTGGAGATTGAGCAGATGCCCGCAATGACCACCATCGGGATGGAGGGCGGGATGATGATGCCGACGGTGGAGGACACGCCCGTGACCGTGACCGTCAGTTCCTTGGAATAGCCCTTCTTCAGCATCGTTGGCATGAACATGCCGGAGACGCCAGCCGTGTCAGCCACGGCGGAGCCGGAGATGCCGGCGAAGATCATCGAGGCCAGGACATTCACGTGTGCCAGACCGCCGTAGATGTGGCCGACAATGGCGTAGATGAACCATATTTTGTCATTGTCCGAAGGTTGTTTTAGTGAAGAACTATAGATGTTGTTCGATAACAAAACAAAAATAATTAAGAAAATAAAATAAATATTAAATTAGTGAATATATTGAAAATAAATTAATAATTATGTTATTATAACGCTTGTTGATATACTGGAGAAAAAATATGTTTGTTATAACGAGTTGAAACTAACAAATAGGAGAAATAATTGGGATTGGAGAGTATTTGCAATTGAAGCTTGTGTAAAATAAACAAAAGTGATGCAAAAAAATTGTTTGTTTCGACGAAAAATAGAAAAATATAACTAAAATATTGACAAGAAGAAAGACATAAGATAAACTGTAAGCGTACATTCATCAGAACATCTGATGTTTAGGGTTGAATATGGAAGAATTAAAGAAAATTGAAAAGAAACCAGCTTCTATGCTAGTTGTTGAATCGTTTAAAGAAGCGATTCAAACCGGAAAGTTTAAAGTCGGTGATAAAATCCCTAATGAGAGTGATCTATCGCGAGAGTTAGGAGTTAGTAGATCTTCTTTGCGAGAAGGTATGCGAATCTTGGCTGCATATGGCATTGTGGAGATACGTCAGGGCGATGGCACATATGTCGTAAATAAGTTCGCAGAACATGTTTTCGAATTTATGGGATTTTTACCAACGAAAGAGAATATAAAATATGTAACTTATCTAAGGCAAGTATTAGAAGTAGGTTGTGTTGCACTTATATATGATAAGTTTAATGAGGAGGAATGTTTAGAATTACGGAAATTGGTAGATAAAATAAGTAGTAATGATGATTTAAGCATTAACGCCGATGCTGAGTTCCATAGTAGAATGATTGAAAAGACTAATAATCCTATGATTTGTTCTGTTTACTCTATGATGAGAACAATGATTACTGTTTTAATGCGAACAAATATGGCGCAACAGGAAGTGGTTGAGACTGCTAGAGCATCACACATACTATTGTGTCAGGGGTTCGAAGAAAAGGATTATACTAAAATTCTTGATGGTCTAAAAATGCATTACGATCGAATTTTGTAAGTTAACTATATAACTCCTTCATGATTGATATAGTGGGGGAGTAAAAAAAATAATTAAAAACATCAGATGATTTGATGTATTTGAAAAGTATCTTTTATCATACTAAAATAGCAGGTATAAGCTTTATTAGCTAATGGAGGTTAAAATGAAAATAGCACTCGTTTATACTGGAGCAGGAGTTATAACGAATTTGTCGAAAATAGCTAGAGAAATGTATCCAGATAGTGAGATTATGAATTTATTGGACGATACTCTTATTGGCGACTGCATGAAGGCCGGTTATATGACAAAAGATGTTGAACTGCGGCTGATAAATATCTTCCAATATGCTTATCATGCAGGGGCAGATTATATATTGTTGACATGCTCCTCAGTAGGGGATGCTGCAGATTTGGGAAACAGCCTTGTACCTGTTCCAATTATCCGTATTGATCAACCTATGTGTGAAGCTGCAATTTCAACAGCAGAAACGATCGGGGTAGTAGGTTCTCTATCTACTACATTGGAACCAACAAGCAATTTTGTTCAAAAACTTGCAGACATAAAAGGTAAAAAAATAAATATTGAACGAGGCCTTGCAAAAGGAGCATATGAAGCTGGTGTTGCTGGAAATTTTGTATTACATGATAAACTAATAGAAGAAACAGCCATAGAGTTGTCGGACAAATGTGATGCTATTATTCTTGCTCAAGCGTCGATGGCACGTATGGAAGAACGTTTGGCAGCTGTCACAGGGAAAAAGGTTTTCTCTAGTCCAGTTTCTGGAATAGCTCAAATAAAGAATTATATTTTGTAAGAATAAGAAAAGTCTTTTATGAAGGAGGTTTCTTGCACATGGCTAATAAACTGGTTCTAAAAAAAATATTTGGGGATGAAAAGAAAAGGTTCATTATTCTAACGGACATGGAAAATGAACCGGATGATTCTCAAACGATGGTTAAGCTGCTCTTGTATTCTAATGAAATTGATATTGAAGGACTTATCGCCGTTACGTCATGTTGGTTGAAAGATGATGTATATCCTGAGTCAATTGTAAGTAGAATACAGGCATTTGGCATTGTTAGATCTAATCTTATGAAACATGCAAGTGGCTGGCCAACGACAGATTATCTTTTGTCAATAACAGGTGGTGGTCAGACCGGTTTTGGGATGGAGGCAGTAGGTGAGGGAAAGAGTACACGTGGAAGTGAAATAATCATTCAGGCACTGTTAAAAGATGATCCCCGACCTATTTATTTCTCGATCAATGCTGGAGCGAATACTTTAGCACAAGCTCTTTATGATATGAGAAATAGATTGGATAAAGATACTTTACAAGTTTGTCTAAGTAAAATTCGAGTATTTGATGATTCTGGTCAGGATAATGCTGGGGCTTGGATTAATCAGGAATTTCCGGAAGTATTTTATGTAAGAAACTCTCCTCAAGTTTATAGTTTAAATGGTCCAGATTTAAATATGGGGCCTCAACCATGGAAGCCTCTCAATCAATTTGAATGGGCTGAAGAAAATGTCCGAAGAAGGCATGGTATTTTAGGAGAATTGTTTCCGCAGCGAATTATTCGTTTTAAAGGGACCGGTGTCCCGGCTGGTGTGGTCATGCTTATGTATTGGTTTATGGACGGAGGTGGAACGACAGGAGTATTACATGTCCTTAACAATGGTCTTAATGTTCCTAGTGAAATAACTTGGGGAGGCTGGGGAGGCCGCTTCAAGGATGTAAAAAGAAAAATTTTTGCTGGGGAAAGTCCACAAGCAGCACAGGATCCTGAATATGCAAAAAACAACGCTGGTGCAGCTAATTCTTCGATTGATGAAAGTGCCTATGAATGGAGTAATATGTATGGCTGCGCAGCAGACACGTGGTTTGACGAAGATGAAAAGATCCTATATGAGAACAATATTTTTGCACCATTATGGCGATTTAGAAAAGATATACTTTTCGACTTCCAAGCAAGAATGGACTGGTGTGTAAAAGAATATTGTGAAGCCAATCATCATCCGATTGCAAAGTTATATGAAGATGATGGTGAACGAGCAATAATGAAAGCAGCAGTTGTAAAAGGAACAGAATATGATGTTGATGCATCTTCTTCTGAAGATCCGGATGGCGATTCTTTGAATTTCCGTTGGTGGATTTATTCTGAAGCTGGAACATGCAAAAAAACCCCACTTCTTAAGAATGAAAAAAGTGCGGTTGTAACAGTCAGTATTCCAGAGAATGCTCAAAGTGGAGATACTATTCATCTTATCCTCGAAGTGTTTGATAATAACGAAATTGTTTCGTTGAAATCTTATCGTAGAATTATTCTTGAAGTTGAGTAAAAAGCTTTTCTATCTGAGTATTTAGAGAAATTTTGGAGCATGATGTAGATGCACCAACATTTCTTTGAATAAAAAATAAAAAAATATATATTGGAGGAAAAAAATGAAAAAAAGAATCTTTGCAATGCTTCTGTCGCTCACTCTTGTTTTCGCTCTTTCGGTAGTCTGTTATGCAGATAATGTTACGGTTTTGAAGTACGCACATATGAATACAGAAGACAATACTTCTGGACAGTATGCAATATGGTTTTCTAATCGTGTCGAAGAATTGACAGGAGGCTCAATACATATTGATATCTATCCAAATTCCCAGTTAGGTTCTATTCAGGAAATGGCGGAAATGGTATCAGCAGGAACTATTCAGTTGCATCATAACACTTGGGGTGGTTTGTCAGCAATATATGAAAAATTAGAGTTGCTTGACACTCCTTATCTTTACAAATCTATAGATGATGCTGTTAAAATGAATGATATCACATCATCTCCGATCCTCCAGCAATTCAACCAGGAATTGATTGATAATGCTGGCGTAAGAATTCTTTGCTCAATTTATGGGGGAGCAAGAGAACTTACTTGTGTAAAGCCGATTTATTCTCCTGATGATTTGAAAGGTGTAAAAATTAGAGCGATTCCATCACCTGTATATACTACTGCAGTTGAAGGAATGGGGGCAATTTCTGTGGCAGTTGACTGGGCTGATACACCAGCTGCATTAGCTACCGGAGTTGCTGATGGTCAAGAGAATCCGCCCGTATCAATCTATACTGCGAATCTTCAGGAAACTCAAAAGTATATGATGGATACAAAACATATTATTGCCATAGGCCCTATTGTAATGAATGAAAAAGCTTATCAGGCTCTTACACCTGAGCAACAGGCAGCGATTGATCAGGCAGCATATGAAACCTGGGAAAAATTCACTGCTTCAAATATAGCAAGTGAAAACGACTACATTCAGAAGCTGATTGATGACGGTGTTACTTTTATTACAGCGGAAGACGGGTTAAAGGTTGATGAATTCAAGGCAAGTGTCGATGCCTTAGTTGCGATTAATTACGCGAAATATGCTGATGAATATGCGAAAATAAATGAATTTTTAGGCTACTAATTGATTAATGACGTAGAAGAAAGAAATATTGGGCGACCTTCATTATGAAGAGTCGCCCTTTTTTAAAATCCACTGGGGCATAGAAAGCGAGAGGCATATTATGTCAATAATAGATAAATGGTTTCTAAAGATCTTTTCAATATATCGAGTAGTACAGGTTATTTGCATATTATTAATGAGCATATTAGTATTTCTCCAGGTTATTCTAAGAGAGGTTTTTTCAATAGGAATACAATGGGCATATGAGCTGTCATGTTTTATGCAGATTACAATGGTTTGGCTCGGTATGCCGATACTTCTAATGAAAGATAGCAATATACAGATTACTCTAATTTATGACAAGAGCCCAGCGACAGTAAAAAGAGCATTGGATTTTTTAAAATATGTAGTATATGTTTGCTGTGCTATTTTCCTGACATGGGGATATATTTTGTATGTACAAAATCTTGGCTCTATGAAAAGTGCAGTTCTTAGGTTACCAAATAATATTTTTTATGGTTCGATTTTGTTCGGAATAATAATGATGATTGCAGTGCTGGTTTTTAAAGCAAAAGTGCTGTTAAGAATAGGTAATTCATCTTTAGATGAAAAATTAAAGGGGATTTAATAAAAAAATGAATGGAATAATTGGTCTTGTTCTGTTTTTTGTTCTAATCTTCTTAGGAATTCCAGTTGCTTATTCAATGGTTTTTATTGCTGGAATATTCTTTATGACAAACGGAATGTCAATGATGGTTCTAGTGCAGAAAATGGGGGGTTCTCTCAATTCTGTTACGATGTTAGCTGTTCCGACATTTATTTTTGCAGGCTGCTTAATGAATAATGGGGGCTTGAGTGATAGTTTATTTAAATCTATTTTAACAACAAAAATAGGGAAACTAAAAGGCGGACTTGCTCATGTTAATGTTGTTGCAAGTTTGGTGTTTGCGGGTATGTCTGGAGCTGCATTAGCTGATCTAGGTGGTCTAGGGCAAGTTGAAATGAGAGCAATGCGTGAGAACGGGTATGATGACTATGATAGCATTGCTGTAACATTAGCGTCATCAGCGATTGGTCCAATTTTCCCTCCATCTATACCTCTTTTGATGTATGCGTTAGTAGCTTCTGTTTCAGGTATAAAAATCCTTCTCGCGGGTATTATTCCAGGGATACTTTTAATGGGTTCGCTTATGGTGTTTGTGGCTGCATTAGCTAAGAAGAAAGACTTTCCTTATGGAAACATTAGTATATCAAAAATAGAAAAAAGGAGAATCCAACTTAAAGGAATACCAGCTTTTTTAGCCCCTGTAATATTGCTTGGAGGACTGTTGTCTGGCGCATATAGTCCAACAGAGCTGGCTTGTGTCGCGGTTGTTTATTCGGTAATTATAGGTATGTTCTTTTATAAGGGGCTGGATGGCAAGCGTTTGATTGCATCAGCGAAGGAGACATCTGAAACGATGTCAAATACTTTGTTCATTCTCTGTGGGGCGGCAGCGTTTTCCTTTATGTTGACATATGATCAGATACCACAAAAACTTCAAGTTATTATTACTTCTATAACGTCTAACAAAATCCTTTTAATTATGTTAGCAAATATAATGCTTCTTATAGTTGGAATGGTTATGGATACAGGTATTTCAATAATTATTTTCACTCCTATATTGTTACCGATAATGAAATCTATAGGGATGGATCCTCTGCAGATGGGTGTTATGATGGTCCTTAATTTAGTAATAGGTTTGTATACTCCGCCATTTGGTACGTGCCTATTTATGGCAACCTCGATGACAAAAAAACCGTTTGAGAGAATAGTAAACGCAATGACACCATATTATTTACCACTAATAATAGTACTCTTATTAGTCGCATACATTCCTTTCTTGACAACGTGGCTTCCCAATATTGTATTTTGAAACGGAGGAATGATGATTTTATGACTGTTGAAGAATTATCGCGTATAGCTAACAGGCTTCGGCTCGATGTAGTGGAGACAGTGCATCTGGCGGGAGACGGGCATCCAGGCCCGTGCATGTCAATTGCGGATATTATGGCTGTTCTGTTTTTTGAGGAGATGAAGCTGGATCCCGCCAATCCACGCTGGCCGGAGCGCGACCGTTTCGTTCTCTCCAAGGGTCACGCCTGCCCCATTCTTTACGCCGCGCTTGCGCGCAAGGGCTACTTCCCTCTGGAAGAGCTGAAGGGGCTTCGTTCCCTGGGCTCCTTCCTGCAGGGTCACCCCGATATGAACAAGATCCCCGGCGTGGATACGGTCTCCGGTTCTCTCGGAAACGGCGTGGCCATCGGCCTCGGCATGGCCCTGGGCTGCCGGATGCAGGGCATTGAGAACTATGTTTACGCCATCGTCGGCGACGGCGAAGAGGAAGAGGGTATCATCTGGGAGGCCGCCATGGCCGCCGCCAAGTTCAAGGCCGGCAACCTCATCGTCTTCGCGGATCTGAACAACCACCAGTCCGGCGGCAAGGTCACCGAGCTTTCGAGCCTGTACCCGGTTGCCGACAAGTGGAACGCCTTCCACTGGCACGTTCAGGAGATCGACGGTCACGACATCACCCAGATTCAGGCCGCCATCGCCGAAGCGAAGAAGGTCACCGACAAGCCGTCCCTGATTGCATGCAAGACGGTCAAGGGCAAGAACATTCCTTATATGGAAGACAACAACGCCTGGCACAAGAGAGTGCCCACCGATGAAGAAGTCGAGATCGCGCGCGAAGCGCTCAAGGACAAGATCTGAGGGGAGGAAGAAAAATGGCTTTGAAATCTACCAGAGAAGCTGCGATGCTGGCCATTCAGGAGCTGGCCCGCGAAGATGAAAAAATCGTGATTGTCTCCCCCGACGCCGTTGCCGCCGCCCGCGCAACCAAGTTTCGTGAGGAGTTTCCCGACCGCGTGATCGAGGTCGGTATTGCCGAGCAGGACGCGGTGGATCTTGCCGCTGGTCTCGCCACCACCGGGATGAAGCCGATCGTCGTCTCCTATGCCGGCTTCCTGACCATGCGTGCCTGTGAAATGATCCGCACCTTCATCGCCTATCCCGGCCTGAACGTCAAGCTCATCGGCCTCAACGGCGGTATGCTCGGCGGTGAGCGCGAGGGCGTCACCCACCAGTTTTATGAAGACATCGGCATCCTGCGCAGCATGCCCGGTGTCAAGATTATTACCCCGGCCGACGGCCAGCAGGCTTATTTTGCCGCAAAGGCCATGATGGAGCAGGAAGGTCCCTGCTATCTGCGTCTCGGCTCCGGCCGCGAGCCCGAAGTCTTCCCGGACGGAACGCCCTTCACCTTCGGCAAAGTCCGCGAAGTCAAAAACTATGGCAATGATGTCGCGATCTTCGCCTCCGGCTTCATCATGGACCGCGCCATTGCCGCCCTCGATGAGCTGCATGAGGCGGGCATCAACGGCACCCTGGTGGATGTCTCCACCATCAAGCCCATGGATTCCGAGGGTGTCGCCGCCGTTCTCAGCCGCTGCGGCTGTGCCGTTACGGTCGAGGATCACAACATCTACGGTGCTCTGGGCGATGCGATCTGCGAGGTCGCCTGCCGCCTGAATCCCTGCCGCGTGCTCCGCGTCGGCCTGCAGGACAAGTATCCCCGCAGCGGCAAGGCTGCCGAGCTTCTTGACGCCTACGGTCTGGCTGTCAAGGACATCGTCGCCGCGGCCAGAGAGGCTATGAAATAAACATTCTGCCCCCCATGGGGCGGCGGTTTCGTGCCGCCGCCTCTTTTTAAAATAAGAGAAAGGATACTGCTTCAAATGTCTCTGAATTCCGAAAAAATCTTTGTCGGCGTGGAACACGCCGACGCACGAAGCCTGCTCTACGCCACCGGTCACCTGCAGGAAAACATCGGCCGCAAGCCCCTGATCGGTGTTGTCAACACCTTCAATGAGATTGTCCCCGGTCACTTTCATCTGCGCGGCATCGCCGACGCGGCCAAGCAGGGCGTCCTGATGGGCGGCGGCGTTCCGGTGGAGTTCCCGACCATCGCCATCTGTGACGGCATCACCATGGCCCACAAGGGCATGATGTATCCCCTGCCCAGCCGTGAGCTGATCGCCGACTCCATCGAGAGCATGACCATGGCCCACGGCCTCGACGGCCTGGTTCTGGTCGTCTCCTGCGACAAGACGGTCCCCGGCGCCATGATGGCCGCCGCCCGTATGAACATTCCGTCCATTGTGATCTCCGGCGGCCCCATGCCCACCGGTTATTACAGGAACGATGTGTCGGACTATTCCGCCTGCATTGAGACCGTCGGCAAGGTGCACGCCGGTGAGATGACCCCCGAGGAACAGGAAGAGCTGACCCAGCACTGCTGCCCGGGCTGCGGCTCCTGCTCCGGCATGTTCACCGCCAACTCCATGAACTGCCTCGCCGAGGCTCTCGGCCTTGCCCTCCCCGGCAACGGCACCATCCCCTCCTATTACGGCGAGCGTCTCGCTCTGGCAAAGCGCGCCGGCATGCGCGTGGTCGATCTGGTCCAGAACCACATCTGTCCGAAGGACATCCTGACCGAGCATGCCTTTGAGAACGCGATCCGCGTGGACATGGCGATCGCCGGTTCCACCAACACCACCCTGCACCTTCCCGCCATCGCCAATGAGCTGGGCCTCCCGCTGCCGCTGAAGAAGTTCGACGAGATCTCAAAGACCACCCCGAACCTCTGCCATATCAGCCCCAACGGGCATCACCACATGGATGACCTGTACCGCGCCGGCGGCATCTATGCCGTCATGAGTGAGCTGAACAAGGCCGGTCTTCTCCACACCGACTGCCTCACCGTCGCCGGCAAGACCGTGGGCGAGCTGCTCCCGGGTCACCGGATCAAGGACACCAGCGTCATCCACACCATTGACAAGCCCTATTCTCCCCAGGGCGGCCTCGCCGTTCTGTTCGGCAACCTCGCGCCTCAGGGCTGCGTCGTCAAGGCCGCCGCGGTCTGCGAGCAGATGATGAAGCACACCGGTCGCGCCCGCGTGTTCTATTATATGGAAGACGCCACCCAGGCCATTCTCCGCGGCGACATCGTCCCCGGCGACATGGTGGTCATCAAGTGCGAGGGTCCCAAGGGCGGCCCCGGCATGCGTGAGATGCTCTCCCCCACTGCCGCTATCGTCGGACGCGGTCTGGGCGAAACGGTCTCTCTGCTGACGGACGGGCGCTTCTCCGGCGCCACCCGCGGCGCCGCCATCGGCCATGTATCCCCCGAGGCCATGGAGGGCGGTGTGTTCGCCGTCATTGAAGAGGGCGACACCATCACCGTTGACATTCCGAACCGTACCATTACCCTGAACGTGGACGACGAGACGATCCAGAAGCGCATTGCCGCCTGGAAACAGCCGCCGCTCAAGGTGAAGTCCGGATATCTTGTGAAGTACTGCAAGACCGTCTCCTCGGCCGCCAGCGGCGCCGTCACCACGTCGTACGCCGAAGGCGCGTTCGACCGCTGAGTTCACAGACGACCGTCCCTGCCGCTGCTTCACGACACCGGCGGGGAGGCCGGATCATCCGGATATTAAAACAGTTAAACAGTAAATTCTGAAATTTGGAGGAAAACAATCTATGAAAATTGCCATGATCGGCTGCGGCGCAGCAGGCAGCTGCTTCGCCGGATACCTGCGCAAGGGCGGTGCGGACATCACGCTGGTGGACCGCTATCAGGCCCACATGGACAAGGTCGCGAAGGACGGCCTTGAGTTCATCATCTACCCCGATACCCACTACCACCTGGACGGCTTTAAGACCGCCTACACCGCCGACGACATCGGCATTATGGACATCGTCATCTTCGTCACCAAGGCGACCCAGCTGGAGAACGCCGTGCAGAGCGCGATGCCCTGCATCGGACCGGACACCGTTCTGGTCTCCCTGATTAACGGTCTCGGCAACGACGACATCCTTCTCCGGCACTTCCCGGCCAACCGCATCCTCTGCGGCTCCGGCGCTCTGGGCACCCAGCTGCGCGAGCCGGGCTGCTGCGTCTCCACCGAGGTCAAGGGCACGCTGGTGCACTTCGGCGCGCTGGAAAACGGTCCTGTCACCGACAAGGCCGGCAAGCACCTCGCCGAGGTCTTCACCAAGGGCGGATGCCTTGCCGAGTTCAACGAGGACGACCGTCCCAACATCTGGAAGAAGGTCATCATCAACTGCACCGTCAACACGGTCTGCGCCCTGCTCCGTCTGAAGATCTTCGAGGTTGCCGAGGATCCCTACGGCATGGAACTGTTCCGCGGTGTCGTCCGGGAGGCCTGCGCCATCGCCACGGCGAAGGGCGTTCCCTTTGATGCGGTCGAGTTTGAGAACACGCATCTCAAGAACTTCATCGACAACATGGGCGACTACTATCCCTCCATGGCCCAGGATATGCTCATCAATCACCGTCAGACCGAGATCGAGGTCCTCAACGGCAAGCTCTCCGAGTACGGAAAGCAGTTCGGCATTCCGACTCCGGTCAACGATGTTCTCACCGTCATGGTCAAGGCCATCCAGGGCAACTACGACAAGCAGTATCTGAAGTAAGCGCACACTTTTTCCGCATATCACTCCTGTACAGAGAGACAGTGGATTTCGAAACCCCGAAGTCCACTGTCTCTTCATTCTGCTCTTCGCTGTTATTCCTGTTGATCCCTGTCCGGATCCGGAAGAATCCTTCCTTATCCGTTCACCCTGTCCAGGAAGCGGCGGAAGGCCGCCCGGCCTTTCTCGTCACGCTTGAAGACGCCCGCATCCTCCAGCACCTTCTCAAACACGACGCCGACTTCCTCCTGCAGGACCTGTTCTGCGTTTTCTTCGTTGACGGGGCGTCTTGCGAGGATCTCCTCCGCCCAGTCGGCGTGCGCGGCGGTCTGCTCGTCTGCACGGAGGTCCGCACCGCTCAGCATCGCCTTTTTCACTGCGTCCAGTTCCGTCAGAAGCCTTGCCGGAAGCACTGCGAGACCCATGACCTCGATCAGGCCGATGTTCTCCTTCTTGATGTGGTGCAGTTCCTGATGCGGATGGTACACACCGAGAGGGAATTCGTCCGTCGTGATGTTGTTGCGCAGCACCAGGTCCAGCTCATAGTCCTCGCCGCGGCGGCGTCCGATGGGAGTGATGGTGTTGTGCGGCACGCCGTCTGTCTCCGCCAGCACGAAGACGCTCTCGTCGCTGTAGCCGCGCCATTCCGTGAGGACCCGTTCGGCCAGGTCGATCACCCGTCCGGGATCCGCCCCACGCAGCCGGAGCACCGACATCGGCCAGCGGACGATCCCGGCCTTCACATCCGGAAAGTCCCGGAAGCTGTACGGTTCTTCCACATCGGCTCTCGCCATGGCGAACTCATAGTGGCCGCCCTGGAAGTGGTCATGGCTCAGAATTGAGCCGCCGACGATGGGCAGGTCCGCGTTGGAGCCGACGAAATAGTGCGGGAACTGCGTCAGGAAGCTGAAGAGCTTCTCGAACGCCGCACGGTCGACCTTCATCGGGATATGGCGGCTGTTGAAGACGATGCAGTGCTCGTTATAGTAGACATAGGGGGAGTACTGGAAGAACCAGTCCTCTCCGGCGATCTTCAGCGGCACCAGCCGGTGGTTGGAGCGTCCGGGGTGGTTCAGCCGTCCGGCATAGCCCTCGTTCTCGGCGCAGAGCTGGCACTTCGGATAGTCCGTCTGGGGCAGGAGCTTGGCCGCCGCGATGGCTCTGGGGTCCTTCTCGGGCTTTGAGAGATTGATGGTGATGTCCAGCGCGCCGTAGGGCCCGTTGTAGATCCACTTCCGGTCTCTCCTGATCCGGTCCCGGCGGATGTAGTTGGTATCGCAGCTGAAGGCGTAGAACCAGTCTGTCGCCGCAAGAGGGCTTTCCCTATATTTCTCGGCAAAGGTTCTGCGCACCTCGTGCGGAAACGGCGTCACCGCCTCCATCAGCAGGCTGTCGAAGAGGTCTCGCGTCACGACGCCGTCGGCGATCAGGCCGCGCTCCACCATCGAATCCGTCAGGATCCCCAACAGGTCGGCCAGTGGTGCGTCCAGTGCCTCTTCCCCTTCATCCGGGGCATCCAGCTGCAGCATCTGCAGCAGACGGTTGTGGCAGTAGGTGCGGTCGCATGCCTCGATCAGGCCCTTTTCTTCCGCGTAATTCAGGAGTCCCAGCAGGGCGGGATTGACATTCACGCTCATTCCAGCACCTCCAGCAGCACGCCGCCCACCGGGCGGATCGAGAGCCTGTGGCAGCTTTTTGCTCCCAGCAGGCGGTCCATCTCCGCGCAGAAAGCATCCACGCGGGTAAGCGGAACAAAGGCCTGGATCGTTCCGGCAAAGCCGCCGCCGTGAACACGGCAGGCACCTTCACCATCCAGCAGGCGCTCCGCGCAGGCGAGGGCAAAGCTCAGTGCCTGTCTGTCCGTTGTCTTACCGGGGATGATATTCTGGAGCAGGAGCTGGGAAGACCGGCCGGAGGCTTTGACCTCCCGCAGGAAGGTTTCGATGTCTTCCAGCTTCAGGGCGGCGCGTGCCATATGGACGCGCCGATTCTCATCATAGATATGCATCGCCCTCAGCACAGCCCTGTCCCCCGCATACCTTCGGACATCCGGGAGCATCTCATAGAATTCCCGCTCATCGATTTCGCGCAGCACCTTTTTACCAAAGAATTCGCAGACCCTGTGCAGTTCCCTTGGGATGGAAGCATAGTCGTCGGTGAGTCCCGCATGATCTGCCCCGCTGTCAATGACGACAAGAGCATATCCGTAGTTTTCGAAGTCCACATCGATGGTCTCGGATACCGGCTCTTTTCCTGGTGCAAAGTCGATGAAGACGACACCGCCGGAGGCCGCCGCTGCCTGGTCCAGCAGACCGCAGGGCTTCCCGAAAAAGCGGTTTTCGGCCATCTGGCCGATTTTTGCCAGTTCCATTGCCGGCAGGCCGGCACCGGTCAGGTGGTTTTCGATCGTGCCGAGAAGGATCTCAAAGGCCGCCGAGGAAGACAGTCCGCTCCCCGCCAGAACATTGGAGCAGACGCAGGCATCGAAGCCCACCGGCCGGAAGCCCTTTTCGGCAAAGCCTGCCGCCACGCCTCGGATCAGCGCCGGGGTGCTCTCCTTTTCTTCCTCAACGGGGTCCAGCCGGCTGAGATCGACCTCGCACATCGGATACCCTTCCGAGAGGAGGCGGATCCTTGCGTCATCCCTGGGCCGCACCGCGGCGACCGTCTCCAGATTGATGGACGCGGCCAGGATCATTCCGCACTGGTGGTCCGTGTGGTTGCCGCAGAGTTCCGCGCGGCCGGGCGCCGAAAACAGCATGGTCGGCGCCGTGCCAAACACATCGGCAAAGCGCTCTTTCAAAGCTTCATACATAGCGATATCTCCTGAATGCAATCGTTCCTGAAGACCGATACCCTTGGTACCGGTCCCGGTTTTGTTCCGTTTCAGAATATCACAGACCCCTCCGCAGGTCAAGCGGCTTCTCGCTTTCCTGCGCCCGTATTTCCGGCGCATTCTCTCCGCTTCCTTCCCCGTCTTCCCTGCACTTCCGGTGTCTCACGCGGGGATGCGGTGTCGGATCTGCGCCCGGTGCTCTGATCCGGCGCTCTTATTCTTGTCTTTTTTTTCGCAATGTGATAGAATGTGAAAAATACCATCACAAAGGAGGGCTGTATATGCCTGATTTCAAAGGGTTTCAGGGCCGCGAGTTCCGGGACGGGAAGTTCCGGGATGTTGGTGGAACACCTCAGGGCGGTTCCGCTGGAACGCCGCCGCGCCGCGGCAAACCGGATGTAAAAAAAGTCCTGAAGCGTGTGATTGTCGCCCTGCTGGCGCTGCTGATCCTGACTGCTGTCATGGGTTCTTATTATAATGTCAGCGAGCAGGAAAACGCGGTTGTCACCATGTTCGGCAAAGTGGTCCGCACCGACACCGCCGGCCTCTATTTCAAGATTCCCTATCTGCAGCAGGTTCACATGGTGGACATCACCACCCACGGCACCGGCATCGGCTATTCGGTCGGGTCGGGCGGCCAGAACATCACAAACTCCTTCGACGGGATCATGATCACCAAGGACTTCAACCTCATCAACATCGACTTCTATATGGAGTACAAAGTCAGTGACCCCGTGGCCTATCTCTTCAACTCCCACGATCCGGAGCTGATTCTTCACAACATCGCGCTGGCCAGCATCCGCAGCACTGTCATCAACTACACCGTTGATGAGGCCATGACCACCGGCAAGAGCGCCATCCAGTCCGATGTCAAGGACAAGATCGTCAAGGATCTGCAGGAGCAGGACATCGGCATCCAGATCGTGAACATCACCATCCAGGACGCGGCACCGCCGACAAGGGAAATCGTCGCCGCGTTCAAGGAAGTCGAGACTGCCAAACAGTCTGCCGAGACCAAGATCAACCAGGCTCGCAAATATGAAAATGAGCAGATTCCCGCCGCCGAGGCCCAGGCCGACCGCATCGTCCAGACAGCCGAAGCACAGAAATCCGCCCGCATCGCGGAGGCCGAAGGCCAGGTTGCCCGCTTCAACGCCATGTATGAACAGTACGCCCAGAACCCCCTGATCACCAGACAGCGCATGTTCTATGAGGCGCTGGAGAGCGTCCTGCCCGATCTGAAGGTGATCATCACCGACGGCAGCACCCAGACCATGCTGCCGGTTGAGAGCTTCGTCACCGAAGCGCCCGCGGACTGAGAGGAGGAAACGCCGTGAATACGAAAAAAGTCATTGCCCTCGTCCTTGCCATTCTGCTGGTCTTCGTTCTCTACAATTCCCTGTACACCGTCCAGCCGAAGCAGTATGTTGCGGTCCGGCAGTTCGGCAGGATCGTGAACGTCGTCGACACCCCGGGGCTTAAGATGAAGGTGCCCTTCATCCAGACCATCCAGCGCATCTCCGCCGCGACAATTCTCTATGATATTCCCGCTTCCGATGTCATTACCAAGGACAAGAAGTCCATGATCTCGGATAACTACGTGCTCTGGCACGTGACAAATCCCACGCTCTATATCCAGACCCTGAACGCCATCGAGGCCCGTGCCGCCGAGCGCATCGAAGCCGCGGTCTATAACAGCCTCAAGAAGATCATCTCCGGCATGACCCAGGACGAGATCATCGCCGCCCGCGGCGAGCGCCTCACCCAGCTCATTACCGACGACGCCAACGGTGACATCCAGGTCTACGGCATCGAGATCATTCAGTCTGAGATCAAGGCGCTGGACCTCCCCGAGGACAACAAGGCCGCGGTCTTCACCCGCATGATCTCCGAGCGCGAGAACATCGCCGCGGGCTATACCGCGGAAGGCGCCGCCGAAGCCCAGAAGATCCGCAACGAGACCGACCGCAAGGTCACCGTCATGAAGGCAGAGGCGGAGAAGGAAGCCGCCACCATCCTTGCCGAGGGTGAGAGCGAGTACATGCGCATTCTGCAGGATGCCTACAACAACGAATCGAAAGCCGAGTTCTATAACTTCACCCGCTCGCTCGACGCGCTGAAGGCTTCCCTTGCCGGCGACAACAAAACCATCATGCTGGACAAGGACTCCGAACTGGCCAGGATCCTCTACGGCAACTTTGAGGACTGACTGCGTTTCGAATCCTTCCCGGATGAGAAACTCCCATAAGTGTGCTTACCCCGCCGGGAAACCGGCGGGGCAGCTTTTTGCAGTTTTTGATCTTCCAATGTCTTTTTGTTCTTGTATTTTGCGGCGGAATAGAGTACAATCCCTTCAGAATTTTGAATCATCACGATGGAGGATCAGAGAATGTCTGATAAGAAGCACAAGCGCCACTGGGGTGACCGCCGGGACGGCCGCTGGGTGAAGGATGTCCCCGGCCTTCAGACGATCATGGGACACATTCTTCCCAACCGCACCGACTGCGAAGTTTTCATGAAGGACAGCTTCGATGTGACGGAGCTGCTCCCCTACCTGGAGAAGAAGAACGCCTCGCACCCCGACTACAAAACCACGGTCTTTCACGCGCTCATCATGAGTATCGCGCGCATGCTCAAGGAGCGTCCGAAGATGAACTACTTCATCCAGGGCCGCCGCATGTACGAGCGCTTTGACATCAGCCTGAGCTTTGTCTGCAAGCGCCGCTTCCAGGACAACGGCGAGGAGGCCCTCATGTTCTTTGTTCCGAAGGACGATGAGACGCTGGACACCATGAGCTATAAGATCGCCGGCGAGATTCAGGAGACCCGAAAGAGCGAATCTTCCACCGGCGGCATCGATGCGGTCATCGACGGCTTTGCCAAAATCCCGCGTCTGATTCTGATTCCCGTCATGCGCGTCATCCGCTGGATGGACTTCTGGGGCGTGAACCCGAAGGCGCTCACCGACGGCGATCCGAACTACTCCTCGGTCCTGCTCTCCAATCTCGGCAGCATCCAGGCCCCCGCCGTCTATCACCACCTGAACAACTACGGCACCAACAGCATCATGGTCACGATCGGCACCATCCACAAGGAAGAGCGCATCATGCCTGACGGCAGCAGGCAGATCCGCGACGTGGTCGACATCGGCGCCACCCTGGACGAGCGCATCGCCGACGGTTTCTACTTTGCCCGCAGCCTGAAGCTGGTAAAGTATATTTTCGCTCACCCGGAGCTGCTGGATCTGCCGCTGAACCAGCCGAGCAATTTTGACTACAGCGCAAAGATCTGATTATTACAGGAGAAACTCTGATATGGAAACCATTACCGCAAAAACACCCTGGGAGAACCAGATGGACCAGATTCCCATGCATCTGGAGTACTTCGAGGGATCCATGGTCGACAAGGTCATGCAGATCGCCGAGCAGTACCCCAACAACATCGCCTTTGACTTCATGGGCAGGCATACCACTTACCGCCAGATGGTCCGGGAGATCGAGCGCTGCGCCAAGGCGCTCAAGACCATCGGCATCCGCGAGAACGACAAAGTCACCATTGCGATGCCGAACTGCCCTCAGGCGATCTATATGTTCTACGCCGTAAACATGGTCGGCGCCATCGCCAACATGATTCATCCGCTCTCCGCCGAGAAGGAGATTGAATTCTATCTGAATGAGTCGGAGTCCGTCACGGCCATCACACTGGATCAGTTCTATCACAAGTTCGAGCACATCCGTGAGAATACCGGGGTCGTCAACATCATCATCGCCTCTGTCAAGGATGCTCTGTCCAAACCTGTCAGAGCCGGATACATGCTGACCGAGGGCCGCAAAATCAGGAAGATCCCCAAGGACGCTCCCGTCATCCGCTGGAAGGAGTTCATGCACCTCGCCCAGCACTGCTTCTACAACTACAAGGTGAGCCGTCCCTCCGATGCCCCCGCCGTCATCCTGTACTCCGGCGGCACCACCGGCACGACCAAGGGAATTGTTCTGACCAACAGAAACTTCAACGCCCTCTCCCAGCAGATCGTCGCCACGAACCCCATGTTCAAGCCCGGCGACAGGATGCTCTCGGCCATGCCGCTGTTTCACGGCTTCGGTCTCGGCGTCTGCATCCACTCGATGCTGGCCCAGGGCGGGCGCTGCATTCTGGTGCCGCGTTTCACCGCCCAGAGCTATGCCAGGCTCATCACCAAGTATCAGTGCAACTTCATCGCCGGCGTTCCCACTCTGTATGAGGCGCTGCTCCGTCTGCCCAGCATGGACGGCGCAAACCTCAACTGCCTGAAGGGTGTTTTCTCCGGCGGCGACAGTCTTTCCATTGAACTGAAGAAGAAGTTCGACAAGTTTCTCTACGAGCACAATGCCGTCGTCCAGGTCCGCGAGGGTTACGGCACCACCGAGACCGTTACGGCCTGCTGCCTGACGCCTCCCAACCGCTATAAGGAGGGCAGCATCGGCATTCCCTTCCCCGATACCTACATCAAGATCGTGGAGCCCGGCACCGACCGTGAGCTTCCCTATGGTGAAGAGGGCGAAATCCTGCTCGCCGGACCCACGGTCATGAAGGAATATATGAAGCACCCCGATGAAACCGCCCAGACCCTGCGCCATCACGCCGACGGCCTGACCTGGGTCTATACGGGTGACCTCGGCACCATGGACGAAGAGGGCTTCATCTACTTCAAGGGTCGCGCCAAACGGATGATCATCTCCTCCGGTTACAATGTCTATCCCGGTCAGCTTGAGAACATTCTCGACGCCCATGAGAAGGTCCAGATGAGCTGTGTGATCGGTGTCCCCGATCCCTACAAGATGCAGAAAGTCAAAGCCTTCGTAAAGCTCGTCCCGGGCACGCCCCAGACAGACGAGACGAAAGAAGAGCTGCTCGCCTACTGCCGCAGGCACATCGCCAAGTACGCCATGCCCTATGACATTGAGTTCAAGGACGACATGCCCAAGACCCTGGTCGGCAAGGTCGCCTACCGCGTCCTCGAAGAGGAGGAGCTTGCGAAGATCCGGGCGGCCAAACAGGCGTCCGATGAATAAGTCTGTCCATATCGGCATTACCATACTGATCATGCTGGTCGTTACAAGATTTCTGATCAGAATTGTTGATGCGACCGTACAGATCGACAATGATATTGGCATGCTGCTGTTGCTCGTGGTCGCGGTAAATGCGGCCATCGGGCTGATCAGCCGCAGACTGTATCAGCGACGGAGCAGGCGGTAAGGAGGCCGAGCTGCGGTGCTTCGTCACGGCAGCTGTCTCATCTCATACAAAGAACACCCCCGGAACTCTGATCCGGAGGTGTTTTCTTCTGCCGTGTCATCTCATGCCTGTTTGGTTTTTCTTCTCATTGCGGACCGGCATCGGGACTACGTGCTGTTCTGACAATGGTATAGGGCGGTGCGTATTCCGGAATATACATCCGGAAGAGCATTTCCGCATGACGGGTATCGGTGATCTGCTCACCGCTCTCATCCCAGAGTCTTTCCGCGGTAAACGGAATCCCGTCCGTCCCCGGAAGCAGGAGTTCCAGCCGGTCACCCATGTTGATCTTGTTGCGCTGTTTCAGCAGGGCCATCCCGTTTTCATCACAGACGGAGACAATTGCCACGACCTCCGCCGTCGAACGGTAAAGAGAGTCCGCATAGTACTGCTGCGGCTGGCCATAGTAAAACCCGGTACAGTACGGACGGTGACTGACGGCATCACACTCCCGAACCGCACGCAGGGGCGGTGTTTCGCCTCTTCCAAGGGCATCCAGCGCCATGCGGTAGGCGTTTGTAACCGTGCCGGTATAGTAGGCGGACTTCATTCTCCCCTCGATTTTAAAACTGTCAACACCGGCTTCCCGGAGTTCTGCCAGATGCTCGATCATACACAGATCTTCGGAGTTCAGAATAAAGGTGCCCCCGTCTTCGGAGACTTCCATGTATTTCCCAGGGCGGGTTTCCTCCACGAGATGGTATTTCCAGCGACAGGGCTGCGCACATTCGCCATGGTTCGAATCTCTCCCCGTCAGATAATTGGAAAGCAGACATCTGCCGGAAAAGGAGACGCACATCGCACCGTGGACAAATGTCTCCAGGCGGAGTCCGGCGGGACTGTGTTCACGGATATCGCGGATTTCCTCCATACTGCACTCCCGGGCAAGAACCACGGTATCCGCACCAAGGTCAGACAGGAAAGCAGCGGTTTCACTGTTCAGCACGCCCAGCTGCGTACTGACATGTCTTGCACATTTCGGTGCGTAACGCTCTGCCATGCGAAGAAGTCCCAGATCCGCCAGGATCAGTGCGTCCGCTCCCAGGTCCTGCAGGAAAGAAAAGTAGTCCGGGGCGAGTTCCAGTTCCTTCTCCCGCGGAAGCACATTGCAGGTAATATAAGCCTTTTTCCCCCGGTCGTGGATCAGACGGATTGCCTGCTCAAGATCTGCGTCAGAAAAATTGACGGATTTTGCGCGCATGCCAAAGAGTCTGCCTGCAAGATATACGGCATCCGCTCCGTAGAGAAGCGCCGTATGCACCCGATCCAGATCCCCCGCCGGGGACAGCAGTTCCGGTAGATTCATGTTTTCCTCCAGCAATTTGCAACTTACCGCAGCGTTCGGCCCGTCTGCAGGTCATAGGTTCGGATGAAGCGGTCAATCTCGATCCCCTCGTCCAGATAACGCCGCAGGATCTCGCCGCAGGCGTGGCTGTCACTGCCGGCGTGGTGGTGGTCCAGCTCGATGCCGAGGCAGTCGCACATGGTGTTGAGACGGTGGTTCTCCGTCTCCGGATGCATCTGCCGGCTCATGCGCACCGTGCAGGCGTATTTCACCCGCACCTGCCAGGGAATATCGTAAGCGCGCAGGCATTTGGCCAGCACACCGAGGTCAAAGGTCGCGTTGTGTGCCACGAGAACACCGTTTGCCATGATCGGCTCGATCTTCTCCCAGAGTTCCGGGAAGTTCGGTTCATTCTCCACCATTGCCGGGCTGATCCCGGTGAGCTGAATATTGAACGGGTCGAAGCGGGTCTCCGGATTTACAAGAGAGTAGAACTCCTCCGTGATCTCACCGTCCTCGATCACCGTGATACCGATGGCGCTCATGCGGTCGTTCCAGGCGTTCGGCGTCTCCACGTCGAAGGCCACATAGCGGCCCTTCGGACTGACGCGCGTAAAGCGCCGGAACACATGGCCGTCCCGCTCCACCGTCTCCAGCCACATTTCCGCGGGACGCACCCAGAGTCCATGGCTGCCGTACAGGGCGCGATACACCACCATCGGCTCCTCTGTCTCTGAATGCCGGGCGATGTCCAGCACCTCATATTCATTTCCCTTGAAATGGCGATACCGTCCCGGAACGATCTGCCGTTTTGCCTCTTCCAGTGTCATGTTATTTCCTTCTCCGTCAGGGCGTCCGTCCTGCCGGCCTGCCAGTTTTTTGTTTGTTTCCCATTGGGGGGTCAGGCTGCACCATCCACGACCAGATCGGCCGTCGTGAGCTCCGCTGCCCGGATCAGGTCCTGCGGATTCAGCTCCACCTGGGCGCCCACCTTCCCCGCGCTGACACACACCGTGTCGAAGAGTTCCGCGGTCTCATCCAGGAAGGACGGGAAGGGCTTCTTCATGCCGATGGGAGAGCAGCCTCCGTGGATGTATCCGGTGAGGGGGAGCAGCTCCTTCTGTTTGATCATGACGATGGCCTTCTCCCCGGAGACTCTGGCTGCCTTCTTCAGGTCGAGTTCCTCCTTTACCGGGATCACGAACACATAGTACTGTCCGCTCTTTCCCTGTGTGACCAGGGTCTTGAACACCTGGTCCGGATCCTCACCCACAAGCCGGGCAACCTCCACGCCGCTGAGACTTGCGTCTTCCTCATAAAAATGGCTGACATACGGGATCTTCAGGCTGTCCAGGACCCGCATGACATTTGTCTTTCCGGTATTTTTCATCGCTGTTCTCCGTGTTCTATCCTTCGTGTGCGCCTCAGATGCTGCCTGTCTTTCGCCGCCGTCTGTCATACGCCCTGCCGGTTTCTGATCTCTCACGCAGCGGCGGGCTGTGAATGCTTCCGCTTCGGAGATGCGCTTCTCCGCAACGGTTTTATTTTAATCGGAAATGACGGAATTGTCCATAAGAATACGAAAGAAATCTGAGCCTCTCCAATGTTGCGGCAGAACGGAAGGATGATCAGGCTCCGGACGGCATTCCGCAAAGCACCGTCAACCTGCCTGCAGTGTCGCCTGCTCCTTCACATAGCGCACCACGTAGTCCGCAAAACGCCTCGTGGCGGGGCCGGCACGGCTTCCGGCAGCGATTGCGATGCCGATTGTGCGCCTGGCCTCCGGGATCAGGGGCAGCGTCAGCAGCCGGTCGTGCCGTCCCTTGAGCAGCAGTTCCGGCATGATGCTCATCCCCAGTCCCTGCTCCACCATGGCGATGATGGCATAGTCGTCCTTGGTATAAAAGCGCACGTTCGGCTTCACGCCTGCCGCCTCCAACGCACGACGGGCGTCGTGGTCTGAGCTCTTCAGCAGACTGATAAAGGGCTCGGTCTCACACTCCACCAGGGGGAACTTCGGATAGCTTGCAAACCTGCTGTCCAGAGGGAGAATCGCCAGAAGCCGGTCTTCCATCAGGGGGATGCACTCACAGTCCAGCGTGCAGGGGACGTTGACAAAACCGATGTCGATGCTCCCGTCGGAGAGCCATTCCTCCACGTCGTGATAGTCCCCGTTCAGCAGGCGGAAGTCCACGTTCGGATAGTCATTCTGAAACTCCTTCAGCACGCCCGGCAGCCAGTGGACCGCCACGGAGGTAAAAGCTCCGATGCGAACGGTGCCTGTATCGAGACCGCGGATGGAGGATGCCGTCTGCTCCAGCTGTTCGGCGCTGCTGAGAAGGCTTCGCACCGCCGGCATCAGGCGCTCCCCTTCTCCCGTCAGAGAGACCCCTGCCCGGCTGCGCTTCAGCACCGCAAAACCCAGGTCCTTCTCCAGGCTGTCCAGCGTGTGGCTGACCGCGGACTGGGTCACGTTCATCTGTCTGGCGGCCTGTGTCAGGCTCCCCTGCTCCACCACGGCCACCAGTGTTTTGTACTTTGTGAGGTTCATGTGCCGTCCCGTTCCCTCTTATTCTCCGCTTTTAAATGAATTATTTTCATGTTTTTATGAGTATAATTACTTCTGTTCCTATTATACTCAAAAAAACGGGATTATCAAGAAAAAACCGTCCCCAGTCCTCTTGCCGCTTTTTCAATTTGGACTATAATTGCGTTTATCGCATAGAAAAGTGAGGGATCCCGCTATGTCTTCATCCAGTATTTTCGTTATTCTCGCCATTATTGTCTATCTGGTCGGCATGATTCTGATCGGATATCGGCACTCCAAGGGCACCAGCAGCAGTTCCGACTTTTACCTCGGCGGACGAAAGCTCGGCCCCGTTGTCGCCGCCATGAGCACAGAGGCCTCGGACATGAGCGCCTATCTGCTGATGGGTGTTCCCGGCCTGGCCCTGTTCTGCGGCGTCGCTGAAGCCGGCTGGACCGCCATCGGCCTTGCCGCCGGTACTTACCTCAACTGGCTTTTTGTTGCCCGCAGGCTTCGCGTCTATTCCGCGAAGCTGGATGCCATCACCGTTCCGGATTATCTTGCAAAACGCTTCCGGGACAACACCAGGCTCATCGAGACCATCGGCGCGCTGGTGATCATCATCTTCTTCGTGCCTTATACCGCTTCCGGCTTTGTGGCCTGCGGAAAGCTCTTCAATACCATGTTCGGCTGGGACTATGTTCCCACGATGATTATCTCCGCCGTCGTCATCGTCGCCTACTGCACCATGGGTGGATTCATGGCCGCCTCCATTACCAGCCTTATTCAGAGTCTGGTCATGACCTTCGCGCTGATCGTGGTTCTGATCTTCGGCATCAGCTCCGCCGGCGGCTGGAGCGCCGTGATGGAGAATGCGAAAACCGTCCCCGGCTATCTGAGCTTTACCGCCAACACCAACATTCTCGCGGATACCGCCGGGAAATATGGCCTCCTCGCGATCTTCTCCACCCTGTCCTGGGGCTTCGGTTATTTTGGCATGCCCCACATCCTGATTCATTTCATGGCTGCCAAAGATGAAAAGAACATCACACTCAGCCGTCGGATCGCCGCCTCCTGGGTTGTCATCTCTCTCGGCGTCGCCGTCATCATTGGCATCGTCGGATACGCCCTCGTGAACACCGGCATCATTGAAGGCTTCGCCAGCAGCTCAGAAGCAGAGTCCGTTCTGGTCCGTGTTTCAAGCGTCATGAGCCAGAAGAACGTCTTCTTCGCCCTCATTGCCGGCATTATCCTGGCCGGTATTCTCTCCGCCACTATGTCCACCGCTGACGTGCAGCTTCTGGCTGCCGCCTCCGGTATCACACAGAACCTGCTGCAGGATGTATGCGGGCTGAAGCTGGACGACAGAAAGAGTCTTCTGATCGCACGTATTGGCGTCATCTGCATCGCCATCGTCGCCGTGTTCTTTGCCCTGAATCCCAACAGCTCCATCTTCCGCGTCGTCTCCTTCGCCTGGGCAGGTTTCGGCGCCACATTCGGTCCGATTATGCTCTTCTCCCTGTTCTGGAAACGCTGCAACAAGTACGGTGCCATTGCCGGCATGCTCTCCGGTGCGGTCATGATCTTCATCTGGAAGTTTGGCGTACGCCCCCTGGGCGGTGCCTGGGACCTGTATGAGCTGCTGCCCGCCTTCCTTGTTGGTTGCATCATGATTGTGGTTGTGAGTCTTGTCACCAAAGAGCCCGATGCCGAAATCGTCAGAGAATTTGAAAGCGTGAACTGAGTCATGGGCCGGATGAGTCCTGATATTACAGAGAATCTGCTCCCTCTCCTGCATGAGGGGGAGCAGATTCTCGATGTAGGCTGCGGAGATGCTTCCCTTCTGAAGCAGCTCTCCGGTCATGGTTTCCACCTTTTCGGCACAGATCCGGCCATCAGGAAGGCAGGGGCAACCAGGCAGACGCTTCCGGGGGTACCCGGGGAAATCACATTGCTCTCCGCCTCTGCGGAATCACTCCCCTTTGAAGCCGGCTTTTTTGACACCGTGATTCTCCAGTGTGTCTTTTCTCTCTGTCATCCTGAGGAGGCTGCATGTGAAGTCTGCCGCGTTCTGAAATCCGGCGGACGCCTGATTCTATCCGATCTTTACACCGCAGAAGCCGAGTCGGAAACCGACTTCTCCGGCAGTCCCCTGCTCGCACGCCTCTGGTCGAAAGATCACCTTGAAGCTTGCCTTTCCGCGCATTTTCTTCTCGCGGCATTTCAGGATCTTACCCCCGCCCTGACGGAGATGATTCTCTCCGCAATCTGGGATGGGGATGTGGCCGACTGTGTCTCCTGCTCCGATCTTCATGCCCTTCGACGTGCGGGTGCCCGCTACGGACTCTGGATCTGGGAGAAACCGGCACCCGGTTGATAATCTTCTCTGTCATACGGCGTTCCAGGCCGGAATAACCTGCAGCCCCCCGGACCATTCCCGGTTCGGGGGGCTGCAGGTTTTATTCTGTTCCAACGCAGAAATGCGCTTCCCGCGGGATCAGTCCGTCGTCCGTTTCCGCATCTGCCGAAAGCAGAGCGGGTCATTTTACCGGCTGGCCTTCAGTTCCTCGATCCTGGCCAGGATCATCTTCTCATTGTAGAGGAAGAAAAGGCAGGCACCGATCAGGCAGGTCACGGTGGCGACGACCGCGGTGCTGCGATAGCTGGCAGGGGTCTTGGCCACGGTCATGGAGGTGAACACCACCATGGCAAGCGCCTGGCCCATCTTGAAAGCGAAAGTGCGCGCGGCAAAGAACATGCCGCTGCGATCCTCGCCCGTCTCCAGGCGGCTGAGTTCCGCGACGTCAGCCACACAGGCCTGCGGCAGAATACCAAGGATCGCCATCGGCACGGAGGCACAGACTGCCACAATGAAGCCCCAGTAGAGTCCCTTGCCGCAGACGGAGGTGATCAGGAAGACCCCCGCATAGGCGAAGAAGCCTGTGATGATCAGCTTTTTCTTTCCGAGCTTTGGCGCCAGTTTGTTGACCACCGGATACTGCAGGACGCTGAGGAAGGTCATCGTCGCCGTCAGAACAAAGGTCCAGGTATCTTCGATCTCCATGAGTTTGGTCTCATAAAATGCGAGGCCGGTCTGGAACAGCGTCAGTGCAAAGAAGTAGATCACATCGCTGTAGACAAAGCGGCGGAACTGGCCGTTGGAGAAGGTCTTGAGCAGGGAACTGAAGGCTTTTGTCCTGCTGGGTTTCGAGTCGATATAGTCCCGCTCCTTGATATAGAATGACGGCACCAGCATGGCGATGCAGGCGATGGTCGACATGATCGCCACTGCGAGGCGAATGGACCCCGCCTGCCCTGCAAAGCCCTCCAGGAATCCCGCCACATTCGGCAGCATGAAGGAAATGCTCTGGCCGGCAATAAACGTAAATGAGATATATGTCGAGACATTGATGCGATGTTCCTGGGTATCTCCCAGCTCCGCGATCAGTGCGTTATACGGTGTGCAGAAGATCGTCATCACCAGGTAGAACAGCAGGAGAAGCACAAACAGCAGCACATCGTTTACAGCCGTGTTCACGGTCTGCGGAATGGTGAACAGTCCGATGGTGACCAGCGCAAACGGGATCGCGATTGCCCGCATGAAGGGGATGCGCCGTCCACCCTTGTAGTTGCTGCCGTCTGACCAGCCGGCGATCAGAGGATCCGTGATCGCGTCGAAAATCCGCCCTACCGCCAGGACAAGTCCAAAGAGCGTCAGCTTAAACAGGATGGGGTTCTGTGTGATACCGGAGGCGAAGATACCCGTGTTCGGGTTCTGTGCATCGGGGCTGCCGGTGTAGTAATATACCATCCAGTTGGTAACGATTCCTGACAGCAGGCTCCAGCCGAACTGTCCGATGGCAAAGATCCACAGGAGCTTATTGGTAATCGGTTTCAGTGCTCTTGATCTCATTGCGTTCATGTCCTTTTCTATAGTCTTTCCGGGTTTACGCTGTTTATTGTAAAGGCAGTGCCGGGAAAAGTCAATGTGTATTTCGGCTGTCATTCAGTCTGTTTTCATGTTCTGCCGCCTCCTCCCCCGCTGTCCTGTTTCCGCGTCCCTGTGGCTTCTGACCGCTTTCCGTATTTTTACGGATTCTTCATTGAATCAGGACAGATTATCTGTTAGTATAGGATCATCACCGAATCAGGAGGGAAGAATATGATCAAAATCATTGCCAGACGTCTGGTCCGTGAAGAATGTGTGGATGAGTATCTGCGGCTCACCGGAGAGCTTGTTGCTGCTTCCCAGGCTGAGCCCGGCTGTGTTACCTACACCTTGAATCGCTGTATGGAAAACCCCCGCCAGTTTGCCTTTATCGAGATCTGGAAGGATCAGCAGGCCATTGAGGCCCACAACGCCAGCGAGCATTTCACCCGGATCGTCCCTCAGCTGGGAAAACTGCTGGAGATCGGCTATCCGGTAGAACATTATATGGAGGTTACACCATGAAACGCTATCAAAAACTGCTTTCTCTTCTTGTGATTCTCTCTCTCGCAATGTGCCTGAGCGGCTGCAGTGTCATCACCATCACAAAGGCAGTCAAAAACATGAACAGTCTGGAGAGTGTCAGTGCGGATCTTGCTCTTGACCTCGACATGAGTATGGCCATGATGGATGAGGCCACGGATCTCGACATCACTGTAACCGGTCCGCTTGACGTGGATCTGGTCAACGAAAAGTGCAGGGCCACTTTTACCGTCGATCTGATGGGCGAAGCCATGGATCTGCTTTTCTACTATGAAAAGGCGGATGGCAAGCACATCACCTATGTATCCTCGGACGGTGGAGAGACCTGGTCCAAAACGGAAACACCCATGGAAGCCGGACAGGAAACCACTTCTTCCGACCTGAAGTCCCTCGCTCTGCTGAAGAAGCTCTCCGACTCATTTGAAGAATCCGGAACGGAAACCGTCAACGGGAACGAAGTCGTCCTCTACACCGGCAATGTCCGCTGGGAGGATCTGGTCGCGGATCTGGACCTCTCCTCGGCGATGGAAACCGCCGAATCTGCTGCCGGTGCCGAGCTTGACCTCAACGCTCTCGATCTGGCCGCTCTGGGCAGTATCCCTGTTACCATCGGGTATGACAGTGAAAACGCCCTGGTTGTGAAGTTTTCTGCCGACCTCACGGAGACCGTTCAGAACCTGCTTCCCATGATCACGAAGATCATCATGCAGTCCATCGCTGCCGAGAGCGGAGAGGATCCTGCCGCAATGGAAAACTTCAGTCTCAGCGATCTCGGCATCGATTTTCAGATTCAATCCCTGAAGCTCTCTGCCGATCTGTACAACTTTGACGCTGTCGGTGAAATTGTGATCCCTGCGGAAGCACTCGCCGCCGAAGCTGATACCGTCGGCGCTGTCGCCGCTTAACGTTTCCCGCGCCGCGCAATCGTTCATTCCGGCGGCAGAACCTCTCGGTTCTGCCGCCGGAATTTCTTTGCCTCCTTTTCAAAAATGACGCTTTCTTTTTCTTTTTCACTTTATTATTTGCCGTTTTAATGATATAGTATTTGGATAGAAAATGGATAGAAAACCCATTCTGCACGCTGCGGAAATAATGGAGATGATTGCATGCCGGGTTCCGCACTGAAACCAAAGCTGACCGCTGTCAGCATTCTGCATTATGTCCGTCTGGTTTATCGTTCGCTGCTGTTCCTTGGCTTCCTCGGCCTGTATCTCTACTGCCGGCTGCAAGGCAGTCCTGAGATCTCCGCTGTTCTGGAGCGTCGGCCGCTGATCGTGTCGGTGATCTGGACGGTGTTCACTGTTGAGATGGTCCTCCGCTTTTTCCCCTCCCGCTATGAAAGCCCCGGCTGTCAGAAACAGTTTGCCCGAAACTATGTAAAAACCGGCCGGACGCACATCGATATCCAGGACAACAACGGCGTTGTCCTTGTAGCGCTGATCTGGATCGCTTTCAACGGGGTATTCGGTGCGCTGCACATGTCCGGCATTCTGGATGACGGCATCATGATCCTGCTCTGTCTCGCCTACTCGGTTTGCGACATGATCTGCATTCTGTTTTTCTGTCCCTTCCAGTCCTGGTTTCTGAAGAACAAATGCTGCTGCACCTGCAGAATCTATAACTGGGACTACGCGATGATGTTTACGCCGCTGTTCTTTGTGCGCGAATCCTACACCTGGAGTCTGCTGGCGCTGTCTGTGGCGCTGCTGGCACGGTGGGAAATCACCTTCTACAAGTTTCCTGAGCGTTTTTCCGAGGTGACGAACGGCTACCTCGGCTGCGCCAACTGCTCCGAAAAGCTCTGCACACACAAAAACCAGCTGAAAAGGCTCTGGTCCCAGATTGCCGCTTTCACCGAACAGCGTGTGCGCAGGCTGCGCTGAGGGCATGTACCGCTTTCGGTTCCTTATCCCGGTGCCTATTCTTTCAAGGAGGCTTCTGTTATGGCTCAAAACCATTTTGTTTCGTGTCATGTCTGTGGGCAAACGTTCGACACGTTCCGCGGTGGGTACTATAATGCCGGCACTGCACAGTATACCTGCAGGAAATGCGGCCGCAGCGCGGATTCCGCTCTTCGCGGCATCCGCATCGGCATGAGGCAGTCCGCGGTCGGTATGGTGCTGAAGCTCCTGTTCGGTGCTCTGTTTCTCTCGGTTTCCATGTCCCCCGCCGAGGGTACGGAATGGGATATTTCGTACTTTTTGGTCTGTGTAGTAATGGGTGCTGCGATGATCGCATGGGCATTGGTCCCGTGGCTGAAAGCCCGCCGGGAGCAGGATTCTCTGTGCGAGCAGGATGCCAGGGCTGCGGCAAGGCTGGAAGCGCAGCGCAAAAGAGCCGCGCGCGCTGTAAAACCGAAGATCTGCCCCGGCTGCGGTGCAACCGGAACCGGCACAGTCTGTGAATACTGCGGCACCAGGCTCTGATCATCCCGGAGATTTGATTTGGATATTGATTAAGAACCAGCAAGAGCAATCGGTCATCCCTGTGCGGGAGCTGAACCGATTGCTCTTTGTTCTTTCTCTTTGCCTGTACGATGTTCTCTGTGCTCAGCGCTCCTTGAGGATAACTTCCCCGGCTGTGCCGCCGACATAACTGCCGTTTTCCAGAACCGGCCTGCCGTTGACATAGACATGGACGATGCCGCCCGGCTTTGCATCCGGCTTTTTCTCATCGACAGAGATGTTTTTCAGATCGATGACTGTCAGATCTGCCTTACATCCGGGCTTCAGATAGCCGCGGTCTTTGATTCCGAAGCGGTCTACGGTCGCCCCGGTCATTTTCCGGACGATCTTCTCCGGCGGAATCCGGTATCGCTTGGCGAGTTCGAAGAACTGCGGGAAAGTCTGAAACGCAGCGATGTTCTGCAGCCCCTTCTCCTCTACCCAGGCATCGGTCATGAAGATGGAGAGCTCATCTTCCATCAGGCGGTGGACAATCTCGTCGTTATAATACTTGCCGAGATAAATGCTGCCCTTGCGGTCGGAGAGCTCCACCAGCTTCAGGTACATGTCCATCTCGGAGAGGCCTTCTTCCGCGGCCGCCTCCGGGATTGTCTTCCCTTCATACTCCGGGTGCTCGTCCGAGATATACGCCACAACCATGTCTTCCCAGTCGATGCCCAGCACCTTGCGGTACATCAGGATCGTGAGGGACAGTTTGAAGCGGTTGATGGGTTTTGCCGCCTCTTCTTTGGAGAGTTCGGCATACCAGGCAGGAAACACCACCGTGATGACCGAGGCACCGTAATGGAACACATAGTTGTCATAGGCGATCTGATAACCCTTTTTCCGCTCCCGGTAGAAGGTATTCAGCATCTTGTCCAGCAGCTTCCAGCTCCTCTGTCCGGTAAAAATCAGGTGGCTGTATTCCAGCTTGCAGCCGGATTTCTCCATGATATCCACAGCTTCGTCAAGGCCCATCTCCAGGTGGGACTTTTTGGTCAGCAGCGGATAGTCTGCGCTCACAATGGAGCAGGCCCGCGGATGAATCGTGATGATGCCGTCGTATTTTGCGATCTCTTTTGCAAAGGCCAGGACCTCATCCGCCTGCGCGTAGCGGCTGGGCTCATACATGAATCCGAATGAGCCGCCGAAAGCGCCGCCCTCCATGGCCTCCCGTACATGTCCGAGCTCTTCTTCAATCTGTGCCTTTGTCAGCGGTTCGGAACTGTATCCCGTGAGGCCTGCACGGACGGATCCCTGTCCGATCAGCGGCACGAGATTCACATAGAGTCTGCCCTTCGCACGCTCCTTGAACGCCTGGAAACTGCCCGGCTTCACGGCATCGAAGAGACCGCCGCCGATCTTGTCTTTATACGGCGTATTCTCGTCCACACCGAAAGGAGAAAAGCTGCAGTTGCCCGTGATCTGGGTTGTAATCCCCTGTTCGATGAAGGGCTTGTAGAACTTCTCGGCGTCCTCTCGATCATAGAAGAAGTCATTGTGGGAATGCGCATCGATGAAGCCGGGGCAGATCTGAAGTCCGTTCAGATCGACTGCCTTATCTGCATCTGCAGAGATCCTTCCTCCGACCTCGAGGATTCGATCGTCCTCGATCAGGATATCTCCGACATAGGGTTTTCCGCCGGTACCGTCGATGATAGTGCCGTTCTGGAACAGTGTTTTCATGGCTTTTTCCTCTCTATGTTGTATTACTCCTGTATGCCTGTATGATAACTCAAACTTCATTGTATCGTCCCAGCCCAGCCATGTCAACCGGGTTTGGAAAAATAATACAAATTTTTTAATCGTTATCCCGCTGTAAAAGCGTCCGCTCACAGCAGACTCCATATTTGTTGCAAATCCCCCGCCTTTCGGCGGGGGATTTAAAGCAGTTCAGTTCAATTTTTACTCTTCGTCTTTCTCCCCGGAGAGCATGAGGTTGGTCAGGATACCAAGGATCAGCGCACAGGCAACTGTCCGGATCTCAACCGCGCCGAAGGAGACGACCATGCCACCGACGCCGACGATAAAGATTACAGATGCAACAAAGAGGTTCCGGTTCTTGTTCAGATCAACCGGCTGCAGCATCTTGAGGCCGCTGGCAGAGATGAAGCCGTAGAGTGCCACGCAGACACCGCCCATGACGCAGCTGGGGATGGTTTCCAGAAAGGCCACCAGCGGCGTAAGCAGGGAGAAGATGATGCAGGCGATGGCCGCACCCCAGATGCTGATGGTGGAGGCGTTACGCGTAATGGCAACGGTGGCGATGGACTCGCCATAGGTGGTGTTGGCGCAGCCGCCGAAGAAGGCGCCGACGAATGAGCCGATACCGTCACCCAGCAGGGTGTTGGTCAGACCGGGATTCTCCAGGAGGTCCACGCCGACGATGGAGCTGAGGTTCTTGTGGTCCGCCAGATGTTCGGCGAAAACGACAAAAGCCACCGGCGCATATGCCACGAAAACAGTCAGCAGATACGAGCTGGTAACACCGCTCCAGTCCGCTTTGGTGAAGGAGAACTCCGGCAGGGAGACAAAAGAGCCGACATTGTGCAGGGCTTCATAGTTGATAACCACCAGAGCATCATTGCCGGTATTCTTGCCGACCAGGGCAAAGACAGAGGCAACAAAATAGCCTGCCAGGATACCGATGATGAAGGGAATCAGTTTGATCATGTTTTTGCCGTAGGTGGAGCAGAGCATGGTCACGGCCAGAGTCACCAGGCCGCAGATCAGTGCGACATAGACGGAACCGCCTTCCACATTGCTGTGCATCAGGTCGCCGATGGCGTTACCCGCGAGGCTCAGCCCGATGATGGCGACGGTGGGTCCGATGATGACCGGGGGCATCAGCTTGTCGATCCACTTGACGCCGCAGAACTTGACGACCAGCGCTATAATAACATATACAAGACCGGCGATCAGGGCACCGAGGATCAGGCCGGCATAACCGATGGATACAGAAGCCGCGCCACCGAAGGCAGAGAACATGGAACCGATAAACGCGAAAGAAGAGCCGAGGAACACCGGGCTGGAGCTTCTGGTGAAGAGCAGGTACACCATGGTGCCAACACCGGCGCCGAAGAGTGCCGCGGAAGCGCTCATGCCGTTGCCGACAACCGCCGGAACTGCGATCGTCGCCGCCATAATGGCAAGCAGCTGCTGCAGGGCGAAGAGGACAACCTGGCCGAATTTCGGTTTGTCTTTGATTCCGTAGACAAGATTCATACTGATTTCTCCTTCTTTCTGTCTTTTGAATTCTTTCTTACGAGCTATAGAAAACGGCTGTTACCGTTCGCTATCCACATGCTGTCATCCGGCTCTTCAATTCAGGTCCATCAGGAACACGCCGGTCTCTCCGTCAAACTCCGGCAGCCGAACCTCCACCAGTTCCGTGCGGGCCGTTGGCAGGTTCTTCCCCACATAATCAGCCCGGATCGGCAGCTCCCTGTGGCCGCGATCCACCAGGATCGCCAGCTGGATGGTTTTGGGTCTTCCACAGCTGAACACCGCCTCAATGGCCGCCCTGGCTGTACGCCCTGTATAGAGTACATCGTCAAACAAAACGACATCCCTGCCGTTCACGTCAAACGGGAGGGAAGCTCTCCGAATCTCGGGGCTCTCCGACACGGTGCTCAGATCGTCCCGATAAAACTTGATGTCAATGCTGCCGCAGGGTACTTTGACCCCCTCAATCAGGCTGATATTTTCGCAGACCCGTTCTGCAATGGGCTCGCCACGCCGGCGGATTCCGACAAAAACAAGATTTGCCGCGCCCTTGTTCTTCTCAACAATCTCATGGGAAAGACGCATCAGCGCACGCTTCATCGCGTTTTCGTCCATGATCTGCGCCTTCTGATGCATCTCTACGCCCCCCAACAAAAAAATCCTGCCGGTTCCGGCAAGATCTCGCATTCTTTCGCAGACGCAGTTTCTATGCGCCTGAATCTATCCACGATTTTGCCGGCATCACGGTACCGAAGCTTAAAAATCTTCTTTTCGACCGGCATTATACATCCCCTGCTGAAAAAAAGCAACAGCTTTTTCTTTCGTGTTCCACTGTTTGTAGTATTCCCCTGGGCGAGGAGTTCCACATCTTGTCCCCCGGTATACTGTGCCGATAAAGACAGGAGCTGCGAAATCGCAGCTCCTGTCAGATACTTTGCTGTTTGGATGTGCCTTCCGGCAGCGGTACAAATTACTCGTACAGGCCTTTCAGCTTCATCAGATGCTCGTAACGGGCCTTGGCATTCTCTTCATTTGCCTCGAAGAGTCTGTCGGCACGATCCGGGAACTCGCGGGTCAGACGGCTGTAACGCGCTTCGTTCATAAGGAACTCACGGTAACCGCCGGCCGGCTCCTTGCTGTCGAGAGCGAAGGGCTTCTCGGCATCCGGGTTGAAGCGGAAGAGGTTCCAGTAGCCGCACTTGACAGCCTTGTCCATCTCCTTCTGGCAGTTCTCCATGCCGCCCTTGATGCTGTGCATCTCGCAGGGAGCATAGCCGATGATGAGGGACGGGCCCTTGTGGGCTTCAGCCTCAGCAATCGCCTTCAGGGTCTGAACCTTGTTGGCGCCCATGGCAACCTGTGCGACATAAACATAACCGTAGGTCATGGCCATCTCGGCGAGGCTCTTGCTCTTCAGTTCCTTACCGGCGGAAGCAAACTGTGCAACCTGGCCGATGTTGGAAGCCTTGGAGGCCTGTCCGCCGGTGTTGGAGTACACCTCGGTGTTGAAGACGAAGATGTTGACATCTTCACCGGAGGCCAGCACGTGGTCGACACCGCCGTAGCCGATATCGTAGGCCCAGCCGTCGCCGCCGAAGATCCACATGGACTTCTTGTTGAGGTAATCCTTCTTGGCAAGGATCTCAACTGCGAGTTCACAGGCCTGGCAGGTGCAGGTGGTACCGCCGGCGGCCTTCTTCGCCTCAGCTGCAGCCAGAGCTGCGGGCTGATTGTCGCCATAGATCTGCTTGCCCATGTCGGAGCCGAGGAATGCAATGCAGTCATCGATGGCGGAGACATTTTCTTCCATCGCCTTGATGAGAGCTGCAGTCGGAGCCTGGTTCTTGTTGCCGTCATCATAGGTCTCGAGCCATGCCTGTGCAGCATCCTTGATCGCCTGGCAGCAGCTGGGAGCTGCGACCATGGCCTCAACCTTGGCCTTCAGGTCGTCGCGGATCTTCTTCTGGCCGAGGTAAACACCAAGGCCGTGCTCTGCGTTGTCTTCAAACAGGGAGTTGGCCCATGCGGGTCCCTTGCCTGCCTTGTTGACAGTGTATGGAGAAGTGGCAGCCGGGCCGCCCCAGATGGAGGAGCAACCGGTCGCGTTGGAGATGAGCATGTGGTCGCCGAAGAGCTGGGTGACAAGACGGGCATAGCTGGTCTCGGCGCAGCCTGCGCAGGAGCCGGAGAACTCCAGATACGGCTGAGCGAACTGGCTGAACTTCACATCGGTTCCGACCATGTCTTCCTTCTCGGAAACCTTCGCGACCATGTAGTCGAAGACTTCCTGCTGCTCGACCTGGCTCTCCATCGGGACCATCTCAATGGCGCCGGCCGGGCACTGGGTCACGCAGACGCCGCAGCCCATGCAGTCGAGCGGGGAAACAGCCATGTTGAACTTGTAGACGCCCTTGCCCTTGCCGGCTTTGATGTCAACAATCTTGGCCTGTGCGGGAGCATTCGCTGCCTCTTCCGCGGTCAGCGCGAAGGGACGGATGGTCGCATGCGGGCAGACAAATGCGCACTGGTTGCACTGGATGCACTTCTCGGCATCCCACTTCGGGACGGAGACGGCAATGCCGCGCTTCTCATAGGCGGAGGCGCCAAGCTCGAAGGTACCGTCGGCGTGATCGACGAATGCGGAAACAGGCAGACTGTCACCGTCCATCTTATCGACCGGATCAAGGATGGTGGTGACCATCTTGACGGTCTTCTCGCGGCCGGTCTTCTTGGCGACTTCCTTGGTGTCGACAGCGTCGGCCCAGGAGGCGGGAACTTCAACCTTCACATACGCGGTGGCACCGGCATCGATGGCGGCATAGTTCATGTCGACGACATCCTGGCCCTTCTTCAGGTAGGAGTGAAGGGCGGCGTCCTTCATGTACTGGATGGCCTCTGCCTCGGGCATGACCTTTGCCAGGGAGAAGAATGCGCTCTGCAGGATGGTGTTGGTGCGCTTGCCCATACCGATCTTCTTTGCCAGGTCAATGGCGTTGATCATATAGAGCTGGATGTTGTTCTTCGCGATGTAGCGCTTGGAAGCGGCGTCCAGATGATGCTCGAGCTCTGCGAAATCCCACTGGCAGTTGACCAGGAAGACACCGCCGGGCTTGACGTCACGGACAATCGGGAATCCCTTCGTGATATAGGAAGGAACATGGCAGGCAACGAAGTCGGCCTTGTTGATGTAGTACGGGCTCTTGATGACCTTGTCGCCGAAGCGCAGGTGGCTGATGGTGACGCCGCCGGTCTTTTTGGAGTCATACTGGAAGTAGGCCTGGACGTACTTGTCGGTGTGGTCGCCGATGATCTTGATGGAGTTCTTGTTGGCGCCGACGGTACCGTCACCGCCGAGACCCCAGAACTTGCACTCGATGGTGCCTTCGGCAGCGGTGTTGGGGGCGTGGCTCTCATCGAGGGAGAGGTTGGTCACGTCATCCACAATGCCAAGGGTGAATACGCGCTTCATGTCGTCCTTCTTCAGCTCGTTGTACACGGCAAAGACGGAGGCAGGAGGCGTATCCTTGGAACCGAGGCCGTAGCGGCCGCCGATGACCTTGATGTCGGTCTTGCCGGCATTGGCCAGGGCAGTGACAACGTCGAGGTAGAGCGGCTCGCCCTGAGCGCCGGGCTCCTTGGTGCGGTCGAGGACGGCGATCTTCTTCGCGGTCGCAGGAATCGCGGCGAGGAGCTTGTCCGGACAGAACGGACGATACAGGCGGACCTTGACCAGGCCGACCTTCTCACCCTGTGCGGTGAGGAAATCAATGACTTCCTCTGCGACGTCGCAGATGGAACCCATGGCGACGATGACGCGGTCAGCGTCGGGAGCGCCGTAGTAGTTGAAGAGCTGGTAGTCGGTGCCGAGCTTGGCATTGATCTTGCCCATGTACTCCTCAACGATGGCCGGGACGGCATCATAATACTTGTTGGAAGCTTCGCGGTTCTGGAAGAAGATATCGCCGTTCTCGTGGGAGCCGCGCATCGTCGGATGCTCGGAATTCAGAGCGCGGTCACGGAACGCCTGGACAGCGTCCATGTCGACCATATCGGCCAGATCTTCGTAATCCCAGACTTCGATCTTCTGCAGCTCATGACTGGTGCGGAAGCCATCGAAGAAGTTCAGGAACGGGACTCTGCCCTTGATGGCGGCGAGGTGCGCAACCGGGGAGAGGTCCATGACTTCCTGGACACTGCCTTCGGCCAGCATCGCAAAACCGGTCTGGCGGCAGGCCATGACGTCGCTGTGGTCACCGAAGATGTTCAGGGTGTGGCTTGCAACCGTACGGGCGCTCACATGGAACACGCCGGGGAGCAGCTCGCCCGCGATCTTATACATGTTCGGGATCATCAGCAGCAGGCCCTGGGAGGCCGTGTAGGTGGTGGTCAGTGCACCGGCGTTCAGGGAGCCGTGGACAGCGCCGGCTGCACCGGACTCCGCCTGCATCTCCTGCACCTTGACGGTGTTGCCAAAGATGTTCTTCCGGCCGGCGGCGGACCACTGGTCAACGTAGTCTGCCATCGGGCTGGACGGTGTGATGGGATAGATCGCTGCGACTTCGGTAAACGCATAGGATACATGGGCGGCTGCGTTGTTACCGTCCATGGTTTTGAAGTGTCTCTGCATTCTAACTTTCACTCCAGTCAATTTTTACAGTTTACCATTATTTCTGCAAATTGTAAACAGTTTGAAATGTAAAATTCTCAATAATTTCGTCATTTTCTTCAACCGTAAAAATGACAATTTGACAAATCGTCCTGAACAGACCCCGCTGAAAGTCCTGCTAGAGGCAAATTTCCCTTGTGCTTTTTCTCTTTCCGTATTATAATATGCTGATTGGTTTCGGCCCGAAGTCAGTCAGTTTAACAGAAAGGAGTCTGCACTATGATCAATATCACCAATGACAGCGGAAGCATCCGCATTACCGATGACGTGTTTACTCTTCTTGCCGGCGACGCGGCGACGAGCTGTTTCGGCGTGAAGGGCATGGCTGGTCGCAGCAAGGACGGCGGTCCGCTGCAGCTGCTGCGCAGGGAGTCGATGTCCAGAGGTGTTTTCGTCCATTACAATGACGATGAAACCATCTCTCTGGAGCTTCACATCGGCGTGGATCAGGGCGTCAACATTGCCGCCGTCTCCCGCAGCATCATCAATGAAGTCAGCTATAAGTTAAAGAAAAACACCGGCGTTCCCGTGAAAGCCGTGGATGTATATATAGACACAATCATCGGATAAGCAGACCGCACATCTCTCTGCCTGTCCCCGGAGGTGCACTTTTGAAAGATTATATTGATGCCGCAGCCTTCAAGGAGATGATTCTCTGCGCGGATGCGGCTCTGCATAAAAATATCCAGGCCATCAATGACCTGAACGTCTTCCCCGTGCCGGACGGTGATACCGGTACAAACATGGGTCTCACCATCAACAATGCGGCCGTCGAGCTCCGCAAGAAGGATTTCGACACAATCTCCGCCGCTGCCGACTGTGTTGCCGGCGCAATGCTGCGCGGTGCACGCGGAAATTCCGGCGTCATCCTCTCCCTTCTGTTCCGCGGGATCTCGAAGCGGCTTAAGGGTCTCGAGACCGCAGGTGCCGCAGAGTTCACAGGCGCCATGACCGACGGCGTCAATGCCGCCTACAAAGCTGTCATGAAACCTGCCGAAGGTACGATTCTCACCGTCTCCCGTCTTGCCGCCAAGGCCTCTGCCAGAGCCGCAGACAAGGGCGCCGGCCTCGAGGACGCGCTCGTCGCCGGCATCAAAGCCGGTGAGCTGGCGCTTGAGGATACCGTCAATCAGAACCCCGTTCTGAAGAAAGCCGGGGTGATCGATGCCGGCGGCAAGGGCTATATGGTGATCCTCAGCGCCATTCTCGCTTCCCTGCGCGGAGAAATGGTCTCCGGCGAGGAAGGAGAGCGGGATTATTCCGAGTCTGATCTCTTCACCAATTCCGGCGTCGACCTGATGGAGTCCATCACCTTTGCTTTTGACACTGTCTATGTGGTACGGAAGAGCGCTCCGGATGTCGACCTCGACCCGCTGCGCAGGTATCTCTCCAGCATCGGTGATTCTCTGGTCATCAGCGATGACGATGAGATCTTCAAGGTCCATGTCCACACCGACATGCCGGGCAATGCGCTGAATGAAAGCCAGAAGTACGGCACGCTCGAGCTTGCCAAGATTGAGAACATGGTCACCCAGGCCGAGCAGCTCAAGGCCGGCAGGAAAGCCCAGACCACAGATGATCTTGAAGCCATCGACCGGGAGCTCACCGCCATGGAGTCCGCCACCGCCCTCACTGGGGAGGAGGATGAGGACTTTGTCGCCGAAGCCGAAAAGGATTACGGCATCGTGGCTGTCTGTGCCGGAGACGGGATGGCAGACCTCTTCCGCGAACTGGGCGCTGACAACATTGTCACCGGCGGCCAGACCATGAACCCCTCGACAGACGACATTCTCAAGGCTGTACAGCACACCCCTGCCTCCACCGTATTTGTTTTCCCCAACAACAAGAACATCATCATGGCGGCGGAGCAGTGCATCAGTCTCACGGAGAAAAAAGTCATTGTCATGCCCTCCCGCACTGTCCCGCAGGGCATCAGCGCGCTGCTGAATTTCGATCCGAATGAGAGTGAAGAGAGCCTGGTCGGCGCCATGGGCGAGGCAATGGGCAATGTCCATACCGCGATGGTCACCTATGCCGCCCGTGATTCGGATTTTGACGGGCACATCATCCACGCCGGTGAGTATCTGGCCCTGATGGACGGCAGTCTGATCGGCAGCTACACCAATACCAAAACCCTCTTCAAGGAGCTCAGCTGGGCCCTTGATGATTTCCACCCCGAGTTCATTACCGTGTACTATGGCGAGGATGTCACCGAAGACGAAGCCAACACTGCGGCGAAAACCGTCATCGGGAACTTCCCCGATGCCGAGGTCAGCGTCGTAAACGGCGGTCAGCCTGTTTACTACTACATGATCTCCGCGGAGTGAAATGATCTTATAGCCTCATAAAGATTAAGGTCCGGGAACAGTTCTGCTCCCGGACCGTTTTTCTGTGCTCTGTTTGGAAGAATGTCATTTTGAAGCGCTCAGTACCCGATGGTGTTTTCCCGGATCCAGTAGAGGATCAGGATATGGAGCGGGTAGGCCGCATAGAAGGCATATTTGAGCACCTTTCCCCTGATGAATCCCCGCTTTCCGTTGTACAGGTTGATCGGGATAAAGGCCAGGCCCGCCGCCCAGCCGCCGGATTCGATACAGGTTCCCACGACAGCCTGCAGGATCTTTTCCTCCCGCAGCAGATACATCACAAGGATTAGCGCGAATCCGCCGACACCGTAATCCGCCTTCAGGCTCATCGCGACGATCATCAGCACCAGCAGTGACCCCAGCTGCTTCCAGCCATTTTCCCGGAAGAATTCGATGCAGCAGAGGCCCATATATCCCAGGAACAGAGTGAAAAAGACATTCTGTGCGGCATAGTGCACCGTTCCCGTATGCTCCAGATTCCAGGGGATTTCCGAGATCAGCGCGAAGATCAGGAGGCTCAGGCCATATTTCTTCCGGTCGTGGGTGTGCAGGAAACCCTCCACCAGCAGGAAGCAATAAATCGGGAAAGCCAGACGCCCGATCTTCCGCATCACGGTATAGAGCGTCAGCGCTTCCGTGCTCACACGGAGCAGTATGATATTGCTGTTCTTCAGCAGAACAACGGCGATATGGTCGATGATCATCGTCACAAGTGCGAGGCACTTCAGAGCGCTGCCGCTCAGAATCTTATATTTTTCAGGGATCAGTCCGCTCATTTCGCTTTTCTGTTCCATGGTTTCTGTCCTTCTCCTGTTCGTCGGTGCCATTTTAGCACGGGAGTTTTTCGCATACAAGAATTATTTCCTTCAAGTTATAAAACCACACGTTATTGCCTGCTCTCTCCCGCTGTGTTATGCTTTCTTTATTCAAATGAGCCGATCAGCGCATACATTCCATTGCGTGCCATGAATGACACAAGGAGGCTTTTTCTCATGAACGTAAACCGTCCCGGTGCTTCGAATCACTTGCCTCTGGAAATTGAGCGCAAGTTTCTGATCCGCTACCCAGACCTGAACTGGCTTCAGCACTGTCCTGAAGCCCGCTGTACTGAGATCGTCCAGACTTATCTTCTTTCTCGTCCGGGAGAATCCTGTCGTGTCCGCTCCTGGACGGAGAACGGCAGCACCGTGTATATCCGTACTTTTAAACAAAGCCTCACCGACCGTACCCGTATTGAGCGGGAAGAGCAGATCTCTCCGGAGGAATATGACATCCTTCTGCAGAAAGCCGATCCGGAACGCCGTCCCATAGAGAAAAAGCGGTGGTGCATTCCCTACGGGTCTCACACCCTGGAGATCGACCTCTATCCGTTCTGGTCCGATCAGGCGGTCCTGGAGGTTGAACTCAAAAGCGAGGATGAGGAATTTCTCCTCCCGCCGGAGCTGGAGGTCATCCGCGAAGTCACCGGCGATCCCCGCTATTTGAACTCTTCCCTTGCACGGGAGATTCCCTGAATATTTCCTGAATACTGTTTGTCTTTCTGATTCCGCTCTGCTATAATTATCAGTACTCTGAAGTCTTGCGTATGATACCGCACGCCGACTTCACAGGACCAGTCAGACATCGATTCAGCTGATAAAAAGGAGACTGTTCATGCTTCAGATTTTTGAGCAGGATCGGGCATTGCTCCCGTTTGAAAAGGATATCAATCTCCGTATGGATAATTACCGGCGCATGCGTTATGCGCTGGTTCAGGACGGAAGTCTGAGCAATTTTGCAAACGCCCATGAATACTACGGTTTCCACCATACGCTGGATGGTTGGGTCTATCGGGAATGGGCCCCTGCCGCCGACGCGCTTTACCTGATGGGGGATTTCAACAACTGGTCCGAAACTGCGACCCCCATGACCAGACTCGATAACGGCAACTGGGAGCTTCGTCTTCCTGATGAGATGCTCCACGACGGCAGCCGTGTCCGGACCGTTGTCCGCAACGGTGATCAGCTCAGCAATCACATCCCGCTCTATGCCCGCCGCGTGGTACAGGATCCAGTAAGCTATGACTGGATCTGTGAGGTCTGGGATCCAATCCGGCCCTTTCCCTGGACGGACGAAAACTTTCATCCGGATGCAGTTCCGCTGATCTATGAATCCCATGTCGGCATGGCGACAGAGGAATACCGCCCGGGGACCTATCGGGAATTTGCGGACAATGTTCTGCCGCGCGTAAAGGACCTTGGCTATAACACCATCCAGCTCATGGCGGTCATGGAACACCCGTATTACGGTTCCTTCGGTTACCAGGTCTCCAGCTTTTTTGCCGCTTCCAGCCGCTTCGGCTATCCGGAAGAACTCAAGTACCTGGTCAACCGCGCCCATGCGATGGGGATCACGGTTCTCCTGGATCTGGTCCATTCCCATGCGGTCAAAAACACCGTCGAGGGCATCAACCGTTTTGACGGGACGGACTATCAGTTTTTCCACGCCGGCCCTGAGGGAGATCATCCAGCCTGGGGTACAAAGTGCTTTGACTACGGCAAGCCGGAGGTTCTGCACTTCCTTCTCTCCAACCTGAAATTCTGGCTGACAGAATACCATTTTGACGGGTTCCGCTTTGACGGCGTCACCAGTATGCTCTACCACAATCATGGTCTCGGCGCCGCTTTTACCAACCTTAAGATGTATTTTTCCATGAATACCGACACCGAGGCCATCACCTATCTGCAGCTGGCAAACGCCCTGATCCGCGAGGTGCGCCCGGAGGCCATTACCATCGCCGAGGACATGTCCGGCATGCCCGGTATGTGCGTTCCCATTGAGGGCGGCGGCATCGGCTTTGATTATCGCCTTGCCATGGGTCTGCCGGATATGTGGATCAGACTCATCAGGGAGAAGAAAGACGAAAACTGGAACCTCAGCTACATCTGGCGCGAGCTCACAGTCCGCATGGCCCCCACGGTTGCTTATGTCGAGAGTCACGACCAGGCGCTGGTCGGAGACCAGACCATCATGTTCCGTCTGGCCGGTGCCAACATGTACACCGATATGGACAAGATCTGCCATACCCAGACCATCGACCGGGCAATGGCGCTGCACAAGATGCTCCGGCTTCTTACCGCCTCGGCCGGCGGTACCGCTTACCTCAACTTCATGGGCAATGAGTTCGGGCATCCCGAGTGGATTGATTTTCCCCGGGAAGGCAACGGCTGGAGCTACCAGTACTGCCGTCGCCAGTGGAGTCTGGTGGAGAACGGCTATCTCAAGTATGGCCAGCTCAACGAATTCGACAAAGTCATGATCCACGCCGTACGGGAATCCGGTCTTCTCCGAGAGTGGGCACCGGAGCTCCGATTGCTCAATCAGCGGGATCACATGCTGGCCTATGAGCGCGGCGGACTGGTCTTTGTCTTCAACTTTGACCCGCAGAACACGCACACCGATTACATCATCCCTGTGAGCGCGGGCTGTGACCACGAAGTGCTCTTCACCACCGATGATGAGGTCTTCGGCGGCTTTGGAAACATCGGCCATGACCCCTGCTCCGCCTTTGTCCCCGGTCTTCAGGGACCTGCCCTCCGGCTGTGCCTTCCGCCCCGCACCGCGATGGTGCTCCGGCCGGTGAGATCATAAGCCTTTCAGATACCGCCGGTATTAACCAACAACGGATAGATAAAACCGCTCTCTGTGGATTTCATTTCCGCAGGGAGCAGTCTCTTCTTTGTTCACTTTCTTCCGATGCCGGAGATCTCGGCACGCATGCCCTCATACAGTTGAATGATCATAGAATTTTCTTTCTTCCCGCTTGTCTGCATGTTATACTGGAAACTGGAATTTGATCTATTACCTTTCCAGAAAAGGGGAAATGCATTTTGTTCCGATTTGTGATGCCTGGACTGGATCGAACGATTTGACCGGGAACTGTTTTCATAGTCACCCTATCGTTTCTCAGGCAGTCAATCACCACCTGTCTTCCGGCCTGCGAGCGAAACCAGTGCTCCGGATCCTGAACCCCGTGTTCCAACAGATGTTCTCGCAGGGACGGGCATCGGCTGAAAAGCAGGGCATTGAGCGGCGGCATGTTTTCTTTTTCCTCCTGCGGATAACGCGCGAAGCGGTCTACTGTGTTCATCATCTCGTATCCCAGATCCCGGGCACAGAAGGATTTGCGTTCTTCCTCAGTCGCAGTGCGGGAAAGGGAGAGGAAGGTTTCCGTCTTCGCGCGGTGCAGCTCCATTACCTGTTCGAAATACCGCGGAATGCTTTTTGAGGACATGGATTCCAAGCTGCGCTGCAGATAGCGCTGCATGATTTTTTCCGAGGTAGAGACCGCCCTGCAGCCCTTGTGGTTGTCGCGGGAATGGAAAAGTCGGTGGATTTGCCGGTGCTGATGATCCACGATCCGAATCACAGAGACGGCTTTGGAATTGGCCAGCGCATGGCTTTGAGGCTGAATGATGTATACAATGTCGTGAAATATGCGCTCTGTGCTGACTTAAGCGGCGACAGCCTTTGTTCATAAGCTCCTACGATAAATCTGGCAGAAAGAGAGAGAAAAAGATGACACTGAGAAACACCGCGGCGCTTCTGCACCATGTGATGCGGAAGAAACCGCACATTAAAAACGTGATCCAGCCGGTTTTCGGCTACTGAAACGATTTGACCCCCTCTCCCGATCGGGGAGGAAATATACAGATGACGGAGACAAGGATTTATGTCGGTCTGAATGATGCAGAGACCAGAGAACAGAAATATGAAAACGAGACCTATGTGGATATTCTGAAGGATGTATGCCGGAGCCATCACATTGCCTTTTCGCTGGATATTGAAGAGGGCGGATACTATCACGAGGATGGGGAATATACGGAGGAGACGTCGCTCATCCTGATTCTGGTTGAGGCGGACCCGGACACGGTGCAGGCGATTGCGAAAGATCTGTGCGTCCGCTTCCATCAGGAGTCTGTTCTCATCACAGAGGACCGTGTCTCCGGGCGCTTCATCGGGCTGGACGACAAACAGCCATCGTCTTCTACAACATCATGCTCTGCCCGATGATCGTCCGGCTCTGTTCCGGCAAAGCGGAGGTGGCAGCGTGAAAAACGGTAAAAATTTGTACAGAAGGAGGGCGTTGCTGTCAAATCGGCAAATTTCAACTCCATTGCACAACTGCTTGGCCCAGATTCTGCCTACGCAGATGCTTTTAACGGCGGAACACTGACCCATACGTTTCTCGATGTGAACGATTATCACAGATATCATTTTCCGGTCAGCGGTACCATTAAGGAGCTTCGAAAGATTCCCGCGGTAAACGGCGCCGGCGGTATTACTGTGTGGAATCCGGATACCTGCCGCTACACACTGATTGATGCGATCCCTGGCTGGCAGATGATTGAAACCCGTGACTGTGTGATTATCGACACAGAAGGCCATGGGCTTGTTGCCGTACTGCCAATCGGCATGTCACAGATTTGCTCCTGTAACTGGGAGGCGGATCTTGCAGTAGGTGCCCGTGTTGAAAAAGGAGATCCGATGGGCTATTTCATGTTTGGCGGGAGCGACATCGTTATGGTTTTTCAGGATGGCGTCGACATTGATTTTCTCTGTGAAGCCGAAGGCGACGGATTTGCGCATATGTTCATGAGTGAACCCTATGCCAGTCTGATCCCGCGCAGCAGTGAGAATACAGTTCCTTCTCACGAAACGCTACCGGATCTGGATCTGGCGGCATGATGGATCTTTAATTTACGGGAAAAGCGGCAGCCCGGGTTAATCCCGGGCTGCCGCTCATTATTGCGAGTTGCTAAGCCGCATCGGCCAGAGCATACTCCTCCACGATACAGTCATACTCTGCAATGGCATCTTCCAACCGTTGCATGAACTCCTGCATATCATACATGCCGTTTTCCCTCAGCTCCAGACCGGAAAAGCAGAGAGGAACAACTGCAGGGGGCCGCTCCAGACCAAGAAGCGGCATTCCCCGAAGCTGTTCTGCCGTCTGATAAACGAGACTGACTGTACAGTATTCAGTATTGTCCTGCTCACGCCAGCGGCAGAATACCAGTTTGCCGCCGATTGGTGTCCTGCCCTCTATCGCTCCGGGAAGCTCATATTTCTCAGCGCCGAGGGCCGCCAGAACCGCTCCGATATTTGCGTCATGGCCGCAAAGAAATGTGAAAGTCCTCCCCTCGGTTTCCAGCTCCGAATGGATTTCCTGCAGGAGAGGATGTGCAGCGTTTGCCGCAATCAGCGGGGCTGTGAAAAGCACATCCCCGTAAACGTCCTTGATTTCCGCGATCTGCTTCCACTGCTCTAAGGAAAGCACATGGCCGAAAGCCGCCTTCTCAAGGTCCGCTTCTTCATAGTACTGCAGGATCAGCGCGTCGCTGCCAGAACAGGCGACCTGTAATGAGCCAGTCATACGCGGCTCTTCATTCAGTTCAAAAATCAGCTCCGTGTCATCTGTGCGCAGCGCCTGCTGCGTGCCGTTTGCCCAGGCCTCTGACTGATCGAGATCGATTACGTCGGCCAGCAGCCCGTAATTGTCTGCAAGACCGTTCACCGCTTCTGTATACATCTCCCAGATCTGTTTTTCCGCAGCAACTATATAGTCCTGTGATACAAAGCCAAGCTTCGGATTGAATACCGGATCCATTTCATCAAACTCGGCATGGGTCTCAACGGGGATGTTCGCTGCGGGCATCAAGCCTGAAACAAAATACTGCGCCGTGGCGATGGTACGCTGTCTGGAATTGGCGTAAATGCGTACAGCGCCTTCCTCGGGGAAATAGTTCTCCGGAAAGAGGCCTTCAGCTTCCAGCCATTTGCGGAAGTATTGCCCCATCTCGGTCTCCAGAACCCCGCCACGCAGAGAGAGTTCGCCTGGGCCGGCAGACCACTCGAACCAGCTGTGCGGCGTGATCACATCCAGCACAGATCCGTTCCTGCTCAGAGGGGCGCGGATATTGTGCCGGCTTAGCACCAATACCTGCTCCAGCTTGTATCCTTCCTGTGAAAGGCCGTCTGCCGCAGCAGGCCTTTCGGAAGTTTCTTCCTTCTGCTCCATACCCTCGGCGGCAGATTGGTTCGGCTTCTCGATGGTGGAATCTTCCGATGACTCCTCTACATACCCGAGTTCGATATAGAGCCTGTAGTACTCGTCATACAGTCCGCAGCAGGCGTCCATGCCCATATTGGAACTGAAAGCTTTTTGCAGGACTGTTGTCCATGACCCGTATTTCTCAAACAGCTGGTCCGGCGTCGGACCTTCTTCATGGCCGTAGGTTTCCAGGTTGCTCTTCTTCGCGTCAGCAAGTCCCTCCGGATTCCCGTCATAGGCCTCAAGGCGCAGGCGGTTCCGCTCTTCCGAAACAGCCCTCGCCATTTTCTCAATGGAGGCGCCTTTCTCCCTCATCCGGTACAGGATGTCCGTCATGGAATCCATTGATTCATGGTAAGCCCTGCGTTCTGCCTGCGCATTTGCCACGACAGCCGGATCCGTCCAGTCATAATCAGCAAATGTGCCCAGCCTTTTGGATTCGGGATCCGGAGAAAAACCATAGACCGCATCCGGATTCTCAACAATATCCTTCATTGCCTCGGGATTGTCCCTGGGATCATGGATGTATGCAAAGGGACGTTGCTCGGGAACCGTGGTCTCCACGGTTTCCGGTTCCGCCTGCTTCCCGCAGGCTGCCAGCGCAATAATCATGCAGAAAGCCAGCAGCAGGCAGATTATCTTTTTCATGTTTATCCTTCTTTCGTTAATACTGTGACAGTCCTCCTGCGTCTATTGCTCTGTTTCCTTCCGGCAGGTTTTGAATACCGTTTTCCATCTCCTCATCTCTGTAACAGATTCATTTTTATCCGCACTGCTGCCACACGGAAAGCCGCGATTTCTCAGTCCCGGATGTCCACCGGGACGCCGTTGAGCTCAACGCCGGTATCTGCAGAGATGAGAATGTATTTTTTCCCATCGATGACCCGGGCTTCCACCAGATAGCTGAACTTTGGGTTCACGCTGATCTTCACTTCCGGCGTGGCGATCTCCATCCTGCTTGTATTGGTGAGGTTCCCCGGACGCAGTACCGCGTCCTCCCCCATCGCTTCGGTGCATCCGGCACAGAAGGCCTCGACCTCTTCCGGTGTGGCGCCGCTGTTTTCCAGGATCTCTCCCATCTCCTCGACCGTTACGGTCATGGGCTCGGGGTCTTTGGTCTCCTTGTAGACCGCGATGCGCTCGTTGAGCTGTTCATGTACAGCCTGGACCACGTCGAAGGTGCAGCCCTTGTCCAGCGCGCCGGTGAGAGTCTCGTTGAAGCTCTCCTTCTGACGTCCGGCAGACATGGGCACCGGTGTACGGAACACCGCGTCTACAAAGTCCTGGTGGCTGGCATTGATGTTTTTGGAGTAGAAAAGGGCATTATAGATATTCGCCGCGCGCCCATCGAAGGTCGGGAACAGAAAGCCGAGCTCCGGCGCAGCCACGACCTGGCCGATGATGGAGCTGCGAAAGCGCTTCTCGTCCGCCACATAGCCCAGCTCTGCCTTGCCCGGTTTTACGGGGCAGATGCTGCAGAGCATATATTTGTATACGTCTCCCCGGTCGTCATCTTCGCCGTCCTTGCCGTAGTGCGGTACGTCGTAGACATCGTATGCCATCAGGATCAGATAATTCTGGTCCTCCATGTCAATATGGTCGATGATGCACTGATAAAAGGCTTCTCGTAGTCCTGCATCCGCCAGCTCGCTTTTGCGCAATGCGGACAGCAGCCGGTGCTCCTCGCTGTCCATGACCTGCTTCGTGGCAAAGGAGATATCCAGCAGGTTCTTTCCCAGTGCGCCGGAGAGCGACTTTTTCAGCAGGCTCAGATATTTCTCTGTCTCCTCCTGGGTCAGCAGTCCCAGGGGCTCGTCGATGGATGAGACAATTTCCTTATTTGTATTGACATAGCAGCCATAGATATGATGGATGGCGTTATGTTCGGGGCGAATCCGACGGCGGATTTCGCCGAGTTCTTTCTGATTCATGGGTTTCGCGTTTCTCCTTGTAAAAATACGCTCCGGCAGACATCGGGTTTCTGTTGCCGGGCAAGAGCCATATGATTCTAATCGCCGTGGGCGCGAATGTCAACCGGATTCTGCTTTGGGCTTTTTCCGTTTTCCTTCTTTTGTCCGCAGTTAACCTCGTCAAACCGCACAAAAACATGTCAGAAATGCCCGTTTTGTATAGTGACTTTTTCCTTTTCTTATGATAGACTCATGACGAGCGTGCTAAATTACACCTTAAAATACCATGATTAACACAGAGAGGGGAAAACCATGGCAAGAGAAATCCTGTTTGATCTCGGTAAAATGATTACCGACCGCCTTCCCTACAAGTTCGGCGTTAAGAGGCTGACCGAAGAAGACCCGGAATATATCATTCTCGACCGCGCATGTTCCAATGACGAGATCGCGGAAGTCATGCTGAAGATGGGCCTTCGTAAGCCGAAGACCACCGCGGAGATCGCGAAGCTCACCGGCAAGTCTGAAGCGCGCGTCGTGGAGCTTCTGACCGATGCCGCCAATCATGGCATCGTGGAATACAACTGGGAGAATCCCCGGCACGAGAAGCAGTGGTATGTGCAGCTGTTTGTCCCCGGCATTGCCGAGATGACAAACATGGTTCTGGATCAGGTTGAAAAATATCCCGAACTCGCCGAGAGCTTCAATAAGATGACCTTCCTCCCGCTGGAGGGGAAAACCCACCTGATCCCCCCCGGCGGCAACGGGATTGGCATGCATGTCATTCCCGTGGAGAAGGCAATCAATTCCGTAAACAAGTCTATCTCCATCGAACACATTTCCCACTGGCTGGACAAGTATGACGGACAGTTCTCCGTCGGATACTGTTCCTGCCGCAATGCCCGTCGTCTTTATGGCGAGGGCTCCGGTGAGATCCAGGATGACTGCTGCATCGGTCTTGGTGACTTTGCCACTTACCTGGTAGAAACCGGCAAGGGCCGTCCCATTACCAAGGAAGAAGTGCTCGAAATCTGCCAGAGAGCCGAAGACAACGGTTACGTCCACCAGATCACCAATATTGACGGTGAGGATAAGATTTTCGGCCTCTGCAACTGCGATGTCGGCGTCTGTTTTGCTCTTCGTACGAGCCAGTATTTCAACACACCGAACCTGTCCGCTTCCGCTTACCGCGCCCATGTCAACAAGGATAACTGTGTCGCCTGCGGCAAGTGTGTGGAAGTCTGTCCCGCCGGTGCTGTCAAGCTTGGCCAGAAGCTCTGCACAAAGAACGGTGATGTCAAATACCCGCAGCAGGAGCTTCCAACCGGTCTCAAATGGGGCAAGGATAAGTGGAACCCGAACTATGTGGTCGACAACCGCAAGAACTGCCATGAATCCGGCACGGCTCCCTGCAAGACTGCCTGCCCCGCCCATATCGCCATCCAGGGCTACATCAAGCTGGCGAAAGAAGGCCGCTATCTCGACGCCCTAAAGCTCATCAAGCAGGACAATCCCTTCCCCTCGGTCTGTGGATATGTCTGCAACCGCCGCTGTGAAGATGCCTGCACCCGTGGTGCGCTGGATAAGGCGCTTGCCATTGACGAGATCAAGAAATTCATTGCCGAACAGGACCTCAAGAGCGCAGAGCGCTATATCCCTGAGCGTCTGTATCGCCGCCCCATCGACAAGCCCTATGACCAGAAGGTCGCCATCATCGGTGCCGGCCCCGCGGGTCTGAGCTGTGCCTACTACCTGGCCCGTATGGGTTATGAGAATGTCACCGTCTTTGACCGCAATCCGCAGCCTGGCGGCATGCTCGTCATGGGTATACCCAGCTATCGTCTGGACCGTGCAGCGCTGAAGGGCGAAATCGAAGTTCTGGAGAAGATGGGTGTCCACTTCCAGATGAACACTGAAGTCGGCAGGGATGTCACAATCGAAGAGCTCCGTGCCCAGGGCTACAAGGGCTTCTATGTGGCCATCGGCGCACAGAAGAGCTCCAGGCTGAATATTCCGGGCGAAGAACTGCAGGGCGTGTTCGGCGGTGTGGACTTCCTGCGTGAGGTTAATCTGGGCAATAAACCCGAAGTCGGAAAGAAGTGTGCCGTCATCGGTGGCGGCAATGTCGCGATGGATGTCTGCCGCACGGCTGTCCGCCTCGGCGCCGAGACCTATGTGATCTACCGCCGTGGCGAGGACGAGATGCCTGCCGACAGGGAAGAAGTTGCCGAAGCCAGGGAAGAGGGCGTGAAGTTCTGCTTCCTCAACGCGCCGGTCGAGGTTCTTGGCACGGACGGCAGGGTTTGCGGTCTCAAGGTCGAGCTCATGGAACTGGGCGAGCCGGATGAAAAGGGCCGCCGCAAGCCCGTCGGCACCGGGAAATTTGAGACCATCGAAGTCGACTCCGTCATCGCCGCAGTCGGTCAGACCATCGACTGGGGCACGCTGGATGTCGGTGCGCTTGTGACAGGCAAGAAGGGCAACGCTGTTGCCGATGCCGTCACCTACCAGACCGCGCAGAAAGATATCTTCGTCGGCGGTGACGTTTACACCGGACCGAAATTTGCCATTGACGCGATTGCCGCCGGCCGCGAGGGTGCCGAGTCTCTGCATCGCTTTGTCAATAACGGCCAGAGTCTGACAGTCGGCCGCAACCTGCGCGAGTTCTACGAGCTCAACAAGGACGATCTGGTCTTTGGCGTCGACAGCTTCGACCGTCCCGCACGTCAGCCGATCCTGCACGATACGAAGAAGGCCCGCTCTTTCGAACACGACCGCCTCACCTTCACTGAAGAGCAGGTCAAGACGGAAGCCAGCCGCTGCCTGGGCTGCGGCGTCAGCGTGGTGGACCGGAACCGCTGCATCGGCTGCGGACTGTGCACCACAAAATGCATGTTTGACGCGATCCACCTGGAGCGCGATGTACCGGATGGCTCGACCATGATCCGCTGCGAAGATAAGGTTGGTCCTCTGCTTAAGAACGTCGCAAAGAAGAGCATTAACATCATCCGCAAGAAATAATCAATTCTGCGAATAATCCAGAACAGAGCACCGCCGGGGAAGTGTGTTTTACTTCTCCGACGGTGCTGTTTATTCCAATGACTGACACGCTGTTTTGGTTTTACCTTCTTCTGTTGTTCGCTATGCTCAGGAGCCGCAGCAGCTGGACAATCGATGTCACCAGTGAAATGAAGTACGTCATCCCGGCAGCCACCAGGACCTTCCGTCCGCCGACCTTCTCATCGTCAGTCAGGAGCCCAAGCCGGTCCACCTCCGCAAGCGCCCGTCGGGAGGCATCCACCTCCACAGGCAGCGTCACCAGATTAAACAGCACAATACCCGAGAACAAAATTGCTCCCAGTGTGATAAGGCCGCTTTTTGAAAGCAAGATACCCAGCAGAATCGCAATGTATGACCCCATCGACCCGATGTTGCAGATGGGAACCAGTGATTTGCGCAGCATCAGCAGCGGATAAGATTGGGCATGCTGGATGGCGTGGCCGCACTCGTGGGCGGCAACTGCCACTGCGGAGACGTTCTGCCCACCGTAAACCGCCTGCGAGAGGTTCAGTGTCCGGTTCGCGGGGTTGTAGTTATCTGTGAGAACACCGTTCGTCTGGACGATGGTGACATCCGTAATCCCGTTGGAGCGCAGAATACGCTCAGCCGCCATGGCACCCGTCATACCGTTGCATGTCCGATCCTTGGCATAGCGGCTGAATCTGCTCTTCACGACACCGGAGCAGATTAGGCTCACAACAAACAGAACCAGCGTGAGAATATAGAAGAAATCAGAGTAATACATGTTCATCCCTCATTTCTGTATCATTCTGTTGTAATTATACTGTCCGAAGATATTTGCTTCCTGACATTTCTGTGAACATTATACTGTTTCCCTGCATTGCAGTTAGATTAATTTAATTTCGTTCTTGACAAACCGGCAGGGGCGCTATATAATTTCAATTGTTAGTTATCGCTAACTATTTATTATACAGGAGGGAACTATGAAGAAGATACTGACAGTTGTCTTCGTAATAGCGATGATGCTCAGTTTGAGTATCGTTGCCGGGGCAGAAGAGAACAAAGTGATCACCATCACCACCGCAGAAGAGCTTGCGGGAATGTCTGACGATCTCACCGCAGATTATGTCCTTGATGCGGATATTGACCTTGCGGGGATCGCCTGGACTCCGATCGGTACGTATAAGCCATCAGGCGAGAGTGAGGAAGAACAGGAGATTCCGGCGTCGGATACAGCCTTCACCGGCACATTCGACGGGCAGGGGCATATCATCCGCAACAGTTCTGCGGAAAAAGCCGATGATGAGACAGCGGCTGCCGCAGAAAAGCTTCTGGAAGACGTGAGCGGAACCTATGACGCGCTTTTTCCCGTAATTACCAGTCCGGAGTATGATCAGATCTGGCTTGACTCCTGCGCGGCAGTTTTGGGAGACGAGGCCGCTCCTGCGGCTGCGGAAGCCCTGAAGGCCGCCTGCAACAGGACCATTTACGGTCAGGAAGCCATCGACGCGTATGGGGACGGATCGAACGGGGCACAGTTTGACTGCCTCTTCATTAACGGGCCTGCCCAGATCGTGTTCAACGGCAGGAAAATCTCCGGTCTGGACAAGAGCGGCGCCACGGTCTTCAGCCATGAGTACAGCTTTGTGGAACCGGCCTCCATCGCAGGCATGATGAATGGATATCTCTATCACACAGAGGACGCGGATGCGGGAGAGTTTGAGTACTTTTTCCTGTTGCCCGACACCCCTGGTACAACCTTCCACACCGAATTCCGCTATGGCAGTGACCCGGAGGCCATGATGCTCTACAACGACGGTCCCTATGCCTACTGGCTCGCAGCCGGAATCCTGGCGGACCGTGATGAGCAGATGGTTCAGGACGTGATTGACCTCTTCTGCACGGAAAACCTCGCCGAGATGAGTGAGGAAGCCGCGGCCTGAGTCGTATCCTGAGTCAACCGCTCCATCTGCAAAACAATTTGCCTGTCAGAACGGCAATAGAGAGAAAGCATATCATGTCTTTTTGAGTATGATATGCTTTCTCTCTTTCCAATTTCAATCCACTCGCCCCATGTGGGGCGAGACTGTAAATCGGTCTTGCCAGAGCTGGTTACATGCTCTTTAAAAGAGCAAGAATTAATTCGGTTTGAACCGAGTCGGTTCAAACCGAATTAAAGAGCTTTTCTCGCTTGGCGAGACGATAATATGGTCTATATTTCACTGCTGTTTTCAAGCACGTCCATCAGCGTCTTTCGCATGGCATCCAAATCAATGGGTTTTGTGATATGTCCCTGCATACCCGCGTCCTGCGCCGCTTCTTCATCCTCCTTGAATGCATTGGCTGTCATCGCGATGATCGGAATTTGCGAGAGCCGCGGGTCCGGCAGTTCCCGAATTGCTCTCGCAGCCTCGTATCCATCCATTACCGGCATCTGGATATCCATCAGAACCGCATTGTAGTAACCTGGTTCAGACGCTGCAATCATCTTTACGGCACGCTCGCCGTTTTCCGCGTTTTCAATCTGGAATCCCATGTCCGAGAGAATCTCATTGGCGATCTCCCGGTTGATCACATTATCCTCTGCGAGGAGGAGACGCATTGTCTTCTTACTGTTCCGGCAGGGGCAGGGGTTGTGACCTGCCTGTTCATGATTCCGTGCTTCTGCAAGCGGCAATCGCAAAGTGACAATGAACTCTGTTCCTCTTCCCTGTTCTGTAAGGACCGCAATTTCTCCGTTCATCATATCGACAATTTTTTTCGTGATCGCCATGCCCAGACCGGTTCCCTGGGTCTTGCTGACCGTGGATGTCCGTTCCCGCTCAAAGGGCTGAAAGATATTCCGGACGAACTCCGGACTCATACCAATCCCGTTGTCTTTAACACGGATCTCATAACTTCCCGCTTCGCCGTCTGTCCCAGTCTGGTGCAGTGACAGCTCCACCTTTCCGCCCGCAGGAGTAAATTTGCTCGCATTGCCGAGAATATTCAGCAGCATACGGTCCAGTTGGTTTCCATCACAGAGGACACAGCGGTTTTCCACATTGCAATCGACCGTAAAGCTGATTTCCTTCTCTGCCATTTGCCCGCTGATCAGCTCTCCGGTCTCCCGTACGGCATCTTCAATATCGATCGGCTCCGGTTGAAGTTCCACCTTCCCGCTCTCGATACGGCTCATCTCGAGCACATCGTTGACAATGGCAAGAAGCTGATGCCCGGCCGTATCGATCCTGTGCAGATACTGCCTGACTTCTTCCTGAGGCCGTCCGTCCTTTCTCGCCAGTGTCGTGTAGCCCAGGATCGCGTTGAGCGGTGTACGGATGTCGTGGGACATATTGGAGAGGAAAACGGTCTTGGCCTGGTTGGCACCTTCCGCCGCCATAAGCCGGGCTTTCAGCTTTTCATTCTCCTGAATTCTGTCTGCGATCCGACGGATCAGCACCTGCATTACCAGAACAAAGATGCTTCCGCCGAACAGGATCCCTGATACCAGCAGATCCGGCTTTCCGAAGAAACCTACCGCCAGATAACCGCACAGGAACAGAACCAGAAGCAGGATCGGGAAATTCAGGATTTTCTGCTCCTGTTCCCATTCTCCACGTTCCCGGATTCTTTTGGCGAATCGGGCATACTGCCATATATTATAGATCATCAGGGCGCTGCCCAGATAGACCATGCCATATACCAATGTGTTCCTAATGTTCCAGCGCCTCCTTCTCTATCATTTCCACACCGTTGATAAAATGATTCACTGTCATACTGTAATCAACTATACTCGTCTTTCTGCGGAAAGGCAATCTTTTTCAGGTAACTTCGTTCATTTACATGTCTTAATCTTCTCGTTATCTCTTTATAGCAAAACCGGCCATCCTCCCGATGCATGAGAATCTCTCATGCATCGGGAGAATGGCTGGTTTTCAGGTTATCGATTGATCCGTTTTCAATGAAGCTGCTGGCCGCCGGTTTCTTATGCTTCGTCCCTCAGCTTCAGATAGAGTGCCGCCTGTGTGCTCTCCATGTAAGGCGAGGTCCAGAAGACAAGGCCAAGGCCAAGCGTCAGAATACCAAGCAGGATCCAGCCGAGGAAAGACAGATCCATCTTAAACGCCTGCATTTTGTTCCCGTTCATCATCTCGCGGGAACGGGTGATGACTTCGTTCGCGGAAAGTTCAGGATGCTCTGCCAGAATATAGGGGACCATACGATAGGAATACATCTTAATGATACCCGGTACAATGAACAGAAGCAGCCAAAGCGTCAGGTACAGATCCCGCAGGAACAGGACCACAAAATTGTGCCCGTAATTCTGGAAGCCTCTCTTGATGGTGCTGAGGGGAGCAGGGCCTGCTTCGGTGTTTTCGACGAAGAAGGATGCACCGCCGAGCTCCAGGGGATTCGCCAGAAAGATCTTGATCAGCAGGCAGATGACACCGATCACCGCGAACGCCGACAGGAAGACGAGGATGAATGTTTTATCACCGCTCTGAACAGCCTGCTGCATTTCCTCCGTGCTGGTGCCGCTTGTTCTTCCGGATGCAGTGGTCGTTCCGGCAAACAGGCTCATCAGCAGTGCGGCCGCAACGCAGGGCCAGTAGTTTCCTTTAAACGCGGCTTTTCCGCGCTCTTTCATTTCCTGAATCGTCCACATGATGATTTCCTCCTTTTTTGCTTTCAATGACTGTCATATATGAAGGTGTTCTTTCCTGCTGCCTGTTTCTCGACATGCAGAAGATAACACTTTATTTGTCACAGAACGATCACACGGATTGAAACTGAATAACAGGATCTCACACATACTGCAGTGTGATTCGAAACACAGGCCTTTCGCTCTTCTCTCCGGCGAAATAGATCCTGCCCGCGTCCTCCGTCCAGCGCAGCATCAGAGTATCGCCAAAACGTGCCTCTGTGGTGTATTCGGTGCAGATCTCCTTCAGCAGCTTTCCCTCTGCCGCCATCCCCGCACAGTCCTCTGCCAGATCGAGATATCTGGTGTTGTTCATATGACCGTTCAGATCAACAAAGCTGTAGGGCACCTCAAAGGCCTTTTCCCGATCACAGTCCTTTTTCCGGATCGCTCCTGGCTGTGCGCTCTCTTCGCCGGTCACCACGCCTTCAATCTCCACGCCGCAGCTCTCCGGAAAGACCATTTTTCTTGTTTTCGCATCCACCAGGCACCAGATGGCACTGGCCTTCAGCAGGGGTTCGCCCGCTTCCGTTTCCAGGCTGTAGTAGCGCGGGAACAGCACGTGCATGGTTTTCCCTGGCCAGCTTTTCAGTACAATCTCCTCATCATATTCCGGCATCCGGGTTATCTCCGCCTGCTGCATCATCACGACCCAGAGGATTCCTCTGTCCAGTGTCTTCTCCCGTCCCATGCCGAGCTGCTCGGTATGCCGGATTGAGACTTCCTGCAGCAGCTTGAACAGTTCAGAGCTGCGCAATCTGCGAAACATATCCACATCCCTGCTGCGCAGTTTCAGGTGTTCCGTATAGATGCCGCTCATGCCTTGTTCGGCAGGCGCTTATAGATGGCGTCCACAACATCGCCGAGGGTCTGCAGCTTCTTCCACTGCCGCTCCGGGATCTTCACATCAAACAGCGCTTCCAGCTTGCAGATCACAAGTACGAAGCCCATTGAGTCGATGGCAGTCTCCGTGTTGATTACGCTCCCCTCAGTGAGACCCTGATCTTTCATATCCGGGAAGCAGTCAAAAATCACTGTCTTCGTCTTTTCGAGCACGTCCTGTCTGGTCATATCCATGTTCCTACTTTCTGCTGGAGTTCCCAGCGTTTGATTTTGCCGCTGGCCGTTCTTGGCAACGGCTCCCTCGCAAAGATAATTTCCGTGAGCTGCTGACCGCGCGGCAGCTGCTCCATCATCGGTCTGAGTTTTTCCCAGAGGGCTTTCTTCTCTGCCGCACCGTCATAGACGAGCACCGGCCTGTCCTCCCACAGGGTGACCGCAAGTTCGGTATTTTCCAGGCATCTCATGAGTTCCGCCTCATACTCCGGCAGGAAGATCTTCGTTCCGTCCCCCAGTACCAGGATGTCCTTTTTCCGTCCGGTGATATGCAGCCGCCCGTTCTCGTCAAAATGGCCCAGATCTCCGGTGGAGAGGATGCCGTGCCGCAGTACTTCTTCAGTATACTGCGGCCATTTGTAATACTCCTGCATCATACAGGTTGGGGCTGCGATCAGGATCTCCCCGTCCTCGGCAATCGTGACGGTGTCGTCCGGGCAGATTTCCATCGCATAGGGGTCGTCGCTCACCGAGATCGCCACGCCGGAACTGGTCTCCGTCATGCCATACCCGAAGCTCACCCGAATGCCCCTGGTTTTCACCGCCTGAAGCAGCTGCGCCGGGCAATCGCCCGCTCCGACCAGGACCAGCTTCAGTTCTTCATTGATGCAGTTCTGCCGGAGCAGAAAGCCCAGCAGCCGCGGGACTACCGATACTGCCGTCGGACGGTAGAAGTCCAGATCGTCCAGATAGTGTCTGGCACCGCGGCCCAGCGCCACAGTCGCTCCGCAGTTCAGTCCCCAGAGCAGTCCGCACACGAAGCCGAAAACATGGCCCAGCGGCAGCATGCACAGCAGCCTGTCTTCCGGCTGCAGGGGCAGCATCGCCGAGCCGTTGTAAGCGCTCTGGCAGAGGCTGTGATCCGTCAGCACAACGGCCTTGGCTCTTTCCGTCGTTCCGGATGTGAAGAACAGGATCTTCCGCTCTCCGTCGGTCACGCCTTGTGTCAGGTTCCCTCTCAGCTCTGTGCAGAGTTCCTCGTCCCCCCAGAGCAGATCGATATCTGTGTAGGCAATCAGTCCCCTCAGCACCGACTCCGGCGCAGATTCATCCAGCAGCACCACCTGAAGTCCGGCGATGTTCGCCGCGAAGAGCTCAATCACACATCCGAGGCTGCCGTCCGAGAGCAATCCAAGACAGGTTTTTCCGCATTTTTTCAGTTCTTCCGCCCGCTCACGTACGCGTGCGAGCAGTTCGTGGTAACTGCAATCTGCGTGTTCGTATCGCAGTGCGGTCTGATCCGGGCTCTGCGAAGCCCAGTAAGAGAGTATATCCTCAAAGCTGTCAAAGCGCACCCATATCCCTCCTTCCCTTTTCATTTGTTTCGTTCTTTCCTGATATAATAATACCATAACCGGTCTGACAAAAAAAGAGATTTTGCAAAATTCATAATTCTTTGACACATCCTCGAAATTATATAGTGAAAAAGCTGCACTTCTGTTGTATAATTAACACAACTGGGCAAAAATAAACTTTGACCTTTATTTACGGAGGAAAAACATGGACAAAAACATTCGCATCGCAATCATCGGCGGCGGCCCCGCCGGCCTCAGCGCAGGTATGTACCTGGAGAAGAAAGGCTATGAGAACTACACCATTTTTGAGCGTCTGGATCGCGTCGGCGGCAAGTGCTGGTCTCCGCACTACAACGGACGCCGCTATGAGATGGGCGCCATCATGGGTGTTCCATCCTACTATGCCGTTCACGACGTCGAGGAGTTCTGCGGTATCACCCACGACGGTCCGCAGCTCAACCGCAACTATAAGGATGCGAGCGGTAAGGTGATCGAACCCTTTGCCCGCTCTGTCGGCAACATCATCAGGAACCCCTGGCTGCTCAAGATGAAAAAACAGCTCAAGACCTTTGGTGAACTGCTGGAAACCAAGTACAAGGGCTATGACCTCAACGGTCACCGCGGTGTTGCCGAGGGTCGTTACGACGGCTACGCCGTGACGCCGGGCCGCGAGAAGGTCGAGGGCGTAAACCCGAACCTGAAGGATCTTGCTCTGCCGTTCAAGGAATTCTGCGAGAAGAACAAGATTCCCCTGGTTCAGAAGATCTGGATCGGACCCTTCACTTCCTTCGGCTATGGTTACTTTGATGAAATTCCCGCTGCCTATGTTCTGAAATATCTGGACTATCAGACCTGCATGAATTTCGTGAAGGTCAATCTTTGGACATGGAAAGAAGGCACCCAGTACATCTGGGAACAGCTGAATGATCACCTGAAGCATCCCGCCCTGCTCAACAGCACCATTGACAAGGTCGAGCGCAAGGATGGCAAGGTCTTCATCACGGTCAACGGCCAGGTTGAGGAGTTTGATAAGGTCATCGTCACCGCTCCGCTCTACATTCCCAATAAACGTGATGACGGCCAGAAGGGCATGGTCGAGTACTTCGATGCCCGCGAGGATGAAAAGTCCCTCTTCTCCAAGATCGACTATGAGCGCTATGACGTTCAGGCCTTCCTCACCAGGCCTGAGGACCACCCCGAAATCTCTTACTACGTGTTTGACAACATGGTTCCCGAGAAGCTCGGCCACCTGATGGTCTATTATCGCCGCTGGAGAGATCAGATTGACCAGGTCATTACCACCTATGCGCTGCGCAAGCACAAGAACTCCGCCGAGATCCCCTACGATACCTGCCGCCAGATGGTGCAGGATGACCTCAAGACCATGGGCAACCCGGCCAAGGAGATCATCAATGAATGGTCCGTGTACTACTTCCCCCATGTTTTCACCAAGGACTATGCCGACGGCTGGTATGACAAGGTTGAAGCCATGCAGGGCAAGTACGACACCTACTATGCCGGTGAAGTCATGAGCTTCGGCGACATGGATGAGACCGCAGAGTACTCCCGCGAGCTGGTCGAACGCTTCTTCTGATCGGCATAAGCAGGGGCGGTTAGAATGCCGTCCCTGTTTTTTCAGTAATCTGCAGTAACCTGTAATACGAAAGGAAACATGTATGAAATTCTACAAAGACCATTACGACGTCGTAATCATCGGCGGTGCACTGGCCGGTATGTCCGCCTGCCTGCAGCTGCAGGCCTGGGGTATCAAGGACATCCTGATCCTTGAAAAGCATAACATGCCTGGCGGTCTTGCCACCGACTTCGTGCGCAATGGGTTTGAGATCGAAGCCACCCTGCATGAGATGATGTCCATCGGTCAGCCCGGCAAGCGGCTCAAGGTCGGCCAGTTCTTTGACGATATGGGCGTTAATATCGACTGGCTCCCGGTCCATGAGTGCTACCGTGTGGCACTGCCGAATTCCGGCATTGACAAGATTTTGCACCATGACTACGACGGCAGCTACACAACTGTTGCCAAAGAGATTGACGAAGTCTGTCCCGGGACCTATGAGAAGGTCCATGAGCTTATGCTTCTCTGCCGCCGTGTCTACGACAGTATGAACGTTCTCTCCGTCACTCCGATGAGCAAGGTGCAGATGCTTCTGAAGCATCCCGACTTTGTCAAGACCGTCGGTTACACCGCCACGGAAGTGATCAACACCTTTGACCTGCCGAAAAAGGCCGTCGAGATGCTGACCCCGTACTGGATCTATGTCGGTAACCGCATGGACGATCTGCCCTTTACGATCTATGCCTTCCTGATGGCCGACTACTTCACCGGCAGCTATGTCTGCCGCGGCTTCAGCCATGAGATGAGCATGAAACTCCAGGCCAAGTGTGAGGAGCAGGGCGCACAGTATGAGTTCAATCAGGAAGTTGAAAAGATCCTTGTCCGCGATGGGAAGGTCTACGGTGTCCGCACCGCCCGTGGAGATGAGATTCACTGCGACTACGTGATCTCCGGTCCCTATCCCAATAAGGTCTATTCCCAGATGATCGAGCCGCTTACCGAGGTACCTACCGGTGCGATCAAGATGATCAATAACCGCAAGCTCTCCGTGACTCCGGTCTCCGTCATCATGGTCATCGAAGGCACCCCGGAGGAGAACGGCATCATCAACTACTCTACCTTCTCCGGCACCACCATGGACACCAACAAGATCTGGGAGAACTATTCCAACATCACCGAGCCCTACAACTATATCACTACCATCTGCCTCAATTATGCCAATCCCACCCTGCCGGAGGGGTATACACAGCTCTCCATTACGGCTCTGGTTCCCTCCAAGCCCTTCGAGAATATCCGGGAAGAGGATTACTTCGATCTCAAGCGCCGCCTCGCCAGCGAGATGATTGACGAATGCATCAAGATCACCAAGGTAGACTTCCGCCCCCGCATCACCGAGATTGAAGTCACTACCCCGATGACCGTGGCCCACTATGTCGGTGCCTGGAAGGGCAATATTTACGGCTATCTGCATTCCATGGAGGACCATGCGGTCGCCCGTCTCCAGATGAAGGAGAAAGACCACTTCATCGATGGTCTGGAATTTGCCGGTGCCCACGGTATGAGCGGTGACGGCATGGGTCCGCAGATTACCAACGGCCGTGCAGCTGCCAAGGCAGTTCGCGAAGATCTTGAGAGAAAGAAGGAGGCCGCGAAGAAATGAGTATTAAAGTCAAAGGATTTCTGCAGGACGTCGGCGGAGCCTCCCGCGTCACAAAACTGAGAGAGCAGAATTTTGCCAACGGCTCCACCATCATTGATCCAAAGGACCCGATCCGTGAGCTGGCGGATAAGCTTCATCCGGAGCATATGACCTTCAGAGTCGTAGATATCCGCGAAGCCTCCCCGACCTCCCGTATCTTCCGTTTTGAGTCGGCGGACGGTCATATCCCGGTGTTCCAAAGCGGCCAGTATGTAAACTTCCGCCTGAAGATCGGCGACAGCGTCCTTTCCCGCCCTTATACCATTTCCTCTGCTCCCTATGAGGCCAGGGGCGAGCACCCCTTCTTTGAGATTACGGTCCGCCGCAATGTTCCATATCTTGTACCGGACTATCTCTTTGAAAACGTGAAGGTCGGCGATGAGCTCCATGGCGCACTTCCTTTCGGTTTCTTCTACTGGGAGCCTCTTCGGGACAGCAAAGAGATTGTCGCTCTGGCCGGAGGAAGCGGCATCACCCCCTTCCATTCCATGGCTAAAGAGATTATGAGCGGCAAGATGAAGGGCTGCAAGCTTACCATTCTCTACGGTTCTGTCAAAGCCAACGACATTGTCCTCAAGGACGAGCTTGACGCCATCGAGAAGGCCTGCCCGGATGTCAAGGTCGTTCATGTTCTGTCAGACGAGCCCGGCTGGGAAGGCGAGAAGGGCTTTATCACAAAAGAGATTATCGAGAAGTACTCGACGCCCGACTGCACCTATATGTTCTGCGGTCCGCTGGCGATGTTCCGCTTTGTGAAAAAGGCTCTGGATGAGATGGGAATCGGTCCGCGCCGCTTCCGTCATGACGTTGTGAACAATCCCGCCGATGTCTCCACGCTGCCCGGTTATCCGAAGGGCACCGAGACCAGAACTTTCAAGATCACTGTTCTGCGCGGCATCCACGAGGATATTATCGATGCTGCTGCCTCCGAGCCCGTTGCCGTTGCGTTGGAGCGGGCGGGTATTGCCATTGATACACACTGCCGCAATGGCGAGTGCGGTTTCTGCCGCAGCCATCTGCTGGAGGGCGAGATCTTTGTCTCTCCCATTGGCGACGGCCGCCGCCGCATGGACAAGGAGATGGGCTGGTTCCACGCCTGCTCTTCCTGGCCGCTCACAGACCTGAAGATCAAGATCCCAATCATGTAAGATGTCGTTTGCCCTGTTATAGCACACTGCAGCCGCTCCATTCTGGAGCGGCTGCAGTTTTATCATAATATCTGTTTTGTTTTCAATCAGGGGCTCTGATTGGAATCTCTTGTCCAGAGGAGATCACCGTGCTGGTTTCTGTAGTCAATGTGGATATTATCGACCGTCTTTCCGGCATAGGCCGCATAGGTTCTGCCAAAGTTATAGAAATCATTGACGATCTCACGTTCCTTGCCGCTCTCGTTCAGAGAAGTCACAACGACCGTGAATACCGTGCCGTCGTCGTTCATCGAAATCTCATCAATATTCGGGCAGTTCAGATCTTCAGCAAATGCGTCAAGCTGGGTCTGAATATGTGCACGGACGGCCTCAAGGTCTCCTGCCTCAATGCCCGGAATCAAGTATTCCTCCGGGATCGGTGGTGCCGTCGGAGTCGGTGTGGGTGTGGGAACCGGTGTCGGCGTGGGTGTGGGAACCGGTGTCGGTACGGGCTCTTCCGTATTACCCGAATCGTTTTCGGCAGGATTCGATTGGGCATCCGAGGAAGTCACCGAACTCTGCTGTGATGAGAGGTTCCCGGTCGATAGTTCATCTCTCCGGCTGCGGCTATCCAGCAGATATCTTGTAATGAAGTATCCCGCCGCAAGGAGCAGGCAGATAACGATACCGACAATCAGGATCTTCAGGCCTTTTCCCCGGCCCCTGTCTCTGTCTTCGTTCTCTTCGTCAAATTCGATCTCCACCAAAGGGAGATCTTCCTCTCCCAGCTCAAGATCTTCAATATTCTCATCTTTCCACATGGTTTCTGTCTCCTCCCCCTGTTTTGTCTGCAAATCCGGTTCTCCCACGGCGTCCGGGGCTGCCTGAGAAATCCGAAATTTATGTCAACTACATCATACCGTCAACGAAACGCTTTGTCAATAAACAGACGGTTACAGAAAGGTGAAAAAACAACATGAAAAACTCACCCTCTTGCAGGTTCCCTGGAAACATGTTAAAATGATTTATTCTGTTTTCCTGTGTGGTGAACGTTATGAGAAAATTCATGGTCATTCTAACAGCCGTACTGATTGTTTTGATTCTGGTTCTGGGCGGTGGACTTGTCGGCTCTTTCTATGTTTCAACCCTCGACACCAACTATCCGAACCTCTCCGTCGGCAATATTCCGGTCGGCGGTATGACCCGGGAAGAGACCGTTGAAGCACTGGATGCTGCCAATTGGGCGGAGCATCTGTCCGTCCCGCTCCGGGTGACCACCGTGGGCGGCCTAAGCTTCGATGTGGACCCCGCTCAGGCCGGTCTTGCAGCGACTTCTGAACAGGTTGCTGATCTCGCCCTTGCTTATGGGCACGACGGCAACATGTTTGAGAACTTCGGTACATATCTCAGGAGTCTGCTTCACCCCGCCGTCCTGGACACCGCCTCTCAGAATGCCAACCGGGACTATATTCGTTCCTGCATAGCCGGGAACAAAGCGGATATCGAAGCCCTGCTGGGTGATGCAGAATACACCCCTGACTACGAGCAGGAGCAGCTTGTGCTTCGCAAGGGGTGGGGGCAGCTGCGTCTGGACGAGGATGCACTGGAGGACGCCATTGTGACAGCTCTTCAAAACGGTGAGACGGAGCTGCACTTTTCCCAGCTGATCGGCGGTCTGTTGTGTCCGGATTTCAATGCGATCCATACTGCGCTCCTGCAGGAGCCGCAAGATGCAAAATTCACAGATGACGGCCGCTTCGAGGTCATCGACGAGGTTGTCGGATGCAACTTTGACGTTGACGCTGCTCAGCAGCTCTGGGGTGCGGCAGAGCCTGCAGCTGAGATCCGGATTCCGATGTCGGTCACCTGGCCAGCGGTCACCGGTCAGCAGCTGCGCGATTCACTTTTCCACGATCTGCTCGGCGCCTGCACCACCAGTTACTGGAACTCTTCCCCCAACCGTATCAGCAATGTGGAGCTTGCCAGTTCAAAGATCGACGGCACGATTCTGTATCCGGGCGATATCTTCTCCTATAACACGGTTGTCGGTGAACGCACTCTGGAAGGTGGTTTTCTTCCTGCCCCGGCCTATGTTGACGGCGATGTAAAAGATGAGGTCGGCGGCGGCGCCTGTCAGGTTTCCAGCACACTCTATGCGGCAACGCTCTTTGCATTTCTGGAGACTGTCGAACGCACCAATCATTACTTCCCGGTCTCTTACATGCAGCTTGGAACGGATGCGACGGTCACCATTCCTGATGGCGGTAATGTGATGGACCTCAAGTTTAAAAACAACAAGAGCCATCCCATCAAGATCGTCACTTATTCCGAAGTTGACGAGGACAATTATGTCCGTGATCTAACGTTTGAAATCTGGGGCACGTTGGAAGATGATGACTATATGCCCGTAGAATTTGACAACTCCTGGGGCTGGTCTCTGACCTATGACAGGTTTATTGATCCCGCTTATCCGGATCGGCCCGGTTACAAGATCAAGTTGGAGCACGAAAAGTATTACTTCACGGACGAACAGGGCGAGGGCTATCGCACCCTGACCTACCGCCGTGTCTATGATACGGACGGCAATCTGGTAGCCGAGGGCATGCTGAATCCGCTTCTCCCCAGCGGTGGTCCTGCGATGGATACCTATTACGAGCACAACAGTTAAGCGACTTGATGAACGGATCTCAGAATCGGAGGACAGAAATATATGATACCGCAGGAGAGGCTCTCAGAAATTCTGGAAAAACGCTATAAAGGCTTTACCGGCTATTGCGGAATTCTCTTTGACAGAGTTCATGATGAGGGCTGCAAAGTCAGCTGTGCTCTTCGGCCGGAACTGCTGAACCCGGACGGCATCGCCCACGGTGGTCTGATTGCCACACTGACGGATGTTGCCGCCGGGCTCATGGCCCTGCAGGCAGACGGCTGGGCTCACAGCATTGTCACCCAGAACTGTAACATCCATTATCTGCGGCCGGGCAGCGGCGATCGTCTCTGGGCCGAATCTCATGTAATCCGAAAGGGGCACAGGGTTTGTGTGGTACAGGTCGAATGCTATTCTGCCGGCGGCACGCTCTGCACCGCAGCCCTCTACGAAATCGCCTATCTTGACGAACGATAATTTTTCAGGCTGTCTCCGCGGAGACAGCCTGTTCACTATATGGAGGTCTGTATGAAATTGCATTTCCGCCTTCTGGCAGTTCTGGTACTCACGCTGTTTCTGTCAGGCTGTATTTTTCCTGTTCAGCATGTGTCACCCGATCCAAGGGTACACGGCTCCGATTTATCAGATTCTTCCGATGCCGCTGTATATACGCTTCCGGATGCGGAACCGACATCTGCTCCGGCTCTGGAATCTGACACATCCTCCGGCACCCCTGCAGGAATCACCGAGCCAAAGCTTGCGATCTTCTGGTATGCCATGGCAGACGCCCATGTCTTTGAGCTGCGTAATGCTTTCAGCCCCGAGCTGGATGCATCCGGCATTCCATATCGGGAGTACGACGCTGAAAACGACCGCTATCGTCAGCTGGACCAGATCAGGGAAGCTGTCAGAGGCGGCTGGAATATTCTCGCCGTTCAGCTTGTCAGCGAAGATCCAGGGATCACACAGGAGATTATCGACGCCGCCGACGGCTGTCCGGTGCTGTTTTTCGACCGCACTCCCAAAACCGGCCTGTTCTCCTCACTCTCTTCGGATCAGAAGAAAAACGTCTGTATCATCTGCACCGATCCGATGGAGGCCGGCAGAGTTCAGGGGCAAATGATCGGCGAATATCTGACGGCACATTTCACCACTGCGGACCTGAATCAGGATGGGCGGATCCGCTATACTTTCCTTGTCGGCGACGCCAATGATCCTGTGGCCCTCGCGCTCACTCATGCTGCGCTTGACACCGCAAACGCCATCCTCGCAGAAGAGGGCTATCGTGCGCTCGAATATCTTGATGAAGAGAACACCATCGGTTTTCAGGCTGATCCGAACGGAACCTGGTCCTCTGATGCCGGAACCAGTCTGATTCTCTCCGATCTCGGCTACTACAATTATACCAATTCCAACATGATCGAGCTCATTGCCGCAAACAACGACGACATGGCACTTGGCGCGCTCACCGCACTGCAGTCAGCCTGGTGCAATCTCGGAGACGGAACTTCTGTCACGATTCCGCTTTTCGGCCTCGGGGCATCTTCTTCTGCCCGCAGCGCAGTGAATCTCGGTCAGATGACCGGTACTGTCGACGGCAATGCCACGGGATATGCACAAGCTGTTCTCGCGGCTGTCAGTGGGCTGTCCGAAGGTCACACGCCAGAGAGCATCTTCTCGCAGCTGAGCGCTTCTTCTGCGGATTTCTCCAGTGAAGCGGATACACCTTCTGTCCTGTTTGTCTCTCCGCGCGCGGTCCTCACGAATGCATTCTAATGGTTTTTCCGATCCCGGTTTCCGCTTTTTTGACAGGAGGCCGGGGTCGCTTCTTTCCCTGTTCCGCTGTAAGTGTCCTGGAGACGATCTGTATGTACTTCTGAATTATACCTTAAGCAGTTGACAAATGTAGTCTGTTGTGTTATTGTATCTTTAGAGACGACGTGTGTAGTCTCGAACAGGTTTACACGCGCTGTCTGCGAAAGGAATCATTGGACTCTGTCCCGAAAGGTGAGACACAATACGTATGGATCAGATCGCTGAAAAGATTTCAGACTCCGAGCTGGAAGTCATGAAAATCCTGTGGGAGTCAAAGGACGCGCTGCCGGTCACGGAGATTCGTACACAGCTCCGGGCACGAAAAGGCTGGGAAGCCACAACCGTCAAGACGCTGATCTCCCGCCTGCATAGCAAGGGTGCCATTGCCCAGGAAAAGCGCAATGTTTTCTATTATCGACCCCTGATTTCCGAGGACGCGTACAGCGACTGGGCCGCCAATGACATGGTGAACCGGCTGTTCCGCGGCAGCGCCGGAAAGCTGATCGCCACTCTTGTGCGCTCCAAAGGACTTCAGGAAGAGGATCTGGCAGAGCTCAAATCCATGTTCCGCGAGGAGGACTGAGCCATGGACATGCTGAAGATGATCTTCATTCTGTCGGTCTCAGGCTCGGCGCTTGCGGTCTTCCTGATGCTGCTCACCAGACTGTTTGGAAAGGAGCTCCCCTCCGCTTTCGCGTATTATGCCTGGCTGATCGTACTGTTCCGCTTCCTTCTGCCCATTCCGGGGCAGCTGTCGTTCTCGTTTCTGTCTGACCAGGTTAATGTGCAGTCCGCATCAGTTTCTGCCGCAGAGGAAGCCGATGCAGGGAGTTCATTTACCATTGCGCGTCCCAGAGCCGGCATGCCCGTGATTACTTTGCCGGAGCTTGCCGAGCGGGATATTATCGTCCGCCCGCACAGCGTCAACAATCCCGGTACCGCCACGGTTCTCTTGCCGGGAATCGACTCCGATTCCGCCTCAATTGCGTCAATGGGCGAAAAACATTCTTCCGTCCCCGGAGTAAGCCTGATCAGAAGTCTGCTGCGGAACAGCCACTTCTGGGTCTCGGTCTGGGCAGGTGGTATGCTGGTTTCCGCAGTATTCACGTTCTGGGACTGTTATCGCTTCCGCAAACTTCTCCAACGTACGCTGAAGGCACCTACAGATAATGACATTGCTGTGCTCCGGCGTCTTCAGCCGAGTCGTACGCCGGCGCTGTATCGCAGTCGTGCAGCGGCAACGCCGATGCTTCTGGGTCTTCTGCGGCCGATGATCATTCTGCCAGACCGTGATCATCCGAATGAGATGCTGGAAAGCATTCTCCTCCATGAGCTGACTCACTACCGGCGCGGCGACCTGTTTTACAAGTGGTTTACCCTGCTGGCTCTGCTCCCTCACTGGTTCAATCCCCTCACGATCCTCTTCCGCCAGGAGATCGACCGCGTCTGCGAGCTGAGCTGTGATGCCGTCGTTCTGAGCCGGATGAATCCGGAAGAACGTAAGAACTACGGAGAACTTCTGCTCACAATGGCTGCCTCGCGCCCCCTGCCGGGAGGCGTTGGTGCCGCGAGCTTTGCCACAGAAAAAAGAAATCTGAAAGAGAGGTTGTTACAGATCATGAGATATCAAAAATACGGCAGGACCAGTCTTGCTTTGGCTTTGGCCCTTCTGCTCCTGCTGACCGGGTGCGGCATGGCCGTCGGTCCGAAGACTCAGACTGCTGTCGTCACGTCCGCCGGGCCTGCCCCGCTCGCAGCTTCCATCCCTGAGTCCCATTCTGCAGAAACTGTCACTCCCATCGGCAATGCCGCAGAGATGCCTCTGCCCGCAGCCATACTGCCCGATACTGTAATTGATGTCAGCACCGTGGACGAATTTCTCAATGCCATTGGCCCCGACCGGGTGATCCGCCTGGCAGACGGTGTGTACAATCTGACCCAGGCCTCGACCTACGGCCAGAGCGTCAACAATGAATACTGGTATTGGGAGGACGGATATGACGGCTTTCAGCTTCGGCTCTTTGGCGTCAGAAATCTTCACATTCGCGGCAGCAGCGCTGAAACCTGCAGCATCGTCACAGAGCCGCGATACGCCAATGTCCTCAGCTTCTCCGGCTGCGAAGAGCTGGAGCTGCGCGGACTGAACATTGGGCATACACCCGGCCAGGGGTACTGCAGCGGCGGAGTCGTGAATCTGGAGAGCTGCTCCGGCGTTGCAATCGTCGCCTGCGATCTCTACGGCTGCGGCACGCTTGGCATCTCTGCTTCCAACTGCCGCAATGTTGTCGCAAGCAATACCGTAATCCGGGACTGCACCTATGGGGCTGTTGAGGCTTACTCCAGTCGTGACATTCGCTTTGTTGATGGGAAAATCCTCAACTGCGGCATCAGCAAGGATCCCGCCTGGGGAGACGGCTGGACCGGCTTCAACCTGATTCGCGCAGATACCTGCACCTTTGTTGCAGTCGTGAACAGCGAAATCCGCGGAAATGTGGTGCAGACGCTCTTTGCGAGTTCCAGCACGCTGGGCTTCTATGTACTGGGCTGTGAAATCACCGGAAACACCATCGGTGCACAGTACGAGGGGATCGATGACGCCGGCAGGGCTTTCAGTTCCAGCATGGGTGCCGTTTTCGACGTGACCGGCAAGGAGCTTGTTCTCTCCCACAGTTCGTTTAAAGAAAATGAATTGAAATCCCTCTTCTTCAATGAAGCCGAAAGCTTCTACGGTGAGCACTATTCTTCCAACCCGGTCGTCGACTTTTTCGGCAATCCTCTGGATCAGGCCGCCATTGAGGGTATGAGCCACGGTACATTTCCCCTGGACAGGTTCCTTTCGCTCATCCCCGCAGATCCTGCAGGTGTCTCACCGGCCCAGACGGACATCCCGGACGGCACTTTCACAGAAGTGCACGTGACGACCGCGGATGAGTTTCTGGCTGCCATCAGCAATTACACCGTCATCCATGTTGATACTGAACTTATGGACTTCAGCACAGCTTCCAATTATGGCGGCTACGGTGGAGACTATTATTACTGGGTGGACAACTTCGACGGTCCCGGCCTGGTCATCACCGGTGTCACCGGACTCCACATCATGGGGCAGGGCAAGGATCTCACCACGCTTCAGGCTACACCACGCTACTCGGAGGTTCTCTTCTTCGACAGTTGCCGTGACATCTCCATCAGCGATCTCACCGCCGGTCATCGGAAGGAAGCGCCCGGCTCCTGCTCCGGCGATGTGCTTGAATTTCTCTACTGCAGCCAGGTCATTATCTCCAACTGCGGTCTCTTCGGCTGTGGAGTCAACGGAATTGTCGCCGAGCAGTGCTCTGACTTTAATACTAATAACACGGAGATCTATGACTGCAGCTGGACCGGGGCTCAGCTCTATACCTGCGAGAATTTCAATTTTGAAAACTGCAGTGTTCATGACTGCTACAGCAACACCATCAATCTCGCTGACAGCCGTCGCATTCTCTGGGACGAGACAGAGCTGCATAACGGCGAAAATGAAGTATAAGCAGGCTGTCCCCATCCACGGACAGCAAAGCTTCCTCTGAAAGGAACCTGCTCATGATGAAAGATCATCTCTCTCCCGTTCCGGCCCGCCTCCGGGCTGTGGTTCTGTGCCTGCTCTACATGCTGACGTTTCTGCCGTTCGTACAGCCCGCTGTCTCGGCTGAGGGAGTTTTGGCACTTCCCGAGGATGCCACATCCGGGCCGATGCCGAATCCGGCCTGCTATGGGACCATCGCTCTTGACAGCGCAGCAGAGGCTGTGGAGGTCATCCGCCAAGCCAGAGAATCAGGGCTGCTTGCACCGGATGAGGCTGTTGCCTTTGACCCGAACGCAAACTTCTATCGCGGACTCTATGCCCGGGATATCGAATACTACCTCGATGACACGATTCTTGTGCTTCTCTGGAAAGAAGAGATCGACGGGAAGAGCTGCACCTTCACCGAAGTGAAAGTCGCGGATCCCTCTCAGTTTCGCCGCAAGCTGGCGGAGGACTCTTTTGATGCCGAGCACGAGTATCTCGCCTCGATGCTTGCCTCTGAGACCAATGCGGTCGTCGCCATGAACGCCGATTACTACAAGCATCGGAAATACGGCATGCTCGCATACAACCGGGAACTCTACCGCTTTAACACAGACTTCTATGCCAAGACTTATTTCCAGTACAACTGTATCGACACCCTTTTCGTCACCGCCTCCGGCGATTTCCTGTACAAACGGCTCGGAGAAGAGAACACGCCCGAGAGTATACGCTCATTCATGGAGGAAAATGACATTCTCTTTTCGGTCGCCTTTGGTCCTGTACTGGTGGAGAACGGTCAACCCGTTCCATGCGGCTGGTATCCGGTCGGCGAAGTTGACCAGGGCTATTCCCGTGCCGGCATCGGGCAGATGGCCCCCCTGCACTATCTCTACATGTCACTGAACCATGGCAGCCACGAAGCCCGCTGGACTGTCACCCAGTTTGCCGAGCACTTTGCGGAAAAGCCGGTCCTCACCGCTTATTGCCTGGACGGCGGACAGACGGGGGAAGTCGTCTTTCGTGGTCAGCCGTACAATTACATTGACTTCGGTGCAGAGCGGTATGTGAGTGACATCCTCTACTTTGTCACTGCGCTCCCGTCGGCCGGGGCTGAATCGCCTGCAGACTGAGCGTCTGAACCGGCAGCCAAGTTTTTTGGCAAAAATTAGAAGCGGCCGTGCCATACTCCGCGGAATATGGCACGGCCGCTTCTAATTATCTCCTGTTTTTCTTCAAGAAGGATTCAGGTCTGCTTTTCTCCGACCAGATTGACCACCCATTGCCTCTGTCTGACCATCGCATAGCCGATCACACACTTGATGAGATTCAGTCCTTCCACGATTATATAAAACGGAAGAATCGGTATATCAGTATAATGTCCGATGATGAAGGCCGCCGGAATGCTGATCAGCCACAGCGATCCGCTGTCGAAGATAAACGTGATGAGCGTCTTGCCTCCGGAACGCAGTGTGAAATAGCAGGAATTGGCATATGCATGCATCGGCATCATAAGCGCTGAAACCAGCAGAATACGGGTTGCAAGCTGTTTGACCTCCGGGATCGTGTTGTATATTCTCGGGAAGAACGGTGCCGTCAGCGCCATGAGCGCGCTGAGGATCAGACTCAAAGCAAAAGCGAATGCAATCAGCTTTCTGTCCTCATCCACCGCGCGTTCCAGTTCTCCCGCTCCCAGCAGCTGTCCGACCATAATGGCTGTGGCGTTGCCGGTAGCGATAAACGCGCTGAAGAAAACGTTGGAGATCGTGGAGTAGATGTTCATTGCCGAAACAACTTCCAGGCCTCGCAGGGAATAACACTGATTCAGCACCGTCATGCCCCCGGACCAGAGCAGCTCATTGACCAGCAGCGGGAACCCCAGCAGAATAACCTTCCGGAGAACGTCTCCGGAGACCCGTATACTGCGGTAGACCCCAATGATATAGGGGTTGCGTTCGGTGTGCCGGTGGGTCCAGACGATCATGATGGTCATCTCAACTACGCGGGCCAGCACTGTCGCGATGGCAGCGCCCACAACACCGAGGGCAGGTGCTCCGAACTTTCCAAAGATCAGAACATAGTTGAACACCAGATTCACGAGCACTGCAATCAGCCCCGCTTTCATCGGCAGAACCGTTTCCCCAGTCTCACGCAGGGTGCTGGAATACAGCATGGTAATGACAAACGGCACCAGCTGCAGCAGCATCACATCCATATATTCTTCCGCATAGTGTAGTGTGGCTTCCAGATTGAGGCCGCTCTCCCCTTCATGCAGAAACAGGCCGATAAAAACGTCTCCAAAGGTCAGAAGCACACCGGTGAACACGACAAGAATCACCAGCCCGATCAGAAGCTTTACCCGAATCGTCTGACGGATTCCCTCCTGGTCTCTCTTGCCGTAATACTGGGCTGTCAGGATCCCCGCGCCGGAGAGTCCCCCGAGCGTGCAGAGATTGAAGACGAAGATCAGCTGATTGACGATGGCGACGCCGCTCATTGGCTCTGTTCCGACCTGGCCTACCATGATGTTGTCCAGCATGGAGACAAAATTGGTGATCACGTTCTGGATCAGAATCGGCAGCAGGATGGCAAACACCCGCCGATAGAAATTTCGGTCTCCAATGTATCGCTGCATGACTTTCAAATACTCCTTGAAAAAGCAGGACAGGATATCGTATCCTGCCCTGCCGGCTTTTTATACGCTTCATGGATTATATCAGCATTGTTCAGAATGTCAAGTCTCTCCTGCTTTCAGCGCTTATCGTAATCTATGAATTCCAGTGTGACGGTAGAGAGGGCAGCAAACAGCAGTACAAACAGGACCAGGCTGAACCAGCAGCTTCCGACATTTGCCCTGGAGTGTTCATAGTCCTTTTCCTGCGCTGTCGCTTTCGCCTGCTCTTCCACATAATGGCGGACATCCTGTTCCCCCAGGACATTGATTACGTTTCCCACCGTCGTGTCGATTTTGATGGTCTGATCCCGCAGTTCTCCGGAAGCGGGATCGGCATTGATGAGATCCACCAGGTCCCCGACTGTCAGCTTTTGCGTCAGAACCCCACCTTCCGACACGGTCAAACCGCGGATCTCCCCCGCCTCGGGGTTATCCGGATCGCTCAGATAGTCCAGGATCTGCCCGATGGTGACACTGCCTTTGATTTCATTGTTCTTCATCCTCTCCACTGTGTTCCATGCGGATGCCAGAGGCTGGCTGTTGTAATCCGCCTGTGCCGCGATCACCTTCAGACCATAGTTGGAGATAACTGCCTCCGTCACCGGCTGCACCTGTTCCGGCAGCGACATCATCCCTCCGGAAAAGACCAGCTGGATAATCAGGATAACCGGCATCACGGTCATGGCTGCAGTTGTTGTGTGGCAGAGTGACGAGATCCAGAGTGACATCATATCCGCCGCATAGGTGATGAGAAACAGTGAGATGAAAAAATCCACCACAAAGAATCGGCTGAACAATCCCGTTTTCGGATACTTCACCCCGACCAGCTCAAACACATACAGGATGATCCCGGTCTGCAGGATGCAGAGCAAGGCCTGATATATCATATGGGAGGCGATATAGGAGGAGATGTGCATCCCCGATCGGTGCTCCCGCTTGATGACGTCGCGCTCCCGGCAGATCACCTGGATGGAGTTGAAACAACCATTCCAAAGGCAGACACAGGCGATGGCCAGTGCGCTCATCATGGTTCCTTCCATGTGATAGCAGAAGCGTCGACGGATGACCAGCCCCACCAGGCCGGCAACCATTGCTGCCATTGGGAGCACTTTCCAGTCGTTCTGATACAGGAACATCCTCAGCATCTTTCCAAGATAAATCCAGATCTGGCTTTGCCGGCCGCGATACCGCACTCTCAGTCCACGGAGAAGTCTGTTTCGGTTTTTTTCAGGCATGCTGCACCTCCACATACTTTGCGATGAATTCATCCGCTCTCCCGGCGCCGCCCTCTTCTTCCCTGTTCACCTGTTTGATAATCTCTTCCATTCTTTCACAGCCGAAGAAGCTGCGCGCCTCCTGAATGCTTCCATAGAAGGCGAGTCGCCCGGTGCGGGCGGAATCCTTTGCCAGCACAATCACATCGTCGAAGTATTCGATCACGCGATCCGGCGTGTGGGTAATGACAATGACGATCTTGCCGGTATCCGCCACGCTTCGCAGCTGCTGCATGAGTTCTCTGGCCATGACACCGTCGAGCCCGGAATCCGGCTCATCCAGGATGAACAGGGAAGGATTGGAGATGAGCTCCATGGCGATGGACAGCCGCTTCTTCTGTCCGCCGGAGAGCTTCTGAACCAGGCTGCTCTTCACAGGGGTGAGGCCGAAAATGTCCATAACCTCCTCCACCCGCTTTTTGCGCACCTCCGCCGGCACGTCTTTGGGCAAGCGAAGCTTTGCCGCATCCGCCAGCGTATAGTATACCGTATCCTTGTTCCGCATCAGTTCCTGTTGGGGGACAAAGCCCGTCTCATACTGCATGCGCTTATATTGGGTATACATGTTGCTGCCGTTGAGGATCACCTCGGCATTCGCCTTTTCATAGCCGTTGACGGCGTTGACAAATGTTGTTTTTCCTGCGCCGGATCCACCCAGCAGCAGCACCATATGCCCCTGTGGAATATACATGTGGATGTCCCAAAGGAGGATTCTCTTCTGGAAGAATTCTTTTACGCTCCGCTCCCTCAGGTTTACAGTGAGGCCCGTATCCATCACGGCGGCAGTGCCGGTGGAAGCCATTGCTTCCATCTCTCTGCGCATATCTTCTACCTTCCAGGCTGGCTGGTATTCCTTTTTCCAGCCCCAGAGCAGCGCCGGGATCCAGCTTGTATAGGCTGACGCCCAAAGCCACATCCAGCGCCTCCTCACACCGTAGACCTCAATGAGACCACCGTAGATCTGTAGTTCGTAAAGGAAGGCAATGAGCCTCAGTGTCAGGATAAGGACCAGGCAGATATAAAAACCCGTGCTGTTATCAATAACCAGATAACTTAGGGCGTTGAGGACCAGACATCCGAAATTTGCCAGACTGGCCACGCGGCCTTCCGGCTCACGGCCGGCACAGCGTGACAGCTGATACACTTTCGCGCAGGGGATCAGCGCCCACCAGCCTCTGAGGTCCGACTTCTCAAGGATTCTCCATAGTCCTGCCATATAGAGCAGGTTCACTGCAGCTATAAACAGACCGGGTCCCCCCAGAAAACTGTCGCGTAAGATATAGAGCAGCTCCATCCAGGTAATGCCCATAATTACCTCCGGTTTCACAAATATGCTAGATGTTTTTATTTTACCTTTGTTCTGTCATAAATGCAATAATTGCAATAATCACCTGGCAGATATAATATCTGACAAGTGTTAATTAACCCTTGCAGAATCACATGCTGTGTAGTATAATGCGTACGTTTGAGATTTAATTAACGAAAGGAAGACTGTCTTTTATGGCAAATCGTATTGTACTGAATCCTGTTTCTTATCATGGTACCGGCGCCGTCAGGGAAATCGGCGGGGAGTTGAGCCGTCGCGGCTATAAGCGCGCTTTTATTGCCTCCGGCCGTCACGTGGTCAAGTCCGGTGAGATCAAAAAAATCACTGATGTCCTTGACGAAATCGGTGTCGCCCATACTTTCTACACCGACATCAAGCCCAATCCCACCATTGAGAATGTCCAGAACGGCGTCAAAGCCTTCCGCGAATTCAATGCAGACTGCATCATCGCCGTCGGCGGCGGTTCTGTCATGGACACCTCCAAGGCCATCGGCATCATTATCAACAACCCGGAGTTCGCAGATGTCCGCTCTCTGGAAGGCGTCGCCCCTACCAAGAAGCATGCTGTCTTCACCATTGCTGTTCCCACCACCGCCGGCACAGCTGCTGAGGTCACCATCAACTACGTCATCACCGACGTGGAGAAGAAGCGCAAGTTCGTTTGCGTCGATGTCAACGATATTCCTGAAGTCGCTGTTGTGGATCCAGAGATGATGTACTCCATGCCGAAGCCTTTGACCGCCGCCACCGGCATGGATGCTCTGACCCATGCCATTGAAGGCTATATCACAAAGGGACACTGCACCATCTCCGATATGTTCCATCTGGAAGCCATCCACCTGATTGCGAAGAACCTGCGCAGCGCCGTTGAGAACGATGAAGCCGGCCGCGAAGGCATGGCTCTCGGTCAGTACATTGCCGGTATGGGCTTCTCCAATGTCGGTCTCGGTATTGTCCACAGCATGGCGCACGGTCTTTCCGCTCTGTATGACACCCCGCACGGTGTCGCATGCGCAATTTTGCTGCCTCTCGGGCTGGAATACAACAAGCCTGTCGCCGGCGAGCGCTACCGCGCCATCGGACGTGCCATGGAAGTCCCATACATTGACAGCATGAATGATGAAGACGCCGCCAATGCCACCATCGCTGCCGTGAAGAAGCTGGGGGCGGATGTCGGTATCCCCGCCGATCTCAAGGAGATCGTGAAGGAAGAAGATGTGCAGTTCCTGGCAGAGAGCGCTTTTGCCGATGCCTGCTGCCCAGGCAACCCCCGCGACACCTCCGTCGAAGAAATTGTCGGTCTGTATCACAGCCTCATGTGATTCTCCTGCGCGCTCCGTCAAATACAGCACCGAAACATCAGTTCAATCTTATGAATGCCGCCGGCTCTTGTCCAGAGCCGGCGGTGCTGATTTTGAACGGACTTTGTATTCTTACAGGTGCTCTTCAATCAGCGCCAGATCACCGTAGAGGATTGAGTCGTCACCCAGCGCTGCGGTTTTGAGCTCCACCGTGGGGCGGATGGCCGTCATGCAGTATCGGTCCACCTCCGCGAGGATCTTCTTCAGGAAGACGTCCCCCAGTGCTTCAATGACACCGCCGCCGTAGAGAATCAGGTCCGGACTGAAGGTATTGATCATGTTTCCGGTGGCAATCGCCAGATAGTGACACGCACGGTCAACGGCTTCTTCTGCCACCGCATCTCCGGCGGCCAGTGCCCTTTTCAGCTTCTTGCTGCGAAAGACACCGTCTGCAACTGCCTCTGCCATCAGCGTCTCTCTCCCGCGGGATACCTGTTGGCGGATATACGCGCTCATGCCCTGCTTGCTGGAAAAGGTCTCCAGGCATCCGCGCTGGCCGCAGTTGCACAGTGGCCCCTCCGGGTCGAGGATCATATGGCCGTATTCTGCCGCCTTGAATTGATGACCCGTATACAGTTCCCCATTGAGGATCAGACCGCCGCCCATACCGGTTCCGACGAAGAATCCGACAATGTTTTTATAGCCCTGTCCCGCGCCGTATTTATACTCGCCCAAAACGCCCAGGTTGACATCGTTGCCCACAAAGAAGGGAATTCCGAAGTACTTTTCCATGGCACCTTTCATGTCATAATTCCGCATCGGGAGATTCGGCGTGAACAGCACAACACCGGTATCCTGGTCAATGACGCCGGGCGCACAGGAGGCAATGGCCCGGATCTCTTTCTTGTCTATGCCGGACTCCTTGATCATCTCCTCCACCACGCTGATGATAACTTTCTCAATATCACTCTGCTGGTTTTCACCTGATTTGGAACGCTTCTTCAGGCGATGGACGATCTCTTTCTTTTCATTGAAAATGGCGCCGAGAACCTTGGTCCCGCCAACATCCAGGCAGATGCTGTATTCCTTCATATTCTGTTTCCCCTTCCGATGGTCTGTATAATCTCTCTGTCCGCGTTCAGATCTTCGCTCAGATGAAGAGCTTTTTGAAGCGCTCCCAGACGGATTCCGGTTTTTTCACCGTTTCCGGAACAGAAATACCGGCGTCAGCTGCAGCGGTTGTCTTTGGACCTTCTGTTGTTCCGCTTGCAGGTTCAGAATCCTCGCTCTTCAGAGAAACTCTCCGCCTGCTGAAGTACTGATACAGTCTCTCCTGGGAGGAGGTCCCTGCTCCGTCCGGTTCACGGAGATAACTGCCGTCTGCCTGCATGGTCCTCGATTTTTCCCGATCGTCCCTCAGGGCATTCAGGATCTCATGGATCTGTTCTCTCGTATCAGGCGTCCGGATCTCGACGAAAGCCTCCACACGGCGCTCCAGGTTCCGGTTCAGGAGATCGCCGGAACCGATAAACAGCTTTTCATCCGCTCCCTCTCCGAAACAATAGATTCGAGAGTGTTCCAACCAGCGGCCTACCACTCCTTTGACCGTGATGTTCTCTGTCTTTCCCGGCACACCCGGCCGGAGGCAGCAGATACCCCGGATAAAGAGTTCTACCTTGACCCCGGCCTGCGAGCACTCAACCAGTTTCTCCATGATCTCGAGATTGTTCATGGCGTTACACTTGATACTGACACGGCCGTTTTCGCCCTTCCCAATCTCGCGATCCAGATACTCGATCACTCTGCTCTTAAAACTGCGCGGAGCAACCCAGAGTCTGTGCGCCTCCGGCGGCAGTTCCCCCTGCTCCAGGGCCAGGAATGTAGCTTCCGCATCCTTTCCGGCTTCTGGGTCTGAGGTAATAAGGGAGAGATCTGTATACTGTTCACCAGTGATCTCGTTGTAGTTTCCGGTCCCCACCTGAGTGATGGTGGAGATGTTTCCGGCATGCTGACGGGTGATGAGGCACAGTTTGGAGTGCACCTTATGTTCCGGCAGCCCGTAGATAATGCGGCAGCCGGCATCCTCAAGCATCTCGGAGTAATCGATATTGTTTTGTTCATCAAATCGTGCCCGCAGCTCCAGGAGGCAGAGAACATCCTTTCCCCGATCTGCGGCATAGGCAAGTGCAGCAGCGATCTTGCTGCTGGCGGACATGCGGTAAAGGGTGATTTTGATTGAAAGGACTTCCGGGTCATCTGCCGCTTCGTAGATCAGGTCAACAAAGGGCATCATGCTCTGGAATGGGAAGCTCATCAGCAGATCGTGCTTTTCTATATAAGAGAAGTACTCCCCCTTCTTCAGTCCGATTTCTCTGGCAGGCTTTCTATCCTCATAGCGGAAATTTTCATGGGCTCCAATGCAGGAGCGGAACGAGAGATCAAACGGAATAGACACCATAAACACTCTCTGTTCAGACACATGGAGCTTTTTTACCAGCATCGCCTTTGCGGGATCAGTCAGCTTGCCATAGATCTGGGCTCGGACCGGGGTCTCGCGCTTGCGTTTGGACAACATGTTGGAGGTCTTCTCTCTCAGGTCTTCCTTACCGGCCATTTGGGAGAGAAAGACGTCCGCGTTTCGCGTCACTTTGACGACCGCCGACTGCAGGATGTTTTCCTTCTTCAGCAGCAGCGGCAGAAAGCGCCGCACCAGCTGATCGGTCAGAACGATCTTCTGGATCCCGTCAATCTCAAAGCTGAGATACGCCGGAACCCGGTGCATGGGGATGATGGCCAGCTTCTGAATCACGCTCTTTCCAAGGAACGCCACAACATAACTCTCCTCACCCCAGAAGAACGGCATTGCCTGATCCGGGTCAATGACCTTCGGAAACAGCAGATTCTTAATATCGCCGAAGAGTTTTTTTGCCATGAGTTCGTCGACCTTGCCGATCTTATTGAAGTTCAGCACTTCGACACCGCTCCGCTTCAGTTCAGAGCGAATCGCTTTCCAGACGCTCTCTGCAAGGCTCTGTTGCTCTCTGGTGATTCGCAGCACCTCCTGAATGGTCTCTTCCGCCAGCATCCCGGAGACGGGGTCCCGCTTATCCGGAGTCAACAGTGTTCTGTGTGTCAGAATACCGATACGGACACGGTAGAACTCTTCGAGATTGGACTGATAGATCATCAGGAACTTCAGCCGCTCGAGCAGCGGCACACTGGTGTCTGCCGCCTCCAGAAGCACGCGCTCGTTGAAGCTCAGCCAGCTGAGCTCGCGGTTGATATAAAGGCTTTCTTCCTTTGGTTCCTTCGCAGGAAGGTCCGCTGTTTTCTCTTTGGACGGCATGTTTCTCTCTTCCTTCTCTCAGGCTGCTCTCCCGCCTGTCAGATTGATTCCCCGCAGGCTTTCTCCAATGCCTTGATCACGATCTTCAGGGTCTTGATACGGGCATATTTCTTGTCGTTGGATTCGATGATATACCATGGGGCATTCTCTGTGCTGGTTTTCTCAAGCATCTCGTTGATCGCCTCTTCATACTGTGGCCACTTCTCACGATTGCGCCAGTCTTCCTCAGTAAGCTTCCACTGCTTTTCCGGGGTGTTCTGACGGTCGGTAAAGCGCTGGAGCTGGGTATCCTGGTCGATGTGGATCCAGAACTTGATCACCACGGCGCCCCAGTCAGTCAGCTGCCGCTCAAACTCATTCATTTCATTATAGGCGCGTTTCCAGTCGTCCTCAGTGCAGAAGCCCTCCAGCCGCTCTACCATCACACGACCATACCATGTGCGGTCGAAAATGCACACATGGCCGCTTCTCGGGAGTCTCGTCCAGAAGCGCCAGAGGTACTGCCGGTTAAGTTCATGCGGCTCCGGTGACGCGATGGGCATCACATCAAATCCGCGGGGATCCAGCGGTCGCGCAATACGGCGGATATTGCCGCCCTTTCCTGCAGCATCCCAGCCTTCATAGCAGAGAATAACCGGAATCTTCTTACGATAGATCGTGTTGTGCAGCTCACCAAGCCGCTTCTGCAGCTTCTTGAGTTCCTTCTTATACTCTTCGTCATCCAGTGCGGGCGTAAGGTCAACCTCAGAGAGTTTCTGCATCTTGATAAGCGGGAACTTTTCATTGAAGGGCTTCCCGACATACCTGCCCTCTTCCAGGCCCTTGTCGATCATGTTGACCAGCAGCTTCAGCGCATCCCTGGCGGCAACTCTCTTCTTGTCTCCGTCCATCACATGCCATTTCACAGTCTTGTCAGTCTGATCCATGAACTCGTCATAGGTCTCCCGGAAGAGCTTATACTCCTGGTGCTGCCAGAGATCATCCTCCGTCACGCGCCATTCAGTCTCATAGTTCTCTCTCAGGGCGTTGAGACGCTTGCGCTGTTCATCCTGATCGATATGCAGGAATAACTTCAAAATCAGATACCCGCCGTCGCGCAGCTGCCGCTCAAATTCGTTAACGGAACGGATGCGTTCTTTGTACTGTTTCTTGGTGATGTCGCGGCGGAGGTACTTGCGAACAGCCCCCTCCATCCAACCGGAGTCGTAGAACATGATCTTTCCGTTTTCCGGAATTGCCTTGGCGTACTGATACAGGAACGGATAGCGCTCCTCCCGTTCCGGAAGCACCACCGGCGAAACAACATTATAAAACCGCGGGTCGATCTCGCTGATCAGTTCATTGATCAGGCTGCCTTTTCCTGCCGCAGCCCAGCCTTCCACCAGAACGATGATCGGGAGATTTTTGTCGCGGACCAGCTGCTGTTGGGCAAGAAGTCTTTCTCTCAGTGTCTTGATTTCTTCTTTCAGTTTATTACTGTCCTCATCCCTGGATCCTTTGAATTCTTTTAACATACGGAATCTGCCTCCTGTAGTAGTATTTTTGTTTAAGGCGATTTCTATTTTACGGCAGGAACGGTTTGAAGTCAATGCCATGCCATTTGAAAACAGACATTTTCCATGTCAGCGCCATGCAAAGGAGGCCTTTTCGTTTCAAAATCTCATTAGTTTTCCTTAACATCTCTCTTGCGTCAGGGAGAACCTTGCGATATAATGAAGAGCTACATTCAATCCCGTATTTGATTGCATAAAGAGGTGTACGGCTAATCATGAAACACAATATTCGCCTTTTTTGTGTGCTGCTTGCAATCCTGCTTTTTGCCTGCTCATCTGAGGCATTTGCGGACGGCGGGAGGTCTCCTGTCGAAATCACTGAAATCATGGCATCCAACCGCAGCACGGTGCAGGCGCAGGACGGGAGTTTTCCAGACTGGATTGAGCTGTATAATCCCTCTGAAGAGTCCGTCTCTTTGGAAGGTCTGAGTCTGTCAGACCACCGAAACGGAAAGAAGGCCGACGTGCTTCCTGATCTTGATGTCCCGGCACATGGCCGTATAGTTATTTTTGCGGATGAGGGCATGTGTTCAGAGACAGAACTGCATGTTTCCTTCAAACTCTCGAAGGACGAGAGCGTCTTTCTCTTTTCCGCCGATGGCGAAATGCTGGACGAGCTCAGCGCCGAAGGCACAGAGAAAGACCGTTCTGTCTGCAAAAATGACGGTGAGATCTATGTCTCCAGTTACCCGACTCCCGGATTTGAGAATTCTGCGGATGGATTCGCCGCTTTTCATGCATCCAGGCACTGCGGTTCTCCTCTGCAGATCAACGAAGTCAAGGTATCAGAGTACAGCAACTACTATAAAGAGACGGATCCTCACAGCGACTGGGTCGAACTGATCAACGTCTCTGCGGATCCGATCAATCTCTCTGACTATTATCTCTCCGACGACTTTGATGATCTGTTGCAGTACCGTTTGCCGGAGATGGTTCTGCCCGCAGGAGCTGTCACGACGCTTCTCTGTGCCAAAGAGGATCCCCGTGGCAGGCCATATACCGGCTTTGCCCTGAATGCGGAACAGGAATCTCTGTTTCTGGCCGATTTGCACGGTGTCGTGGACTTTGTCTCTCTGCACGACATTCCCTATGCCGGCAGCTATGGCCGTCTCCCCGGCGAAAACGGTTTTTTCTACTTTGCCGAAGCCAGCCAGAATCAGTTGAACACCGGGCGTTCCGGCAGAAGTGTTTCGACCGCACCTGTTGCAGAAACTGCCGACGGTCTCTTTGAGGGGCAAAAGCCGGAAGCTCTCATTCTGAGCGGTGAGGGTACCATCTATTACACCACTGACACCTCTTATCCCACGGAGAGCAGCAATGTCTATACCGGACCGATCCCGATTACGGAGAACACCGTCGTGCGCGCCGTGGCTGTTCAGGGGACGAATCTGCCGAGTATCCCCATCACCCGTACCTATCTGATCAACGAGAACCATACACTTCCCGTCGTCAGCATTGTCGGCAACGCGCCGGGCACACTGTTTGACATTGTAAACAACGGTCAGAAATACGTTGAAGTTCCCGGCAATCTTGCGATGTATGAAAACGGCAACCGGGTTTTCAGTGTCGACTGCGGTTTAAAGATCTCCGGGCAGTCCAGCCGGATCGTTTTTCCGAAGCGCAACATCAAAGTTGAAATCCGCGGCGCCTATGGGCAGAGCACACTTGGTTACGATCTGTTCGGGACCGGCTTTGCAGATTACGATTCCTTTATTCTGCGTGGCGGACAGGACTCTGCGTTCAGGCTCTTCAGCAACGAGATCTGGCAGGATCTCTGCCTGGAGATGTCCGATTCTGTTCTGACCCAGCACGGGAAGTTCTGTATCGTCTATGTCAATGGGCAGTACTATGGCATCTACGTCATGAAAGAGAACATCTCCAAGCAGTATTATGCAGACTGGCTTGGTGTCGATCCGGATACCGTGGAGAGTGAAGTCCCTCATGACAACAACTCCCCGGACTACCTCGCGATGTATAACTTCATCAAAGAGGAAGACATGTCCGTCCCCGAAAACTACGCCCGCGCCTGCTCGATGCTGGATGTGGACAGTTTTATCGACTGGTCCATTATGGAAGGGCTCTGCGGCAACTTTGATCTCTTCCTGAACGTCCGATTCTTCCGGAGTTCTCAGAACGGGAACCGCTATCAGATGGCCCTGTTCGACCTAGATAATTCCATGAGCAACAACTATGCCACCTGGAACTGTCTGCTGTGGAAGGACGGCTTCTGCGGGATGCCGAACACCAACGCCACCAATCTGATCAAAGGGCTTTTCAAGAGTCCCGAATTCCGTGAGGCATTTCTGCGGCGCTACGGTGAGGTCTACGACACCGTTCTCTCCAACGAACGCGTGCTGGAACGGATCGAACACTATGAGCAGCAGATCCGTCCGGAGATTGCCCGTGACAGGAGGCGCTGGGACTATTCTGTCGAGAAGTGGGAAAAAGATGTTCAGTCACTCAAGGACACCATTGTAAATAAGGACTGGCAGAACTTCTGTGTCGATGAACTCAGCACATACATTCACATTACCGATGCTGAACGGGAAGCCTATTTCAATTAAGGCATAATCCTTGTGTTTTATACATTCTTCATTATAAAAAGAGATGTTCCGGAGCATAAATCGGAACATCTCTTTTTTGTTTGCTTTCTTATGCCTTGACGGCAGCTTTCAGTTCATCCACCTTGTCACAGTCCTCCCAGCGGACGCCGAGATCTTCACGTCCCATATGACCGTATGCTGCAAGGTTCCGATAGATCGGCTTGCGAAGGTCCAGCTCCCTTATAATGGCACTGGGACGAAAATCAAAGACTTTCGACACTGCTTCACCAAGCACATCGTCCGGGACCGTACCGGTGCCGAAGGTTTCGACCAGAATACTTACAGGCTCGGCCACGCCGATGGCATATGCCAATTGGATCTGGCAGCGCTTTGCAAGGCCGGCCGCAACAACGTTCTTCGCTGCCCAGCGTGCAGCATACGCAGCACTGCGGTCTACCTTGGTCGGATCCTTCCCTGAGAAGGCTCCGCCGCCGTGAGGAGCGCTGCCGCCGTAAGTGTCTACAATGATCTTCCGTCCGGTGAGTCCGGAATCCCCCTGTGGCCCGCCGATAACGAAGCGGCCTGTCGGGTTCACAAAGATTCTGGTCTTCTCGTCGAGCAGTTCCGCCGGGACGGTCGGTTCGATCACCAGGTGAATCATGTCCTCGCGGATCTGATCCAGATTCGCCTCAGGCGCATGCTGGGTGGAAATCACGACGGTATCCACGCGAACAGGCTGCCGGTTATCATCGTACTCGATTGTGACCTGGGTCTTTCCGTCGGGGCGCAGGTAGTCCAGCATACCGTCCTTCCGCACCTGGGTCAGGCGCTTCGCCAGCTTATGTGCCAGGGAAATGGCCAGCGGCATGAGTTCTTTCGTTTCATCACACGCATACCCGAACATCATGCCCTGGTCTCCGGCGCCGCCTACCTCGTCGTTCGTCCCAAGTGCAATATCTCCGGACTGCTCATCGATGTTCACGATAATACCGCAGGTGTCGCAGTCGAAGCCATACTTGGCACGGTCATAGCCGATATCGCGGATTACCTGACGGGCGATCTTCTGGATATCCACATAGCAGTTGGTGCTGATCTCTCCCATGATATGGACCAGGCCGGTAGACGCAGTAGTTTCGCAGGCAACGCGGCCGTTGGGATCCTGTTCAAGGATTGCATCCAGTACGGCATCAGAGATCTGATCGCAGATCTTATCGGGATGTCCTTCCGTAACCGATTCGGAAGTAAAGAAATAGTGACTCATTGTATCGTTCCTTTCTCTTGACCTATCCGTTGAGATAGAAATGCGCCCCGGGGATTCCGGGGCGCGAACAAAACGCTGTCAAAAGCCTCATCTTTCGTCTCTCCGCCGGACTTGGCACCTTGCAATACACGCAGGTTGCCGGGCTTCACAGGGCCGTTCCCTCCACCACTCTTGATAAGGTGTTTAATTGTTAGCTGTATTATACCAGATTTTTCCTTCTTGTCAACATAAATTGAAAGAACTGGTTTTCCGCTGTCAGAGGCTGATCTCGAAGTTCTTCATATTATCCACAATATATGCCGCTACAGCTTCAACATCATCCGGATAAAAAACCGGAATCTGTGCAGTTACACTTCCGTCATCCGTCACCAGCGCCTCGAAGCGCTCCGTTTTATTTGTAAAGCCCTTTCCATTTTCCGTACGCATGACACCGATCTGTGGGTACCTGTTATCCTTATATCCCTCAATCAGAATCAAATCAACATCGGAGAGCACAGCAAGAATCCCCAGAGATCGCTCCAGAGATAAGGGTTCCCGAAGAAAGATCGCGCTCTGCCCCGGTCCGCTGACCAGAGAACAGACCGCCCCTGCAGCGGAAAACCGCTGCGAGTCTTTCCCCTCCGCGTCAAACCGCAATCCATGGGCATCGTGCTTAATCACTGCCGTACGGATTCCCATCTTTTCCAACTGCGGGATAAGCTTCTCGATCAGTGTCGTCTTGCCCGATCCGGAGTAACCTGCAAAACCCAGCACATGTGTTTTATGCATCTGTCTCACCTCCTGAGGAAAAAGCCCCTCAGCTGGGTCCCCGTCGGACGAGATATGATATCGCCGAAGCCATTTTTCATTCTCCCCTGCCTCTGCTTCCGGCGGCAGAACATATGTCCTTTCAATTACCGGGGCGGAACTGCATACCGCCCCAGTTCATCGGGCCGCCGAAGTGTTCGCTCTGTGCATCCCCGAAGGAGGCGGAGACCGTATCCAGGGTGATCTCATCCGCGCTGTCTCCGATCACGAGGGTGTAGGTCTCTCCCTGCCTCATCTCCGGACAGCTCATAACGACGGAAGAGAAGCTGCATGGTGCATCATAGCTCAGGATAATATTGCCCTGGCTGTCTTCGAGACTTACTGTTGTCCCGGACGCAGCGCCGCGCTTGATGTTATACAGGACAGAGCACTGCTCCGAGCTCGCGTCAAAGCCCTCCGCCATGGCATAGCTCCCGCATGCGATGACATCACCGCCGCTGATTTCCATGACGCCGCCGCTTTCGCTTCCATAATCAAGCGCGCTGTTGCTGCTGCTGTTCACCAGGCTCACCCGAATACTTCCTCCGGAAATGATGATATCCCCGTTGGAATCCATGCCGTCGGCATCTCTCGCCGTCTCATTGACGATCGTGATGCTGCCGCCGCTTACATGAATCCAGGTCCCCGTGCCCTCGCTGGCATCTCCGGCTGTTTCTGTCTTCGGGAAGTTCTCATCGTCGGGCATCATACGCCCTGTTTTCTCACTTGGATCTGCCGACTCTGTCGATACCGGTCTCTGATGCTCCGCGTTATCCGGCAGTTCCAGTCCCTGTGGCACAGCAGGCGCCTCGCCTTGAGGAGGCCGCTCCCCAGGTTCTGTTGTTCCATCCATGGGATGCTGTCCGGGATCGGGCCGGTCGCCCGGACCGCCATGCATACCTCCGTTAAAGCCCCCAAGGCCGTCAGCTCCGCCGTTGGCATTCATTCCGTCATCTTCCGGATGGATGTTGATGTTTCCCCCGGTCACGTCAATGGTAACAGCCTCGATCCCCTCATAGCAGCTCGGAATCTCAATGTTTCCGCTGGAAATCATCACCGCAGTGTCGGAATGAATGCCGTCGTCGCCAGCCTCAATCCTGATGTCTGCCCCATTGAGGATCACATCTCCGTTTGCAGAGATTCCATCCTCTTCTGCCATAATCTCGACGGTTCCCCCCGACAGGATGACACTGTTGTCAGAAGCGATCCCTTCATGATCGGACTGGATGCTCAGATTCCCACCGAGAATGCGTACACTGTTTCCGGCTGCAATGCCTTTGTCTGACGCGGAGAGGGCAATGGATCCGGATTCCATGTAAAATTCACTCTCCAGACCGGTGACAGAGATCCCGTCATCCTGCGCCCGCAGCGAGAGCTCTGTTGTCATGATCCGCAGCCCGTCATTCGCATGTATGGCGTCTCCCGCCGCAGTAACATCAATGCTGCCGCCGGCAAGAACGAGTTCATCGTTGCTGACGACCCCGTTTTCCTCGGCTGCGTTCACGGTCAGCCTTCCCAATCCGTTGATTGTCAGATCATCTCTGGAAAAAATCGTTCCATCCATACCCAAATCCCGGTTTTCCTTCGAAAAGCCGGTCGTTGTCATGCTGTTCTCGCTGCCTTCTGCCAGAGAGAGAAAGACTTTATCCGCCTGTTCAACATCCAGGCATGATCCCTCCGAATTGCTGATCACAGCCCCATCCAGCATGATCCAGACCTTTGCGCTGCCGTCAGCATCGACAATCACGCTGCCGTTAATCAGTGTACCGGAAACTACATACTTTCCCTTGTTGGTAATGATGACATTGCCTTCATAGGCATAGGCGCCACCGCCGAACACGGAGGCGTGATCTCCGTTCAGTGTGATCTGGGTTGCCTGCGAGGTATTCCAGGCTCCGTTCTTGTCGTTTTCTGTAAAGAGAACGGTGTGCCCGTAAGCTTCTGCATCCTCGTCTACGATGACCTGAATGCCGTAAGCCTCCCCGTTAATAAACAGAATCGTGAGTAGCAGCGTGAGCAGGAGCACGGCAACGCAGATCGCATCAATATATCGATGTGTTGACACGTTCCGCGGCCTCCTTTAGCCCATGTAATCCCCATTATAGCTGACCAGAACCGCAGACTGGACACCGTTGATTTCTGCGATCTCATTGATGAAGTCGGTATTGGTATCTCTCAGTCGCACCTCCAGATTCAGTTCTACTTCCCCCCTTCGGGCAGTCTTGCTCTTTACGACACAGCGCTTCGTATACTGCCGGAGCATGTTGAGTGCGTTTTCTTCACTCTCATGTCCGTCACAGCTCAGAACCACGATGAAGGGGTTTGTCATATCCTTGCGATTGGCAAAGATCAGAATGATGATGCCGATAAAGACACTTCCGAAAACCGCGAGCGGGATCAGACCTGCAGCCAGGACAATACCTGCCGCAATCGCCCAGAACAGGAATGCAATGTCAAGCGGTTCCTTGATTGCTGTACGGAAACGGACAATTGAAAGCGCGCCCACCATGCCGAGCGACAGGACAACATTGGATGTGACCGCCAGGATCACCAGCGTCGTAATCATGGTCAGCGCAACCAGCGTTACCCCGAAGCTGGAGGAATACATTACACCTGCATATGTCTTCTTGTATACAAAAAAGATGAACAATCCCAGGCCGAAAGCCAGTGCAAGTGCCAGCACTGTGTCCAGAATGCTGATAGAGCTCACGTTCTCCAGAAATCCGGATTTGAAAATATCTCTGAATGACATATTAATTCTCCTTTATGATAGCGGCCTCAGCCGTAAATTCTGCATTGCGCGTATTTGGAAAAAGCCACTTCCCGTCTGCCGGGAACCCAGACCGCGTCACGGATGATATTCGGGAGGAAAGCATCCCACTTCACTTCCAAAATGATCCCGGCATCTCCCGCTGGTATCATCACGCAGCCAGGATTCAGAAAGTCTGTGCAGGAAAGGCCTGTTCGTATGTCGTAGTCAAATGTCACCCGCACATTTCCGGGACTGAAGATAAACGGTTCTCTGGTGTACTCCACAATGGTTTTAGGTTCCAGTCTCTGATACTGCATCTTACAGTAGAGCTCCTGTACCACAGATCGTCCACTGTCCCGCATCCAGTCGGTCTTTCCAGCGACGATGTTCTGCGCCTCCTCCACTGTCAGGTCCGCACTGAATTTGGCCCCGAGACCGTTTAATTTACTTTTCTTTTCCAGATGGATTAGCGAGGTATCCCCGTTGTAGTAGCGGATCCGGAACTTTTCTCTCATATTGACGCCGTCGATTTTTTCCCGCAACGCTTTATCCCGGCGGTTATCAAAATAAAGACTCCTGATCAGATATTTTCCGTCCTTCGCATGGGGATCCGGTTCCGCAACGGCCCGCAGTCTCTGTCGGATCACAAGGAGATCGGAAAAACTAATCTCATGCTTCCATTCATGTCGGTATTGAATATCTATTTTCTTCACCTTCTCCCATGTCTCCTCAGACTTCTGGATTTTATCTTATTTCCTTTCTGTTTTCAAGTTTTTCCTTGCAGCCTGCGCATGCGCTGCAGGAAGAGCAGCCGCAACCGCAGGAAGTCCTTCCCGCCTTTTTATTCCGGATTATTCTGCGTATGCCCAATCCGATAACGAGAGCCAGCAATACAATGATAATGATATTGGCCATATTGGCTGAGAACCACACTGCCATCTGTTTTCCTCCGTTTTGTTTTTCTCTCACCGCTCCAGGCAGAAGATCACGGGCTTCCCTTCACAGAGAAGCTTTCCCCCTGCTACAGTTACCAGGCTTTGATCAAGAAGATTCTGATAAGTTCCGTCCGGCGCCGGCACGGATACTTCTGCATGACGGGACTTCAGGCTGAAGATTCCGATTTTTTTCCGCTCGGTATTCTGCCGCAGCATCACAGCTATGTCATGCTCATCATCCGTCTGTACGTAAAATCCGTCATCCGCGTCCAGCACAGTATGCTTGATATCACTCAGGCGACGGAGCATGGCACTGATATCTCTCCCATCCCTCGGAAAGACTTCTTTCTCGAACAGGCTCGGCGTATGTTCACAGCTGTACTCCTGTCCGGCATAGAGAAGCGTCGTGCCCTTCATGAAAAACAGCATAGCAGTATAATTGTCCCTGTCGCTCTCCGATGCCACATTCGCGCAGATTCGGGGCTGATCATGGTTTTCGAGGAAGCGCATTTTATTATAATTGGCCGGATAGACAGCTTCCTGGAAGTTCATCTGCTCCAGCCACTGGCTCAGGACAACTTCATCCTTCAGATACCGGTCAAAATTCTCCCTGATATCATACTCATACTCCATGTCGAAGGCATCGAAGTCCTCGGTGTCACGGTCGCAGTAAAAACCTTCCCTCCGGGCCAGGTTTCCAAAGCTTTGATGTACCGTCTCAGCAAGCCAGATACAGCCTGGCCGTATCTTCTCCACAAAGCTCCTGGCCATTTTCCAGAACTCCACCGGGACAAAAGACGCCACATCACATCGGAATCCATCAACGATCTGTGCCCAGTTCATGAGGGTCTCGATCTGATAATCCCAGAGTGCCGGGACGCTGTAGTCCAGATCGATCACATCTGCCCAGTCACCGATCTTATTGCCGGTGTTTCCCTCCGCATCGCGGTAATAGAATTCCGGATGTTCCCGCAGCAGCACAGCATCCGGTGATGTGTGGTTATATACCACGTCAATGATACACTTCATACCGCGCTTATGGATCTCGTCCACCAGTGTTCTGAAATCTTCCATTGTACCGTATTCGGGATTCACGTTCCGGTATTCCCGATTTGCGTAAGGACAGCCGAGACTCCCTTTTTTCCCTTTCACACCGATTGGATGGATCGGCATGAGCCAGATGATATCCGTCCCCAGTGCCCTTATCCGGTCCAGATCCGGAATGATCGAAAGGAAGGTCCCCTCTTCGGTATGTGCCCTGACATATACAGAATAAATCACCTGCTTTTGCAGGTTGATGTCGGTGTTTCTCGCCATGATGAACCTCCCGCAAGAAGATATCGGGATTATACGCCTGCCGCCGGCCACGGTCAATCCGGAATTGTAAAGATTCTGCTCATCTGTTCAGTTCCGTACCATTCTGTGACAGGAGACGGCAGCACCGGACGCGCCACGTTCCGCGCCGGAAGTATTGCGTTGGAAATTCCGCGCCGGAAATAGCAGTTGTGCTTTTGATCGAAAATAGATATAATATGCGCAGAATGCTCACGAAACCGCCCCAGCCCAAATCATCTGAGAGGAGATCCTCTATGAACGAACGACTGAATTTTGCATGCGACTATAACCAGGGCGCGCATCCCGCCATCCTGCAGCGCATGCTGGAAAACAATCTGGTGAAGTCCGGTGTCTATGGCGATGACGCGTTTTCCGAATCCGCCCGGGCAAAGATCCGCGAAGTCTGTGCAGCGCCGGGTGCCGACATTTGGTTTCTCGTCGGCGGGACACAGACCAATGCCGCGGTGCTGGATTCTGTGCTCCGGCCTTTTGAAGGCGTGATTTCGGCTGCCACAGGCCACATCTGCATCCACGAAGCCGGCGCCATTGAGCGCGGCGGTCACAAGGTTCTTGCCCTCCCGGGGAAGGCCGGTAAAATCAGCGCCGCCGACATCCGCGCCTGCTGGGACACCTGGTACAGCGATGGCAATCGAACCCATGTGGTAAAACCTGGCGCTGTATATCTCTCCCTGCCCACTGAGGTCGGCACGCTGTATTCTCTCGCAGAACTGGAAGCCATCAGCGTTGCCTGTCGGGAGAACGGACTCTGCCTCTATGTGGACGGAGCACGCCTTGCCTATGCTCTCGCTTGTCCGGAAAACGACGTGACTCTGCCGGACCTCGCCCGTCTCTGCGATGTGTTCTATATCGGCGGAACCAAATGCGGCTCGCTGCTGGGTGAAGCACTCGTGTTTCCGAAGCACAATACGGTACCGGACTTCTTTTCCATTATTAAGCAGCACGGCGCGGTTCTCGCAAAAGGCTTTGTGGCCGGCCTTCAGTTTGACACGCTCTTCACCGACAATCTCTACGGAGAGATCGGACGCACCGCCATCACCGCGGCTGAACGCATTCGTGAGGCGCTGCGCAATAAAGGCTATACCCTTGCCTTTGACGCCCCGACCAACCAGATTTTTGTGCTCCTGGATCAGGCGAAGCTTGCAGAGCTCTCTGAGAAGGTCGAAATGAGCTTCTGGGAGAAACCAGACGCTGAACACACCACCATGCGCTTCGTCACCAGCTGGGCAACATCTGAGGAAGATGTCGACCGTCTGGTCGACCTGCTGTAATATAAGCGCATCCTGCTTTCCCCGGATGCTGCTCCTTTTCTGCTTCTCCGGAAGCGGCGTCGACGCCAGGTCCGCGCCGCTTCCGATTTCTCTGTGGTGATGTGTTGATTCATGCAGCTTTGGCATGACAAAAACAGTTCAAATTTGTTTGTTAAATTATTCAAATTTCTATACATATTTTGTCATTTTTTTATGGTTCAATAAACACAACAGGAAAACAGAAACCCTGATAAAATAATATCTTTTGTAACAGTAATATGTAATATTAAAAAATGAAAAGAGGTCCTTCATCCATGAAAACATCTGTTATCTCATCGCATCCGCTTCTTCAGAAGACCCTGTGTCTTGTTCTTCTTGCCTGCCTGATTGCAGGCTGTGTTACCATCGGCGGCGGAGCTCAGACCGCTTTTGCAGAGTCCGCCGAACTGTCTCCGGCAGATCTCTACGAGCAGAATGTCAACTCCACCGTTGGCATCACCATCAGCGGTGAGACCTCCAGCCGTTACGGCTACGGTTATACCTATCAGGCCTCCGGCTCCGGCTTCATCATCTCGAACGACGGCTATATTCTGACTAACTACCACGTCATCAGCGGTTCCAAGACTGTCACCGTCGCCACCTATGACCACGAAACCTATGACGCTCAGATCATTGGCTATGATGAGAGCAATGACATCGCCGTCCTCAAGATCGATGCCGAAAATCTGAAGCCTGTGAACCTCGGCGATTCGGATACGCTGCGCGTCGGTGACTCCGTCTATGCCATCGGCAACCCTCTCGGTGAACTGACCTTCTCCCTGACCGGAGGTATTGTAAGTGCGCTGAGCCGTAATGTCCGCACCGAAGCCGGTACCACCATGAGCCTCATCCAGACCGACTGCGCCATTAACTCCGGCAACTCCGGCGGCGCTCTGTTCAACACCCGCGGTGAGGTTATCGGCATCACCAATGCCAAGTATTCTTCCTCTGGCATGTCCTCTGAGGCAGAGATCGACAACATCGGTTTCGCCATCCCGATTAACAGCGTAAAACGGATTGTCACCAGCATCATTGAAAACGGTTATGTTTTAAAGCCCTATATCGGCGTCTCTGTTTCCCCGCTTTCTGATGAGACCGCGAATATCATTGGCATCAAGGCCGGTGCTGTCGTACAGGATGTTACCGCAGACGCCCCTGCTGACAAAGCCGGTATCAAGACACACGATGTGATCGTGAAGGTCGGTGACACCGATATCAATGATTCCAACGACCTGGTTCAGGTTATTTCCAAGGCCAATCCCGGCGACGTTCTGACCTTCTATATCTACCGTCAGGGCCAGGAGATCACGCTTGATGTCGAAATCGGCTCCAAGACCGAATCCGCGCTGAAGGAAGAGGAAGAACCTCAGGAAGAAGCCCCTGCTGAACAGGGACAGTCCAACCAGGACGGCCAGCAGGGCATTCAAGGCTGGGGCAGTGACCCGTTTGAAGACTACTTCCGCTTCTTCTTTGGTTATTGATCCGTGGCTTCTTGCATAGTGCCCCGTTTCTCTGCGTTTGTATATAACGGCACCTGAGAAACAGATACATTTCCAAATAGCACTCCACTCGGTGTGCGAAAAGCAGGAATCTCCTCATATGGGATTCCTGTTTTTCATACTATACCGGAATGTTGATTCTTGCTTTTTTCTCTTGTAACATGGCAAAGAAGGCGCTATAATACGGCATTCCATATTCAGGCGGTGAATTTAATGAATCCTGTTATCTTCGATATGGATGGGGTGATCTTCGATACCGAGCACCTGACGCTGAGTCTCTGGATCCAGGCGGGTAAGGAGTTGGGTATCCCCGGGCTTGTGGAACTCTACCCCTCCGTGATCGGCACCACTGCCGTCCGTACCTCTGAGATTCTCTTTGAGCGCTATGGCGAGTCCTTCCCCAAGGCGGACTTTGACCGGCGTGTCCGTGAACTGTACCTTGAGCACTATAAACGGGAAGGGCTTCCTGTCAAGCCAGGTGCAGAGAATCTTCTCTCCTTTCTCTCCGCGCACGCCGTTTCTATGGCGCTGGCTTCATCCACCCGGACAGAACTCGTCCGCCGGGAGCTGAAAGATGCAGGCTTCATAAAGTATTTCTCTGTGATCATCGGCGGAGACATGGTTTCCCATTCCAAGCCCCACCCGGAAATCTTTCTCAAAGCCGCTGAAGTTCTGGGCGCAGCCCCGGGCGACTGTTATGTCATAGAGGATTCCTTCAACGGGATCCGCGCCGCAGCTGCAGCTGGGATGCATCCCCTGATGGTACCCGATATGATCCAGCCGACAGAGGAGATTCTCGCACTTACGGAGATGGTGTTCCCCTCTCTGAATGAAGTGACTGCCTATCTGTCAATCTGAATATACCATATATCCTGAGCGGTTTTTCTGCTCAGGTTTTTTCCGCCACAGCAGTCCGACGTTTTTCTTGACATTTGTCTTCTGATATGCTAATTTTTGTTAGTACTAACTTACTGAGGTGACAATGTTGAAGTCTGGACACGACGAGATTCGTGATGCTTTGCTCCGCAGTGGGAAAGAGCAATTTCTTGCGCATGGTTTTGAGCGAGCCTCTCTCCGGGTGATCTGTCGGAATGCGAATGTCACAACCGGTGCTTTTTATTCACACTTTGCCCGAAAGGAAGACCTGTTCTGTGCCATTGTGGAGCCACTGGTCTCCGCCCTTCATAATATGCTGTCTGAAGTCGCAGCTCAGAAGGGCACCGATCAGATCATCGATGTGAGCAAAGAACTTGCTTCTGTCTCTTTCGCTCGGTCTCACAGAGATGAGCTCTACCTTCTTTTTGAGTGTTCCGGCGGTACAAAATATGAAAGCTTCCGTGAAGAGCTTCTGAACAATTACTTTTTTCCCATCTATCAGATTCTGCTTGACCGCTCGTCGAAAAAGCCTGTTGATCCCGCTCTGACCAGAATCCTTCTGCATATGAAGCTGGTGGAATACAAGGACCTGATCTTCGGAGAATACTCTTCGAAAGAGCTTGAACGCCTCGTTACCAGGCTGAGCCTGTTCTCAGCAGGCGGGCTGCAGCATCTCATGGACTGCTGAATTTTCTCATAAAGAATGCCTGGCCGGACCGGTCAGGCATTCTTTATATAATATGTGATTTGCTTTCAAATTCAAATCTCTTCCTGAATCTCCAGTGTGTACCCCATTCTGCGTACTGCCTTAATTTCCAGATTAGACCCAATGCTACGCAGCTTTTTTCTCAGGAAACCCACATAGACCTCCACATGGTTCTCTACCGCATTGGAGTCGTATCCCCAGACGCGTGCCAGAATAACTTCCTTGGAGAGCAGACGATCCTTCGCCTGCAGCAGCAGACGCATAACTTCAAATTCCTTGGCCGACAGGCGTACGCTCTGATCCTCGCAGGCCAGTTTTCCGGAAGCAAGTACAAGGCGGGTATTACCATACATCGGTTCTTCCGCCTGGTCCGTGCTTTTCCGCAACAGAGCGTCGACACTGGCCAGCAGTTCCCTGTTGTCATAAGGCATCAGCAGTGTATAATCGACCCCGCACTTCAGCGCCTTGATCCGATCCTCAAGACCGTTCGCCTGAGCCAGCAGGATAACTGGCAGGAGGCAGTGCTTCTGCCGCAGTGTCCATGTGATCTCCATTGCATTCTTTCCTGAGAGCCTGGCATCCAGAATCATCAGATCATAGATCCCCAGTTCTGCATATTCTTCTCCGACTTCTCCATTCAGAACGCTCTCCGTATCCAATCCCTTGGATTTCAGGAGACGCTCAATGGATTCTGCCTGTATCTTATCTTCCGAAACAATCAGTACTCGCATAAACTCGCCCGCTTTTCTCATAAATATTCATTTTCTGGATTATACTACAATACTCTGAATTATTACTGAAAAAAGCAGCATATCCGCAGCTTATTTTGCGAATTTTTTTTAAACTTTTTTCAGCTGTATCGTCAGAAGTGCATTTTTCACTTCATCCATTTGTTGTCGAAACAGCAGACTGTGCCCATAATTCATTCGGATATGAAAAATATCTCTTTTCTTCCTCTCCGGTCTGTGTTATTCTATTATTCACAGCCGGAGGGTACTGCGCCGGTTCAAATCCCCCAAATCAATCATTTCATAGAGGAGGACGCTCGCTTATGGCATACAAGTCTGACATTGAAATCGCCCAGGAAGCCACCCTTCAACCGATCAACTCCATCGCGGCATCTCTCGGGATTTCCGAGGATGCTGTGGAAAACTACGGCAAGTACAAAGCCAAGCTGGATCTGCATGCAATGAGGGAACTCCCTGAAAAGGGAAAGCTCATTCTCGTCACCGCCATCACACCGACTCCTGCCGGCGAGGGCAAGACCACTACCTCTGTGGGACTCACCGACGGTCTGCGGAGAATCGGTAAAAACGCCGTGGTTGCACTTCGCGAGCCCTCCCTCGGGCCTGTCTTTGGTATCAAGGGCGGTGCTGCCGGCGGCGGATATGCTCAGGTCGTTCCCATGGAAGACATCAATCTCCACTTCACCGGCGATTTCCATGCCATCGGCGCAGCCAACAATCTTCTGGCCGCTATGCTTGATAACCATATTCAGCAGGGCAATGCCCTCGGGATTGATCCGAAGCAGATCACCTGGAAGCGTGCTGTCGACATGAACGATCGTCAGCTCCGCCACATCGTTGACGGCCTCGGCGGGAAGGCCCAGGGTGTTCCCCGGGAAGACGGCTTTGATATCACGGTTGCCAGTGAAATCATGGCGGTGTTGTGTCTCGCTGCCGACCTGATGGATCTGAAGGCCCGACTCGCCCGGATCATCGTCGCCTACACCTATGACGGGAATCCGGTCACCGCTCACGATCTGAAGGCAGAAGGGGCCATGGCTGCGCTCCTGAAGGATGCCATCAAGCCCAATCTCGTCCAAACGCTGGAGGGGACCCCCGCCTTTATCCACGGCGGCCCCTTTGCCAATATTGCCCATGGCTGCAATTCCGTCTCTGCCACCCGTACCGCCCTGAAGCTCGCAGACTACGTAGTCACTGAAGCCGGCTTCGCCGCAGACCTCGGTGCAGAAAAGTTCTTTGATATCAAATGTCGCGTCACAGGGCTCCGCCCGGATGCTGTTGTCGTTGTTGCGACGGTGCGTGCGCTGAAGTATCACGGAGGCGTACCAAAAGCCGATCTCAACACCGAGAATCTCGAAGCGCTTGAAAAGGGTCTCCCCAACCTGCTGCAGCATGTCGGGAATATCCGGGATGTCTTCGGTCTGCCCTGTGTGGTAGCCATCAACGCGTTCCCGACAGATACCAGGGCCGAACTTGATCTGGTAGAAGCCCGGTGCAACGAACTCGGTGTTAACGTCGCCCTGTCCGAGGTCTGGGCAAAGGGCGGCGAAGGGGGCAAGGCGCTGGCCGAAGAGGTTGTCCGTCTCTGCGAAGCACCCAATCACTTTGATTTCAGTTACCCGCTGGAACTGAGCATCGAAGAAAAGCTGGATGCCATCTGTACGCGTGTCTATCACGCCGACGGTGTCGTTCTCACTCCAAATGCGAAGAAGCAGGCGCAGCAGCTTACAGAACTGGGCTTTGGCAGGCTCCCCATCTGTATGGCCAAAACTCAGTATTCCTTCTCCGATGACGCTGCACTCCTGGGTGCGCCCAAGGGCTTCACAGTCACGGTCCGGAATCTGAAGGTCTCCGCCGGCGCCGGCTTCATCGTCGCCCTGACCGGAGATATCATGACGATGCCCGGGCTTCCCAAAATCCCGGCCGCCGAAAAAATCGACGTAGACGAAAACGGAAAGATCACCGGCCTGTTCTGATTTTGTTCCCGCTTCGGACGCCTTCCGGGATACAAGCCCAAGCAGCATCATATGCCTCACCGGAAAACTGCCGGGCGCTCTCCAGCGCCCGGCAGTCCATGTCTATTAATCGCGGATGCCGCTTCCGGTGTCTTTTTCCGGAGAGAACGTGGACTTCATTACAAATGTATTCTGCTGACAGAATCAAGAATGCTATATGAAGATTTTGGTTCTTTATGCGTTCCGGCCTTGATGATATGCTTCGATAATCCTTAGAGTATTTCCTGCTTGCATTGCATTCTGTCTGATGATAGAATATTGCTAATAGATGACCGTGTGATGGAGGAGGAATCATGGCTGAAGTATTGAAGGGAGCACCTGTCGCGGCAGCCATCACCAACGACCTGATTTCCCGTTCCCGGCTTCTGAATGAAAAGGGTCTTTCTCCCTGTCTTGCGATTCTTCGAGTCGGAGAGCGGATTGATGATCTGAGCTATGAACACGCTGCGCAGAAGCGCTGTGAAACAATCGGGATCCGTGTGGTCTGTATCGCTCTTCCTCAGTCCTGTACTCAGGTTGAGCTTCTTTCCGCAATTGACAGGATCAACCGGGACAGCACTGTCCACGGCTGTCTGATGTTCCGCCCCCTGCCGCCGCAGCTGGATGAACTTGCCGCCTGTGACGCGCTTCTGCCCGAGAAAGACATCGACTGCATGACGCCCCGTTCCCTGGCAGCTGTCTTTTCCGGAAAGGGAAGAGGCTTTGCCCCCTGCACACCGCAGGCATGTATCGAGCTTCTGGATTACTACGGTATTTCCCTCCGGGGGAAAAATATTGTCGTCATCGGACGCAGTCTGGTGATCGGGAAGCCGCTCTCCATGCTGCTGCAGAACCGGGATGCCACCGTCACCATGTGCCATACCAGGACCTCAGGCATCGAAGAGATCTGCCGGCGTGCGGATATTCTTGTCGCAGCAGCCGGGAAAGCTGGTCTCGTTGATGCATGTTTTGTTCAGCCGGATCAGGTCGTCATCGATGTTGGCGTCAATGCAGCCCCCGGGGGCGGAATCTGTGGAGACGTGCAGTTTGACGCGGTATCCCCGATCGTACGGGCAATCTCTCCAGTCCCCGGCGGCGTGGGATCCGTCACTGCTGCGGTGCTTTGTAAACATATTCTGGAAGCAGCGGAGGCTTCACTGCGATGAAACGTACTATGGTCTTTCTCTCCGGTATTCTCGCCGGGTTCTGTGTCGGCCTCGGCGGTCTGGTTTTCCTCTCAGTAGAAAACCGCATCGTCGGATCTGCCCTCTTCACGGTCGGGCTCTTTGTCATCTGCACCTTCGGTTTTCACCTCTTCACGGGGAAGGTCTGCTATGTATTTCAGAACGACCAAGATTACGCGCTCGATCTGCCGGTCATCTGGCTTGGAAACCTCGCGGGCACCGGCATCGCTGCCGGTATGGGCCTTCTGGGGCGCAGTGCACCCGCCCTCCGCGAAAAAGCACTCACCATGTGTGTCGTCAAGATGGATGACAGTCTGCTCAGCCTGTTTGTTCTGGGCATTCTCTGCAATATTCTGATCTATATCGCAGTCGACGGTTATCGCCGCAACCCTCATGAGCTGGGGAAATATCTCTCCTTGTTCTTCGGTGTTATGGTCTTCATTCTCAGTGGTACGGAGCACTGCGTGGCGGATATGTTCTATTTCTGGATCGCCGGTGTGTGGGGTGGCCGTGCAGTTCTCTGCATTCTTGCGATCACCCTTGGCAATGCTGCCGGAGGCATTGTGTTTGCCACGCTTCACCGGGTGGTCATGAACGCAGCAAAATAAGTCCCCGCCATCCCGCCTAAGGTGGGATGCCATTTGAATTTTTCCAGGTATTCTGTATGTCAGAGTAGGATAAGCGCGTTAAGTGCCGACGGATGGGAGGTCGCCGTCGGACGAAGCACGGTTCCGTGCGCGGTGCTTGTCCGCATCCGCTGCCACCAGAGGAATCTGTCCCAACAGCTCCTTTCGTGGCACTCCGTCATGAAAGGAGTTGTCATATGTTCAAGCAGAAATTATCCACTCGCGCCCTTACCACCCTCGCCATGCTTATCGCCATTGAGATCATTCTCTCCCGCTTTCTCTCCATCAACGCGTGGAACATCAAAATTGGGTTTGGCTTCATTCCCGTGGTCATTGCCGCCCTTCTCTACGGTCCGCTGGCCGGCGGAATTGTCGGCGGGCTCTCCGATTTCATCGGCGCGATTCTCTTCCCCATCGGTGCCTACTTCCCCGGCTTTACCCTGACAAGCTTTCTGATTGGCGTCGTCTTTGGGCTCTTTCTTCACCGCAAGCAGGGCTGGCTTCAGGGGCTTGCCGCGGTGGGCATCAACCAGTTTATCCTTGGTCTTCTCCTGAATACCTACTGGATTTCCGTACTCTATGATTCTCCCTTTGTCCCCCTTCTGGCAACACGTGTATTTCAGAGCATTCTCCTCACCGTCGTACAGCTGATCTGCATTCAGCTGATTGTCCCGGTACTGAATCGTTATGGGAAGAAGGTCTCCGTTACATGACACCAAAGGAAGCTATCTCATACATTGAGAACTACACCTGGAGCACCACGCGTCTCGGTCTTGGCCGGACGCGTGAACTCCTGCATGCCATTGGTGACCCTCATAAAAAGCTGAAATTCATCCATGTCGCCGGCAGCAACGGGAAGGGCTCAACCTGTGCCATGCTGGATGCGATTCTCCGTTGCGCGGGGTATCGGACCGGCCTCTATACTTCTCCCTATATCCAGGACTTCTGTGAACGCATGCAGGTGAACGGGAATAACATCCCCGGTGAGGACCTCGCCCGGATCACGGAACGGGTCCGGATCCACGCGGATATCATGGAGGATCACCCCAGTCAGTTTGAGCTGGTCACGGCTGTCGCCATGCAGTATTTTCTGGAAGAGCACTGCGACATTGTGGTTCTGGAGGTTGGAATGGGCGGCGCGCTGGACTCCACCAATGTGATCGACTGCCCGGAGGCCGCTGTCATCACCAATATCGGACTGGAGCATACGGAATACCTTGGGAACACACTCTCTCTGATTGCCGAAGCCAAGGCTGGCATCATCAAGCCCGGCTGCATCGCTGTGCTGTATGAGTCTGAATCCGAAACCATGGAGACCCTGCAGCGGATCTGTCACGAACAGGGTGTTCCAAATCGGATTTCCCGCGAGAGTGACGTGCAGAGCATATCCCACGATCTGAGCGGACAGCGCTTTTTATGGCATGGGAAGGAATATCTGCTCTCTCTCCTCGGTGCCCACCAGCTCCGCAATGCCGCTGTGGTTCTGGAAACGGTAAGCGTGCTGCGGGAACGCGGCTGGGAGGTTCCGGAGCCGGCTGTTGCCGCCGGACTGCGGGACGTACACTGGCCTGCCCGCTTTGAAATTCTCTGGCGCGATCCGCTTTTTATCCTCGACGGTGGTCACAACCCCCAGTGTGCCGAGGCACTGGCCCAAAACCTGGCGGATTACCTCCCCGGTCAGAAATTCTGCTTTTTGATTGGCGTTCTGGCGGATAAGGACTATCGCCGGATTCTCCAGTACGTCATGCCCTTTTCAGCTTGCTTTGTCTGCGTCACGCCGGACAGTCCCCGAGCGCTGAAGGCTGCCGACCTTGCGGAAGAGATCTCCGGGATGGGCTTTCCCGCTCAGGCTTCCGGCAGTATCGAGGAGGGTATACGCATGGCGCTTACTTCCGGCCTTCCAGTGATGTCCTTCGGTTCGCTTTACCTCGCCGGACATGTGCGCAGCGCCTTTCCGAAGCAGCTGAAAAAGCGGCAGCGCTCCGAAGTCCTGCAAAAGCGGGACCGGATCCCTCCTGAACTTCGCGAAGCAGCCTCCTTAGCGGTCTGCGAAAAGCTGCTTGCTATGGATGTATACAAAAAGGCAAAAACGATTTTTCTGTATCGCAGTTTTCGGAGCGAGCTTGACCTTGGCCGTTTTGCCGAGCAGGCAGAACGTGACGGCAAGGCCCTCTTGTATCCCTATTGTGCGGATCAGACCCAGATGCTTGCTCTGAAGCCCGGAGGCGTCTGGCTGGAAGACCATTTCGGCATCAGGGTGCCTGACCCGGATCAGGCTGTTATTGTCCCTCCGGGCAAAATTGATCTGGTGCTCTGCCCCTGCGTTGCTTTCGACAGTGCGGGCGGGCGCCTCGGAATGGGTGCCGGGTATTATGACCGCTTCCTTCCGCGGTGTGAGAATGCCTGTAAGATTCTGACCGCTTTTGAGGCGCAGCACCTGGATAAAGTCTGCACGGAGGGATTTGATATCCCCATGGATGCCATCGTAACGGAAGAAAGGAATCTGATTTTATGACGGATCCTCTGTTCAAACTGAACCTCGATCAGTTTACTGAGAAGCTCATGTCCAAAGCACCCATCCCTGGCGGAGGCGGCACTGCGGCTCTGATTGGTGCTCTGTCCGCCGCCCTCGGTGCCATGGCCACAAATCTGACCATCGGAAAGAAGAGCTTTCTCCCCTACGAGCAGGAACACCTCTGCATCATCGCCGAGAGCAATCTGCTTCGGCTTCGCCTGTTGGAGCTTATGGATGAAGACGCTGCTGCCTTTGAGCCGCTCTCCCGGGTTTACTCACAGGACAAGAACAGTCCCGGCTATGCAGAACAGCTGGAGGCTGCGACTTTGAATGCCTGCCGGCCTCCGTATGAGATGATGGAGTGCTGCTGCAGATTGATCAGTCTCCTGGAGAACCTGCGTGGAAAATGCAGTATTCTCCTCCTGTCCGATGTGGGCTGCGCCGCGCTCGCGGCACGGTGTGCCCTGGAGTCCGCCTCCATGAATGTATTTGTAAACACGCGAATGCTCCCGGGCAGTACCGATGCGGAAGCACTGCGTGTGGATGCCCAGGCCATGCTGGAGGAATACCTCCCCCGTGCCCAGGCCGTTGCCGATTCCGTCATGGTATATCTGAAAACTCCGAAATAACAGCACCGGCCTGCAGTTGGAGAACTTCCCGCTGCAGGCCGGTCGTATATATGCCGGTTCTTCTTTACTTGTCGCTGATGACGCGCACGGCAGGCGCCTGAACGCCGTTCTCGCCGAGTTTTTCCGTGATTGCCTGGGTCAGGTCAAAATATACATCCCAGTAATCTGCCGTCTTGCACCAGGCGCGCACTGTGAACTGCATCGCCTCGTTCGTGCCGCCGCAGATCCGGGCAAAGGGGGCCGGATCTTTGAGCACTTTCTCATTCTGCTCCATGACTTCCTGCATAATGCTCTGGATTCTGTTCGGATCCTCACTTTTTGCCGAAGCGAAGGAGAGATCAACACGGCGGGTTTCCTCTGCGGAATAGTCAATGATGTTGGCATTCATCAGGGCACCGTTCGGTACATTGATCCTGCAGTTATCAACAGTATTGAGGACTGTGTAGAAGAGATTGATCTCCTTGACCGTGCCAGTCACACCGGAAGCTTCCACATAATCGCCGACTTTGAACGGGCGGAAGATGACAAGCATGATACCTCCGGCCAGGTTTGAAAGTGAGCCCTGCAGAGACAGCGCGATCGCGGCGCCGGCGGTGCCGAGGACCGTGATAACCGAAGCCATCGGGACACCGAGAATCGCAACGATGGAAACAACAAGGATGACATAGAGCAGCCATTTGACCGCGCTGAGGACAAATGTGCGGGTATTCGGTTCGATCTTGTCCAGGACCTTAATCTTCGAGACCAGATCAACGACTTTTCTGACAACGAACTTCCCGACGAACCAGACAACTACTGCCAGAAGTACTTTTCCGACGACAGTCGTGCAGAGATTGGTAAGTGCTTCCATAACGGGAAACCCCCTTTGTTATAATTTGATCATATTATAAACGATTTCTTTACACCTGTCTATCCTTTTATTGCGTCCTTTTATTGCGTACAAAAGACCTGTCTCTCAACGATCAGAAAGCAGAATGTCGTTTCCCGGCACTTCTTGAGTGGACCTTGCACTTTGTCCGATGACTGGAAGTCTGTCTCTTTCGTGATCTGAAATTTCCTTTTACTTCCGGCAGCAGAAGCAGCAAATCTCTCTTGCCATGGTGACTTTCGCTTTTTATAGAGCACGGAAAGACGTGTACACGGGCTCTTCTGTTTCAGAAGCTGTGTTTCGTGAGCCAGGCCACCGCCATCTCGACCTTCTCCGGGATGGATGCAGCAATTGTCTTCCGCGCTTTGATGCAGAGGGGGCACCGGAATTACCGGCAAAATGCAATTCACCCGCCCCATCAGGGGCGGGTGAATCAACAGATGTTGTTTATGAATTACTCGTTGATGCCGATGACAACACCGGAGCCGACAGTACGGCCGCCTTCACGGATAGCGAAACGAAGGCCGTTCTCGATGGCGATCGGGGTGATCAGTTCAACGTCCATATCGACGTTGTCGCCGGGCATGCACATCTCAACACCCTCGGGGAGGGAGATGACGCCGGTAACGTCGGTGGTACGGAAATAGAACTGCGGTCTGTAGTTGTTGAAGAACGGGGTGTGACGGCCGCCTTCTTCCTTGGACAGGACGTAGACCTGGCCCTTGAACTTGGTGTGGGGGTGGATGCTCTTCGG
>CADBWQ010000010.1 GCA_902798545.1 Oscillospiraceae bacterium
TCGTGGGAGGATCGTTTCATCCGTATGTAACCACTATTTAGGAGGAAAACAAAGTGTTCAGAGGTAAAAACTATAAAGAGAGCGCAAAGCTCATTGATAAACAGGCTCTGTATGAGCCGAAAGATGCATTCGATCTCGTCATTAAGGCCAGCAAGGCAAAGTTCGACGAAACTGTCGAGCTGCATGTGAAGCTCGGTGTTGACGGCCGTCACGCAGACCAGCAGGTCCGCGGCGCCATCGTTCTGCCGAACGGCACGGGCAAAAGCGTCCGCGTGCTGGTGTTCTGCAAGCCCGAGCGCGTTGACGAAGCCATGGAGGCCGGCGCCGATTATGCCGGCGGCATGGAGCTCGTTGAGAAGATCCAGAAGGAAAACTGGTTTGAGTTCGACACGGTCATCGCCAGCCCTGACATGATGGGCACTGTCGGCCGTCTTGGTAAACTCCTCGGACCGAAGGGCCTGATGCCCTCCCCGAAGGCCGGCACGGTCACCCCGAACATCAAGCAGGCCATCACCGAGGCGAAAGCCGGTAAGGTCGAGTATCGTCTGGACAAGACCAACATCATCCACTGCCCCATCGGCAAGGTCAGCTTCGGTGCGGACAAGCTGTATGAGAACTATTCCGCTCTCATCGGTGCCATCAATAAGGCCAAGCCAGCCGCTGCAAAGGGCCAGTACATCCGCTCCTGCGTGACGGCCTCCACCATGGGCCCCGGCGTCAAGATCAACGCCCAGAAGCAGGTCTGATCCGACTGCTTGTCCGACAGCCACATTGCAGCCCTGTAACGATACCGCAGAGGTATACTCAGGGCAGACTGAAATGAGGAGATAATAATATGAAAAAAGGCATTCATCCCGATTATCAGCCGACCACGATCCGCTGCGCCTGCGGCAACGTGATTGAGACCGGTTCCACCAAGAAGAACATCACTGTTGAAATCTGCTCCAAGTGCCACCCCTTCTACACCGGCAAGCAGAAGCTCGTCGATACCAGCGGCCGCGTGGACAAGTTCAACAAGAAGTACGGCCTCAAGTAATCCGGTATTATTTGGAATCACCCCCCTGCTGCTTCATAGCGGCAGGGGATATTTTTATCGTCTTGTTTTCTGCTGTGATCCGTGGTATCTTAAGAAAAAGGATGAAAGAAGAATCAGCGGAAGGAGGGGGGGGAGCGAGATCATGACAGAACAGAAAAGAGAAGCAGCAGAGTTGTTGCTCAGCAACCGGCTGTTCCTCTATAGCCTGCTGCATAAGCTGTTCGGTCGGGAGCCTGATGCAGAACTGCTGAATATTCTGGCGGAAAAGCACACGGGTGAGGCCTTTGGCCTGCTCAGCGGTGAAGATGGGGATGTTCTGGACCGCACGGCCACTTTCCTCGGTGAAATCCGGGAAGACAGGAAGAATCCCGCTTTTCTTGAGGAGGTAAAGGCTGAATACACCCGCCTCTTCATCGGCCCGGAGTCACTGGTGGCACCGCCATGGGAGTCGGTTTACGGACAGAAAGACGCCATGCTCTTTCAGGAGAGCACGCTGGAGGTGCGGAATACTTACCGCAGATTCGGCCTGCTCCCCGAAGGTTATCCTCGTGTGGCGGACGACAGCCTCGCACTGGAGCTGCACTTCATGGCGCTGCTGGCCCGGCACGGTCTCGGAGCTTTCTATGCCGGTGACGCTGAGGCGCTGCGGTCGGATCTGGACGGCTCCGGGGAATTTCTGGAAAAACATCTGCTGATCTGGGTGCCGAAGTTCCTGGAGTGTATGAAAGGAACCAAATCCCGGGTGCTCTATCCACAGATGTGCCTGGTGCTCGATGCGTTTCTTCAGAAAGATGCCGAGACGGTGCAGGAACTGCGTGACGCGGTGGAACTGGCATGAGGCCGGAAGATATTTCGGCTCTGGTGCTGGCTGGCGGCTTCAGCCGGCGGATGGGATGCGACAAGGCGGCGCTGCTACTGGGCGGGAAGACCCTGCTGGAGCGCCAGACGGAAAAGCTCAGAAGGCTCGGCATCCGGGACATTATGCTGTCCGGCTGCAGAGAGGCACCGGAAGACTGTCACGCGGTGGAGGATGTGTTTCCGCACCGGGGGCCGCTCAGCGGGATCCACGCCTGCCTTCTGGCGGCGGAGTATCCGGCCTGCCTGGTCCTGAGTGTCGATGTGCCGCTGGTGCCGGAAGACACGCTGCGGAAGCTGGTCGAGAGTCACCGACGGGAAGTGGAGCCGGGGATTACGGTGCTGCGGCACGGAGAGAAGATCGAACCGCTGCTCGCCGTGTATGATAACGAACTTCGGTGGGCGGCGGAGCGAATCCTCCGCTCGGAGAAGACCGCAGTCATGCGCCTCCTGGATGCATACACGGTACACACGGTCGACTATACCGGTGATGAATTCCAACTGACCAACTGCAACACGCCGGAGGCGTATGCAAAGATCGCGGCGTACTGCGAAGCAAATCGTGAAGAGAATCTGCAGGCAAGAATAAAACAGCACACGGACGGATGTTTATAATTGACTAACCGGCGGAGATAACCGCGCCGCCTGCCCGGATTGGGAAAGAACAGCGAGCTGAAGCGGCAAAAAACGCCGCCTGCTTTGCTGTTCTTTTTTGTATGCAGAGCATAGAAACACAATAGCCATCACAGGAGGAAGACATGGCGAAACAGTTGGAAGAGGTCCTGAACAAGAAGTTCAGCCGCCGGGACTTCCTGCGGGAGAGCGTGGCAGCAACGGCGGCTGTCGCGGGACTCAGCTTCGTCGGAAGAGAGAGTACCCTCGCTTCCGCGGACAGCGTAGCCCCGGCGGAGGCGGCAGCAGTTGCCGACGCGGCGGAGGGCGGCAAATGGGTCGCGGCTCCATGCTGGCACAACTGCGGCGGCAAGTGTCTGGTCCGTGCCTGTGTGAAGGACGGCGTGATCATCCGCCAGGGCACAGACAACTTCAACACCGATGACGAAATAAACCGCCAGCATAGAGCCTGTCTGAGAGGCTTCTCTCAGCAGTATCAGGCGAGAGGTCTGGATCGCCTGAAATACCCGATGAAGCGCAGGCACTGGAGCCCGGACGACCGCAATCCCGAGCTCAGAGGCCAGGACGAGTGGGAGCGTATCTCCTGGGATGAGGCGGCAACCTACATCCATGACGAGCTTGAGCGTATCAACAGTACCTACGGCGACAATGCGATCCTCGCCCTGGGCAGTGAGGCCAACAGTCTGCTGAATAAGCTGAATATCAACTATCTGAATACCTGGTCCACCAGTTCCTGGGGCACCTGGTACGCACCCGGCCCTCTCGGCTGGGGCGACGGCTGCAACTACTACGACTGCAACAACGACCGCCTTGATTTTATGAACTGCGACTATGTGGTGGCTTTCGGCTACAATCCCGCATGGTCTGCTCTGGGCAATGCCACCAACTACGCAGTCGGATGGAAGAAAGCCGGTGTCAGGTTTATCATCTTCGACCCGATCTACACCGACACCACCGCCATCCTGGATGCGAAGTGGATTCCGATCCGTCCGGGCACCGACATGGCTGCGATGATAGCGATGTCCTATGTCCTTCTGGAAGAGGACAACAACGGCTCACTGATCGACTGGGACTTTCTGGATCGCTGCTGCGTGGGCCAGGATAAGGACCACATGCCGGCAGATGTGAAGACGGATGAAAACTATTTTGATTATTTGCGCGGCGAGTATGATGGCGTGCCAAAGACGCCCGAGTGGGCCGAAAGGATCACCGGCATCCCCGCAGACACGCTGCGCGAAGTGGCTCGTATCCTGGGCAGGAACAACAATGTTGCGGTCCTCTCCTCCTGGGCCAGCGCCCGCACCTATGACACCGAGCAACTGCCTCAGACAGCCATCTGTATGGCGGCCATGGGCGGCCACATCGGCAAGAGCGGCAACTGCGTCGGACCTACCGCGTGGAACCACACCAACAACTTTGGACCGCGTCTGGTCAAGGTCGGCTCCACCGGCCCGAACGGTGCCACCGACGGCAGCGGCAAGGCGACCATGGTCTGTGAAACTCAGGTGTGGAATGCGGTGCTCGGCGAACCATTCAACCCGACCAACATCTTTAACGACCTGAACGATGCCGGCCCGAACGGCTGGAAGGAAGCGGTCGCCGGTTATGACCTGACGAAACGCGTTGAGTACATCACAGCGCCGGTCAAGATGATCTGGACGACGAACAAGGCAAAGCTCACCACCTGTGAGGGCGCAAAGAAAGGCGTCGAGGCTTTTCGCTCGGTTGAGTTTGTCGTCGGCCAGGGCCATTTCCTCACAGCCACCAACAAGTATGCCGACATCGTCCTGCCCATCACAACAAACTGGGAGCGTGAGGGCGCCTATGTCTGGGAAGGCTATATGAACCGCGATATCCTGCTCATCAACCGTAAGGTGGTTGAACCGTTCTACGAGTCCAGGAGCGACGCCGAAGCCATGATGACCATCGGTGAGAAATTCGGCCTCAGCCCCGATCTGTGGGGCACCGTCAGTGCCACCCAGCTGCTCTTCAACTCCGTTGTCACATCTACCGTCATCAAGGAAGACGGAAAGACCTGGGAAAACCTGGTCTCCGTCACCGAGAGCGATATCAAGGAATGGGGCGTTGAGGGCGAGCCGCAGGAGGGGCGCGTCCCCATAAGCAAATATATGGAGGATGGCCTGTACCGTGTCGATCGCTATGTCGGCGACAACTTCGGCTACATCGACAAGAAGGAATTCCGCGAGGATCCCGAAGCCAACCCGATCGGCACCAACTCCGGCAAGATTGAGTTTGCCTGCCAGACCTGGGCGGATATTCTGAACAGTCAGGGCTTTTCTGAAGAGGAATACAGCGCAATCCCGAAGTATCGTGCCCCGACACAGGGATACGAGGACACCTTCGTGGATGGCAACCTGGACGGAGAAAAGACCGCGTTCCCGCTGCAGTGCATCAACCCGCACTATCAGAGACGTGCTCACTCGATCTTCGACAACGTGCCATGGCTGCGTGAAGCACTGGCCAACCCCGTTTATCTGTCGAAGAAAGATGCGGAGAACCGCGGCATCGTGGATGGTGACACGGTTAAGATCTCTTCCCGGTACGGTGAAACGCTGCGTCACGCCTATGTCACCGCCCGCATGATGCCCGGTGTTGTCGGACTGCCGCATGGACCGTGGATCCGCATCGATGAGGAGACCGGTATCGACCACGCCGGCTCGGAAAACTACATCACCGGCAACGTGGCCCGCGGCCTCGGCTGCAGCGGCTACAACACCCTGAACGTGGAAGTAACAAAATACGATGGCGAGGCAATTCCTGAAGACGTCGAAATTCCTCAGACCATTTTATTCGAGTGATTGAGGAGAAAAGGACATGGCACAGTATGGATTCTATTTTGACCAGACCGTGTGTGCCGGCTGCCACACATGTCAGATCGCGTGCAAGGACAAGAACCGTCTGGAAGTCGGTACTCTTTATCGGAAGGTGATCACCTGCGAGACCGGTGAGTATCCCAACCCGGGCATCTATCACCTGCCTATGGCCTGCAATCACTGTGACGACCCTGCCTGCGTCGCCGCATGTCCCACCGGCAGAACCGTGAAGGACGCGGAGACGGGCCTGGTCTGTCACGACGACAATATCAAGTGCCTTGGTGAGATCTGCCAGATGTGTGTCAAGGCCTGCCCCTACGGTCATCCGGTCTATGTCCCCGAGAAGAAAGCCGCCGGCAAATGCAATGGCTGTATTGAGCTGGTGCGCAAGGGCCAGGCGCCCGCCTGTGTGGAGAGCTGCATGATGCGCGCGTTGAAGTTCGGCCTCATGGACGAGTTGAAGGCAAGCTACGGAGAGAATGTCGTGACGGGGCTGCCCTGCTACCCGGATGGCGGTACCGGTCCCAACTTCCTGATCCACCCGAGCAAGGCGGCCCTGGAAGAAAACTTCGAAGTCAAGATTGTCTGAGACAGGAAAGCTCAGTACGGTATATAACCATGCGCGATTATATGCAGCAGCGGTAAAACAAAAAAGAACGCAGTGAACTGCGTTCTTTTTTGCTTCGGAAGGCTGAGCTGCCGACTGGTGTCAGATGATTGCCCGGACAGAAGGCATGTGATATCAGCCTTTTCCGTTATCAGAGCCATCGGACAGGCTGTTCTGCTTCCTGACAGCCTTAACGGCATCAGGACCGACATATTTCAGGCACAGCATGGTGATGTCATCAAACTGTTCGGCGTCCCCAACAAAGGCGTCGATGTCTTCTTTGACATTCCTGAGAATCGTCATAGGGTCGGCATCCGGCTGACGGTTCAGAGCATCAAGCATGCGATCCGTCCCGAAGAGTTCTTCCTCGGCATTGGTCGCCTCTGATACGCCGTCAGTAAAGACGAAAACACTGTCACCGGGATGAAGCTCAAAGCTGTGTTCCCGGAAGGAGATGCCGTCCATCACGGCCACGGCAGGAGAATGACGGTAGACGACCAGCGCGTATTCCCCACCGGCACGGCGCAGGGCGGGATGCTCATGTCCGGCGTTGGCTGCAACACCCCTGCCGGTAGAGATCTCCAGGACGGCCAGCCACACAGTGACAAAGAAGCCGGGGTCATTGCCGTCGCATAACTGGTTGTTCACAGCGGCCAGAACTTGAGCAGGGCTTTCGCCGCTCTGGAGATGGGACTTGATCAGAACACGCGAGACCATCATGAACAGAGCGGCAGGGACGCCTTTACCGGATACATCTGCCAGCACCATGGCAATGTGATCGTCGTCAACCAGAAAGAAATCGTAGAAATCGCCGCCAACTTCTTTCGCGGGATCCATGGTAGCGTAGATATCAAACTCCGGCCGGTTTGGAAAAGCCGGGAAAAGCCTCGGCAGCTGGCTGGCCTGAATGGCCGTGGCCATATTAAGCTCGGCTCCGATCCGCTCTTTCTCGGCGGTGACCTGCTTCACCTGATCAATATAATGAAGAGTCCGTGCTGAGAGAGTAGCGAAGGACTCAGCCAGAATTTCAATTTCGTCTCCGGTGCGGTATTCCGGCTCCATCTTAAACTGCAGGTCCTCTCCACTCAGAGAGCCAACCCGACTGGTCATTCGATCCAGAGGGCGTACGATCTGCCGGGAAACACGGTTTGCCGCTATGCATCCCAACACAAGAATCAGGAGAAGCATGATGAGGATTGTCTGTTTCGAACGGTTCAGGCGCTGGTTATAGGAAACAGCTGCATCTGCCAGCACCTCGTCCACCTGCTGCTCCATCATCACGGTAGGGCGTTCCGTTGCCGCTTTGTCTACCACGGACACCACTGTCCAGCCCAGCGTTTCAACCGGCGCCCCGCTCAAATATACCAGATCTCCGTCCAGATTCAGCTCGCGGATCCCGGTCATCCCACCAAGAGCATCCCGAATGAATGCCGCGAGATCCTCCTGTTCCGAGAAGCGAAGGTCTGAAGCACTGTCCGCAGCCCGTGCACTGAGTGTGCCCTGATTCATCGGGGAGAAGAGAACGTGTCCCTTGTCGTTGATGATGCAGGTATAGTTTACAGCATCCCCGGAACTCTCCACCGCCTGGGCCATCTCATTGAGGAACATATCAGCTGCGACCACAGCCACAAGACGACCGTTCTGCCGGACAGGCATGGAACAGGTAATGCCAATCTCGCCCGTGAAGGTGTCCTGCAGCACATCTGTGAAGAACAGAGAATCACTCTGCGCTGCACCCAGGTACCACGGACGCTCCCGGATGGGAATGGTGAGATAATTCCCCTGACTGTCCACCCGGGCTCCGGCCTTGTCATCCACGCAGAGCATGTACCCTTCCGGAACAGCGATATAGACGGAGCTGGTACCCTCATTGCGGTACAGTGAGACCATGAGATCAGAGAGATTGGCCAGAAGGCCGAGCTTCTCGGTCACGGCGAGGTCCTCGGGCATGCGTCCTGTCTCACCCACCAGCTGCATTGTGACTGTCCCGTCCGTCGCCGGATCCGGGAGAGAGAAAGGCCTCGCGGAATAGATTTCAGGGGTTTTCAGCAGCTCAGCCGCACTGTCAGAAAGGATCTGTACTGTGGAGGACAGCCCCGCAAAGAGATCATCAACCAGTGCTGCCGCCATCTGGGTCTGAACAGTGAGACTTTCACCAACGACCGCGCTCATGGTTTCCTCTGAGATCGCTGCGATGGCTTCCTTCTGGCGGAGATTCGTCTCCTCCGTGAGCAACTCGAGATTCCTGCCCTGGTAGAGGATCACCGCAGTATAGGCCGCCACCATCAGGACAATCGTGACCAGCACCAGGTTGAAGACCTTCTGCTGGATGCCGCCGATTACAATGTTTTTGACTTTCTTCATTTCTTCTCCTGTTGGAAGGTTATACGACCAGTTGAGTCGTTCTTTGGTCACAGAATATCCAAAGCACATAAAGCACATTATAAATTATAACAGATTCAGGATCGCAATTCCATAGCTGTTTTTGACAGAATATGGCATTGGAAGAAAGAAGGGAATAGTACAGACTTTTTACGTTGATGATTGGAATCGTTCGTGATAAAATAATAACATCTCCATGTACGACAAATTGGGAAAGAAGGAAAAGCGAATGAAACTGACCTGGCTGGGTCAAGCCGGCTTTTATCTGAGCTGTGAAAATGATCTGCGCATCATGATAGACCCGTATCTGTCTGATTCACTCTACCTGAAAAACGGAGAATCGCACCGAAGAATGATCCCAATCAATGAGGAGTACCTGAACGCTGCCGTGGATGTCCTGATCCTGACACATGCCCATGGAGACCATACAGATTTCAAAACGCTTGATTGCCTGCTTGAGAAGAACCCGGAGCTCACAGTGCTGTCTGCGCGCCACGTACAGACGCTGTTACGGGAGCGATATGGACAGGGCGAGGGGTGGATGCTTTTCGAACCGGATACGGAGGTAACGATAAAAGAGATCCGCTTCCGCGCAACCTTTGCCCTGCACAGCGATCCATGCCCGATCGGTGTCGTGATCGAAGAGAACGGGAGGTTTTACTGCCATACCGGGGATACCATGTTCCATAGGAGGCTGATGCAGGATTATCCGAGACATGCAGAACTGTTTATGGTCCCGATCAACGGTAAGGGAAACAACATGAACGCTGCGGATGCAGCACGACTCACAGATTATCTTGAGCCAAAACGGGTATTTCCGATGCACTGGGATCTGTTCGAACGCTATTCCGGAGACCCGGAAGAATTTACCGAGAAACTGAGTACCGACAGTACAGAAATTCTGCGTTATCCACAATATCAGGAGATTATTCTGTAAAGGAGCTGAGCGTATATGAAGATTACGGATCTGAAAACCTATACAGTATACACATATCGAACCAACTTCGTATTTGTGAAGATTGAGACTGACGAGGGTGTGTCCGGCATCGGTGAAGGCACACTGGAGTACAAAGAACACGCACTGCTTGGCGCGATCGAAGATATCAGGAGAGTCCTTGTCGGGCAGGATCCCAGACAGGTTGAGCGCATAACCAGTGAGCTCTACCGCGATTCTTACTGGAGACTTGGACCCGTGCTGCAGAGCGCAATCTCTGCGGTGGATATCGCCATGTGGGATATCAAGGCAAAGATACTGAATGTTCCGCTCTATGAACTTCTGGGAGGAAAGGTTCGTGACAGCATCCGGATGTACGCGAATGTCTGGTTCGCCGGAGCCAGGACGGCAGAAGAATTTGCGGCTGCGGCAGTCCGTGCGAAGCTGCTTGGGGTGACAGCACTGAAATGGGATCCGTTCGGGAAAGCTTACCTGCACATGGACTGGCCGGAGCTGCGACGGTCACTGGAGATCGTGGAGGCGGTCCGGGGCGCAGTCGGACCAGATGTCGATCTGCTGATCGAAGCGCATGGACGCTTCGACATCTCAACGGGAATCCGCATTGCAAACGAAATAAAGCGATTTGAACCGTATTTTCTGGAAGAACCGACTCCGCCGGATTCCTTTGATGCAATAGCCGAAGTCCGTAAAAAATCACCGGTTCCTATCGCCGGCGGAGAACGCCTCTACGGCACGATGCAGTTGCGCAGTTATCTTGAAAAAGGTTGTGTTGACTATGTGCAACCTGATCTAAGCCACTGCGGCGGGGTGAGTGCCGCAAAGAAAATGGCTGCCATTGCCGAAACCTATTATGTGGCGCTGGCGCCCCACAACCCAAGCGGCCCGGTCGCGAACGCGGCAACGCTCCAGATCGCCGGATCTACGCCCGGGTTCCGTATCCTGGAAATCTGTCTGACCGATGTCAGCTGGAGAAAGGAACTGACAGATGAAAAAGTCACCTTCCGCAATGGCAACATCCTGATTCCGGACGGTATTGGCCTGGGTCTGAGCCTGAATGAAGAAGCCTGTGAAAGCTATCCCTATCAACCGATTGATCTGCGCCATTACAAAGGAACGCTGACCAATGTACGTCCGGCAGGAAAAACAGGATACTATTTTGAAGGTCTGCCCGAGAACGGATGATTCTTATACAGAAGGAGGAACGATATGTTTGATCTTACGGGAAGAGCAGCCCTGGTAACAGGCGCGTCTCAGGGACTTGGGGCGGCAATCGCCAGATGCCTTGCGGAAGCCGGCGCCGATGTTGCCGTGAACTATGTCTCGCAGAAATCAGAGAAAAAGGCGGAGCAGGTGGCAGAATCCATACGGGCAATGGGAAGAAAAGCGATTGTGATTCGGGCCGATGTCAGTTCAGAAGCAGAGGTCAAAGCCATGGTTGAGACGGTGGACAATTCCTTCGGACGCCTCGATATTCTCTGCAACAATGCCGGAGTCAACAGCAATCACACCATTGATGACATGACACTGGAGGACTGGCAGCGCGTGCAGAACACCAACATCACCGGAGGCTTCCTCTGCAGCAAGTATGCAATTCCCGTCATGCGGAGGAATCACTTTGGCCGAATCATCATGACTTCATCCATGACCGCCCAGCAGGGCGCTCTGTTCGGTCAGGTACACTATGCCTCGACCAAGGGGGCCCAGCAATCCTTTGCAAAGACTCTTGCCAGGACTGTAGCCCTGGATGGGATCACCGTCAACTGTGTGGCCCCGGGTACACATATGACGGAGACGCTTCGCGACATCCTTGTAAACTCTGACCCGCACAGGCTCGACGCTGCCATTGCCCGTACGCCGATGGGACGGGTCGGAACTTGCGAGGATGTGGGATACGCCGTGGTGTATCTCGCCTCGGAGGAGGCGGGGTATGTGACCGGAGCCTGCATTGACGTTAATGGCGGCTGCTATATGCGCTCGTGACGGGATTACATATCATTACTCTGCGGTAGAGCGGGAACGGTAGGAGCTGGGTGACAGCCCGGTGCTTTTTTTGAAGATTCTGCTGAAGTATGCAGGGTCCTGGTAACCGCTTGCAAAACAGACTTCTTCTACACTGATATTTGTACTCTGAAGCAGGTCACAGGCATATCCGATCCGTCGCTGGGTCATGTAATTCAGGGGAGAGATCCCATACACCTGCTGAAACAGACGGCGAAAATATGCCTCTGACATTCCACAGGCGGCCGCGAGCGAAGCAACAGACGGGAATGCGTTATTCTCAACGTTGAGGGCCTGAATGGCGCTGCGGATCTTTTCGGCCGCGATCGGAACACTGTTCTGACAGATTTCGAGCTGGGAGCAAAGGAGCAGGTACAGCATCCCAATGCTTTTTTCCCGGTAGAACTGTTCTCTGTGAGACCATTCGCTGACCAGCCGAAGCATATCCCTGCGGGTACGCTCATTTTCTGCACAGTGACGGTGGCGCGGCAGTGAAATGTTGCCGCGTATCTTAAAATTGATCGTGAGGTGCAGGAAGCCCTCTTCCTGACTTCTGGTGAGGTAAAGTGTCCCCTCCGGCATATACAGAAGATCGTCTTTCTGTGCATGGATGACACTTCCATCGTTCATCTCGTAGACCGCACTGCCGTCCAGCACGTAAACAAGACCGTGGCGGGGACGCGCTTTGACATATTCTTCGCTGACCCATTGGGGATGTGCATAGAAACGATGTGCAAGTACGATGTTCTCTATGAAGAATCCGTTTTCGTCCATGTGTGAACCTCGTTTTAACAGAATGATTGTGGAAAATGCAAGAGATACTCTGTGGAACAGGGTATCTTTTTCTTCGTTTTATTCCATTATTCCACGAAAATAAGGAAAAGTAAAGATAATTATTTCAGAATTTGGTAAATTCTACCAAATTTGAAGTTGGTTTTTTGTCGTTTCGATTTGTCCAAGTGTTTTGATTAATACATTGATAAAATCTTTGGCAGTCGCTACAATATCAGCATAAGATGCAGCGGGTACAGACAGAGAGGTGGACGTGAAGAATGGAAAATGACCGTACTGTCCTGAAAAGTGAAGAACTGGAGGTCATACTGCGCCTCCCGGAATGCTATTCGCGCTCACGCTATGATCATTCCGGAATGGTGGAACAGGTGCGCCTGGGAAAAAACAGCTTCCTCTCCGGAGAGAAGATCGGCGATGGAGATGGCCTGGGCGGAATCGGACTGGCCTTCTGTCTGGAATGGAATGATACTGCAATCTATGACCGGACCGCCGTTGCAGACTACTTTCCTCTGCCCGGTGTTGGGCTCCTGCGAAAAGCGGATACCACAGCGTTTCAGTTTACCAGAGATTATGCTGTTGTTCCATTTGAACACATCGTTAAAATCCAGCCTGACAGCGCAGAAATCCATAGTCTGCCACACCTCTGCCAGGATACTGCTTTTGAGCAGGTGAGACGGTTTCGTGTGGAAGGGAGGACACTTGCGGTAGAATGTGAACTGAAAAACTGTGGCCCTTCTGTTATTTCCGGGACGGAATTCTGCCATAACTTCTTCTGCTTTAACGGGGAAGAGATTGATTCCTCCTATTGCCTGCGTTTTCCATATACCATTATCCCGCGTATGCGCCGCGGGCAGATTCTTCTGGAACGGGACGCACTGCGCCTCGGAGACTTTGACGAGACAACAGCTTCCACTGCGTTCTGGCTCAATGGTTTTGAGGGACTGAGCAGTCACTGGATGAAGCTGGAAAATGCCAAAACACGTACGGGCGTCCTTGTGGAAGATCACTTCCCGCTGGCCAGGTTTTACAGCTGGGACAATTTGTCGGCGTTATGCCCGGAGACATTCAAGGCCTTTGAACTGAAGCCCGGTGAATCCGCCTCCTGGTGCAGAGCCTATACATTCTATTCGTTGGATTCTCAATCCTGAATGATCCTGAATTTGAAATCAATTAAGGAGGGGAGAACAATATGAAAACCGTTGGAAAAGCCTTTGATAAGCTCGAGGCTGCCCTCAAGGTTATCTGCGGTGTACTTCTGATTGGTTTTGTGACCCTGACACTGATCCAGGTTGTCATGCGGTATATTTTTAAGATGCCGCTTTCCTGGAGTGAACAGCTTGCCAGATATATGTTCATCTGGATGCTGATGCTCTACATGCCGGTTATTATGCGTCACGGAAACAACCTGGGCTTTGATTTGATTATCAACAGGCTTTCCAAGAAGGCACAGAATGTATTCTGGATTCTCTGTGAGACGATGATCGCTGCCTTTGCAGCGCTGTATTGCATCTACAGCGTCCAGCTCTGCATCAAATTCGCACGAAAGACTCTGGTCGGACTCGGAATCAAGGCAAACTGGGTCTACTCAGCACAGATCGTGGGAGCGTTTCTGCTCTGCCTTTTCTCTCTGGAACTGGTGATCAACCGTATTCTGAAAACCGTGCGAAAGGAGGATGAGACCACATGATGCTGATTCTTCTCTTCTCAATCTTCCTGGTCCTGCTATTCATGGGCATGCCGGTAGCCTATGCGATGAGCATTTCTGCCTGTATTACACTGTTCTTTGATCCAAGCCTTCCGGGAATAATCATTCCCCAGAAGATGTTCACAGCGATGGACTCCTTTTCGCTGATGGCCATTCCCTTCTTTATGCTTGCCGGCTCCCTGATGGAACAGTGCGGTATTACCAGAAAACTGGTGGGATTTGCGAGAAGCCTTGTAGGCCATTTTACCGGAGGGCTTGGTCACGCCACTATTGTGACGGGCGTCCTGATGGCGGGTGTCTCTGGATCTGCCAACGCCGATACGGCCGCCATCGCCAGCATCCTTGTGCCTGCCCTGAGAGATGAGGGCTATGACGACGGCTATGCATGTGCAATGGTCTCGGGCTGCGGCGCCCTTGGTCCGGTCATTCCGCCTAGTATCATGATGGTCATTTATTCCGGTGTCACATCAATTGCGATCGGGGCACTTTTTATGGCGGGATTTCTGCCCGGCATTCTGATCGGTCTTGGCTATATGTTTGTGAACTATCTCTATGCCAAGCGGACCGGAATACCCAGAGACAAGTTCGTAGGCTGGAAACAGCTGGGCAAGGATACCCTCCATGCAATCCCGGCGCTGGTGATGCCATTTATTATCATCGGCGGTATCCTGTCGGGCGTTGTGACAGCCACGGAATCCGGCGTACTGGCCTGTACTTACAGTGTGATCTACGGACTGGTGGGACGCACGCTGAACTGGAAGAAGTTCAAGCTCTGTGTGGATGGTGCCGTCAGTGCGACCACCAACTCCATGATTATCATTGCTTTTGCCGGCCTGTTCGGCGCATTGGTCACTAACTACAACATGTCCAAGGTTATTCTGACGGTGATGACAGCGTTCACAAGCAGCCCCAACGTCGTACTGATCTTTGTGAGTGTTGTGCTGTTTATTGCCGGTATGTTCATAGACTCCAATGCGGCAATGCTTATGCTGGTACCGATCTTTGCACCCCTGATCGGACAGTATCATTTCAACCCCCTGCATTTCGCGATGGTGTGCATTCTGACCCTGGATATGGGCGGAATGTCACCGCCGGTCGGATTGCTGATGTATCTTGCGGCGAATATCACGGATACTCCTTTAGGGAAAGTGGTCAAGAATATCTGGCAGTTCATAGCAGTCAACTATGCGGTTACCATCCTGACCATCTTCATCCCCGCTATTGTCATGCTCCTTCCACAACTGACAGGCCTGATCTCATAAGGACAGACAAAGCGGAATTCGTTTGTGAACCACGGGGAGACCCGGATTCAAAAAATTAATAAATGGAGGAAACAACATGAAAAAACTCATCGCACTGCTTCTCGCCCTCGTGATGTGCTTTGCCCTTGCGGCCACGGCTTCTGCAGAAAGCCCCGCAGAACCGGAGTACACAGAGATTACCATGAAGCTCTCCCACCACAACGCTGTTGACCAGCCGATCGGTGTCGCACTGGACGCATGGGCGAAGATGGTCAACGAAAAGACCGGCGGAAAAGTCACCATCGACGTATATCCGGCGGCATCCCTGTACAGCTCCGGCGATGCGCAGGATTCCATCATCATGGGTACTCTGGATATGTGCCTGGGCGACACCTCGCTGCTGAGCTCTGATGAACCGGAATACGCTCTGTTTTCCCTGCCTTTCATGTTTGACAGCTATGATACCGCTGCTGAGATCGTGTTCGGCGAGATCGGGCAGGAAATCGACAAACGGATGGAAGAGAATCTTGGGGTCAAACCTCTCGGCTGGACATGGAACAACTTCCGCAACATGTGCACCAAGGATCCCATCACCAGTATTGCTGACTGCAAAGGATACAAGCTTCGTTCCCCCGGCGCTGACATTTACATGGATACCTTCACCACGCTCGGCATGAGCCCGAACCCCATCTCCTGGTCTGAAGCCTATACAGCCATGCAGTCCGGCGTTGTCGACGGTGTTGAATCCGGCCTGGAGGCTTTCTACACGCAGGGTTTCTATGAACTGGGCAACAACATCTGCCTCAGCCGTCACATGATCTCGATCATCGGACCCTGCATCAATGTAGACAAGTGGAACAGCCTCAATGAGGCTACCCAGCAGCTTCTTCTCGATACCTGGGCTGAAGTCCAGGCGGACCTGAACGAGACCGTCATCGCCAATGAGACGGGCTACCAGACCAAGCTGGAAGAGGCGGGCTGCAATATCACAGAGTTTGACGATCATCAGGCGCTGATTGATCTTTTCACTCCCTACTGGAGCAAGAATGCCGAGGCAAACGGCTACGCGGATCTTCTGGAGCAGACACTCGCAATTATCTCCAAGTAAACTTTAGCATCTATGTGGTTTCGGGCGGCATTGACCGCCCGAAACTTTCAAAAAGGGGGGATCCGGTATGGAAGACCGATATCGGGCGACTATAAAGCACAGCGAAGATACCGTCAGAACGATGGCCAGGGCACAATATGAGACATTCCGGCCGATGGCGTATTACTGGCTCCTCCTGATTTCGCTGATTCTCCTTGCCGTGGCGGTGTTTGTACCGGGACTTGGGCAATCGGTGAAGATACTCTGTATCCTGCTGGGCAGTTTTACGCTGGTGGGACTGAATGCTCCGGCCCGGCAGCTTGCGGATCAGGTGATCCGCTCATTAAATGGCAGGTTTCCAGTGATTTCCTACACTTTTGAAGACGACTCCATACACCTGGAAGGAACAGACAACGCGGATAAGCTGCCTTATTCTGAGATCTACCTTCTCCTTGAACAGAAGGATTACCTTTTCCTCTTCTTGAAGGACAGGTCCTGCTATATGCTGGACCGCAGCAGTATGACACCGGATGATACAGGATTGATGGCTCTGATCGAAGAAAAAACCGGACTGGTGTGGACAAAAAACCGCTCCATTCTCCATACATCTATTAAAACACTGAAGGAGCAGCATGACCGTCAATCCGTACGTTGAGCAGAAAACAATGTTTCGGGATACCGTGTTATCGATAGATTCAGCAGAACGCAAGGAGGCCAGCTATGAAAGTACAGGTTGAGAGAAAACCGACCGTGATTCCCAGTTATATTCCGGGAAAACCTAACGATCTTCCGTTCTTCCTGGAAAAAAAGCCGTATCAGGGGGCTACGGGGCGGATCTATCCGGTGCCTTTTATTGACAGCATCAGCAATACCCGCCAGGAGAAGACCTATGATCTGATCAAACTGGAGAACGATTATATCGAGGTTGAGCTTCTGCCGGAGCTCGGTGGAAAGATTCACGGGGCAACACAGAAATCCAATCATTATGAGTTTATCTACAAGAATATTGTGATTAAGCCGGCTATGATCGGCATTGCCGGACCGTGGGTCTCGGGCGGTGTCGAATTCAACTGGCCGCAGCATCACCGGCCGACGACATTCATGCCGTTGGAAGCGACAATCCGGGAACAGGAGGATGGCGCTGTTACGGTCTGGATGGGGGAGGCGGAGCCTTTCAACCGAATGAGAGGGTGTGTCGGAATCACAGTTTATCCGAACCGCTCTGTTGTTGAAGCCAAGGTAATCATCTACAACCGCTCGGACCGACCGCTGCCATTTATGTGGTGGAATAATCTGGCTGTCAGAGTACACCCGCAATACAAGGCAGGCTTCCCGCCTGATGTAGAATGGGGAAATGACCATGACAGACGGGCAGTCATCAGCTTCCCGGTCATGAAAGGCATTTATCACTCCGCACGGCCGTTCGACTATGGCGAGGGAATTGATGCCACATGGTACTCCAACATTAAGCTTCCGACTTCTGTGATGGTCATGAGGGGACAATCCGATATGGATTTTCTCAGTGGCTATGACCATGCTGCAGATGCCGGGACCGTAGCTTTCGCGGATCATCATATATCGACCGGAAAGAAGATGTGGACATGGGGCGACGGCCCCTTTGGCCATGCCTGGTGCGCCAACCTGACAGATAATGAGGATCGCTATATCGAGCTGATGACCGGTGTATATACTGACAACCAACCGGACTTCACTTATATCATGCCGGGTGAGACAAAAGAATTCTCGCAGCTCTGGTATCCGGTCAAAGGCATCGGAGACGTGTCGAATGCGTCAGCGGAGGCAGCGGTGTCGATGCATGAAACCGAAGGAGAGCTGCATATTGGAACAATTACCACTTCTCTTCGTAAAGGAGCCAGAGTTTCTCTGAGCCTGAAGGGCGAGGTGTTCTTCAATGAAACTGCGAACCTCGACCCGGATACGCCCTCCGTTTGGAAAGTGCCGATGCCGGCAGGTGCGGACATCCATGATGTCCGTATGGAGGTGCGCTCATCTGACGGTGAAATCCTGGTTGCATATACACCGCCAAGGCACGGTAACAAGAAAGCTCCGAACGCCCGAAGCATCCCGCCACGTCCGAAGGATGTGAAATCGGTGGAGGAACTCTACCTTCACGGCGCCCATCTGGAACAGTACAAGCATCATACTTATGATCCGGCAGACTACTATCTTGAAGCGTTGAGACGGGATCCGAAGGATTACCGCTGCAATCTGGCGATGGGCAAACAGTGCATGGAGAAAGGTGATTTTTCAAAAGCAGAGAGTTATCTGCAGAAAGCGATCGACCGGATTCGCATGCGCAACGACAATCCTGCTGACACGGAAGCGCTCTACATGATGGGCAGGCTGAAGCGGCTGACCGGCAAACCGGAGGAAGCACTGGATCTTTTTTACGCAGCGGCATGGCAGTATCCATGGCGCAGCCAAAGCTATTACGAAATTGCCTGCCTGGAATGTGCCGGAGGAAAGCGTCAGGCTGCGATTGAGCATCTCCGTGCGGCGCTGGAGACCAATACCAAGTTTTTTGCTGCGCGCACGCTGCTGGCTTATCTTCAGAAGGACATTGCTGCCCTGAGACAGGTTTTGGAGGAAGCGCCGCAGGACAGCTATGCACGTTTCTGCCTTTTCCTCCTGAAGGGAAGACCGGTGGAAGAATTCCTTCTTGGCAGAAGTGAGGACATGCTGGATATCGCGCTGGATTTCAAGCGGGCCGGACTCAAGGATGAAGCGATAGCCGCGCTCTCGGCATGTACGGCAAAGAATCAGCTGATCCTCTATCATCTCGCCGCGCTTCGTGGAGAAACGGCAGAAGAGGGCAGCATGTATCTCTGCTTTCCCAACCGGCTGGATGATATTGCAGTTCTAAGTGTAGACGAATGGCGAGCGCAGTATTTGCTGGGATGTCTCTACTATGATCGCATGAACTATACTGCCGCTGCGGCCTGCTGGGAACGCTCCGGAGAATTGAACCCGGATTATGCTTTTACATGGCGCAATCTGGCGACCGCATACTTCGATCATTTGGGAAAACCGGAGCAGAGCCGGCCTGCATTGGAAAAAGCACATCGGCTTGCACCGGAGAATGCCAGAATCGTCTATGAGCTGCTTCAACTGTATAAAAACACCAATGTCAGCGTCAAAGAGCGGCTGGCATTTCTGGACGAGAATCAGAAACTGGTTCGTCAAAGGGATGACTGTTATCTTGAGTGGATCATTCTGCTGACCCAGGATGGACAGTTTGAGCGGGCGCGGGAACTGCTCCTCTCCAAACGCTTCAATATCTATGAAGGCGGCGAGGGCAAGCTGACACGACACCATGGATGGCAATATACTCTGATGGGACGGAAAGAACAGCTCGCCGGTAACCCGGAAAAAGCGCTTCAATGGTACAAAGAGGCGCTGGTCTATCCAAAGGACTACGGCGAAGGAAGACATTACAGCGCGCAGGAGAGCAACATCTACTATTATACCGGACTGCTGTATGAAAGCCTCGGAGACAGTGAGAATGCGACAAGGGCTTTTGAGACAGCAGCCAATCAGCCTCCCCAGGTTACCGAGCTGCGCTACTTCACCGGCCTGGCACTAGAAAAGCTTGGAAGACCGGAAGAAGCCGGAGAAGTATTTCAGGAGATGGTCCGGACCGGCGACAAACAGATCGAGAATGCCGATCTCCCGGGATACTTTGGCGTCGGTATGTCGGCACCGCTTCCCTATGAGCAGAATATCGTCCGACAGAATACCATCAACGCGTGTCTGCTGAAAGCGCTGGGAAATAAGGGGCTCGGAGATGAGACGGAATATCGGGAAGCGCTTCAGAAGCTGGAAGAACTGGATCCCACGAACTTCAAACTGAGTTTCCTGAAAATGCTTGGTGTTTTCTGAACATAACTTAACAGGACAGAACAAAAACCAGAGGGGATTAAAGTCTCCCTCTGGTTTTTCGGTTCAATTACAGGTCGGCCGGCAAAGTGCGAATGAAGGAATGCGCCATGTCGCAATTGCCCATGTGCACACAGTGAATATTGGCCGCTTCCATAGCAATCCGCTGCTTAGCAGCGATGGTGTATGGGGATAATTGTGCGCCCCTTTCACAGCTTGTTATACGCTTCATCTGATACCTTCTCCAGCCACTCGTTGGAGGTATTCTCTCCGCTGATCTCAATGGCCAGATGAGAAAACCAGCTGTCCGCTGCCGCACCGTGCCAGTGCTTGACATTGGCAGGAATATTGACGACAGTGCCGGGCGTCATCTCCACAGCAGTCTTGCCCCACTCCTGATACCAGCCATGACCGCCCACGCAGATCAGCATCTGACCGCCGCCGGCAGTGGCATGATGAATGTGCCAGTTGTTGCGGCAGCCCGGCTCAAAGGTGACGTTGAAGATGGGGATCTGTGAAGTGGAGACGGGGGCAAGATAACTTTGACCCACAAAGAACTGACCATACGGGTTTTTCTCTCCAATGGGGAAGAAGATCGTGTTCTGGTAAGCGTCCCTCTCGCTATACGCCGGTTCGTCTTCGCTCCAGATCTCCTTGGCCTGACGGAATACCGCCCAGCCCTTGGGCCAGCCCACATACATGGTGGCATGAGTGATGATGGCGGCAATCTCCGCTTTGGTAACACCGTTGTTCTTTGCATTCTGCAGATGGTATCCCAGAGAAGAATCGGTGATACCAGATGCCATAAGAGACACTACGGTAATGATGCATTTCGTCTTGACATCGATCGCATCCTCATTCCAGACTTCACCAAACAGTACGTCGTCGTTGAGATGAGCGAACATTGGCGCAAATTCTCCGAGCTGATTGCGCCCGGCGGTCTGTGTAATTTTCTTCATCATCATGCTTTCCTCCTTCAGAGTTTGATAAATTCCAAATCTTTTTCCGGCAGACCACTGTCGTCAGAGATAAAACGATCGACAGTCATATGCAGGTCATATTTCTCACGCAGTGCGGCAATCTGCCCCATCATGGCCGATGCGTGGTGTCGGTCAATGGCCGCCTGATCCCGCCACTGGTCGATCAGAAGGACGGTTTCGGGATCGTCCATCGGAAAGAAATACTCATAACGCAGATTGCCATCCTCCGCACGGATTGATGTCACAATACCACTGCGGACCATTTCTTCGGCAAAAGCCCGGGCACAGCCGTTCTTACCGGTATAGTAAAGATTAAGAGTGATCAATGTAAACCTCCTGATTGTATCTTAATCATTCAGTCTTCCCGTGTTCCCTGACCACAGACGGAGCGATGTATTCAGGGAAACAACAAGGTAACATAATATAACAGCAATCTGGCATTGTGTCAATTTAAAATGCGAAAAGCGCCCGTAGAACAAATGCGTATATGGGGCTGCACCAGATGCTTCAGCGCTTTCTGTTTTGAAGAATCGCATAGATGACACAGACAATGCCGCCGACGCTGCCTGCAGCGAACAGAAAGCTGCCCAGCGTTGCTTTTCCTCGTGTATCTATCATATTCAACAGATTGAAGAACAGGGCAAAATCAACACCGAGAATGATCAGCAGCCGGTTGCTGTCACCAATCAGTTTCTTCACGGGTCTGGCTCTGAGCAGAAACGGAAGGGAAACCAGACTCAGACCAAAGAGCACCGCACTGGCAGCGATTCCAAACCAGTCCCCATGGGAATAGGTACAGACAATGCCGAGCAGGAGGATCAGGCTTGCACAGAATGCACAGAAAGTCCAGAACAGTTTGTCCTCCCGTACCAAGAGCGGGACAACGACCAGAGAAGCGAAAACACAAAGCCCTGCCATGACCACGGAAATCCAGCTCAGCGAGGGACGGACAAAAAGGCCTGCAGCAAGGCAGATCAGAATTGGAATCGTCAAGGAACCGGATACCGCAGAGCCGACAATCGCCGAACGCCGCCTGAACTGACGGGCACCGTAAGCGAGGACGGATTCCCTCTCCGTCTGCAGTTCGTTCTCGATTCTGGTATCCAGCAGCATGCTGACCATATTCCGACAGTCCTGGCATTCCTGCAGGTGTTCTTCCACCATGTCGCGGCTTTTTTCACTGCAGGCCCTGTCGGCGTACAGCGGAAGCAGATCTCGAATCACATCACATTCGTATTTCATTTGTTCTCCATCCTTTCCTGTAATTTGAGCCTGGCACGGTGATATGTGACACGGGCCCAGTTTTCCGTCTTCGCGAAAATTGTTCCTATCTCCCGGAAGCTGAGTTCGCCGAATACACGCAGCTCGAAGACTTCTCGATATGGTTCTTCCAGTGCATGCAGCGCCATATGGATTCGAAATGAGCTGTCCCGATCGGACAGTTCCTGCTCCATCCCCGTGCCGGTTTCGGGCATCTCCGCGGGAAAGGGAGTATGCCTGCTGCGGCGCTTCTGTTCATCCAGAAAAAAGTTCTTCGCAATCGCACAGAGCCAGGTCACTTCGTCTGAATCTCCGCGGAAGCTGTTCCGATGGGAAATGGCGCGGAACATGGTCTCCTGTGTAATCTCTTCTGCTTCCATCCGATCTCCGGTCAGCGTCATCGCATAGGAAAAAACACGCATGTAATAGGACTCATACAGTTTTTCACTGCTGCTGTTTTGTGCCACAGTCTCACCTCCTTTTCTCAAATCCGACAATTAGACTGCTGAAGAAGGATTTCGTTACAAACTTTTTCGATTTTTTGATTCTGCCTGCCAGGAGAGATTATAACGTGGAGCGGAGCATTTTACAATAATGGTGATGAAGTTACCGCATTTTACACCGGCGGGAATACGTCGGTTGAATAGATAACGCATATCTGCTATACTGCGAAATATGAAACGGATTCCAACGGGATAGAGAAGCAATACAGCTCTGCAGGACGAAAAAACTGGTAATCACATATGGGAGCGTGGCATCAATGAAACTGACAGAAATCATCCTGAACAGGCGCAGCATCAGAAAATATAAGAATGACGAGATCCCGGAAGATAAACTGAGAAAGATCCTCCAGGCTGGACTTATGGCTCCGTCCAGTCAGAACAGAAAGCCGTGTGAATTCTATGTGATTCGCAACAGGGGGATATTGAAATCGCTTTCAGAGGCAAAGGCGATGGGAGCAGCGATGCTGTCTGAATGCAACATGGCAATTGCCGTGCTCGGAGACGGTGAGAAAGCAGATACATGGATCGAGGATTGTTCGATTGCACTTTCGTTTATGATGCTGGAGGCAGAGGAACAGGGCGTGGGCAGCTGCTGGTGCCAGATGCATTTGCGCTCATCCGCGGACGGAAAAGACGCCGAAGAAAATGTGCGTGGAATCCTTCACATCTCTGCAAAGTATCGAATTGTGGGAGTTCTTGCACTGGGAATACCGGAACAGAAACCCAGCCCCCATTCTCCGGATGAGGCCGACTGGAACAAGGTTCATTATTTTTAACGAACAGAACGGCCATAATGATCAAATCTGCTTGTTATGTTCAGACCCGTATGATATAGTATAGCCGGATGGGAAACCGGGAGCTTCAACTGATATATGCGATCTATGAGGAATACGGGGAAGTCATAAAGATGAACACGCACAGCAAAACAAATGACAGGACAGAGCGGATCGGGATATTCTACGGCATCTATGTCCTGGCAATGCTGATTTTCGGTACCAACGGCTATCTGGTGGCGCATATATCAATCCAGAGCAGCCAGATCGTGCTCCTGCGCACCTTGATTGGTGGAACCCTGCTGACAGTGCTGGTTTTTCTGCGCGGCGGTTTTGACCGGGAGGCGATACGCGCCGAATGGAAAACACTGATCCTGGGCGGAATGGCACTTGGATTGAACTGGGTAGCCCTGTTCGAAGCATACCGCCTTCTGAATGTCAGTCTTGCCACGCTGATCTATTACGCAGGACCGATGCTGGTGCTGTTGTTTTCTCCGCTGCTGCTGCATGAGAAACTCACGGCATGGAAGTTGGGCGCGGTGATTGTTGTGGCTGGCGGACTCGTGTGCATCAGCGGGAGCATTGCGCTGAGCGGGATGAATTCAGTCGGTCTCCTGACAGCGGCGGCCTCAGCGCTGTTTTATGCATCACTGATCGTCTTCAACAAGCGTATTGTCCGCACGCCCGGACTGCAGACGGCGGGAATTGAGCTGGATGTCGCTTTCGTGGTGGTCCTGATCTATCTGCTGCTCACAGCCGGCCTTCCTCATCCTGTGGCTGCGGACCTCCCGTATATCGCGGTGATCGGACTGGTGAATACAGGCCTTGCATATCTGCTTTACTTCTCCGGACTCCAGAAGCTCCCGGGGCAGTCGGTTGCGTTGATCAGTTATATCGATCCGGTGTCGGCGCTGCTGTTCTCAGCGGTTCTTCTGCATGAGGTCCTGACGCCGGTACAGCTTGTCGGCGCAGTTCTGATCATCGGCGGCGCAATGCTGGGAGAACTCAGGTAGAAACAGGAAGACCGGGTCTCCGTTGTGCCCGGGTACAGGATCAGAAATACTGATATCATATCTTAAAAAATACTTAAGACCATCAGGCCGAGGAACGCAACATCTTGTATGTGGATTCGTCGGCCTGACTGTTTTTTTCAATATCTTGGAGCCTCACAAAAGATAGTTTTTGTTTTGTTTCCAATTTTAGCTAATTTCCTTTATTTCTGTAGCTTATTTTTTGTTGCAAATACACAAAAAACGGATTATGATCAGGGCCCAGCCGATAATAAGATGTGAAAGAAGCCATAAACCCACTTTATGACTGCAGAGTGAAGGCTGGATAAAGAAATAAGTCCAAAAAAGGAAGATTCCAAGATTGATCGGAGAAGAGGAGGCTGAATCCTGTGGAAGAGATCATGACGAGAATCTTGCAGAACCAGCGCCTGACCTATGAACTGATGGCGGAACTGTTCGGAGAAGGGCCTATTGAACTGCTTACGAGGGACGAAGATAACTGAAAACAGATGAACAGACGAATTGAATACGAAGTGGCATCAAAGAAGAGCTGCTTTTCAGAGTGGCAGATTCTTTGATGCCGCCTTTTTTTATAACGGTTTCCCTTGTGACAGAAAAAAGAGTCTGATATAATAACCTGCAGGAAAGAAGCGGAAATCAGAGAACATGGGTAAACTGAGAGGAGAGCGCATGAGAATTGCAGTAATAACCGGAGCCTCCGCCGGAATCGGAAGAGAGTTTGTCCTTGCCATCGACCGGCAGGAACAGCTGGATGAGATCTGGGTCATCGCGCGCCGCACTGATCGGCTGGAAGCGCTGAAGGAGATGTGTCGTACACCGATTCGGCCGATCCCGCTGGATCTGTCAGATCTTCAGTCCATGGAGAGATACCAGGCTGTGCTGGAGCGCGAAAAGCCGGAGATCGGCATTTTGGTTAATGCCGCGGGATTTGGTGTGTTCGGTCCCTTTGCAGAGAAAGATCTGGAGAAGCAGCTTTCCAGTGTAACAGTGAATTCACTGGCATTGACAGGAATGTGCCATATAAGCATTCCGTATATGAAACACGGTGACAGTATCATTAACATGGGTTCAAATTCTGCCTGGCAACCGGTCCCGTATCAGACCGTGTACGGAGCCAGCAAGAGCTATGTTCTGAACTTCTCCCGTGCGCTGTGGCGCGAACTGAAGCCCAAGGGAATCCGCGTGATGTGCGTGTGCCCGGGGTGGATAAGAACCGAGTTTCAGCAGGTCGCCCACCATGATGAATATGTGAAATATGTGGACATCTGGTATGAACCGCAGGAGGTGGCAGAGCAGGCCATGAAGGACCTCAGAAAGGGAAAGATCGTCTCGATCCTCGGTCATCCGGTGCGCAGACAGGTCCGACTGGTAAAATTCCTCCCTGTGAAGTTTGTGATGGATACCTGGTGCAGGCAGCAGGGGATCAAGTAAACATAAACACGTCGATCGCAGCATTCAGGAGAATATCCAATTCGGTGCGGAACATGACCGGATCTCCATGCCAGACGCTATGGCCAACCTCAGGGTGTGCGGGCTGGAGGGGATCCGGGTAAGCCCTGACGGCATGGGGAAAACCAGGACCCTTATCAGAAGAACCGTATTTCTCGCACGGATGCGCAATCGGACGACGCTGAGAAACCGGATGTGCAAATAAGCAATTAAGGGAGGGAATATACGATGCTTGATTTAGACCAAATAAAAGAACAGAGCCGGACTGCCGCAGCCGAGGTTTGTGAAGCTTCCGGAATTAAACCGGGACAGATTTTTGTGGTTGGCTGTTCTTCGAGCGAAGTTCTTGGTAACCGGATAGGAACAACAACCAATGTTGATGTGGCAGGAGCAATCTATGACGGTATCTCTTCCGTCCTGGAGGAACGACGCATATACCTGGCAGGACAGTGCTGTGAGCATCTGAATCGTGCCCTCGTAATTGAAGAGGCCGCGCTGGAGAAGTACGGATTCGAGCAGGTGAATGCGATTCCACAACCCAATCATGCAGGCGGAGCCTTTGCAACCGTCTGCTACAGGAGAATGAAGGCTCCGGTAGTGACGGAAAGCATTCATATGCAGGCTGTCGCAGGAATTGATATCGGCGGGACACTGATCGGGATGCATATCCATCCGACTGTCGTGCCGCTCAGAATATCGCTGAGAAAGATCGGCGAAGCGGCAATTGTATGTGCCCGACGCCGAGCACGATATATCGGAGGCGCGAGGGCTGTTTACGATGAGAAACTGATGTAATCATCATCCTTTTAAACCATTAACAGGAGGGACACTCAAATGAAAAAACTAGCTGTTTGTATTCTGTTGCTCATCATCCTTTCGAGCTCTGCCCCGGCATTTGCAGAAGAGTGGGATATGTCAATATCAACTGAGGTTACAGAAGAGATTCAGAATAGTTTCGATGAAGCGATGGAAAATCTCGTGGGTGTGAATTATACACCTGTCGCCGTCCTTGGTGCACAGGATAATACCTATTGCATCCTATGCAAAGCTACAGTGCTTTACCCTGAGGCGAAGCCGTACAATGTGCTTGTTTATCTGAAGGGAACCGAAATTCAGAACGTCTATGAGCTGTGGATAGAAAAGCACGCTGAAAAAGAGCCTGCCACAGACGGAACGACAAATTGTGCATGACTGCATGTTAACAGGCACGCATGGCAGGAAGAGAAAATGATCCACAGCCCCAAACCGATCTACACCAATTCAAACTGCAGAAGGATGGGGCAGGAGAAGGGAGAATCCGGTTTCCGCGTAACCGGTTTTCCCAATGGTGACATATCATTCGGCCGGAGGCGGACGGCAGTGTTATTTACAATTAAGACCTATATTTTCAAGCTGCGCGGGGGTAGAATACAAATAACTTAGAATGCATTGGAGGGATTGTCTGTGAAGAAAAGCGTTCTTTTTCTGATCGTCTGTCTTCTGTTCGGCTGCTGCGTATACACACACCGTCGTGTCATTCATGCCTGGCTGAACGGAGAGCCGATGCCCAAAGCACCAAAATGGCATTGCTGGGTAAAGCCGGAAAACAGAAAAAGCTGAGTAAAAGCCGCCCTGCGGGGCGGCTTTTACTGTTGTCTGGACTTTCCTGGTTATACGGTATCCCGTTGCCCGACGGTTGACGACAGAAAACCGCAAGGCATATCCGGTTAACGGCTTCAAACGTCAAAATGCATAAAATAAGCCACTTTTTTTATGCATACTGCCGATTTTTCTGTCAAGACCTGTTTTTTGCTATTTTTTAATTTATAATAAGAACGAATCTTTTTAATTTACAATTCGCTTTTGAAAACAAGACGGGAGGAATACCCATGAAACTGATGAAGACCGAGGATGCAGTAGGCCAGGTCCTGTGTCATGATATTACGCAGATTATACGCGGTGTTACGAAAGACGCTGTGTTCCGCAAAGGACATGTGATTCAGCCGGAGGATGTGCCGGTGCTGCTGAGCGTTGGAAAGGACACAGTCTATATTTGGGAAAATGATGAGACCATGCTGCATGAAAATGATGCAGCCTATATTCTGCGGGATATCTGCATGAATGAGAATATGACAGCCACAGAGCCGAAAGAGGGCAAGATCGAGTTAATAGCCGAAGAGGATGGCCTGTTCCTTGTGGATCTGGAGCGGCTGCGCGCAGTGAACGCACTGGGCGATATGATGATTGCAACAAGGGCTTCCGGTTTCATGGTTAAGAAGGGCGATAAGCTCTGTGGCACACGTGTGATCCCACTGGTGATCAAGAAGGAGCGAATGGAAGCGGCAAAGCAGGCCGCGGGCGACAGACCCATTATGACGCTGGTCCCTGTAAAGCCGAAGAAGTACGGCCTGGTCACCACAGGAAATGAAGTTTTCTACGGTCGGATTGAAGACACCTTCACTCCGGTTATCAAGACAAAGATGGCGGAGTTCGGTTGTGAGATGCAGGAGCATGTGGTGCTCAATGACGACCATGAGAAGATCACAGCCGCGATTCGGGAGATGCTGGGGAAAGGCTGCGAAATGGTGATCTGCACCGGCGGAATGAGCGTTGACCCGGATGACAAGACGCCGCTTGCCATCAAGAACACGGGAGCGAACATCGTCTCCTACGGCGCACCGGTTCTGCCGGGAGCCATGTTCGTGCTGGCCTATACAGACGACGGACGGCCGGTCTGCGGTCTGCCCGGCTGCGTCATGTATGCGAAACGGACGATCTTCGACCTGGTCCTGCCGTATCTGGTGACGGATACCCCGGTGACGAAAGAACATCTGGCCGGACTGGGCCACGGCGGCCTCTGTCTCAACTGCAAGGTCTGTCATTTCCCGAACTGCGGGTTTGGAAAAGGCGTCTGAAGAAAGACATCAGAACAAAAATCACATCCCGGTCACACGCCAAAATGGCGTGCTGGACAAGCGCATCGTATATGAACGGTGAAATACCCGTTTGTATAAATTAAAATCCCTGAAATATGGGAAGAAGGAGAAACCACATGAAAAAAGCACTTTCCCTGCTGCTTGCGCTGACGATGGTGTTCGCGCTGGCCGTACCGAGTGCCTTCGCCGCCGATGCGGAGAAGACAGAACTGATTGTCTTTGCCGCTGCCTCGATGACGGAGACACTGACCCAGATCAAGGACCTCTATGAGGCTGAAAACCCCGGTGTGACCCTGGTCTACAACTTTGACTCTTCCGGTACTCTGAAGACTCAGATCCAGGAAGGCGCGGACTGCGATGTGTTCATCTCCGCAGCTCCGAAGCAGATGAATCAGTTGGACATCACGGCTGATCCCGAAGTGAACACGGATAAACTGGACTTTGTTCTGGAAGGCAGCCGCCTCAACCTCCTGGAGAACAAGGTCGTCCTGGCTGTTCCCGAAGGCAACCCCAAGGGAATTGAAAGCTTTGATCAACTGGCTGAGCTGTTGGCTGCCGGAGATGTGTTCCTGGCCATGGGCAACAGCGATGTTCCGGTCGGACAGTACACCCAGAAGATCCTTGCCTACTATGGCCTGGATGAAGAGGCACTGGCCAAGGCCGGCAGTGTTACCTACGGCACCAATGTGAAGGAAGTCACCACCCAGGTTTCCGAGGCGAGTGTCGACTGCGGTGTTGTCTATGCCACCGACGCTTTCTCCGCAGGCCTTGACAACGTAGACGCGGCAACTGCCGAGATGTGCGGACAGGTGATCTATCCGGCAGCTGTCCTGAACATCAGCAAGAATCCGGAAGCCGCCCAGGCATTCCTGGACTACCTGACCGGACCGGAGGCCACCGAGGTCTTTGAGTCTGTCGGATTCTCCGCCATGACGGTGGAGGCTGAAGCTGAACCGACTCCGGCGCCTGAAGCTTCTCCGGAAGCAACCCCCGCGGCCTGATCATACCGGATTGATTCAGACAGCGGGCAGAATTTACCTGCCCGCTGTCTTGGAGTATTGCTATGACGTTTGACTGGTACCCCCTCTGGAATTCCCTGCGCATTGCGGCGATCAGTTGTGTGCTGGTGTTTTTTCTCGGTATATTCTTTGCCTATTATGCCGCCAGACTGCCGCGGGCTGTCAAAGGCGTGCTGGATGTGTTCCTCACGCTGCCGATGGTGCTGCCGCCAACGGTTTGCGGCTATTTCCTGCTGCTCATCTTCGGCGTAAAGCGCCCGCTCGGCATCTTCCTTCTGCAGTTTGGCATCAAGTTCGTCATGACCTGGTACGGCGGCGTACTGGCGGCCTCAGTGGTGGCCTTCCCGCTGATGTATCGGACGGCGAGAGGCGCTTTTGAGAGCTTTGACCGGACCCTGGCCTATTCCGGACAGACCCTTGGACTCAGCAATACCTATATCTTCTGGCGAATCCGCATGCCCGCCTGCCGGCAGGGCATCCTCGCCGGAACCGTGCTGGCCTTTGCCCGGGCTCTGGGCGAGTACGGCGCCACCAGCATGCTGATCGGTTATACCCCGGGACGCACCGCGACCATCTCCACGACGGTCTATCAGCTTTGGCGGACCAACGACGAGAAAGGCGCCATGTTCTGGGTGCTCATTAACCTTGCCATCAGCACGGTGGTGCTGCTCACGGTAAACATGCTGGAGGCAAGGCAGAAGAAGGCGGTGAAGGCATGAGTCTGATCGTCGATATCCACAGAGCGCTGGGCGCGTTCACTTTGGACGTATCCTTCAAGGCGGAAAACGGCGTCACCTGTCTGCTGGGTGCTTCCGGCTGCGGCAAGAGCTTCACGCTCAAGTGCATCGCCGGGATCGAAAAGCCGGACAGTGGCCATATCGAGCTGGACGGCGTGGTACTCTATGACTCCGAAAAGCACATCAACCTCCCGCCTCAGAAGCGGCAGGTCGGCTATCTTTTCCAGAACTATGCCCTGTTCCCGAATATGACAGTGCGGCAGAACATCCTTTGCGGCCTGCATCGGGAGAAAAACCGAGCGGAGAAGGAACGGAAGCTCGGAGAAATGATGAAGCTGATGCAGCTGGAAGGACTGGAAAACCATCGGCCGGCGCAGCTCTCCGGCGGACAGCAGCAGCGCGTAGCCCTCGCCAGGATCATGGTCAATGAACCACGGATGCTGATGCTGGACGAGCCGTTTTCGGCCCTGGACGCCCATCTGCGCGACTCGCTGAAAATCGAACTGCGTGATATGCTGCATCGCTTCGGGCACGAGGTGCTTATGGTGACGCACAGCAGGGAAGAGGCTTACAACATGAGCAGCCGGATCGCTGTCATGGATCGGGGAAAGCTTCTTACCATCAAGGATACCAAAGATCTTTTCGCAGATCCGGGAAGTGTCCCTGCGGCAGTTCTTACCGGTTGTAAGAACATCGCCACGGCCAGAAAGAGCGGAGACCACGAGGTGGAGGTGCCTGACTGGGGAATCCGGTTCCAGACCTCACAAAAAGTCCGGGAGGGACTCACCGCAATCGGAATCCGCGCGCACTATTTCAACACCCAGACCCAGCAGAACCGCTTTCCGGTTGTGTATGTAGAAGAAATGGAGGAACCCTTCGAGGTCATTCTGCAGTTCCGCTATGCGGGACAGAGGCCGGACTGCCCGCCGGTCTGGTGGAGACTCAGCAAGGAAAAACGCCCCCGGGAGTTCCCGGAAATGCTGGGGATCGCCCCGGCAAACATCTTATTGCTTTATGAATAAAAGGAGAGTATACATATGAAACTCAGCGCAAGAAATCAGTTCAAGGGCACCATCGTTGACATTCAGGAAGGCGCAGTCAACGGCATCGTGAAGATCGACATCGGCGGCGGCAATGTCATGAGCGCCACCATTTCCATGAACGCAATCAGGGAGCTCGGCCTTAAGGTTGGCGGCGAAGCCTATGCCGTCGTAAAGGCGACCTCTGTTATGGTCGGCGTCGACGAGTAATCCGCAGAAAAAACCGCACATGCAGGTATCACCCCGGTACGGATCTCAGAATCTGCACCGGGGTGATGGCGTGTGAAATAGGATTTCTGATGACAGACGGTCAGGCTTCGCTGCCATCCTCAATGAGGACACGCATCGTGCCGCCGCAGACCATGCCGTCGGACTCCGCGACCTCGCCCGTAAGGTCGATGTCGAAGAGACGGTAACGGCCGGTACCGATGATGCGGACCGCATCCTGGATGACGGCAGCCTCGCTGCAGCCGCCGCCGATGGAACCGGTGACCTTGCCGAGCGGGCTTACCGACATCTTTGCGCCGGTCCCGCGGGGCGTGGATCCCCTGGTCTCAATGACAGTGACGATGGCTTTCGGATCGTGGTTCTCCGCCAGATATTCCAGCGTGGAGAGCTCAAGGTCCGAGTCGGCACAGCTGCGGCCGGGGGCGCCATGCTCGGGTTTGCGCTTGTAGGCGATGACCTCGGAGAGTATGGAAATTGCAATCTCCGCAGGAGTGATGGCGCCGATGTCCAGACCGATGGGGGTGCAGATTTGGGAAAGACGGTCGGAATCGTACCCCTCTTCCGCTAACATCTCGAGAAGCCCTTTTGTACGGCGACGGGAGCCAATCATGCCGAGATATGCGGGCATCTGGCCGGGAAGCAGTGCACGCAGGCAGTCGGCGTCATGCCGGTGGCCGCGGGTTATGACGATCACAAAGTCGAAGGGCGTGATGCCAAGCTTCCGTATGCCGTTGTCAAAGCTGTCACAGATCACTTCCTTTGCATCCGGGAAACGTCTCCTGTTGGCAAAGTCCGGGCGGTCGTCAATCACATGAACCGCGAAGCCGCATTTGGTTCCAAACTCACAGACCGGCAGAGCAATGTGTCCCCCGCCGAGGACGATCAGACGTTCCTGGGGCATCACAGGTTCGCGTACCGTGAGACAGTCTCCATCATATTCTGCCGTTACGCGGGCAAAGCTCCGTCCCTTCGGGTCGATAACCGGGGTAACACCGGCGTTCAGCTCACGGCGGAGGCCTGTTGCGAGATCGCCCGACTCACCGTGAATCACGGTCTCGACGGTGACGGGCTCAATACGGGCAAGATGCTCCAAGAGTTCAGCATAAAGATTTGACATCAAAATCATCTCCTGACAATTTGTTTTTCAAGAGCCAAGGCAGCTTCATAACGGTGTGCATGGGCGGTTTTTGCTTCCTCGGTTTCGCACTTCAACGCACTGGCGGAGAAGCGCTCCTCCAGCGTGACACGCTGTGTACCCAGGATATGTTTGTCCGCGAGATACAGAACAGAGGCCTCGTCAATGGCAATTCTTTCACAGTCGTGATGCTGCACAATAACATCCGCGACATCGGGGTATCCCAGAGCACGAATCCATACGGCTCCCGTCACGGCATGGTTCGGTTCGGCACGGGCAACATCATGCAGCAGCGATGCGGCCAGCAGCAGGTTCCGATCCAGTGCAGACTGATCGGTCGGAAGCCCATCAGCCAGACGAAGGGCTTCTTCGGCAACCGCCCGGCAGTGGGCTATCACAGGCTCCTGCGCTCCTGCAGCCTGCAGCACGGACATGCAGACTTCTTCCGTGAGTTTCGGATGAGGAATCTTCCCAATCTCCAGAGGGTTCAGCTGCTGTCCGTCCCATGCCACCCGCGAGATTGATGTGTGCAGCAGTTTCGGACGGCTGCCGGTGATGCTGTCAATGGCAGATTTGTGGCTGACGACAACGATATCGCCTTCCGTCTCCTCCAGACAGTGCAGGATGGCGGCATGCATCCGCAAGCTTACGGATTCCATTGTTTCGGCCCCTTCAGGCCAGAGGTGTGGATTGTTTTCCCGGGCTGCATAGAGCGTGGGAAAACGGGTTTTGATCTCTGTGAAGGAGAGTCCATCCCAGACGCCCATGTCCTGCTCCTCCAGTCCTTCCCGGATCATGGGCGACGGACAGAGAGGGCGGGCTGTGTCGATGGCACGGATGAGATGGCTGCAGAAGACCGGCTTGTCGAGAAGTTCCGGAACAAAGGGGAGCAGGGCAGCCTGCATGCGCCCGACGGTCCCAAGCGGAAGATCCGTGCGTCCGACGCACCAGCGCTCGCCAACGGGAATATCCGGCATGGCATGCCGGACCAGGTAAACCTGACGCATCAGAAAAGGCCTCCAAAATATTCACCAAAGTGTTCAGCAGCAAAGTCACGTACCGCAGTGGAATATGCGTCGTATTGCTTCAGAAGTGCGAGTCCGTCCTTCGTGAGCGTGCTGCCGCCGCCCCTGGCACCGCCCTGGCTGCGCTGAACCAGGGGGTGATTCAGCTGACTTTCCAAGGCATGAATCACATTCCAGCCGCTGGAATAGGACATCTGCATCCGCTGACACGCCGTACGCACGGAGGCCGTCTCATCCACAAGCCGAAGCAGCATCGCCGTCCGCTGATCAAAGAAGGGAAGCTCCCGCACCAGAGAAACACTGACAAGGGGGCGAATTAACTGCTCATTATGGTACCTGAGCAGCGCTTTATAATCCTCCGGCGTATCGGCATCGTGCAGTACGCCCCGATCTTCCACAGGAATCTCCAGCATCGGAGCTCCACAGCGCCCCAGGGCGCCTCGAAGTCCGTCGCTGCCACTGTCTTCCACAATCCTGTCAATCAGAGAGGCAGAGATCAGAATGGGATGACCGCGTTTTCCATCACAGACGGGGCAGGCGAGCGGCACGCTGCTCTCCAGCAAGGTCTGCACGGTTGCCGACGTAAAAAGGGGAATGTCCACCGGGGTGAAGAGAAGACGGTCACACTTGTCTTTCAGATAGCTCAGTCCGATACAGGCGGATTCAAACATCTGCGTATGCTCGTAATTCTCGTTGCGAAGGAAGACGATCCCGAGACCGGTGAGATGCCGTTCCAACTGTACGGCGTTATACCCGGTGACCATTACGATCTTGTCGACGCCGGCCTGCTGCAGGGAGGCAACCACGCGCTGGGCAATGGAAATAGAGCCGATATTCAGCATGGGCTTGAAATTGCCCATACGGGAACTCATTCCGGCGGCTACAATCAGTGCCGCTGTCTTCATATGATCAACTCCTTCCTTGATTCGCGCTGCATTGTGTGTCATGTGTTGTATAATCTATTACTATCATAAACGATTTTTATTTATTTGTAAATCGCTTCTGTGAAAAAGATCCGGCACTCCCATCTTTACAAAGCAGGATGGCCTGGGGTATAATCCCACTGCTATTACGATTCGGGGAGAGATCGGAGATGGTTTCTACAGTTGAAAAACAGACAGAGCTGGCCCGCTGCCTGCTGGATATGGGAGCACTGCTGCTCGATTGCGGGGCGGAGATCAGCCGGGTGGAAGATACCATGTGCCGTATGGGGAAAGCCTATGGAGCCCGGCATATGGAAGCGTTTGTTATCACGTCCATCATTATCCTGACCATGGATTTCGGAAATGAGGACGCCATCACGGAGACACGACGGATATATTCCAGCGCGGGAAACGATTTCTACCGCCTGGAAAAGCTCAACGAGCTGAGCCGCTCCTGCTGTGCTTCTCCACTCCCTTTGACAGAGCTGCGGGAAAAGCTGGAGCATGTGGCAGCAGGGAAGAAACCGGAAAAGGTCATTCTCTGGGGAAGCATCCTTGCGGCGGGAGGTTTCGCAGTCTTTTTCGGAGGAACAATCTGGGACAGCCTCGCTGCGGCAGCATTTTCGCTTCTGATCTGTTTCCTGCAGAAGCAGTTCGGAAATACACAGATCGGTACGGCGGGTTCCAATCTGTTTATTTCATTCCTGTCGGGACTCGGCGTCGGAGCGCTGTGTGAGCTGCTGCCGATGCTCCATATGGATAAGATCCTGATTGGTGATATCATGCTGCTGATTCCCGGAATCGCCATGACCAACTCCATCCGAAACATCCTGGGCGGCAATACCATTTCAGGCGCCGTGCGGCTGCTGGAGAGCCTGATCTGGGCTGCAGCGCTGGCGGGCGGTTTCATGACGGCCATGCTGATCATAGAACTCGCGGTGTAAGGGAGGGGTGGACATGAAACAAATCATGATTCAGCTGGTGACGGCGTTCATCGGCTCCCTCGGCTTTGGCCTCCTTTTCGGCCTCCGTACAAGGCACCTGCTTTGGGCCGCACTGGGTGGCATGATTGCCTGGGGAATCTACCTCTGGGTCTATGCGCGGATCCCGGAGCTCTTCCTGGCCAATCTCTGCGCGTCTATCTTTGCGGTGACTTATGCGGAACTGATGGCACATCTGCGAAAGTGCCCTGCAACGCTGTTTGTAGTGACCGGAGTCGTGCCGATGGTGCCGGGGAGCTCCCTCTATTATGCCATGGACTGTGCTGTAAACGGAGATCTTGAGGGAGCTGCCATCTATGGACACAAGACACTGGCGGTGGCGCTTGCGATTGCTGCAGGAATCAGCTTCGTAACCGTATGCCGTGAGCTGCGGGCCAGGAGAGGATAACAGAATCCGGACAGGATGAGTGAAAGAATACAACATGAGAATATCGGAGAGTTGCGCAAAGTGCCTGTACGACCGACAGCGCAAGCGAATACCGGATAAGGACTATCTGGCGGAAGTGCGCAAACTGATTGAAAACCGGAGCGAAAATGACACATCGCCGCTGATGGTTTACCGGTTCGACCAGGTATTCAGACAGCGCTTCGGCACAGCGGACAGCTACGCAGAAGTCAAGCGCCGCTACAACGATCTTGTACTGAGCATGGAGGAAAAGCTCCGGGGGAGGATCGAGGCGGCAAAGGATCCGGTTGCAACTGCCCTTGCGTTTGCGAGAATTGGAAATTACATTGATTTTGGCGCGATGGACTCCGTCAACGAAGAGACCTTCATGCAGTTGTTTGACGGCGCTGAGATCCGGGAAAATGAAGCGACGGTGTATCGTCGTTTTCTGGATGCATGTGCGAATGGGAGGCGCTTCCTCCTTGCGGCGGACAACTGCGGTGAGATCGTGCTGGATCGCCTGCTGCTGGAGCAGCTGAAGCGGCGCTTCCCCCAGCTGACATTTCAGGTGCTGGTGCGGGGTGGAGAAGTCCTGAACGATGTGACTGTCCCGGATGCCCTCTATGCAGGGATCGACCGGGTGGCGGAGGTCCTCTCCAACGGAGAGGCGATTGCCGGAACCGTATATGAAATGATGCCGGAAGAATCCCGCCGGGCGCTGGATCATGCAGACATTATTCTTGCCAAGGGACAGGGGAACTATGAATCCCTCTCTGGGCAGGGACGACATGTTTTCTATGCTTTCTTATGCAAATGCGAGCTGTTTACATCACGTTTCAATGTGCTGCCGCTGACGGGGATGCTGGTGGAAGAGCTGGGAGCATGATAAGGGTTCTGCCCATGATGAGTCTGGTGGCGATGATTTACTCGTACCTCTTGTATCATCATAATGATAAGCTTTAATGCTTCGATTCGTTCTTATATTGAATGATTATGCGCCGGAGGTTTGTTCCTCCGGCGCATAATCATTGTAATTATTGATAATTGATATTTTCTGCCTTAAAAGCATCACCGTAATTATCGATAGCCGTTATAAGGAGACTGAGCACAAGCACGATGTCGTCATCAAGCAGATCGACCAGATCATGATCCGTCACAGGAAAATCGAGCGGTTCATTGAGAGTATGAAGGACCGGCCGGAGCTCATCACCGAGTTCGTCGAGGCCCCAGGACATCTCTTTTCGATCCGCTTTGGATGGATGAGTACGTTTACAGCGGAGATCCAACCTTACAAATGGGTCACAGAGGCACAAAAAAAGATCTTGAATTCATTGAGAAGATATGGTATAGTATACGGGCTTTGGAGGGTTAGCTCAGCTGGTTAGAGCGTCCGCCTCACACGCGGAAGGTCGACGGTTCGAGTCCGCCACTCTCCACCATCACATTGAGATCATTGTTTCCACGCAGCAGAAGAGGAGCGCACCATAAGACGGGTGTGCTCCTCTTCTTTTCCATTCTTCCCACGAGCACCACCCTATGCACGCATCCCGTACAAATAGTACAATATACAAGAAAATAGTGCGGGAAAAGGAATAAAAGTCCAAATTCAAGCGGGAAAATACTGTTTATGGTATAATTCCGAGCGCAAAAGGAGCGTGCCAACAATATGATACGAATTCTATTGTCTACTCGCCTTGGTGAGAGGCGATGGACGCAGGCAAAGCTTTCCCGGGTAACGGGAATCAGACGCGCAACGATCAATGAGATGTATAATGAGCTCAGTGACCGTGTGAATCTTGAAGATCTGGATAAAATCTGTGAGGCCCTCGACTGCGATCTCCACGATCTGCTTGTGAGGATCCCCAAAGAAGATCCAGAGAAGAAGAAAGTCTGACCAAAGCAAAAGAGCGCAGGCAACCTTTATAGGCTGTCTGCGCTTTTTTGCTTTTCTGGGCTATTTGAGCTCAAACGTCTCACCGTCAGGCATCTGGAATAGAATCTTCCCACCGGCCATCTCTGCAACCTTAATCAGATCTTCGGCTGTCCATCTGGATTCCCGGACCTTCTTGTTCGCCGCCTGTGGAGAACTGACTTTCAGAATGTCTACAAGATCGGCCTGCTTCTTTCCGCAAGCTCGAAGAGCATGCATCACTGCATCAGAAACTGTCATGTCAACACCTCCATTGACAATAATAAACCGATACGGATTAAAAGTCAACCAGAAATTTTTAAAAATAATCCGAAAATATCAATAAAATATATTGACAAATAGTCCAAAAAGGTTTATAATCATATACAGAAAGGAGGTCAAGAGCGGTGAACGAAACCACCAAGAAGGAAGTTGATCAGATGACCAACAAGCAGTTCAAAGCCTACCTGGTGATGCTCAAGATGATCGCCGAGAGAACCGAAAGCAACACCGAAATCGTAAAGGCAATCGAAGAAATCATTCAAGCGATAGACGATTAAAAAAGAATCCCCAGCAAACCTCTCACAGTAAACTGGGGTCCGGGAGGGAAACACCGCCCCCTCCCGGGGAACCCCATAATAACATGGGGCGGTGGAAAAATCAAGGAGGCTCACAATGAAAAAAGGACTCGATGCTATATCCGACAGAACCGAGAAGCTCTGGTATGAAGTCGTAAAAAAATACGGCCCCCACACATACACCCTTGCGGTGAATGGACTTGACGAGGTTGTTCTCTCCAAGCGGTATATGGAAGATATCGCCAAGGGCAACCGGGAAGTACAGAGAGTTCTGAGAGAGCTGCTTAATGCATAAGGAGGAAATGATAATGGCACACAACTGGAGCGATTTTAACAGATTCGAGAGCAAATACATGCCCGACTACGGCGACGGAGACACGATGGCATCCCAGGCGGAAACCGCACTGAACAAGCTGGTTTACAAGTGGTTCAACGACGGCGATGTGTACGAAAACCGGTACGGCATGACCGGATGGGCAAATAATATCTCCGGGTCTGCGAACTGGCTGGCAAATCACTTTCCGGGAGCGAAGCAGATCCTCGACAGGATCTATGACATCGGGAGCGACGAAGGCAAGTATGAGGACATCCTGTACGACCTCTGCTGTCTGATCCATGACACGCCGAACCTGCTGGACGGCCTGAACAGCATCCCGAGGATCGGAGATGCATACAGCGAAGACGGACCGTACAAGTTCGAATACTGTGACGAAGAAGAGGAGGAGGATTACTGATGAGATACACACACTTCGTCCTCACCCAGAACGGGGAGCAGATCGGAACGGCCGCTGTCATGGAGCAGGCCATCAATGCTGCGAAAGGGTACGCTGAAAAGAACGGTGCGCCAGTCTCCGTGATCGGGCACCGGGACGACGGCAAAGAGAAAGAAGTCATCTATCACCCGGATGGCCGGATTGAGAAGATCTGGCAGCTTGCGCAGAGCTCCCCGTTCTATCCCCAAGAGGGAGCAACCTACCGAAACGCAGGCGGTGGGATCTTCCACTGCACAGACGCCAACGGAACCGATGCCTGGATGACCAACATCAAGAGCGGATGGAACTTCAAGGCTCATGGTTGCCGGACTTACTTTGATGGATCCATCGAGTGGGACTACTCCACTGACGGACACTTCACTAACTGACAAGGAGGAACAGACCATGCTTCACAACTATGTACCGGCAGAACGCAAGACCGAGGTCAGCTACGACCTAAGCTTCCTTTACGGCGAGGATCACGGGGGATTCTGTTTTCCCTGTGATGCCACCGGCAAGGTCCTTCCGTTCCGGTATGAGGAAGCCGAACGGAACTACGAATACTGCATGGCCCATCCGGAAGAGTTTGAGACCTTCGCCGAGGTCATGCGGTTTGTGAACCGCTACACCGAACCGGCACACGGAACCTGCAGCTGCGGCGAAGAGGTTGAGCTTTACGATCAGTACTGTGGCGCCTGCCAGTGCCCCAAATGCGGCCAGTGGTACAACCTGTTCGGGCAGAGCCTGGTCCCGCCTGAGTGCTGGGAACACGATCCGGCAGAGGAAGAATACTGGTGAGGAGGTGGAAACCTTGGAAGAGATCATGAAGCTGATGGATATCGCCGAGGAGAGGATTCGACATTATCTCCCCGAGGGTTACGAGATGGACGATGTAAGCTGGAGCGACACGGGATTCAGAATCCCGATCTTCTGTGTCCGGACTCTCGAGCACAGCATGAAGGGCCCAGTGGACAGTTTCCGATTCTTCCTGGACCAGGACGATACTGATGCAGAGAACATAGAGCGGTTCAACAGCGAGCTCAATAAGTTTTGCAATGGATGGGAGGGCGTAGCATGAAGCTCGACAGAATGTTGGTCATGATGATACGGGAAGCAATTGCGAGGCTGCTTCCCACCGGATGGGCAGATGAGATGGCAATCGGCATGGCGGCAGCGTTCGCCGATCAGGCAAGGGGGTTCTGAGATGGAGATGACGAAGGCGGAGCGGACCAGGGCGCTGCGGTATAAAAGACCGGCTCTGGCCACGATGGGATGGGAAGCCATCATGCATGAGCTGGAAGAGATCCAGGAGGCATGCGACGATGTGGCCTACTTCATAGGGGATGAAGACGAACTGCTGGATGCATTCGACGGGGATGCCGATGAGGCATGGGAGTTCCGGATGGGGTTCTCCAAACTGTCGGCCAAGTGCAATCAGCTCGGCGAGGCCATGTACGAATGGAACGATCGGGACGACTTCGACGACTGTACGGTGGCCCTGGTCGGGAACCGCTACGATCTGGTGGGCTACGACGGATATGAGGAAGATTACTACAGCCTGTGCCGGTATGAGGAAGAGCTGGCCGTCTCGGAGGCGGGAAAGAGGCTGATGAGGCAGACCAAGGCCGAGATGATCGCCAGCATCGGGCAGGCACTCGGAACCATGATGGCCTTCCTCGATCTCCGGCAGAGCTACGACTACCTGAAGGCCACGATGGACATCCTCCGGGACGAGAACCACAGCATCCTCCAGACGGTGAAGCAGATCGAGGACGCCTATGACAAAGCCCAGGAGCATCCGGAGAGCTGGAGCCATGACAGCAGATACTTCGACCAGCTGACGGAAACGCTGCCACCCAGAATGTGGGTAGAATGAGAAAGGAGACAGCAAAATGACAGTTTACGATTTCCTGTACGTGTTCAACGATGATTATGAGGTCGTCCGGATCTACGACACCCGGACAGAGGAAGAGGTCTTTGCCGGAACGATCCGGGACGCCATGTACTGCGACTATGAGGGCTATGAAGTTGACGGCGTGGATCTGGACCGGGACGGGATGATCATCACGATCGAGACCGATGAGGAGGATACCGACGAGGAGGATGAAGAATGAGCAGAGATTGGACGAAGGAAGAGATTCAGGCCGCTTCTGATGCCATGCAGGCAATGGGGCACATGAGCTATGAGACCTTCTGCAAAGAGCTCGATGCAACACGCAAAATCCAGCGGTTTGCCCCTCTGCAGCGGAAATACCACTGGCCGTGCCCACGCTGCGGACGATGGGTGATGAACAGCGATCCGGCACGGAACGCACTCAGCCGGAGGGCACAGATCTACATCTGCGACAGTTGCGGGACATCTGAGGCAATTGAGGATTTCACCGGCAAGGTCACACCATTGGCCTCCTGGGACATAGCCAAGAAAGCAGATTGGCCGTTCGGGAACGATCCGGAGGACGCCAATGGATGACAGCCTTCGGGAGCAGCATCCTCTCGGCAGGTTCGAGATCATTTGCGAAACGTATCTCTCTGGCACAGAGAAAACGAGAGATATCATCATGGAGAACATTCCCACAGAAGACAGAGATGCGTTTCTGGCTGGTGTCGGTCTGTATCACTTGTTAACAGATGAAGCCTTCTTCAGATCGGTCTGTGAAGCTTTGGCAGAACAGTTCTGGAATGATGCGCACAGTTCATCTCCGTAATAACAGGTCCTCCAGCGTTGCGCAAAGTGTTACAACGTGTTGAAACGTTCGCTTGAATTAGAAGACTCTGTGTGATAGAACTACAATCGGAATTCGTATCAAGGCACTGCAGCTCACCACTGCGGTGCCATTTTCATTTCCGGAAGGAGGGACAGACCAGAACACACGGCAGCTCCTTTGAGTATCGCCGCCACCTGGCGGACACATCAAAGGAGGGTGTCACGATGACACTGAAAGAAAAGTTCAAGAGCAATCCCCAGCTGTACTATGCACTGAGTATCGCCGCCACCTGGGCGGGGATCGGCTCCCTGATGAATGGCGTGACCATGACGCAGACCTACGGCGTGATCCCGTCTCTGATCTGGGTGCTTGGAAACACGGTCGCATGCATTCTATTCGGCGCTGTGGCTCTCAAAATTCCAAAGGTCAGAGAGGTATTCGGATCCAGAATCATGAAATGGATCTGTGGCGTCATGTGCGTCTTCCAGGCATGGCTTTCCATGAACGGCATGCAGACCGTATTCACGGACACATCCCTCGGCGCGGATTTCGGCATGTATGTGGCCTATGCTCTGGCCGTGATCTTCCTGCTGATCCTTCTGAAGTTCGGCATGATCCGGAACGTCCTGACAGACGGCTTCGGCTGGATCATCGTCTACCTGATGGCAGTCGGCGTCACAATCGCCGCGGCTATCCACTCGGCCGGGCATTTCAACAACATTCCTCTGGTCCAGGACGCCGAAAGTATGAAAATCGGCCTCTGGAAAGCCTTCCTTTTGCTTCCAGGGCCTTTCACCTATCCCTACTTCTTTGAGATCCTGAATTACAACGAGAAGAACGAGGACGGGACACAGCGGGTCAATGTGAGACGTGCCTTCACGATGGGCGGCGTCTTTTTCGGCATTTACATGGCCATCGTCTTCCCGCTGGCCTGGACGCAGTTCTCTCCGGCACTGAATATCGTCAAGGCGATCCTGATCACGATCATCGGGACGTCAACTCTGTCTTCCTCCATGTACAGCATCTACATTGCCTTCGGGAAGAAGGTCGGCCTTGTGATCAATGCCGCTCTGATCGCCGGATGGAGCATCCTGATACCGCTTGGCGTCATGGGCATGTGGACGCTGATGGCATCGGTCAGAATCTACTTCGTCGGTGCCGGGATCCTGTTTGCGCTCTGCTGGAACGCTTATGAAAAGCGGAAGGCGGTGGCAGCATGAAACAGGTTCTCGGAAGAAAACAGACCAGTAAAAATGAGGACTGGATTTATGCATGGGAGCATATCGAGGAGCTGATCTCGTTGGCAGAGGTCAAATCCTACGCAGATGCATCCTTGAAAGAGATTTGGCGCACCGTGGCCGGAAAGAACGCCGCCTATGCCTACAGCGGAGGGAAAGACAGTATCGTTCTTGCCGATCTATGTGAAAAGGCCGGGATAAGCACCGGTTATTTTGCCTACTGTGATTTGGATTATCCGGCATTCGTTGCCTGGGTACAGGAGCACAAGCCATCAGGTGTCCAGATGATGCATACCGGATATGGTCTGGACTGGCTGTATCATCATCAGCGACTGATCTTCGCCGAGGGACAACTCGGACAGCGCTGGCATCAGATCAGCCAGCGAGGCCCGTTCACGAAGATGTTCTTCGACAACCATCTCGATATGCTGATTGTCGGGCACAGGACTATAGATGGCAATTTCTGTGGGCCAGACGGTTTTATCCGGAAGCAGACCGGAGAAGTCAGGTACTCTCCCCTCAGGAACTGGCCGCACGAGGCACTGCTTGGCTATATTCATTACAACAGTCTCTCGCTACCACCGATCTATCAGTGGAAAGACGGATTTGTCCAGGGAACACATGCATGGCCAGAACGTGAATTCTGCAGTGACGATATCATGAAGGGATATCGCGAGGTCTATGAGATCGATCCTTCTATTGTCCTGAAGGCAGCGGAAAAGTTGCCGAGCGCCAGACACTTCCTTGAGGAGGTGGGCGTATGAATATCACGATGGTTCCCATTGTCGACCTGAAGCCCAATCCAAAGAATGTCAGGCTACACTCGGCCAAGCAGTTAGAGGAATACCAGAGATCCGTTCAAAAGTTCGGACAGACCAAGGCAATCGTGATCGATGAGACGAACACAATCCTGATCGGCAACGGGCTGTATGAGGCCATGAAGGCACTGGGCTATACCGAAGCGGCCTGCTTCATCAAGTCCGGCATGTCGGAGCACGACAAGCTGAAGATGATGATGGCCGATAACAAGATCTATTCCCTGGGCGTGGACAATTTGGAGGCCATCGAGGATATCATATCCGAGCTCGGCACCATGAAGGACTTCGACATTCCCGGCTATGACGCTGATCTGCTGGAAACGCTCACCTTTGAGCCGATAGAGGCGGATGACTTCATGACAGGATATGGGATTCTCGATGACGACCAGAAGGCTGGAATGGAGCGCGCAGCGGACCGATATCAGCAGGAAGAAGCGGATTTTGTAGCTTCTGCTGAAAATTTGTCCCCAATTAGCCCAACTGGGACGCTGGAAACGCCGGGAAGCGGTTTTCCAGGTCAGGGCAATATTGGAGCAGGTTTTCCAGAAAATGCTCAGGAAACGGCTGGAAATGCGTTGCAACGGCGACTGATCGTCTGCCCAAAGTGTGGTGAAAAGATATGGCTGTAAAGCGAATCGAGGGGACGATCGATGTCGTCACCGCGGCGCAGCAGCGCATTCTGAACACCTTTTCAAATGGTGTCCCTGTATATCTCTCCTTTTCAGCTGGAAAAGACAGCCTGTGTCTGGCGTATCTGGTCTATTCTCTCATTCAGGCCGGAAAGATAAGTGCCAAGCAACTGATCGTGCTCTTCATTGACGAAGAGGCCATCTACGACAGTATGTATCAGATGGCAGCACGTTGGAGGAAACGCTTTCTCTCCATCGGAGCTGAGTTCCGGTGGTACTGCCTTCCGGTACGTCAGTCCAGCATTTTACACTATCTGCAGAGCACGGAGTCATGGATCACCTGGGAGCCAGGAAAAGAGGACTGCTGGGTCAGGAAACCGCCTCCATTTGCGATTACCAGAAGCCCATATCTCAACTATCCGGGAGAGATGAACTATCAGGAATTCTGCAAGACGATCACGAAAGACGGTATCCAGATCGTTGGTCTACGCGGCTCTGAATCTCTGCAGCGAGCAAAGCTTCTTGCAAACATCTCGCTCGGGAAAGGAGCAATAACCGGCACCAACTGCCAGTATCCGATCTATGACTGGCGGGACAGCGATGTGTGGCTCTTCATCAAGGATCACAACCTGGACTTCCCGGACGCATACATCCATCTTTATGAAGTCGGAGTGTCGAAACGGCAGCTCCGGCTTTGTAATTTCTTCGGATCCGAGGGAATAGCCGGCTTGCGGTACATTGCCGAAACTGATCCTGCACTCTGGCAGCAGGTTGAGAAGCGAGAGCCGAACGCCTATCTGACACTTCTCTACTGGGATTCGGAGATGTTCAAGCGGAGCACCAGAAAGCGCAGAGAGCTGGAAGGAGACGAACCGCTCAAGGACTACAAAGCCGAGTGTAAGAAGATGCTCTTCACCGAATCTGACAAGTACTTCGGGATTCAGAGCATGAAAAAGGTCCACACCGCCTATCGGGCATTCTATATTCGGAACAGCGCAGTTATGACCAACGACAACTTCAGAGCCATGCACGATGCGATCATTGCCGGAGATCCGAAGCTCCGGTCGCTCAGAGCGCTGTACACGACGGTCTACAAACAGTATGCGGACTTCAGCCGTGAAACCTCGCCACAGAAAGGTGGTGAGAAAACATGACTGAGGTAAACGTATTTGGCCCACTCTCTTCCCTTCAGTGGGTGGATCGGGAAAAACTGCATGCCAACGACTACAACCCGAACAAGGTCAGCGAGGAAAATCTCCAGCTCCTGGTTCAGTCCATCCTCACCAACGGGTGGACGCTGCCGATCGTGGTCCGGCCGGATTACACCATCATCGATGGTTTCCACCGCTGGACGGTATCAGGGCGTGAGCCGCTTCTCTCGAAGCTCGGCGGGAAAGTCCCTGTCGTGATCGTGAACCACGACAACGAAGCGGATGACATCTTCGGCACCATCACACACAACCGTGCTCGTGGCACTCACCTGCTCGAGCCCATGAAGGCGATTGTCAAGCGCCTGATTGATGAAGGCAAGAGTGTTCCGGAGATCTCAAAGCAGCTTGGCATGAAGCCGGAGGAGATCTTCCGTCTCTCTGACTTCTCCCGTGATGAGTTTCTGGCCATGATGACCGATGGCGTAAATGGTTACTCCAAGGCCGCGATCTATAAAAACGTGTGAGGTAAGAATCATGACAGGCATAGAAAAGATTCCGGTCTACATTCGCATAGAGAACGGGAAGACAGTCTGTGTCTGTCATGCTGCTAAAAAGGGATGCCCGAATAAAGACAATTGCGCTCGGAATCTCGTGACTCGTGATCTGTATCGAGGTTGGCAGCAGACGATGAAGCGGAACCGCTACGGTCAGTGACATGAGGAGCGGTTATCATCCAGCCATCGAAAGAGAAGCTCAGAAAGAGACTCTCAAAAAACAGGGCTTCTACCATAAAACAGCATGGCGCAGAATACGGCAGCAGGCGCTCCATCGTGATCACTATCTCTGTCAGGAGTGCCTGCTCCACCAAAAAATAACACCTGCCACAGAAGTACACCACATCGTTCCGCTTGAGGATGACCCATCGCTCGGCCTCGAGCTGTCCAACCTCCGGTCGCTGTGCTGGTCATGTCACGAAGACACGAAGCATAAGCAACAACATAATAAACACATGGTACCCGGCGTGCGAGTCTTGAAAATCGCAGACGGAGCTGAGCTCGATTCGACGGATCAGTGACGCTCCCTGCCGGCGTCTCGATCTCCGCGACCGACCACGCCCCTACCCTCGGAGTTAAACGCGATCCCCATCGTAACCGCGAGGCCTCGCCAGTTCGTACCGCGACCACATTTTCGAAACGTTTTTTTCAAGGGCCAAAAAGCCCAGAGTCACAGCAAAAATGCTCACAGAAAGGAGAAAATGCCGTGGAAATTGAAGAAAATGCCCAAATCGAAGAAAAGATGCCTACTGTAGAGCAGACTGCCGAAGTGGCAAGTGTCTTGCCTGAGTGGCGAATATTCACGGAAAGACTTCGTTCTGCGAGAGAAAAGGCAGGATTGACGATTCAGGCTCTCGCAGAAATGCTTTCGGTAGACATGAGCACTGTGTCCCGATGGGAGTCTGGCACACGTGAACCTGGATTGAAAACTGTTGTTGACATAGCGGAAAAGCTTGATGTCCCATCTGACTACCTCCTCGGGCTATCTGACTCAGACGGTTCCTCCCAGAATCTCAGCATAAACGACAGGGCGAAAGCAATCCTGGAGCGTGTCCGGGATAAGAGTGACGAACAGGCACTCTTCTTTGAGACAACCTTCACCCGATACATTGAGCAGATTTCCCTCCTGAAAAAGCTGAAAAAGGCTATTGACGATAACGGAGTGCTCGTGACGAAGGTGAATGTCAAAGGTGACGAGAACAAGGTCTCTAATCCAGCGATTAAGGATTACGTCTCTGTGAGCGCACAGGCCAATGACACCGGGAAACTGCTGATTCGCTTCGTGCAGGATCCTTTGGAAGGTGATTCCGAAAAGGACGAGCTTGAACTGTTCCTGTCCGGGAGGTGAGTCTCACCGTGATACCGAGTACCGTGAGGTCATCGCTGGCGTTCCGGTATGCGGTGGACGTGACATCGGGAAAGATCGTCTCCGGAAAGAAGCGCATACAGGCCTGCCAGCGGTTCATTGATGAACTGGAACAGTCCTATTCGGATCCAAACTACCCTTGGGCATACGATCTGAGCCGTGCAAATCAGCCGATTGAGTTCATAGAGCGGTTCCTGATCCCGACCAAAGGCGCATACTCGAAGACAGAACTCCTCCCATGGCAGCATTTTGTGGAATCGAATATGTACGGATGGATCTCCCGGAAGACAGGGTATCGCCGTTTCCGTGAATCGCTAATCATCGTAGGTCAGGGCAATGGCAAGTCTACCATGATTGCCGGTAACGCGGCCTACGGCCTGATCGCCGACAAGGAGCGCGGTGCTGAAATCTATGCTCTGTCGAACGCCAGGGAGCAGGCAAGAATCGTTTTTGGTGAGTGCGCAGCGCAGATTTCGGGATCTCCGGCACTCCTAAAGCACGTTCAGGTGACTCAGGGTGGTGTCTACTTCCACAATTCCAAATTTGAGCCGCTCGCATCCGACAGCAGAAACCTCGACGGCCGTAATGTCCACATGGCTGTCTTCGATGAGATCCACGAATTCCGAGATTACAAACTGATCAACGTCATCAAGGGCAAGACCAAGAAGCGCAAGCAGCCCATGATCATCTATATCACCACCCTGGGCACCGTCATAGACGGCCCACTGATGGATTTTTACGTCCTCGGCAGTCAGATTTTGGCCGGGGACGCTGCTATTTCCAAACGTGCGGCAGACCGCATGTTTGTCTACATTGACGAGATCGACGAAGATGACGATCCGGATAATCCGGAATGCTGGATAAAGGCAAACCCGTCTTTGGGCAAGCTCCTCGATATCGAAGACCTGAAAGATGAATGGGAGCGAGTGAAGACCATTCCGGCAGAGCGGTCGAACTTCATCAATAAGCAGCTGAACGTGTTTACCGCGGTCGATGAGCTGTCGTTTCTTGATGTGAAGACCATACGGAAAAATAATCGGACGTTCCCGGAGAAAGACCTGATCGGGCGGCTTTGCTATGGCGGGTTCGACCTTTCATCCACTGAAGACTTTACCGCAGCGTGTCTGGAATTCCCGCTCGGTGATAATGGCTTCTTCCTTCTGGAACACTCGTGGACCACGGAGAAGAAGAGAAAGGCCGATGCAGAGAAGCTGGACTGGGAATTTCTCATTGAAAATGGCTGGCTGACCGTCTGTAATGGCGAATATGTAGACTACAACCTCGTCGTGAAATGGTTTTTGGAGCAGCGCGAGAAGTACCGGATCGAGACAATCGGCTATGACCCAGCAAAGGCATTCATGATGATCCAGACTATGCAGCAGATGGGATTCATCCTGAACGATGTTCGGCAAGGCGAGATCACACTCACCGGACCGCTGGACGATTTGAAGGAACGTTTTCTCGACGGGAAGATCATTCATAATAACAATCCTATGTTCAATTGGTATTTGGGCAACGTCAAACTCACAAAAAGGTCTGTAAACGGCACATATTTGCCTACGAGACAGTCAATTTACAGAAAAATAGACGGTTTTGCGGCCTTTTTGGACGCTCATACAGAGTATCTCAGGAAGCATCCGCTTCATATTCCACCGGATAAGAAGCTCACAACCGTCATCAAATTGGAGAGGTGAAGCATGAGCATTTTCACTTTTTTCCGGGATCGCCGGAGACAACGGATCATCACAAAATATCTGAACAGCCGAGATGTTCAAATCATCGGCAGGCCGTCCAGCACATGGATACCGCACTGGCTCCGTGGTGACTACACGCTCCGGAACAGCGAGCTGATCTTTGCCGCCGTTTCTCGGATCTCCAATGCCATTTCCGCTATGCCTGTGCAGCTGTATAAAGGCTCAAAACCGGTCTATAACGACCTGAATGACCTTATTTCGGCTAATCCGAACTTCCAGATGACATCTGCACAGTTTTTTAAGACGATGGAGGCATGCCGCAGTACAGCCGGTGACTGCTATGCACTGAAGGTGTTTGCACCCGGCGACACTCTCCCACATTTGGAAATACTGGATCCAACAAAAGTTCGCCCTCTGATCGACAGATCATCCGGGGAGCTTTGGTGGAGGGTACAGCCGGATGAAGGACAGGAATTTCAGATTCATGATTACTACATGATTCACGTTCCGTTCCTCTCAACGAACGGAATAGGTGGCATTTCCCCTGTTTCTGTGCTGTTTGATACGCTGAAATACTCGGATAACATCCAGGAATTCAACTCAAAGCAGCTCGAACAGGGCGTCAATTCCGCTATTGTTCTCGAAGCTCCGGCAAACCTCGGGCAAGATCAGAAGGCGGCTGTCGTCGAGGACTTCATGGCGACATACCGTGAGACCTCCGGCAACATTCTCCTTTTAGAATCCGGTGTGACAGCCAAGACGCTGAACCTATCTCCTGTCGATTCCAAATTATTTGAGGTTGAAAAGATCACCAGAAGCAAGGTCGCAATGGTCTATAACCTGCCTCCGCACCTTCTTGGCGACTACTCAGACACATCTTTCAGCTCCCAGGAGCAGCAGATGCTTGAATTTCTAATGCTGACGATGCTCCCGATCGTCACAGCATATGAGCACGAGCTGAACAGGAAGCTTCTCACCAGAGCTCAGCGAAAGAATGGTTTTCACTTCAAGTTCGACATGGACTCCATTCTGAGAGCGGACGCTGCCACGCAGGCCGAGGTTCATTACAAGGCCGTGCGCTCCGGCTGGATGACACCGGACGAGATCAGGTATGTCCGGAATATGCCTGCACTGCCTGATGGAATTGGCAAGCACGCACTGGTGTCTCAGGATCTGGCCACGCTGGATTACACGGTGAAAGACAAGCCTAAAGTGCTCATGGCTGCACTCAATCAGAAGGAGGAAAAGCCAGATGGAGGAGATGGAAGCTCTGATTCTGGAGGCAAAGAGTCTGGGAATCCCAAACCCGACGCTCTACCGGCTGCTTCCGGAAAGCAAGCGTATCGAAGCCCTGAAAAAGGACATCGAGAAAGCGAAACAGTCCACACCCGCTGACGAATAGTCGACGGTTTTTTATAGTCCCTGTGTGGAAACCATTCTGCGAGAAAGGAGGAAATCTATGGAACCGATAGAAAAACTGAAAGCTTTCAACATCCACAAAGCCGATCCGGTAAAGGATATTGGACTCATCAATCAGTATGCATTGAAGGAACTGAAACCTGAAGATGTAATGTGCTTTTCTCTTGTCCTCTGCGACAACGAGGTAGACAGAGACATGGAACAGTTCTCCGTGAAGTCTCTTGAAGCTCTTTCCAAGATGTTCGTTGGAAAGACGGGAATCAAGAACCACTCATGGGACACCAGAAGCCAGGTCGCGAGACTCTACCGCGTGGAGCTACAGAAGACCGCGGAGAAGACCAGCACCGGCGAACAGCTGGTACAGCTTCTCGGCAGCGCCTACATGCTGCGGACTGAGGAGAACAAGGCCCTTATCACCGATATCGAGGGCGGGATCGTTAAGGAAGTTTCAGTAGGATTCAGCATCCGAAAGCTGGCCTGCTCCATCTGCGGCGAACAGATGAAGCGCTCATGGTGGGAACCCACGAAATGCAAGAACGAGCATATCAAGGGCAAGGACTATGAGGGCAAAACCTGCGTCGGCATGATGGAAGATCCAGCGGACGCTTATGAATTCTCTTTTGTCGCAGTCCCGTCCCAGCGCGGTGCCGGCACGGTAAAGGGATTCGAGCCTGACACGAGCCTCTTCAAGATGATCATGGCCGTCAGCCCTGAAGAACTCGCCCAGAACGAAGAAGCCCTCGATGCCGTCATCAAGCATCTGCTCGTAGCAAAGCAGAGCCAGGAAGAGCGCGAGAAGCGGAAACGCATCCTCGCGGAAAACGAGAAGATCCTAAAACTTTATGAAAAGGAGAATTAATCATGACCCTCTTTGAAATGAAAGAAAAACTGTTCGCGCTTGAAACTGAGCGCAAGGGCCTTGCCGACTGGATCGCCGAAAAGGCTGCAGATCCCACCACCAAGATGGAGGAGATCGAAGAGAAGCAGAACAAGGTCGATGAACTGACCAAGCGCATCAACCTGCTGCAGAAGTCCCACGATGAGGAAGAAGAGCGGCAGCGCACCGCTCTGGCCATGCAGAAGGGCAGCGGCAACGGCATGTCCGAGAAGGACGTCCGCATCAAGGCAAAAGCTGCGTTCTATCGCGCAGCTCTCACCGGAGGCGACGTCAAGAAAGCATATGAAGGTCTGGGGGGCATTCCTGCTGAAACTGCTGACCTCGGCCGCGGCGAGAACCTGCTCCCGAAGAACGTGAGCAACGAGCTCCTGACCGAGCCTGTGGAGGAGAACTCCCTGCGTGAGATCGAGCCCGTCAGCAATATCAGCGGTCTGGAAGAGCCGAAGCTGATGTTCAGCATCGACGATGAGGACCTCGCTGACGTCACCGACCAGGAAACCGCCAGAGAGATCGAGATGGAGGGTGACACCGTGGCGTATGGTCGTTTCAAGACCAAGATCGTTGCCACTGTCAAGGATACCGTCCTGCACGGCACTGACACCGACCTTGTCGGCGCTGTCGATGCAGCCCTTCGCTCCGGCCTTGCCATCAAGGAGAAAATGCGTGCATTTGCCCCTGCATCCGGCTCCGGTGCCTATGATGCAGCTCACAAGCACATGTCCTTCTATCAGGCCGACGAGGGCGTGACGGCGATCAAGACCGTCACCGGAACCGATCTGATCGCAGCCATCATCAATGCGTGGGCCGATCTTCCGGAGGCCTTTGCTGCGAATGCCAGATGCGTCATGCGTAAGCAGGACTACTACGCTGCCATCCGCGTTCTGGCAAACCAGAATTCCACCCTCTGGGGCAAGAAGCCCGAGGATGTTATCGGCATTCCTGTCACCTTCAACGACCGCGCGGTGACGCCGGTTATCGGAGACTTCCGCTACTCCAAGCAGAACTACGATATCGGAACCGTCTACGAGACCGATAAGGACGCCAAGAAGGGCGAGTACTACTTCGTCCTGACCGCCTGGGGCGATCACCAGATCCGTCTGAAGAGCGCATTCCGCCTGGCGAAAGTGGGGGAATGATCGCGGGCCTGTCGTCTCTGACGATCGGAGCATTGAGCCTCACCCCGGCGTTTGATTCCGGGGTGACGGCCTATGCAGTGTCCACGTCAAATGCCACCAATAAGGTCACGGCGGTTGCCGAGGATCCCGACGCCACCATTCAGATTCTGAACGGTGAAACGGAGATCGAAAACGGCAGTTCCGCAACCTGGGCGGCTGGTGTGAACACGCTCACGGTCAAAGTGACGAAGGGGTCCGCTACCAAGACCTATACTGTTATCGTCACCAAGTCCTGATTGGAGGTGGCGGGATGGTAACTGTATGGGACCTGAGAAATTACCTCAACTGCTCTCCGGACACCACTACCGCCAGTCTCCAGATGTGGCTTGACGCTGCAAAGTCCGAAGCCCGGTCTGCCGGGATTCCCGACTTCAAGCACAATGCACAGTATGATCTTTTCATTTGCTCTCTCGTCGGATGGTACTATGATAACCGGGGACTCCAAGTCTCCGGTTCATACCAGGCCACGCAGCGGGAGACCATGCAGAAGATGAAAGACGCATTCGTGCTGCAGCTGCGACATGCCACGGAAGATCCGGAAGAAGAATCCTCAGAAGGCTCTTCTTCCGATCCGTCCGGAGAAGATGATTCTCAGGAGGGCGGTGACGGTGCGTGAGCAAAGCTGCAACACCAGGGGAACTCAGGACCAAGGTTTACTTCAAGAAAAATGAGAGATCCCGCGATTCAGAGGGATTCTTTCATGACACAGAGGTAAATGTGTTTGGGGAGAACGTCCCCTGCATGTGCAAATGGGTCAATGCCCATGGCTATGAAGTGTTCCAGACCATGCAGCTTGAGATCAGAGAACCGGCGACAATTACGACACGGTTCTCCAGAAAGCTTCTTGATCCGACACTTCTGGTATACAAGGGTACTGACCCGAAGCCGTATGAGATCATCAGCATTGACAACGTGGAAGAACGCTGCAACTGGCTGGAAATCAAGGTTCAAAGGAAATCCGGCGCAAGATAAGGAGACTGTATATGGCACAAACTGTAGACACGCTCATTGTCTCCGCACTGGAAAGCATCGCCCCGGTCTGGAATTCTGTCAAAGAGCAGAACAACGACAACACCGAGGAAACGGGAACCTATTTCGTTTTCAACTATTCTTCGTTCGGAGCGGACTATGCGGATGATGATCCGAATGCTGAGCGGTACCTGGTGCAGGTACATCTTTATGCACCACTGGCAAGCAGCACTTCCGGCATCATCAAGCAGGCCAAGAAAGCCTTGCATGATGCCGGTTGTTTATGGCCTGAGACGCAAAACGCCAGTGATAACGCCGGAAGACATATCGTCCTTGAGACGGAATATGTGTCAGGAGTTGATCTGTAATGGCCACTTTCCAATGCAATGACATTGACGGGTTCTGCCTGGATATGGAGGAATTCGCAAGACTCCCGGATGATACCGTAAGGGAAATGCTTGCTGCAGGCGCAGAAGTCGTCCGAGATGCACATGTGCAGGCTATTTCAAAGATGGGGCAACATACCGGGCATTTGATCGGAAGCCCACGCGTCAAAATGGTCAACGGGACCAGGGGCAGATACGCGCTGATCTACCCCGACGGAACGCATCACACCTATCATGCCAGAAAGGGCGGTACTGGAACGGCACGAAACGCCGAAGTCGGATTTGTCCAGGAGTTCGGCGGTCATGGTAACACCAAGCATCTGCAGTGGATGCGTGATGCGAATGAAAAAAGCGCAGATGCCACGACCGAGGCTGAGGCCAGAGTCTATGACAAGTGGCTGAAATCTATCAATCTATGAAGGGAGACTAATCAACTATGGCTGAATTCGGTCTTAGATACCCCTGCTTCAAGAAGAACGGCTCGAACAAAGGCCTGGTGCTCGGCAAAGCCGTCGTTGCCAACCTCACCGTGACTCTCGCCTCCGGAGAGCTCTATGCGGATGACGGGCTTGCAGAGCAGCTGTCCGAGTTTGCGTCCGGCTCCGTCGCGATGGAGACCGACAACATGGCCGACACGACTGCGGGCGCCCTCTACGGCTGCAAGGTCACGAACGGCCTTGTTGTCTACAACAAGAACGACACTGCACCAGAAGGCGTACTCGGGTACATGAAAGTGCTCATGGTGCGCGGAGCCAAGAAATACAGGGTATATATCTACCCGAGAGCAAAGGCCGCGCTCGGAAACGACAACGGCCAGACCCGTGGAAGCTCTATCACTTTCCAGACAGCCCAGACCACGTTTACCGTCTTTGCGGATGACAAGGGTGACTGGAGGCGCACCAAGGAGTTTGACGATGAAGCGGTTGCAAAGGCATACCTCTTCGAGCAGTGCGGCATCGACGCCGAGAGCAGCGACGTGGCCAATGCCAAGCTTTCCGCCCTGACGGTCGGAACACTTCCGCTGACTCCGGCTTTCAATGCCGATGTCACTGAGTACACTGCAGCAACGAGTGCCTCGTCTGACACTGTAACCGCTATTGCGGCTGACAGCGAAGCAAACGTGGCAATCACTGTGGACAGCACTCCGGTTACTAACGGCGGCGCTGCTGCATGGAACGCCGGTGAAAACACCCTGTCGATTGCCGTCACAAACGGCACCGAGACGCGGACCTACACCGTCAAGGTCACGAAGTCCTGATTTCGGTCTCGTGAAGACGACTGCAGCCCCATATTGACTCACAAGGCGTGGGGCATGTAAACACATGTTCCACGCCATTTCTTTGCATATGGGCAATTGCAACGGCACCAGAACACAAATAAAGGAGTTACCCGATGGATAAGATGTACTACACCCCAATCAAGGGGAAGCTGAGACCGCTGAACTTCAGCATTGATGTCATGTTTGACGCTGCTGAGAAGTACGGCTCCATGTCAGACGCTTTCGATATCATTGAGAAAGAAAGCAAGGAAAGCCTAAACGCCATCCGCTGGTTTCTGCTGCGGATGGCGAACGATGCGGAGCTGGTCCGCAGACAGGAGGGATATGATCAGGAAGAGATTCTTACGGATGAGGATATCCAGATCAGATCCCCCGGTATGTATGCCATATACAAGAACGCTGTTCTTGAGGCAGTCAGAATCGGATATACACGAGAAGTCGAAGATCCAAAGCAGGAAGTAGACCTCGTTTTGCAGGAGCTTAACGCAAAAAAAGAAAAGGCCGGGGAATGAGAGCGCAGTACAACTATGTTGCACTGACCAAGCTGCACCTGAACCGGAATGAGTTTTACCGGATGCACCCCGGCCTGTTTCATGACATGGTGCAGTTGTATATGAACAGCTTGCCTCATCACGGCAATGAGGACGTAGATTGAGAAATTCAGTGCCGTAGTGGGAGGGAAAAGCATTGGCAACCCGTAACATATCGACAAAGCTTGCGATCAGCGGTGAGTCCGAATACCGTGCAGCACTGAAGAATATCAATTCGGAACTGAAATCTCTGCAATCTTCACTGAAGCTCACCCAGTCACAGTACCAGACCAACGCCAACACCATGCAGGCGCTTTCTGCCAAGAGTGAAGCGCTGCGGAAGGTCTATGAGGCGCAGAAGAAAAAGGTCGATGAGCTGAAAAGCGCCCTGGAAAACGCCCGAAAGGCAGAACAGGAATACGCAAAGCAGAAGGAAGACCTCTCCAAGAAAATCGAGGCCAACAACAAAGCCCTTGATGCGCTCAAGAAAACCACCGGCGACACCACCAAGGAAGAAGAAAAGCTGAACGCCGAAAATGCCAAGCTCCAGAAAGAGATGGACGGCGTAGAGGCAAAACTCGCTGCCGCACAGCGAGGTACCAATGACTGGCAGGTTCAGCTGAACAATGCACAGATCAAGCTGAATGACCTGGATGCAGAGATCCAGAAGAATGACAAATACATGGATGAGGCATCAAAGTCCGCGGACGGATGTGCTCATTCCATTGACGAATTTGGGAACGAAGTTCATGAGGCATCAGATGAGGTCAAGACGATGGCCTCCATCATGGCGTCCAGAGAAATCATAGACTTCGGGAACAATCTCAAGCAGGCCCTCGGGGACTGCATCAAATCCTTCGCTGACTTTGAGGAAGGAATGGCCGGCGTCAAGAGAACTACCGGCATTGTCGGCCCCGATCTGGATGAACTGGGCGAATACTTCAAACAGCTGTCCACCGAGATCCCGCTGACAACCAAAGAGCTGACCGAAATCGCAACCACTGCCGGGCAGCTCGGTGTCAAGGGAAAGGACAATGTGCAGCAGTTCACCGAGGTAATGGCAAAGCTGGCCACAACCACAGATCTGACCGCCGATACCGCTGCCACTATGCTTGCACAGTTCGCAAACATCACACACGTAACAGATTATGAGCGGCTCGGCTCTGTCGTTGCATCCCTTGGTGACGCCACGGCCACGACCGCGACAAAGGTCGTTGAGATGTCCCAGGGAATCGCTGCTGCAGGTACACAGGCCGGCATGCGCGAGCGGGACATTCTTGCGATCTCCGCTGCTGTCGGTTCCCTTGGCATCGAAAGCGCGGCAGGCGGCACGGCAATGTCCACACTGATCTCAACGATCTACAAAGCCACCCAGAAGGGCGGCGACGATCTGAGAGACTTTGCTGCAGTTGCCGGTATGAGTGCTGGGCAGTTCAAGAAGTACTGGCAGGAAGATGCCGTTGGTGCTCTGAATGCGTTCATCACAGGATTGAACGATACCGAGCGCAACGGGAAGAGCGCTGTGGTCATTCTGGACGAGCTTGGGATCACCAATGTCCGGCAGACCAGGGCCATCCTCGGTCTGGCTGAGGCAGGAGATCTTCTGACCGGCACGATCCAGCAGGCGAACGAAGCCTGGGAAGAGAATATCGCCCTTGACGAGAAAGCATCCATCATGTTCGACACGATGAATGCCCACATGACCACCCTCGAGAACGCCACCGACAATCTGAAGGTTGAGATCGGTGCAGCTCTCGCTCCAACTGTCAACGCGCTGCTTGACCAGGGACAAGATGTGATCGAGGGAATCACAAAGTTCGTCCAGCAGCATCCTCAGCTCACATCAGCTCTGGTAACCGTTGCCGGAGGAATCGTCGGCGTAACAACCGCAATCGCCGGTGTGAAGCTCGCCTATAAGACGCTGGACTTTCTCGGAATGACAGGAGGCCTCAAAGCCCTTCAGGCCGCTGCAGCAGAAGCTGGCGGCGGTCTTGCCGGGTTCGGTGCCGCTCTCGGAGCGCTTGCCACCACAGCCGGAATTGTCGGCACTGCCCTTCTGTCAGTCTACGAGATCATCGACAGGGCCAAACAGGTTGAGACAGTCGGATTGCTCGGCGAAGGCCATACGCTGGAAGAGTACAAGGAGAACGTTGACAAGTACAAGGCCAGCATCGTCCAGCTTCAAGAGGAGTACAACAACCTCGCTGAGAATGGCGGCGACCTCACCATGGCGCAGGATGCGCTCACGATGGCGGAGATCGCGCTGGAAAACGCCACCGTCGAGTACATGGACGAGCTGCATAAGCTTGGCCAGACAGAAGAAGAAGTTGCTCAAGGCAGTGAAGAACTGTCCACAGCCTTTGCAAATCAGGGCTATACGATGGACGATGCGAAAATTGATCTTCAGGATCTCGCCGAGGCCTACAACGAGGCCTACAACAGCGCACGCGGATCACTCGAGGGCCAGATCAGCCTTTTCGATTGGTACACGAAAGAGATCTCCGAAGATACCGACACTGCAAAGGAAATGCTCGACCGCTGGCAGCAGCAGGTCTGGAACCTGGACGAGTACACCCGCAATCTGGAAAAGGCTGCGAAATACGGTCTTGACGATGGTCTTGTCAGATCTCTCGCTGACGGTTCCACGGAGTCTGCCGGTTACCTGTTCACGATCATTCAGGAGATCGAAAACTGCGAGAAGGGCGTTGGCACGCTCGGCACTTCCGCAGATGAAGCCGTTGCGCAGTTCAATGCCTCTTTCAAGCAGACCGAAGAGGCAAAGGACAATCTTGCCGAAACCATGGCTGCGATCAACACCGGCCTTGAAGATGCTCTGGAAGAAATGCAGGACCAGCTCGACGAGGGCGTTTCCTTCGAGGAATTCTACGATGCTGTAGACGAGGCCTTTGAAGAAGTTGGTATCAAGTTCCACGATATCGGCATCAACATGGGCGAAGGCATGATCGGCGGCATGCAGGAGAAAAGCCTTGACGTTTCCACTGCTGCGACAGGCGTTGCCGATGATGCTACAAATGCGACAAAGATGGCGCTTGGCATTCAGAGCCCGTCCACGGTGTTTCATGAGATCGGCGTGAATATCGACCTCGGCCTGATCGAAGGTATCAACCAGGAGAGGCCAAATGTTGAAACCGCAGTCCGCGAGATGGGTGACTCCGTGGTGCAGATCATGACTGTATCGGCCACCACTGCGACATACCAGTGGCTCGCACAGTTTCAGATTATGGTTGTCCAAAACGCAAATCTGATGAATCAGTGCCGGAACGTTATCATCAATACCATGAGCGGCATACCTCTTTCAATGACGTCTATCGGCGAAAACATTGTCAACGGCATGATTCAAGGCATCCAGCGCCGCGAAGGTGAACTCTATGCGAAGATTCGAAGCGTCGTCCGCGCCGCTATTGCGGCCGCAAAGGCTGCGGCCAGCGTGAACTCCCCGTCCAAGAAGACCCAGGAAATCTTCGAGTATGTCGGCGAAGGCATGATCGTCGGTATTCAAGGGAAGAAAAAGCAGGTCGTGGATGCAACAGAGGACGTTGTGAGAAGCGCTGTGACATTCGACAGCAATACGATCAAGAGCCTTTCAAAGGAATTCAACTCTTCCCTCCCGGATCTCTCCGGTATCTTTTCCGATTCAGATGGTAAGAAGAAAAATAGCTCTGATAGATCAAGCAGTAAGGCTCAGAACACGACGTTCAACAACACGTTCTCGTTCACTATCACCACTCAAAAGGGGCAGAGCAATAAAGAGCTGGCTCAATACGTTATGGATTACATTCAGACAGAACTGGATAAGGAAAGGAGGGTGTTTCATTGATCACTTGGCATGGAGTACCTTCGACCGAAGCGCCTGTTGTGGTTGAACACCCTCCCGGTCGTGTCGTGCCGAAGCGGAGAATGGAGATTATCGATGTACCTGGCAGAAATGGGCCGGTCATCATCTCCGAAGACGCTTTTGAGAGTGTCCCTCAGGTATATGAGGTGCATATACCGCCAGGCGTTCCGGATCTCGCTCTCGCTATCAGAGGTGTGATTGACTGGCTGTGCTATCCTGGCTATAACCGGCTGGAAGACAGCTACGAGCCGGAAGTCTACCGCATTGCTTTCTTTGAAGGCGACACAGAGATTGAGAACATCCTGAACAAGGCAGGAAAAGCAGAAATCGAATTCACATGCAAACCTGAGCGTTGGTTAAAGATCGGTGAGGTTCCGGTCGTGATGACAGCAACAACGACACTGACGAACCCGACAGCCAGAACAGCAAAGCCGCTGATCACGGTAAAGGGCAGTGGTGCTGGAGTGCTGAAAGTTGGGGCATACACCTTAAATCTGACCGACTGCAATGGTATCGTACTCGATTGTGACTATGAAGACGCATATCGGAACGGTGTGAATATGAACAACACGGTCACTGGTGACTTTCCAAAGCTCCCAGCCGGCAGCACAAACATCACCTGGAGTGGCGGAATCACCGGCCTCACTGTAGTTCCTAGGTGGTGGACACTATGAAGCCTATTCTGTTTGCAGCGAACGAGACCGCTTTTACCAGTAATGGTATTGGTCGTCTATCTGACGCAATCAGCTGCCTCGTCGAAGAAAAACGAAACGGCACTTATGAGCTGGAAATGGAATATCCTGTTGACGGAATTCACTATAAGGATATCTGCGAGGAAAGAATCATCCTCGCCAAGCATGATGACACTACGGATAAGCAGCCATTCCGAATCTACAAGATTACCAAGCCGATGGACGGAGTGATCACGGTTCTGGCCGCGCATATTTCCTACCAGCTCAGCAAGGTTGTTGTAAATCCATGCGAGGCTCAGAATTGTCCTGCAGCTTTCCAAGTAATGATAGACAACTCAGTCGGAGACAATCCCTTTACGATATGGACCGACATTACAGGCGGCGCCACATTCAAGGTGGAGGAACCTACAGAATTCCGAAAACTCCTCGGAGGCGTCAAGGGATCCATTCTTGACCAGTTCGGCCCAGGTGAATATGAATGGGATAAGTGGACTGTAAAATATCATTCCCAGAGAGGTGCCGACACCGATGTAGTGATTCGGTACGGGAAAAACCTTACTGATATTACGCAGCAGAGCGATAGCAGCAAGATCTGGACGGGAATTGTGCCATTTTGGAGAGGGACGGAAAACAGGCAGGAAATCCTTGTTATGCTCCCAGAGTATGTTATCTACGGAGATACTGCAGATGACTATCCATATAAAAAAGTCATCCCTCTTGACCTTTCCGAAAAGTTCGATGACCCACCATCTCAGGCAGATCTTCGTGCAGCAGCAAATGAGTATCTTAGCAGCAATTTGCCGCAGAGCATTCCCAAAGAGATCGATATATCATTTGTCGCTCTCTGGCAAACAGATGAGTATCAGAATGTAGCTCCTCTACAGCGCCTATCGCTGTGCGACACGATCACGGTGCTCCATGAGAAGCTTGGAATCAGTGCTGCTGCAAAGATCATTTCAGTCACCTACAATGTTCTTACCGAGCGTTATGACAAAATGACAGTCGGCGAGGCTCGGGCTTCCATGTTTGAGGATATCTCTAAGGATATCAATGACAGTCAGCCCGCAAATCTGGTTCGAAAGACGGATATGCAAAAGGCCATTGAGCATGCAACAGATATGATCAATGGAAGTCTCGGCGGTCATGTTGTGTTAACTACCAACGCAAACGGCGAACCCGAAGAAATCCTAATCATGGATACCGATGATATTGCCACCGCGGTGAATGTCCTCCGGATTAACCAGAACGGCATCGGTTTCAGCAGCCACGGGTATCAGGGACCGTTTGAGACAGCGTGGACTCTGGACGGCCATTTTGTCGCCGACTTCATCACGGCAGGATATCTGTCAGCCACACGGATCAAAGGTGGATTTCTCAGCCTCGGTGGTGCAGATAACGGAAACGGGGTTATGCATGTCTATGACGCTTCTGGGAATTTAATCGGTGTACTTGATAACCTCAAGTTCCAATATAATGGAACTAAGCATATGGTTCAGAATTCGTATAGTGACCTTATCTGGACTGGAAACTGGGGTGTTGGAACCGGCACTGACAGGGACGCTCCATACTACCTTGAGACGCCAGAAACGGATTCTTTTTCTGAGCCGTACAATCCGACCAGAAGGCCAAACAAAAACTGGTATAAACGCAGAATTGAATTGGACTCTGGAGGTCTTAAGCTTTTCAGAGTTCAGACACACAGCAGCGATGACGGAGAGCTCGGAAGCCCTATTGTCAAACGCCTTGGCGGCATCCAAGCTGGCGGGTGTGCGGCGCACTTCTATACCGATAGTGGGTACCGTCTGCAATTCACGGCAAACGCAGCCGGCGTTGTAATGACATTGGGAGAAACAGTCCCAATGAACACGCGAAGTTGGCTGATAAACACTTCTGGTAATAACTGCATTTTTACAAAGGCCGGAGAGATAACTCTATACAACACCCCTGTTGTGTTCACTAATGGTGTTGCCGGAACTGAATGCATAGAGATTTGGGGTGCTCAGCTCGGTCTCAACATAGGTATGAATCAAAATGCTTCCGCCGTTCAATTCAAAGAGAATGCCGGTCGAACCGCTATGCTCGTAATAAACGAAATCTCAGCAGATAGCATATGGGCTGATTCTCAGCTGTATTGTTATGGTCAAAAGAACCGAGTTATTCGATCTGTTGATTTTGGCAACCGGCTCATGTATAGCTACGAAACCCCGTCTCCGATGTTTGGCGATATCGGAGATGGCATTATTGGAGATGATGGATATGCTTATATTTCGGTTGACCCGATCTTCGCAGCTACTGTCGACCTGCAATCCGAGTATTATGTTTTCCTTCAAAAATACGGGAATGGCGATTGCTGGGTGAACGAGACTACTCCGGGCTATTTTGTTGTTTGTGGAACTCCTGGGCTAAAGTTTGCATGGGAGATCAAAGCGAAGCAATTTGACCACGCAAATGCTCGGCTTGATCAAAAGTACAGAAATGAGAACAATGACGATCCATTTCTCGATCGTTATATCGACTATGATTTGGCCGCTGCCGAATACATCAAACAACTTGAAGAAGAAAGGATGCGTACAGAATGAATATCGCAACAAGTGTAACCGTGTTTCAGGATGCCGTTGGCATGAGGCTGTCTGTCACCTACTCTGAGGTTGACGATCAGACCGGCAAGATCATTGCAGACAACAAGCGTGTAAACCGAGTCGTGACAGATGCCTCGGCCAAAGCAATCTGCACACAGCTTCTTGAGTATGCACAAAGCTTTGTGGATACTCAGGCGGAGTAATCAGGCATGATCAGATGCAACGAGTTTTCGGTGCATTCGAATCACGGTCAGACGGTGATCTCATACACCTACGATGTGCTGGATCCAGAAACTGGAGAAGCCATTTCCCTGGGTAAGGCACAGACTATGATTCCAATGGACGAGGACGTGACCAACAGCATCGAAACGATACGCCGGTTCCTAATTGAGAACGGCGACATCACAGAAGAATCCCTAAAGCCCAGGAGGTACTAACTTCCTGGGCTAATCTTTCCAGAGAGGAGACAGGCCAATGGCAACGATTACGCATGAGATCACGCTCGAAATTGGCAGCAGCAGTCTTCCGTTCTACAAGTACATGAAAGAGGGCGACGGCGGTTCGATCTACTTCAAGATCACGCTCATGGCCAACGGCGTGAAGTTCACTCCGGCCAGTGGTGATACCGCACTCATCCGTGTACTGAAAGCAGACGGAAACAGTTGCTTGAATCCGGCGACGATCAACAATGACGGCACAATCACTGCCCTCATCACCCAGCAGATGACCGCGGCACCCGGTACCGCAAAGGCAGATATTGTTATTCAGTCCTCCAACGGCTCGACAATATCCACCGCGACATTCTTCCTTGACATAGACTTTGCCCCGGTGGGGGAAAGCATTGAGAGCACAAGCGAGGTCCTGTTCCTGATTGACATGGTCAATCGTGGCGAATACATTCTTGGCAAATATGATTCCGCGATCGGCGAAATCACTGAGGCGAAGAATCAGGCCCTTGATGATGCTGCGGTCGAACTCACAGAGATGGTCGAGGCCGCAAAAAAGGACATTGGAGATGAAGGCGAGGCTGCTGCAGAAGCCATCAGTGATCTTAAAGATGAAGCGCTGAAAGATCTCAGAACCAAATCTGCAGACACGCTGCAAGAATTCACTGACGCCAAAGATGAGGCTATCGCGGTCATCAACAGAAAGGCCACTCAGGTTCAGCAGATTGCGACCGAAGCCGACGCGGTGGCAGCACAGGCCCTCGAAAAGGCTACTTCAGCAGAAAACGAGACTGCAGAATTCTCCGCTCATGTTGAAGAGGTCGAAGGTAACATCGAAACCTTGATCCTGCAGATGGCCGACCGCATTAATGGCGGCTATGTGGAAAACGGCGTGGGTTACTTCACCGCAGATGGGCGTGTCATCTTTGAGATGACCGGCATGGGCAGTGGCGGTTCCGGAGGCGGCGACAGCGGCAGCAACTCCGAAATCAAGATGACCAACACGACCGGGTGGATGTCCAACACGATCGCGGACGGCGACCACTGCAATGTCAGTTTCACCTGGTCTTCGATTGAAGATGAGATGCCGACTGGCAACGGCGTTCTGACCATCTCCATCAACGACATGGCCAGAGCCTCCTTTGAAGTGCCTCAGGGAGAGAACACCATTGATGTCTCCCCGTATCTCAAAGTCGGCACCAACAAGGTCGATCTTGCAGTATCGGATATCTACGGCAAAAGCCGCAACATCCGTGTAATGGTAACATCGGTCGCGCTCCTGATTGAATCGAGCTTCGATGCGTCCGCTGCGCACACCGGCGTTATCTCCTTCCCCTACATTCCGACCGGCAACGTGCGGAAGACGGTGTATTTCATCATGGACGGAAGTCAGATTGGAACGCAGGAAACCTCTGTATCCGGGAAGCAGCAGTCCTTCACCATTCCGGCCCAGAGCCACGGAGCACACACATTCCGTGTGTACTTTGAGGCGGAGATCAACGGTCAGACCGTCCGCTCGAACGAGCTTTACTATGAGATCATCTGTATCGATCCGCTGAGCGAGGATGTCATCATTGTATCTGACTACAATGCGACTACGGCAAAGCAGTATGAGACGCTCCTGATCCCGTACACGATCTATGATCCTCTGAATCTGGAAACCGCAGTCTCCATCTCTGTCAACGGGGAAGTCGTGACCACTCTGACGGCAGACCGAACCACGCAGACCTTCAGCTATCGCGTGGACACTCCGGGCTCCTACACCATCGTGATCAGCTGCGGCGGTGCCAGAAAGACCTTCTCTCTCACGGCCTCCGAATCCGAGATTCATCCGGAGGCTGTGACCGACAGACTGACTCTGTATCTATCCGCTGCCGGTCGTTCCAACAGCGAGGACAATCCCGGTGTCTGGGAATACGGTGAAGGCCAAAGCAAGATTGCAGCAGTCTTTTCTGGCTTCAACTGGACTCGCAACGGCTGGGTCCTGGACGACAGCGGTCAGACCTGTCTTCGCGTCATGGGCGGCGCCACCGTACAGATCCCCGCCCAGATCTTCGCATCGGATTTTGTCAACAACGGCAAGACGGTCGAGATCGAATTCGCCGCGCACGATGTCATGGACTACGATGCCACTATCATCTCCTGCATGAGTGGAGGAAGAGGATTTGAGATCAAGGCTGACAACGCCTCATTCAAATCCACCAGAGGAGATATCGGCTGCAGATTCGCCGCCGAAACTCACATGCGCCTCACCTATTCCGTCCACAGCAGAAGCGACTACCGTCTGATGTATCTGTATATTGACGGCGAGTACCAGGGCATCAAACAGTACTCCAATTCCGGTTCTTTCGCTCAGGTCGACCCGGTTGGTATCACCATTGGATCAGAAGGATGCGCAGTAGATATCTATTCCATCCGGATCTATGACCGGTACCTCAACGACGATGAGGTTCTCGGGAACTTCATTGCGGATCGTCAGGACGTGGCAGAAATGCTCAGCCTGTATCGCTCTAACGACATCAAGGACGCCAACGGGAACATTGTGATCAGCAAGCTCCCCGCTTCTCTCCCCTACGGTATTTTTGAAGGGCCGGAGTCCCCGCAGTACAAAGGCGATAAGAAGACTGTCATATTCGACTACTTTGAGCCGCTCAATGCTGCGCGTCGGCTGCATGCTGATGGTGTATCGATCAATGTTCAGGGCACATCCTCCCAGTATTATGCTGTGAAGAACTTCAAGTTCAAGATGCCGGACGGCTGCACAGTCAACGGAAGGCTGGTTGCAGGTTTCGTGATCCGCGACGGCGAGATCATGGTCAATGAGTTCACCCTGAAAGCGGACGTAGCTTCTTCCGAATCTGCCAACAACGACATTCTGGAAAAGCTGTATAACGATCTGTCAAAACAGCTCGGGATCCTCACGCCGCCACAGAAAGTAAACAGTGCGGTGCGTGTCGGTATCGACGGGTTTCCGTTCGTCCTGTTCTGGAACTACGGGGATGGGCCTGAATTTGTTGGAAAGTACAACTTCAACAATGACAAGGGTACATTCGACACTTTCGGATTCCAGGAGGGTGACGAGGCATGGGACGTGCGAAGCAACACCTCCCAGCTGTCGAAGTTCCATACCGCAACGCTGAACTCCGACTGGTATACTGAAGACTATGAGTCCATCTTCCCGGAAGACTACTCCGATTCCTCAAAGCTTCTGCCGATGACGGAATTCATCTACTCCACCTGGCAGGATAATGCGACAGGCGCAACTCTCGATACCCCCGTCACCTATGACGGCGTAGAGTACACAACGGATTCTGCAGCGTACAGACTTGCCAAGTTCAAGGCTGAATACGGCAACTGGTATGACTTGAACAATGCTGCATTCTACTATGTATTCACGCTGGTTCTACTGATGGTCGACTCCCGTCAAAAGAACGAGCACCTGGCTTACTGGGCGTCTATACAGAAATGGTGGGAGCTGATCTGGGACTGCGATACTGCACTCGGTAACGACAACCGCGGCCACCTGACCTTCGAATACTGGATGGAAGACACTGATGTTGTCGCAAGCACAGGTGAAAACGTCTACAACGGTGCGGACAATGTGAAATGGGTGAACTTCCGACAGGCGTTCTGGGCCGAGGCCAAGGAAATGTATCAGCGTATGCGGTCGTCCGGGATCTTCAGCGCGGACTATCTCAAGACCGTCTTCCACGAATGGCAGTCGGCGTGGCCGAAAGCTGTCTGGAATGAAGACGGAGACTTCAAATACGTTACGACCGTGCGCTCGGACAACGACACCCAGTACCTTGACATGGCCTACGGCTCCAAGGGCTGGCAGCGTGACGAATTTCTGGACTGGCGCTTCCCCTACTGCGATTCCATGTTCGATGTAGGTGATGCGCTGCTGTCCATTATGTTCAGACCGTACTACAATGTCACGGAAGAGCAGCGTGCAGCCGGCGCCGTAGACCTCACGATTGACGTCTACAAATATTCCTATGTGACTGTCGTATTCGACTCTACCAAAGTTTCGCAGCGCGTCATCAACACCAATTCATGCGTGATCCACAACCCTCTGTCCTTTGCCAGCGATGCTGTCTGCGGTATCCATAACGGAAAGATGATCAAGGACGTTCACGGCCTTGAAAACCTCTACGTCGGATTCTGGGACAGCTCCAATGCCCCGAACCTGCAGGCGATCCGTCTTGGCAGCAATGCGGAAGGATATGAGAATCTCACCACGAAGACTGTCTCCGTAGGAGCAAACAAAAAGCTCAGGGAGGTCGATCTTCGCAACTGCGTGAACTTTGGCACCGACGATCAGAAGACCTTGGATCTCAGCCATTGTGAGAACATCCAGAAGGTTTATCTGGACGGCACATCCGCAATGGGCGTTGAGCTGCCGAACGGCGGTATTCTCGAAGAGCTTCATCTTCCTGCAACCACAACCAGCATCGTTCTCCGGAACCATCCGAATCTGACTGCTGCCAAATTCGTCATTGCCTCCTATGCAAACATCGACCAGCTCTGGCTTGAAAACATGACCGGGCTCGATTCACTGGCCATGCTCCGGAGCATTCCCGCGTCTACGGCAATCCGCATCACCGGTTTTCACTGGGAGTGCACGAACGCAACGGAGATTGAGGGGATCTACACACTGCTCGATACCATGCGCGGCATTTCCATTAACGGTCAGGGTGAAGGTGAGGAAGTCGATGTCGCACAGGTAAGCGGCACCATCCATACCAGCTCATTGAGGGGTGACCAGATTGCCGCATGGAAAGCACGCTATCCTTCTATCACAGTAACCGCAGATCATGTTGAAAGCACACTGACCTGCAAGAGCTATGACGGTTCGAGCACAGTCAAAACCATCACCTGCATTGACGGCGTTCCGCAGGAAAGCCTGCCGTCCCCGAGCAGATCCAGCACGGCTCAGTACAGCTACACATTCATCGGCTGGAACACCAAGACGGATCAGGAGACCGCAGATCCAGACTGCATTACCAACGTTCAGGCAGACCGCACCGTCTATGCCGCATACAGCAAAACCGTCCGGACATACACCGTCACGTGGAGGAACAGCGACGGCACTGTGCTTGAGACTGACGCCAACCTTCCTTATGGAACAAGACCGACCTACAACGGCGCAACTCCTCAGAACCCAACTTCCGGAGGCGGTGCGTTCCAAGGCTGGACTCCCGCAATCTCCAATGTTACCGGCAACATCACATATACGGCATCCTATGTCGTGCTGTACACAGTTCGGTTCTTCAATGGAACAACACTGTTGCAGACTGTTCAGGTGACTTCTGGAGGGACAGCAACATACACCGGCGATACTCCTGTCGATCCTGACGGTGGCACGTTCAAGGGATGGAACCCATCACCCACGAACGTCACTGCAAACCGAGACTGCTATGCTCAGTTTAGCAATGTAGAGGTTCCGACCGCTGTGACCGCAGATGGTGCTTACGGTGTTGAATGGGATTATAGTCAGACGGCAACCACACTCACGAGAAAAGGCCTTGCTGCCAGCTTCAGTAATCCTGCTCCGGCGACAGCTCTTGCTGGTTCTGGATCCAGCCCATTCGACAATATTGCTCCGTGGAAGGATATGAAGCGGTACAACATCATCAGCGGTGAGGTTTCCTACTCGCAGGATGATGCCGGATTCAGTGAGACGGACTATGATACCGTTGTATTTATTCCGGTGTTCTACTACACCGCATACAAAGACACCGCAAACAGCAAATGGCTATGGGCTATCTCCCCGACAGCGAAAGAAGGCTATGTAAAGCATCCTGGGTCCGGCCGGTACATCGGGCGTTTCCATACCATTGGTGATTCCACCGCGGTATTCTCCAAGAGCGGCGTCGCACCTCTGGTAAACACATCAAGGCCGAACTTCCGCACCTACAGTCACAATAAGGGTGAAAAGTGGTGGATGTTGGATCTGGCCACATGGTCAGCACTGCAGATGCTGTATCTGGTAGAATTCGCAGACTTCCACAGCCAGAGCACTCTTGGCACAGGTCACAATACGGGATCGGCTGGCACCACAGGCGGCACAACCGGAGCGGCATATCATACCCTCAAGATTTCTTCTGGTGACAACATGTACCGCTGGGTGGAGAATCCGTTCAGCCAGGTCCGTGACTGGGTTGACGGTGCATACTTCTCATCGAGAAAGGTTTACACGGGTACGATCAACTCCACATTCGCAGATTCCACAAGCAGTCTTGATAACACCGGTCTCACTCTACCGAGTTCTGCCTATATCACTGGATTTGGCTACAGTGAGACTTGCCCGTATGCCTTTATTCCTGATGCTGCATCTGGCGGTAGCGCATCGACCTATGTTCCGGACTATGTCTACTCGGGCACCAGCTACCGTGCGCTCTATGTCGGTGGCAGCTATGGCGCGTACGATAATTATGGCTTCTTCTACTTCGACGGCAGCGACTACGCCACGTACACCAGCGACGGCCTGGGCTCCCGCCTCCTTTACATCCCCTGACGGGGGTCCGGGGGTCGCAACCCCCGGAGGTAAGATCAACACAAGAATGGTTCCGTCCTGCACCCAGCTTCCTACGGGGTGTGGGGCGGAGCCCCACGTTTTTATAAAATTTGAGACCTGTACAAAATACGTACAGAAAGAACTTTATACGGTCATCCAGTCCAATTCGCTGACAGCAGCCTGATCCTATGATATTATCCCGGGCCGGGATTGCCTGCGCAGTGCGGGCCCTCTGAGCTCACTATGTCAACTCGAACACCAGCAACCGTGCGCTCAATGTCGGTGGCAACTATAACGCGAACGATAATTATGGCTTCTTCTACTTCAACGGCAACAACAACGCCACGAACACCAACGACAACCTGGGCTCCCGCCACCTTGTTATTTTGAAGTTCCCCTTGCGCAGACAAGTCCATGCCCCTTGGCAAAAATATTGCCGTTAGGACGGTGCTTAGTAGGTCTTTTCTCGAAATGTGCCGAGGCAAACAAGGAGATGGGATTATGCCAAAGAGAGTTGGCTATCTCTATCAGCGAATGTGTGACAAAGATCTCATTCGCAAAGCGATCCTGGAAGGAAGCAGAGGTAAGAAAAAACGATGGGATGTTGTAGGGGTGATGAAAGATGTAGAAGGATATGTTGACAAGGTATATGAACTGCTCATAACGTACAGTTTTGTACCAACTCCACCGAAACGGAAAAGCATTTTCGACAAGACGTGCCAGAAAGAGCGCACCATCATGATCGTTCCATTCTATCCTGATGGAATCATGCACCAGCTGTGTGTCATGGTGATGCAGGATGTTCTGATGCGCGGGATGTACCGCTGGAGCTGTGCTTCTATCCCCGGGCGTGGAAACAAGTGCGCTGCGCAGTATGTGAAGAGAGCTCTGCACAGCGATAAGAAGGGATCAAAGTACGCAGCGAAGCTGGATGTCAGGCATTTCTATCCGAGCATTCCGATCAGACGGCTCATTCGCAAGCTTGCCAGGAAGGTCAAGGATAAGGCTTTTCTGAAGCTGGTCTATGAGATCATATCTTCGAACCCGGACGGCGGTCTTGCCATCGGCTATTACATCAACCAGTGGCTTGCGAACTTCTATCTGGAAGAACTGGATCGTTTCATCGTGAAACTCCCAGGCGTAAAGTACTACGTCAGGAACATGGACGATCTGATCCTTCTTGGGCCAAACAAGAAGAAGCTTCGAAAAGCAGTCGCCGCCATTAGGGAATTTCTGAACAAGAATCTGCGCATTGAACTGAAGCACAACTGGCAGGTTTTCCCGGTAGATAGCCGCGGCATCGACTTCATCGGATACCGCTTTTTCCACACGCACACTTCTATGAGACGCAGAAACTTCCTACGTTTCGCCCGTCAATGCAGGCTGGTAAAGAAACTCTTACAGGCCGGAAAACCAATCTCATTCCACACGGCAGCGGGACTTCTCTCAAGAGTCGGACAGCTCAAGCACTGTGACAGTCATAAAATCAGAGTGAAATACTTCGATGATATAGGCGTCAAAGTGCTGAAGGCTGTTGTCCGGCAGCACAGCAGAGAACTCCAAAACGCCGCGTGAAAGGAAGGACCAGAACATGACAGACCTGCAGATTTTTGAATCTCTCTGCGACATCATCGCCAGGCAGGCGGAGGTCATCAAATCGCTTGTCACACAGCTACAGGAAGTGGACGCTATCACGGATGAGACGGCCGACAGGCTGTATGAGCTGGAAGTTGACTTTGAAGCCGTAACCGGAGATTCCGAACTATACAAAAATCAAACATGATCATCTGACCCGTTCCGGATGGAGCGGGTTTTCTTTTGGAGGTAATTGCCATGGACTGGCTTTCTGTAATCGCGGAGGTCGCGAAAATCGTCGGTAACTGCACGGGGATCATCGCATTCCTGGCCATTCTTGTGAAACCCGTCAGAGAGTGGCTTTTCGGTATGAAAGACATGAGGGAGGCACAGAAGTGCCAGCTCCGGTCAGACATGCTGCACACCTATTACAAGCACCGGGAAGAGGACACAATCAGGCAGTATGAGAAGGAAAACTTCCTGATGGAGTACAAGGCATATAAGCGGCTCAAAGGTAACAGTTTCATCGATGACATAGAGAAGGAAATCCGCACCTGGGATGTAATCACATGAAAGGACAGCAAAATGGGAACGCTCGATAAGATCAAAGAATGGTTTGCCAGGCCAGTCACCATATCCTCCACAAAGCCGTATCTCTCTGTCCAGTACGGGACGCACGGCATGATCGACATTCCTGAGCTTGGCATTGTGATGCCGCTGTATACCGCGACGAACGACGCGCAGAAGGTTGTCGATGCCGTCAACTCCGCAGCGTTCTTCCATCTCGGGCAGCAGGACGTAATCGCAGATCATGTATCTTCCGGGAAGTTCGCCAATCTGATCAAGGCACGCCCTGGCAGGACAAACGCATACATCCGGTATGAGAACCTGACTGCAGAATCCTACCTCTGCGTAGCGTCCCAGTTTGGTCACATCAAGAAGAGCGCTTCCGGAAATAAACTGTTCAACTGGCAGTGGGAGCCCGCTACGGATAAGAACCCTGGCGGATTGACGATCTACACCTGCCTCGGCTTTGCCCACGGAGACATTCAGGACGTGACGCTCACATACTGGAAGAGGACAGACCAAATCAACGAAGGAGGAACAGAAGTATGAGTACGCGGGATATCATCATCACTGCAGCACTGATCGTGGCTGCGTTCCTCGTGATCGCAATGTACGCCTGCTGCATTGCTGCTGGAAATGCTGACAGGCGCGAAGAGGAAGATAGTAAGGAATGGAGGTGGGAGGAATGACCAGGAATCAGACCATCTACACCATCCTCCGAAACGCAGGTCTGACCGAGGCCGGTGCCCTCGGCATGATGGGCAACTGGGACTGTGAGTCCAACCTCGAACCGGGACGGCTCCAGGGAGACTTCAACATTTTCCGGACATCGAGCAAGAACTACGTCGCCCGGGTGACCAGCGGAGCACTGAGCAAGGAAGCGTTTGCCACGGACGAAAAGGGTTTCGGACTGGCACAGTGGACACTGGCCTATCGCAAACGGAAGCTCTGGGAGTTCTGGAAATACTACGGCACCGCACTGGACAGCGAGATCATGCAGACCTTCTTCGCACTGCGGGAGCTGCAAACCGAAGGTGAGTACGCCGGCCTGTTCCGGATGATCAAGACCTCCGACAATCTTCAGGCCTGCACCGAGGCGATCTGCAAGCAGTACGAGCGTCCGGCAGAGAACAATATCGATGCACGGTATTCCTCGGCGATGCGTCTGCAGCAGTCTCTCTCCGGATTCACCGTGGATCCTGCAGCGTATGTGGAGTATGTTCCAGCCCAGGACACCGGCGCGGTCACCGTGCAGCCTGAGCCGACACCGGCGATCATGCCGACGCATGAGTACTGGCCACCGCGTGTCATCTGCGAGGGCATGAAGGGGCCGGACGTGGAAGTGCTCTGCGCTCTGCTCAAGGCTCAGGAGTATGGCGTCAACTACATCGACAGCAACTTCGGCTCGTTCCTCACGGTGCGGGTCAAGGCATACCAGACCGAGAAGGGTCTGAAACCGGACGGTATCGTCGGCCCGCTCACGTGGACGGCGCTGCTGAAAATCACATCATTTTGAGATGAGAAAGGAGAAAAACTATGGAAGAGAACATCCAGTTCAAAGCCGTCCTGAAAGACGGCACCGAGATCCCCATCAACGTCAGGTCTACCACGATCTTTCAGGCGGCTTTCGAGATCCTCGAGAGCATCGCGGTCGGAGATCTGACGATTGATCCCAAGGACGTTGTCAAGATCATCGATATCCCCGGCTGAGAAAGGAGAAGGAAAATGGATATCATTCACAACATCGGCATTGAAGCATACCCGGCGATCATCGTCATCTGCCTGCTGATCGGCTTCTTGTGCAAGGCGTCCCCGCTGGATGACAGATGGATCCCGATTGTATGCGGATTCTGCGGCGGCATCCTCGGCATTGTGGCCATGATGGTCTCCGAGGCGTTCCCGACGAAAGACCCGCTCATGGCTGTTGCGGTCGGCATTATTTCTGGCCTCGCCGCAACCGGACTGCATCAGGCAGTATGGCAGTGGTTGAAAGATTATTACTCCACGCCCGTCGAGCCGGAAGAAGATCCTCCGGATGACGAATACCCCGGACTGCACTAACTGAATACAACTGTCTCGCCGCTCCGAAGGCTTGCGTACCACGCAGGCGGCTGATGTAGGACCGGTCGGACACAAGCAGAGCCCCTACCATTTTCGTGATGCCACGGATTTGGTAGGGGCTCTTTTGTCGTTTATACGAATTTGCCGCGGATTTGCGTTCCTTTGGCTTTCGCCGTGCAGGGGATATAGAAACATTGGTCAGGGCTCGAAAACACAAGGAACGTCGTTGCAACGGCCAGAAACGGCTATTCCAGGTCACCGGTTGATTCGAGATACCGGTAAACGATCATTCTGACGCTGTCTGCATTGTTTGCGCCTCCCAGATAGAAGGCTACGTCCTCCCATGTCATGCCGCAGAGAAACCGGAGATCGAAGATCGACCTTGTGCGCACATCCCTGATGGTTCCGACAAACTCGCGGACAGCCTGCTCGGAATTTCGGACAACTCTTTCCAGCCGGTCGACGTCGGCCTGCCGTGATTCCAGGAAGACAGACAGGTTCTCGGTACGCCGTGACGCTTCATGGGCGTGAGGCATTCCGTCATACTGCGACGCCCCGAGGATCCGCGCCTTCGCATCGGAAAGGATGTCCCTCGCAGCCTGAAGCTGTTTGACCATATCAAGATGTCCGTTGAGTTCTTCCAGCGTCATGACGTGTCCAGCCTCCCTTCCTGATGCTTATTATACCGCGACCTCGCAATCACGGCAAGGTTAACGCCCTGTGCTCCCGAATCCGGCATCTCCGCGGTCTGTGTCATCCAAGTGATCGACCAGGACCATCTCCGGGGCAAAGTACTGCTGGATAATGAGCTGGGCGATTTTGTCACCGACCTCGAATACCTTGTCGTGCTTACCGAAGTTGTAGAGCTTGACGGCGATGCTGCCCGTGTACCCTTCATCAATAATACCTCCGCATGACACGACACTGTCATTTACGTTCAGGCCGGACTTCGATTCGATATGGCCAAAGCATCCGGGCGGGATCTCGATGTGGACGCCGGTGTCGAAGGTGTGGTGACTTCCCGGCCAGAGGACAAACTTCTCACGGGTGCGGAGGTCAAGACCGGCGTCGGTCGGGTGTGCGCGTTCGGGCATGTACGCCCCTTCATCCAGGACAACTTTCATTTTCTTCTGATACTCCTTGAAATGTGTTAATCGGCACTGCCCACCACGAATGAAGCAGCCACCGTATCTTATTCCTCTGCACTCCTGATGAATGAAAGGATCGCAGAGGAAGACTTCGACGCCATTGATCAGCATTTCGGCACCTCCAACAGGTGGTCGCTGCCGGTGAGGAAGGCAACCTGATTCTTCAGACGGATGTTGTCCTCCATGTCCTGCCGGTGGCAGTGCTCCCATTTTGTGATCTCATGTTTCAGTTTCTGGTTCTCAAACTTCAGCATCCGGATCTCCTTCCGGAGCGCCTGAAGCTCCTTGTCCTGATCTGTCATCTGGTAAATCCTCCTCCACGTCAAAATTGCTGAAGCAGCAGAAGCAGTACCGCCACTTCTTTTTCCCGTCCGTCCGGATGTCCGACAGATTCTTCATGCAGCGTGGGCAGATACCGACCTGCAGGGCCAGACGGTAGATTTCCTCTTTCGTGGGTTCTTCCATCATATGAATCCTTTCGTGAGTTCCTTGAGCATCTGGTCAAGCCTGTCCTGGCAGCTCTGACAGAGAGTGAAAGATTCGATTGTCTTGCCTTCACCACGGACTTCTATGTCCATAAAGCCTGACGGTTCAAACTCAAATGCGTCAAGGAGACGATATGCCGAAATCTCTTCATTCACTCCTGTGACGGCCTCGAAGGTCGATGTTCCACATCTGGAACAGGTTCGTTTCCGGTACAGATTTTCCATCACTCAGCCTCCTCTCTTCGCGGTGTAAGTTCGTATGTCGGCAGAAATGCAGGGCGTTCTTTGCTTTCGCTTGCCGGGATGACGGGGAAAGCGTATGCTTTCACCCAGCTTTGGCTTAACAAATCATCAATTGTCATTTCTTCCGTGTGAAAGTCTTCGTGCTCATCGTCATACATCTGCACTCTGATTTTCTCCGAGGCGTCGATCAGATCCCCATGCGGTTCAGGGACTTCAATGAGTGGACAATCTTTTTCTCGAGCAAACAGCACTTGAGTATCTGCGATCTTATAAGATTTTTCCAAAACGGGGCAGATAAGCTCAAGACCATTTCGTTTTCTGAACTTGCAATCGTAACAGGTTTTCGGCATCTCCATGTTGATATACACACCCATGCTCATTCCCCCTCTTCTTCGCTTAGCCAGTCGTACCAGCATTTTCCACATGGACATATGCACGATATGTCAGATTTATATCCGGGTGGGCATGAAATAGGGAAACAGCTGTCAAGGAAAGAAGCGAGTTCTATTTGCGACATACGCATGATCTTCTTGTAGTTCGTCGTTTTGAAATCTTCCTCTGCGTATTTAGCCATACCCGCCATTATGACTTGAACCCCTTTCTGTGTTCTACCTTCTGATTTTCCCGGTTGAAGGTGTCCCTGCAGGATCCGGAGCAGAACCAGAGCGTCCGGCCGTAGGTTTCGCTGCTTCGGCGCCAGTCCCGCTCACGGAAGAGATACTCCCGGGGATTCCGGGTGATGAAGGGCTTCCCGCAGCGGACACATTTATGCTCAGGAGGGTTGTATGTCTTCATTCTTGAACACCGCCTTTTCCTTGAGCAAGGCACCGCAGACGTTTTCGTGTTTGCAGCGGATTCCATACCGGAGATCTGACTCGAGATCAAACATAATGGAATACTCTCTTAGATCCAGATCGATGTATTTGCATCTTTTACAGCAGCCAGTAATTTTCAGCTCGATCATCTCAGCGACCTCCTTTCGCGGTGACGATGTACTGCTTCAGATCGGCCGGGTGGCTGAACTTCCGCTTACAGTTCTCGCAGCAGGCCGCTTTCGGCGTGGTGGTCTGGCCGGAAATCGGCTTCAGCGTGAAGCTGTCGGCGTAGATCGCACGGCACTGCTCACAGAACGTCCTGATGTACTTCATCCCTTCACCTTCTTTCCCTTCTTCCACTTGGCCCTCTCGGCCTCAATCTCCGCCAGCATCTTGTCCACGCGCTGCTTCTTTACCTCGGGGTTCCATCCACAGCGGTCGCATTCTCCGTGACAGGAGACAGCCGGATAGAAGATCTGGTTCTTCTTAGAAACCGGATTGAACGCCTCATATCCGCACGGGGATCCCAGCAGACGTTTCTTATTCTGGGCCAGAACTTCTTCCTGGTTTTCTGCTATTTCAGCCATCTTCTCCCTCCTCTATGTCCAAATAGTTTTTGCCGAACTCCCGGCACCAGTCTTCCAGGGACCAGCCCTGTTCCTCCATGGCCTTGCGCTGAGCCCACTGTTTCAGCTGAAGCTGGGTTTCCTTGCAACGGTGAGCAGATTTCTTTCCTTCCCGGTGGCAGCGTTTACCGCAGAGGTAAACCACAAGGCCGTATTTCTCTGACTTCTTCCGGAGAGCGGTGCCTGGAAAAACGTGGTGGAGTTCCAACGGATCCCCGGCACCGTTCCGACCGCAGAGAAAACATCTCTGCTCGTCCATGCTATTTCCTCCGGCGGTGCTGCGCTGCGTGTGGGCAGGTGGCAAAGTGGGAGATATACCCGACGTCGGTCATCTCTTCCAGCGGACCGTCAAAGTCACAGTGAACGACTTCACCCTGCTGGGTTACTACACTGCCCCGGGCGTTCGGGTTCGCCCAGAACTGGACCAGCGCAGGATCACAGGGGTTCATCTTTCCGGATTTCAGCTGCACCCAGACGATTTCCGCGCCGCAGGATCTACACCTCGCCATAATTGTCACCAGCCTTGTATGCGTCCAGCTCTCCGTTCAGCAGCTGTGCCTCTTCGGTGCTCATCTCATAGCCAATGGAACTGAGCCAGCGGTAGATCACTTCCAGCTTCTTGTTCGTCTTGAAGACCGGAAACTGATACCGATATCCCTCCGCACTGTAAATATCCGCATCGCCGAAGAGCGCATAGACCAGCTTCACCCAGTCGTTGCCGGAGATCTTGTCGAACCCGCCCCAGAACTTTTCCTCCCGATCCGGTATATACCCGGTGTCATCAATGCCCGCAAGCTGGCAGAGCACGCTGCGGTTTGCACTGTTGTAGGAGACTGCATTCATGCAGGCCGCAAAGACGGCACCGAGAATCACCTGACTCTCGTTCTTTGACGTGACCGTGAATCGGTCAATGAACTTCTGCCGGAGACTATGAGCGGAGCGGGCCACGCTGTCGATCTGGTCCCATGCGGCGTGAACTGCTTTCTCCTTCGCCAGCTCTTCCGGATCTTTCTTTACGGGAGCGGCCTTCTCGTGCTCATGGTAGAGCGTGAGCTCACCATAATTGTACGATTTCTTCTCGCCGAGATAGTAGAAAACCGGCTTTTTTTCAATGCCGTCCTTCGGCTTGTTCTCGTTTTCGCCCCATTTGTCGATGTAGATGGTCATGCCGACGCGGTCATACTTGTTGCTCCATCTGTCGCTGTCCTTGAGCTTCTTCGCCTTCACCGATTTCAGCCAGGCAGTGACGGCAGGCATGTTTTTATCGATCCGCTGGAACTTGAGCGCCTTTTCAACAGCCATGTCGAAGTCCCGTGTGCCGATCTTATCCAGGCACTCATTTCGGGTGGTGATGTCATCAATCTGGCCAAGGCGGTCAAAGTCCATGAGGGAGAGCTGGCGCGAAGAGACCTCTTTGAGCTTTGCCGGATCCAGCTCGGCCATCTTCAGGCGGCGCCGGACGGTGGTCTCGGAAAAGCCGGTGCGGTTCACGATCGTCTGGACGCTGTGGCCCATATCCAGCATCATCTGGAATCCCTGGGCCTGCTCATAGACCGTCAGGTCAGAGCGCTGCATGTTCTCAATCAGCATGGTTTCCTGCTGCTGACCCTGAGACATGAGGACGATGCTGCAGGGGACAGTTTCTTCTCCGGCCATCTTCGCCGCGGCAAGACGGCGGTGACCGATCACGACCACATAGAGGTCATTATCCGTCGGATCCTCGACCCCGTAATCCCGGCCGGTCAGCTTCGGGACACAGGCGATCGGAACAACAGTGAGGTTCTGCAGAATGCCGTTTCCCTTGATGCTCTCCGCCAGCTCCGTCAAATCCCCGAGGTCTTTTCGGGGATTGAGCGGATGCTCACGGAGATGGTCGATTGGAAGATATGTGATCTCGGCCATGGTTTAGCCCTCCTCCGGCACGTCGGCGGGAAGGACCTCGCGGGGATTGGATCCGTCATAGGGGCCGACCACGCCGGCATCCTCAAGAGCCTGCATGATGCGGGTTGCCCTGGCATAGCCGATCTTCAGACGGCGCTGCAGCAGGGAGATGGAAGCCTTGTTCTCCATCCGGACCAGCTGGGTGGCGGCGGTGATCAGATCGTCCGTTGCGGCATCCTCGCCGGAATTGCCAAGGCCAAGCTCGGCACCGACCTCCGGATCCGCTACGGGTTCGTCGTCATCGTCCGCTTCGGATTCCTCGCCCTCTGTTTCCTCCGGATCTGGAAGCTCCTCTTCTTCCTCGTCATCCTCGGCCTCGTCCTCGTCGATCACGGGGATCTTCGACTTGGAGAGCAGATTCTTCTCCATGATGTCCCGGAAGAAATACTGCAGCCAGTAGTCGGAGATCTTGATGTAGATGTTCTTGAACTTGTTCCGGAGCGCCTCGGAGATCGTGAAGGTGCCGGTGATCTTGGTGGCCAGTTCGCCGTCTTTCCGGTAGATGACCATGGAGGCGTCCTGGGAAATGTAGTCCTTGTTCTCGGCATCGGCCAGCATGTCCATCTGCTGATCCATGCCGGTGAGCGGCTTAATGGTCAGGGTGATGGGATAGCGGTCATGCCGGAGGCGGAAGGCCAGATCGTGCTCTTCGCACAGTCCGTCCAGCTTTTTCTTCTGGGCATCGTACTTGGAAATTTCGCTCATTGTTTTTCTCCTTTCGTTAATCGAGGACCAGCAGCAGGTCGTTCCAGGACTCTGCTACCTGATATGGTTTTAAGTCGGCCTCGGTGACATACTTGCGGCCGAAGGTTTCTTTCATGCTGGTCCACACGGACCAGGGAATTCGGTAAACTGTATTTGTACGAAATCCGGCGATTACGTAGCAACGTGCCTGCAGAGCTGTGGCCCGATCCATGTAGGACCACTGGGCGTCACTGACTCTGTCCTGGGTGATTCGGTCGGTGCTGGTGTATTTCGCCTCGAAGATCACGCTGCGTCCGCCTTTCACGGTGCCCTTGTAGTCCGGCTGGGCCCGCTTGACGAAGCAGCCAATGAACCGGGTCTGTTCCAAGCGCTTGATGATCTTGAACGGCTCCGGCGTCTTGTCGATCAGAGCATAGCCCTTGTCGGCATAGTAGGCGAAGGTGGCGTCAAGGCGTTCCTCAAAGGCTTTGCCCTCGGCACGGTTCTTCATGCCCCGCAGCTGCCGGACAGAATTCGGAGCGGGGAGGGGAGGGAGGTTGTTCATGCTTTCCTCCCAAACATGAGACCGGACAGAGTAATAGCCAGGATCTCAATTTTCCGGGAATCCATGTCGAGTGTCTGAACCATGTCGCGACTCTGAAAATCTGCTTTGTTGCGGGGAATCCCGACCGACATCAGCACCTTCCGGATCCGTTTTCGGCTGAGCCGCTTCCGGGTGCAGCCCAGAGGATTGAACGTTCCGCAGATTTCATGGGCATCGTCACCGTGAATCCAGTATGCCGAGGTGACGGTTGCATCGCGTCCTGAGGCAAAGTCATAGCCCATTGCCTGAGCTATTACAGGAACATCGCACCAAACATCATTCGAGTCCTTATACATCAGCTTCCCTTGCTGAAAGAACTCACGTGGCGGCATTTACTACACACCTCATTCCTTCTCCACCAAGCAGGGTTTGTTTTATGGTGTAGCCGTTCACAATTTTGTGCATACAGTCAAACGGAGTTTTGGCAGCAGTCTCACCGTTGCTGTACCAGACAAAGGCTCCATCATCGGTGATGCGTTTGATTCTGCCGATCTCATACTGCTCACCATTCCGATAGATGATGTACTCTCCCTCTTTGAAATCAGACATTTGGTTCCTCCTTTCCAGCTGACAGCCGATCCAGTTCGTCGGCGGCTTTCAGCATGATCTGTGTCTGGCAGTCTGCAGGGTCAAGCCTCTGCCAGAACGGGCACTTGCTGCAAGGCTCCTTCCCGGCACCACAAAACCGGAGCGCTTTGCTCAGTTCATTTTCCATGTGATTCCTCCTGTATCATCTTCCGGACCTTATCGGCAACCTCTGTGTTCCAGATCCGGTAAACATAGCCTCTGACCGCTTTCTCGGATTTGCCGATCTTCTGACCGATCAGGCTGTATGGATCCCCGTTCAGGATTCCGGCCTTCAGGACCTCAATCACCTCGGGCGTCCAGTAGCCGGTGTGAGGATTGGCCCGGATCGGCCGACCTTCGATCTTGAGATCACGGATGCGGCGTGCAATGGCACCCTCTGACCGCCCCAGCTCCTTCGACATCTCCGGCCATGTGAAGCGGTTCTGCTCCAGGAGATTCCGGAGACGCTGATCCTCCAGAGGTGTCCAAGGATCAGTGCGGTGGTCGATGCGCTTCCGGAAATCTTTCGACCGCTGATCGGCAACCCAGTCCGGTTCCCAGCCGAGGGCGTATTCTTCCATCTGGGAGAAATCCAGGAAGGAGCGGTGTTCTGCCGCCCATTCCCAGAACTCATCCTCCAGATACACGATCCGGACACGGCTTTTGTTGCTGCGCTTCTTGTAGTGGATCGGCATGTCACGGTCCCGAAGCCAGGTCTTGACGTTGTAGCTGTTGAAGTCCCGCCCACAGAATGCACGGTACAGCTGATTCAGCGTGACGTATTCGCCGTGGTTGAGGAACCGGCCGAGGCCGAGCCTGGCGGCTCTTTCCGTGATTGCGCCAACTGACCGGTGCAAAGCTCTGGCCATTCCCTCATAGGACGTGGTGCCCCATGCGGTTTTCAGATACTCCACTTCTTCCGGAGACCAGTTCGGAGTTCCTTTTTTCTTCATGACGGGTCTCCTTTCAGGTCACATATTTCCGGTGAGAGGCGGCAAGAATGTCTTCGCTGAGATCAAGGTAGATCTGAGTGGTGGCCAAACTCTCATGGCCAAGGGTCTTGCTGACCTGCTCAATCGGCATTCCGCGCTTCAGAGCCATCGTGGCCCCGGTTCTCCGGAACCGATGCGGGTGCGTGTTCTCCACACCGGCCCGTTTGCCGAGGTGACGGACAATGTATTCGATGCTGCCCTTATCCGCGGGTTCGGTGCCGGAAACGAATTCCGGCATTTTGTACCAGCTGTCTGAGACATAGCCTTTTCTGCTGCCGGTTATGCCCTGGCGCCGCATTGGAAAGAGGTACGGATTGGAGTCCGTCCGCTCCTGCAGATAGTTCCGGATCGCGACCTGCGCTTTGGCATTGAGGTACACATAGCGGTATTTGTTCCCCTTGCCGAGGACGTTGATCTGATCGCCCTCGATGTCCTGAATCTTGATGCTGCAGAGCTCGGACACCCGGCACCACGTGGAAAACAGGGTTTCGACAATGGCCTTCTCCCGTGCAGTCCGGCAGTTGTCCCGCAGCAGCTCACACTCCATGTCGGAAAATGCGTATTTCGGCTTTTTCTGGACCTTGATGCCGTCTACCCGGTTCATGGGGTTCTTGGCAATGATCTCCTCGCGGTGCAGCCAGGAATAGAAGGTGGACAGGGACCGGCGCATGTTGACGGCATTGATCTTGCTGGACCGACTCATGACCACGGCCAGATATGCCTGTATGTCCAAGGGCGTTACGGTGTCGGCATCCTTCCCGATCTCCCGGAAAATGCGGCGAAGGTTGTTGCTGTAATTCTTGATCGTCTTCGGGGTCAGGCCGGCAACGGACTTGGCCAGAAGGAAACGCTTGATGTAGTATTCGTTTTTGCCTTCCGTCCAGACCACCAGCGCTTCCTCCTTGGGCTCGATGCTGTAAGCGCCGAGGATCAGGGCAAACTTTGCCTTGATGTCTGACAGATTCGGGATCTCGGCTTCCACCAGCGGGTACATCAGGCGGCTCAGCAGCACCGAGCTGAGATCGGTTTCTTCCAAATTCTCACCTCCTCAAAAGAACATTAACTGTCCGAACTCGTTGTCGCCGTAGGCCGTTTCCTCGGCCTCCACGGGCTTTTCCGGTTCGGGGGATATAACAACAGGGGTTTCGGCCTCCTCGGCCGCTGTGGGTGGCTGGGTTTGGCTGGGCGGGGCAATCACGGGCGTCTCGTCTGCTGCCGGTTCGGGTTCGCACTCTGACCTGTCGCTTTGAACGAACAGGTCCATCAATGCGGCCATTCGGCGTCCGGCCCAAAGAGTCGTTTTGCTGTACCACGGCGTGTACCAGATCCGGCTGCAGTCATCGACCGGGATCAGGCCTCTCTTGTCTCGCGTGACGTTCGGGTTGCACAGGGTATCACCGATCACCACATAGCCGGCACAGCCCATGAAGGACAGGGCAATGTAGCACATGCAGCCGACCGTGAAGTCGATGTCCTGGGCGACGAAGAGGCATTGTGTCTGGTAGTTGATGCCCTGCTCCTTGCACTGGTTGGCAAAGGCCATCAGCAGAGCTCCGGCCCCGCAGGCCGGGTCCGTCACGGAGACGAACCCTTGGTCTGCGATCCTTGCTTTCAGCGTGTTGAAGTCTGAGACAAGCGCTGCCGTACACCTACAAACAGAATATGGGGTAAAAAACTGACCGGCTGCGGAGCTCCCGAAATCGAGAGCCATGTACATCTCGCCGAGAAAGTCCTGATCCGGATTCTCTTCCAGGCCGTTGATGATCTCGGCGATCATTCGGGCGAAGATGTCCAGCTCCTTGGGCTTGTACTGACTGGCATACTGCATGTAGAGCTTTTCCCGCTCTTCGTAGTGGACGGGATCCCCGACGTTGGAGAGCATGCAGGCGGTCATGACCAAGAAGTCATCGAAGATCTTCCGTCGGTTTTTGGATCCGTCAAAGGCAGAGAACAGTTTGACGATCTCTTTCTGGTGCGGATCCCGGACCAGCCTTGCGTCTTTGGCCATCAGACATCACCGCCGATTACGGGGAAGATGAAGAACGGTTCCTCACAGAGCCACATCTTCGTTTCCGCCGCGAGGGCGTCATCCTCGGTCGGGTACCGGGCCAGCGTGACAGCCCTGTCGTGCTCGATCACGGCCACGACGATCCAGTTGCCGTCTTCCTTCTTCTGCACTTCGGTCCTGACGATCCGGCAAATGGGGATGCTGATGCACATGTCCTGGGTTTTGACGATCTTCATTCTTTCCATCGGTAAATCCTCCTTACTTGCCGAACCACCAGTAGATGGTGTACGGCCCTGTGTAAAATTCGTTTCTGGCGATGATCTTGCCGCCGGCTTCCCGGACAAAGAAGGTCAGGGCGGTGGTGAATCCGTCCGGATACTGTCCGGAGAGGAAGGCGCGGGCGATCTCCCTGGCGAGTTCCAGATCCTGCGGCCGGGTGGCGTGGCCGACAACCTTTCCCTCCCACGCACCGGCCTTCTCGAGGATCTCCTGCGGCGTCAGGCCGAATTCCGTGCTGCTCTTGGCGTATCTGGCGCAGAAGACCCAGCCGATCGTCCGCAGTCCTTCTGCCGTAACGCCGTAGTCCATGGCGTAGGTGGCGAGGATCTGAGACATGGGAACGGCCAGACCTTCCACAGCGGCCTCGAGGGAGGCGTCGCCGGTCAGGAACTGCGCGGCCTTCCGCTCCTGCTCCTGACGGTCGAGGTATTCCTGAAACCCGTTGCGGAGTTCGGAAGTGACCTCGGCCGTCACGCGCTCGGTGGTATTGTGCCGGACGATCACGCCGGTTATGCAGCAGCCGATCATCATGCTTGCCGCCCAGGCAAAGAGCAGAATCAGGCCGATGCCGTTTTTGATCTTGAAGTCACGGAACCAGTCCTGCGGGTCAAAGCTGCCCCGCTGCCGTCTCGGCGCTTTCGGCGGCTCCGGCGTGTCGTCGATCTGGGCGTAGAGTGGGACAAGCGCCTTGCCGCGCTCAATGGTAAAGTCTGTCATATCTGTCAGTCCTTTCTGTAAATCAGTCAGTCAATTTCATCTGATCGGCGAGGGCCACAATCTGCGGGACCCTCACCGCGTCGAGCTTCTGCTGAGTACCGGAGGAAATCAGCCGATCTTCCTGCAGGCGTCTGGCCATTGTCTCATACACCATCCGGAAGTTCGCACGGAGAGCATCCACGTTCTCGTTCTCGCAGATCTGCTGCCAGCCGATCCGGCGGACCGTTTCTGCGGTGACCTCGTCCATGGAGGCGAGAGCGGCTTCCCGCTGCATGTAACCGTAGCGGCCGATGGCCTTCTGAACCTGCTCCCAGCCGTCGGCCCACGTGGGCGGCAGACCGTTCACAACAACATCGGCCTCCGCTCTGAGATCGGCGATGGTGGGCGGTGAATTCTTTGTGTCGATCCACCGATTGACCACCGCCGACATTACCTCATACGGGATATCCCGGAGCTTCCGGTACCAGATGTCTATTGCTTCTTTCGTCGGGAAGAGGTTTGCCCAGGGAAAAGCGGTCTGCAGTCCAGCGGCGATCAGGGCGAACTGTTCACGATTCATCGGCTTCACTCCATTTTTTGATCATGTCGTACTTGCTCTGCATCTCCCGGCCCTGTCTGGTCTGCTGCTCCGGCTTGTCCCGGTTGTCATACTTGCCATTGACGATGTTCAGGAAGTTGTTCGGACGGACGAACCAGTCGAAGGTAATCTGGAAGTCCTTGACCTTTCCCATGAGAAAGTCGCTTGCCCTGACGATCTCCACCGCTTCCAGAACAGAGCCGATGCCGTAATCTTTGATTCTGGCCCTCAGCATCTTTCCGGCATTTGTCGTGGAATCCGGGATCTTCCGAAGCTTCTGAATCCCCAGCGACTGCCATGCATCGAAGACTCGTCGCACGTCCTCCGGGCGACAAACACTTTCGTCAGAAAGTGTTCCCTCTTCTCTTTCCTGATCTAACCTATCCTGACCTTCTCTATTCTTCTCTTCTCTATCCTTATCTATTCTGGGTATACCAGGTGGTATACCAACCGGTATACCAGACTCGGATTGAGCGGCTTCGATATAGGCTCCTTTGGCGTCAAGAGTGAGGGTTTCCTTTTCCTCAACGTAGCTGGTTGGTGTGTACCGATCCTGCCGGAGATAGTTGTTGATTCGCCAGTGTTTGATCACGATGATTCCACTGTCGAAGGCGAGAATGTATCTCTTAGCAAGCAGGATATTCAGATCGTCGTTAGAGGCGCCGCACTGTCTCATGATCCCCTTCGGGGAGCTGACAAAACCGTCATCGTCTGCCAGCATCCCGAAGGTGAAGTAGAGGCATCGTGCCGACATGGGCATATCGAGAAAGGCGTCAGAGAGAACAATGGTCTTGGCAAACATTCGTTTCTCTGCCATCAATCAGACCTCCGATCAGAACGGCAGCTCGCCGTCATCGTCCAGCTCCTCATAGGGACTGGGCGAAACGTCAGGCGGGCGAGTGGCAGTCCTGCCGCCACCCTGGTACTGCCCCTGCTGGGCGTAGTAGCCGCCACCGGTTGACGGGGCGTTGTTCCCGGCCTCAGTGTCCTTCTTGCTGTCACCGAAGTAGCAGCTGTCGGCGTTGATCTCCCAGGACGTGCGGTTGTTGCCTTCACGGTCCTGCCATTTCCGGGACTGCAGCCGCCCGGAGACCACGATCATCCGGCCTTTGGAGAAGTACTTGGAAACGAACTCGCCGGTGGATCGCCACGCAACCACGTCGATGAAGTCGGTCTCTTTCTGCTGACCGTTCTGGCCGGAGTAGTCCCGATCAACGGCAACTGTAAAGGAGGCAACGGGTACCTGAGACTGGGTGTAGCGGAGTTCCGGATCTCTGGTGAGCCGCCCCATGATCACAATGTGGTTAAGCATCGGCGACGTCCTTCCCGGTGAGTTCGGCGATTTGCTCCTTGAGGGAGTCAATCATAGTCTTGAGGTCGTAGTTCTCACCCTTGAGCTTGTCGTTGGCAGCGGTGAGATCCCGGATCTTCTGCTCCCGGTCATACTTGTCTTTGTTGGCGGCGTCGATGGCCTGCGAGCGGGTTGCGTCGTTCGACACAAGGGTGCGGTACTCTTTCAGAGTGATCGTCACCGTGACCTCTCCGGGAGCGGTGAAATTGTTCATATCCGTGTTGTAGCCATCCAGCTTTTTGTCGAGAATAAGGCTCACATGCTTGGTATTATCGATTTCCATGGTTTTCTCCTTTCAGTGATTCCCACCAGCCTTGACGGTCTGGCGTGTCAGTGTCGATGTTCAGTTCTTGGGCAACATAGATTGTTCCCTCAATCAGGTGGGAGAACTCTTTCGTATCCATTTCCGAGGAACGCTTGTAAACGAGATAGCATTTGTACCGCTTGCCGTCCTCAACGACTTCTTTGTACATTCTCGTGTACGGGTAGATCTGTTCCACGTCGACTGAGGCGGGGAGCTTGAAGCCAATCAGGTTCCCGTCATCGTCCCTGGCATAGGTTCCGTACTGGATGATCAGGTCTATCTTCACCTGATCGTCCGGAAGGCCCTTCGCCAGGGCGATCTCGTTCACCAGCAGGTGGAAATACTTGTTGGCGTCGTTGCTCCGCTTGGCTCTCCACTTCTTAATGGCGATCTCCACCGGAGCTTCCTTGAGGGCTTCGTAGCCCTCGCGGAAGTCGGTTTCGAGCTCCAGCGTGATACGCTGTTTGCCGCCGAAGCTCATGGAATAGTCGATGATCCGGCCTTTCATGCTGCGATCTGCCAGTGAGCCTTGTACTCGTCCATGAGGTTCGAGGATTCCAGAAATGAGATGAACTCGGCGATGATCTCCTCGGCGCTGCGGGATTCCTCCGGGAAATACTGCTCAATGTAGATGTCGTTTCCGTCCGACACCATGTAGAGGAATTTCCGCGCCTCCGGTACGAGGTAGAAGTAGAACGGGTGCTGTGCGCTGTCCAGATAGTCGCCGGCCAGATCCAGGGAGCCGAAGCTCTTGTTCTTGAATTTGAAGTCGAAGATCGTTCCTTCACGCAGGGCATCCAGTACGCCGACGATCTCGAATTCCATGCCATTGACGGTGATGGGCTTCCGGATTCTGACCTGGAACTGAGCGCCCTTGACGATCTGGGCCAGTTCATAGGCGGCACGGTAGGTTTTCGGATAAACCTGGTGTGCCATCGGTTCGCCTGAATTTGGCTCAATTATCAGATGGCCGTCTTTATCCCTCTCCCATTCCTGTTTCGGGATGAATCGGTCATTGGCAATGTGCTCAATCAGGGTCTCAAAGTCATGGCCGTTCTGGATGTTCTGCTGCTGTTCTTCAGTGAGCTCTTCGGGCTCACAGCGGAGGGTGCGGAGAAAGGATTCCATTGCGTCATCCTCGCAGCCCTCCCAGCAGTCGTGCACGTAGTACCAGGACTCAATCAGAGACTTGGTGATCTTGTAGCGGGGCATGATCAGCCCTCCTTCGGCGTTTTGATGAATCCCATTGCGGATTTGCTGTAGCTCAGTCCGAGGCTCGCAGCCTTGTCCTTCAGAAGCTTGGCGCTTTCCGTCTTGCTGGTGGATGCATGGGCGAGGGCCTGCAGATCTGCGCTGACCTTGTTGGCGCTCTCGGCGTCGGTGACGGTCTCGATCATCTGACGGGCGGTCTCCATCACAGCTTCATACTGAGCCTTGATCGGAGCGTATGCCTCAGCTTCGGCGGCAATATTGGCTTTGGCCTTACCAAAGAGCTTTGTGATGAAGTTGTTTTCATCGTTTGGACCAAGCTCAGGAACAACCATTTGACCTTTGATGCCGTGGCAACCTTTGGCAAAGTATTCCTGTTCGGGGGAGAAGCAGACAACGCGCTGGTTGCCGATCATCTGGACATAGCCGCCGAAGTCGCAGGGCGTCCAGACAATATTCTTGGCTGCGCCCTCACACATCAGCCGAACCTGGACGTTACCGTCTTTATCTGTCTGCTCCATGCTGTGGAACACATAGATTAGGTTCTTGTTGAGGGTGTCTCTGACATAGCCGGTGAAGCGGCTGAATTCCTGCTTCACAGCACCGAATCCCTTCAAACTGATCGCACCGTTCTTCTGCTTGTTTACCTTCGGGTCAGCCCTCATTGCCCAATCCTGCAGATAGGTGATGAAGCTGCCGCCGGTATCGACAACGATGGTCTGGAAATCCTTCATGGCAGGCGATTCCAGATCGGTAAGAACATCTTCGTAGGTATCGCAAAAGATAGAAGTTTTGCGGTGCTGCGTCCGGACACGGCTCATGCCGCGGTCAAAGTCAATCAGGATCGGATCGGGAGCGGACAGGGCCAGTGTAGTCTTGCCGACACCGGGGGATCCGTAGAGGATCATGGAGAACTTCTTGCTGTCGAAGGACATATTTTCAGGGGTAACGATCATTTCTTTGCTCCTTTCTTCTTGCTGCGGGTGAACTTGCTGGCCTCAACGGCGAAGGCCTTCCAGTGCTGAGCGATGACGGACGGGCCGACTTTGCCGTTCAGAATGGTGGTCGGCTTGTTGTAGCCGGTGGCGCCTCTGCGGTCCAGCTGGGCTTTGGCCATCTTTCTGGCCAGTCTGCGGGGGTGAATGCTGAGAATCTTTTCTTCCATGGGGTCTCCTTTCATTCTTCGCTATCCGGGAGGAAGCAGTCTTCACACTCCCAGGCTGATTTACTTTCGAGGCATACGTCACATCCGACGCACATGCCGGTCTCGACGCTGTAATAAACGGTGTCGCACTCCTGCCCACACGATGGGCAGTGCGGATCCGGTCCCTGATCGGGAGGATCCAGCATGTAGTCTTTCAGAGGCTTCATGTCTTCACACTCTGAAACGCTTCCCGAAGGTTGTTCATGAGGGCTTTTTCCTCCTGCGGCTTCAGGCCAATGATGTCCGGCCCTCTGCTGGTCATGCCCTCTTTCATGATCACGACGTTTCCGACAATCGGGGATCCGTGCTTGTGGGTTTCGTAGAGAATGCTGCCAAGCCGGTTCAGCGGGAGATCCAGCAGCAGACCTTCATCGTTAACGATCATCACAAAAGGCCGGGCAAGGCCGTGAGGCCTGACAAGCTCGATGGTGCCGCCGACTGCTTCACCGAGACTCTGGTACAGGGGCGGGGCAAAATCCTTGACCTCAACCATGTTGTCGGTGCTGATTACGATTCCTTTTATGGGTCATCACTCCTTGCATTGATATAGGCCAGGACGTGATCGGCGATCCATGCCTGCACGGTGCTGAATCCGTCCTGATGAATCTGGGCTATGAACCTGCGGTAGATGTCTTCCGGAAGCCTGCCGCAGATCCGGCATGTGAGCAGGTGACCGTCTGTTGCGGTCTTGTACTTCTTCCAGCCTTCCGGATCGAACTTCTGGTACAGAGCCTTGAAGGCGGGATAGGTGAGCTCGACAGCATACAGTTCAGTTCGCTCACACTTGGACTGCAGCGGCTTGTCGTACTTCGGATAGTCGGCCTTGACGGTATCAACCATCTCCTGTGTGCTCAGGTCACAGCGCAAACGGAGGTCTCTCAGTCGATTACCCATAAGAGACCTCCGTTGACAAGCACATCCGAAGATGATAAACTGCGTCCTGGGTAATCGTGTTCTGGTTCCCACCTTTCTGCCGCATCCTGATCTTGCACATCAGGGTGCGGCTTTTTTCAGTTGTCATGCAATCGCTTCCTTTCCAGATCGGCGAGGCCGGCCACAGCCGGGTCCACTTGGCGGTGGAAGTAGATCGATTCGACACAGCGCTTCCCGAGGTTTCCGTCCCGGAACATCTTGGTTTTCAGGAATTCTTCTTCCGGATAAACGCTGCTGCAGTTGGACAGACTTCCGTGAAGACCTCGGAAAACGGACTGGGCATCTTCTTCAGTTTCGGTCGTGATCTCAGTCCAGCCGCCCTGGCTCCAGTGATCGGCGCCATAGGTGAATACAAACGTCGTGATGGGTATCAACTCCTTTCGTTGTGTAATGACTGCGGGATCAGTACTCAGGTACCGGCATCGCCTCCTTTCATCTGATCGATGTGGATGATCGCTCTGTCGATGTCCTCCATGGCAAACTTGAGGTTGCCGAGCGCAGAAGCATATTCGGTGATCTCCTGCGAGGTAGCCTGCTCCGGGAGAATCGACGGGGAATTCCGAATGATGCCGTCAACGGCCTTCCTTACGGTTTCCAGACATTCCTTGATCTCAGCTTTGGTCATCTGCTACACCTCCTTTCGGATTGGTGCTGGGGTCATGAACAGCATCCGATTTGGTCCGATCCAACGCGAGCCGGCGCTCTGTCATCCGATAAAGTTCCATGCAGAGATCGTCTCTTGCGGTCACGGAATACTGGGATAGATCAAATGGTAGCATTTATAGCCTCCTGCGCCTGGTTAGCAGTTGCGTTCACGCTACCTATTTGGCATAAAAAAATTGCTATCGCGTCTGAAACGGACAAATGTAGAATTCTGATAACTTCATGCATTTCTGCAACCGTCATCGAACCTTCCCTCAGGTGACGATACCATGTTGTACGATCAAGACCGAGCTCTTCGGCAATCGCGTCGTATGTAGTGTTTGCCCTCTTCACATGGTAGAGCAAAAGGTCTCTGTTAATGCAGAACATTTTGTGGCTCCTTTCTGTAAAATTTGGTTGCGTATCCGCTACCGTGTTTCCATAGTAACACCTTAGTAGCAGAATTGCAACCTCATTTCAGTAGCAAAAATTAACATTTCAGTTGCAAAAATGCATACAGCATGATAGAATAGCAAATGGAGAGGGGGCATCACCATGACGACTGGTGAGAAGATCAAAGCTCGCCGTTTAGAACTGAACATGACAGCCGAGGACCTTGGAAACAAGGTCGGGCTGACAAAGTCCGCGATTGGAAGATTCGAGACTGGCAAGATCGAGAAAATGGATTACCGTATTTTCTTGAAGATCGCTATCGCTTTAGACGTAAAGCCAAGTGAACTTGTATCAGAAGAAGATATCAGACTCATCACCGGAGGAGACGAGTCTGATAAGATCTTTGAATTATTCGATTCGATGGACGATGTACTCAGAGAAAGAATGAAGGATGCTACGCCTCGTCAGATTGAGAGGATTCAGGCGTATGCTCAGGGCGTGTTAGAATCAAGCAAAGAATAAGAGCATCCTTTACTGATATGCTTTCCAGTAGGTTATTGATCTGTTCTTCTGTCATTTGAAACACTCCAATATAGTATTCTGCCGACAGTAGGAACAATGATAACACAAAAGAAATAATTTGTCATCGAATTGTAATAAAAGTTCGACAAGTGTACAGGAGGACAACATGAGGAAGTTCTTGCCCGTATTGTTTCTGGTCGTGCTGTGTGTCTGCCTTTGCGCGTGCGGCCAGACAGAATCAGATATGGCAAAATGGGATGCTGCCGCGAATGCCCTGGAAGAGGCTGCGGGAACAAGATGCACAGTCGATGTTAACAAGACAGCCTTTATCAATGTGACTGTGAGCATTCCAGAATCCGATGACTTTTCACTGTTCGGGACAAGAGCATATAACACCATCAATGCAGCGCGTGAAATCTTTTCCGGTGAGAATGGCTTCTCGATTCGGATTAACAAAGAAACATCTATCCCCAAATATCAGGGGAAAGATTATGTTTATGTCATAGCGACGGACGGTGGAAACACGTTCTGCCGGTACTATGACAACCGGGAAGAGACACTCCCATATAACCGCGAAGTAAAATGTGATACCCCGGAGCAACTTGCCAGGTTCTTCCCTGCTCTGGATCTCCGACTCAAAGAGGAACACAACCTGACTGAAGAAGAGATTGCGATCTGGGATGCCGTATGGAAGAAGCTTGATTCCGAACCGGATCGGGATGAAATGGATATATACGAAGAGCTTGCCCCAACCTATGACATGAGTGCCGAAGACCTTGATGCGCTCATTAAGGCCTTACTCGAAAAAGCATACCAGGACTATCAGTAATATGGCCAAGAAAAAACAGAAACAAAAAAGCGGGAACGCTGTCATATACGCTCGGTATTCCTCTCACAACCAGAGAGAGGCGTCTCTCGAGCAGCAGATCGCCGAGTGTAAGAAGTATGCCGAAAGGAACGGATACACCATCACTGAGATCTACCAGGATGCTGCCGTCTCCGGAAGAACAGATGATCGGCCGGCCTTCAAGCGTATGATGAGGGATGCAGAAAAGGAGAAATTCGATTACATTATCTGCTGGAAGAGCAACAGGATCGGCAGAAACATGACGCAGACCATGACCAATATGGCCAAGCTTGCGGAATACGGAGTCGAGTGTCTCTATACCGAGGAGGACTTCGACAACACAGCCTCGGGCAGGTTTGCATTGAGAAACATGATGAATGTGAACCAGTTCTACTCGGAGAACATGGCAGAGGATATCAAGCGCGGTCTGATGGACAATGCGGAAAAGTGCCTGGTAAATGGAAAATCCCCGTTCGGTTACAAACGGGGCGAAGATGGAAGGTATGCAATTGACGATCATGCTGCCGAGATAGTCCGGCAGATCTATGACAGGATCATTCAAGGTTGGACGATAACCGACATCATGAACGACCTGAACCATCGTGGCATCAAGACCGGAGCTGGAAAACCGTGGTCATATCAGAGCTTTGATAAGCTGCTGCAGAGTGAACAGTATATCGGGGTATATAAGTATTCGGGTGTACGCATAGAAGGTGGAATGCCGGCAATCATAGACAGGGCCGTCTTTCAGGAGGTGCAGAGAATATTGGCTGAGAAAAAGAATCCGAGAGGAAAGAAGAAAGATTGTGCCGATTACTTCCTTGTCGGAAAAGCATTCTGCGGGAAATGCGGCTCTCCTATGACGGGAGTCTCCGGTACCAGCAGGAATGGGACGAAGCATTTCTACTACTGCTGCAATGCAAAGCACTACGATCATACATGTGATAAGAAGAATGTGAAAAAAGAATGGCTGGAAACCTTTGTGGCTACTGCCATCAAGGAAATGCTCTACGATCAAGATCTGATCGACTGGCTTCTTTCCTCATACGAAAACATCATCCAGCAGATTAAGGAAGAATCGAAGGTCAGCACCTTGGAGAGCCAGCTTGCAGAAGTAGAGATGAGTCTCGGAAACCTCATGAAGGCGATGGAGGCCGGGGCTTTCAATGAGATCGTCATCAACCGCATTAACGAGCTGGCCGACACAAAGAAAGATATTGAGCAGGCTCTTGCCATGGAGCAAGAAGCACTGAAAACCTTCTCTGTGGATGAGCTCAGGAAGACGCTGTATGAATACAGGGACGGAGATCTGGAGGACGAAGGTTTCATGCGCCGTCTGATTCAGACTTTCGTCAAGAGAGTAACTGTCTATGATAATGATGATATCGGGCTTGAATGCTACTTTGGGGAAGAAAGGCGCTATCCCGCCTCTTGGTTAGAGGATCATACAATTGTTCGTGAGCGCTCATCTGTGCTCCACCATAGTCCTTGAAGTCGCCTTGATTTCAGGGACTTTTCTTATTACTGGGCCATAAATTGGGCCATAGATTTTTTGTTTTTTTTAGATCCGTCTAGAGAAAATGGTAAACTATCGCCATCAAAAGGTCACTTTGGAAAGAGGAGAGGAAAACGATGTCTGCAAACAGTATTACTAAAACGTTATACTGCACTGGTGTCCAATGTCCCAAAATGCTTTGGCTGAAAATACATAAGCCAGAGCTATTTGATGATTCTGTCATGAATCAAAGTGTTCTAGAAGCAGGAACCAAAGTAGGAGAACTTGCGAGAGAGTTGTTTGGTGATTTCACGGTTGTCCAATATGGTGATCCAAGTAAGATGGCTCATGAAACGGAAACTCTGATTAATAATGGTGAGAAAGCTATCGCTGAAGGCTAAATGCATCAGCACCCATTTGATCATACCTTCCCATAAAAAGCCATACAGGAAGAGGGACACTTATTGGCGGAACAGATTGGCCACCTGGCGTCAACCAGCGGGGGCAATTGCTGCAAAGATTTCTGGTGCATCTAAACCGAGACGCCATGTCATCCCTGCGCCGTTCGAGTGTCCAGTGGCAAAAACTTTTTCTGCATCTACCGCATAGTTTGTTTTTGTCTGATTGATCACGTGCCTGATAAATGCAACATCATCAGGAGGGTCTCCTGGGGTAATAATATACTGATTCCAAACAGGAACAGGAATCCAGCCAAAGAATGGGAGCGGACAGGGAAAAGCTTGCGGAAAAACGACAATTAAACCGTATTGCTCAGCATATAAATGCCATCTTGAATCTCCAATAAAAGCTTCAGCTGAGTTAGATCCTCCATGCAGTGCAACTATCAGTGGATAGCTGTTATTTTCATTATATGTTGTAGGTATATATGTCCACCATTTCCGCAGACGCCCACCTACAGTATCCTCTGAATAAACAAAGCCTGTACCAGGGACACTCCCTGAAATCAGCCTTACTCGGTACTCCAAAACACCTCCAGGCGTATTCGTATACCGCAATACCTGATAAAGAAATTCCTCATAGATAATCGAAGGCGAAGGCGTTGCAGCTGTGCTATAAGTAATCCATATATTAGTAGCACCGTTAGAATAAGTTTCCTGTGCATAAATATTTGGACTACCAGATATCGCGTCTGCTGCATTTATCCAGTGGTTTTTTATAGTCAAACTATTCAATTCAGAGTTAGCAGCTTCGACAATCCATGCGGGCAAAGGAATATCCTGGTTTAACAAGCCAATAGTTTCTCTTCCATCTGAATTCTGACCTGCTATGAAGGGGAATGAACGTTTACCGCCATTCCTAGTAATTAGCTCATCCGAGACATTACTTCCTCCAATGCTTACAATACCCCCAAACAATTGCGGCCAGCTGATTGCCATTTTATGTGCCGCACTACCTCCCTGCTCATAACCAACTAAATAAAGTGAACGCTCATCTAAGTTAAAAGCAGCAGGAATGCTTGAGAATTTTTGCCTAATAGTGTCAACAATCTCATATAGGAAGTCGTCATCATTTCTTTGCCAGGTGGCATTAAGTAAATTCCATGCACCGCCTTGCCCCTGATCAGCTTCAACGATAATAAGAGTAAAACCTCGAAGATCAGCTTCTGCCTTCCAAGCCTGGCCTAGTGATCCACTATAAAAAGACTGAGCAGTTGTGTAATCAGGAGCCAATATCATCACCGCAGGAGAACAAGGCTGAAATGAATCCGGAATATATACTGTGTATTTTCCAGGGACCGTTGTATCTCTTGGGGACTGCTCGTGGAATACGCCTGAAATTGGTGGCGAGTAAGGATTTTCAGGATAAGCACTAATTGAATTGATATTCATTAATAATCCCCCTTTGTATTAACGTGAAAAGCCAGATTGTATTATTGTGAAGTGGAAAATACCAGAAATCTCATTCAGGGAGGAGCACATCGTGACGGATGGGGAGCCAATCATACAGCATTTTCCGAAGGGTTAAATCCCAGAAATCCCATTCATGAGTATAATTGGGAACCTCTTCATAGGTGACATCATAGCCATATGACTTGAACAGATCTCTTGAGATATAGACGAAAGAACGTATGAAATCATTCCCACCGCACGTCATTATAATCTTAGGAAGCTTTTTCCCATCCAGTACGTTCTTTTTTGCTTGCTTGTACAGGTCGCTCTCAGGATCGATCAGCTTCATGCCTTTCGTATTCAGGTCGTTCATATCGATTGCAAAATCTGTAGATCCATTACCGTATTCTGCAACTGCCTGCATGATCTTGTCCACGTCCATACCACCACCAGACATCATAACCGCAGTATTAAAGCGCTCCGGTCCGTAGGCGACCCATTTTGAGGTAGCTATTGCCCCCATTGAGAGGCCCGCAACAAAAACATCTTTGGGGTCATCAGAAATGGGAAACATTGAATTACAGACTTTCGGCAGCTCTTCAAATACGAAATCCCAATATCTTGCCTGCCAAGGAAGCTTCTCCGGACCATCATTCGCATAGCCTGAATTATAACCGCACGGCATCACAACAGCAATTTTGTTGTCGTTGGCATAACGGACAATGTTAGAAAAACTAATGTAGTCCGAGTCGTCACCTGTTCCACCATGGTATAAGTACAGAACTTGGAACTTGGTTCCTTTTACATAGCTTTTTGCTTTTCCTTTGAAGTCGTCAAACGCATCCCATGATGGAAGTATCATTGTGACATTTGTCTGCTTCATAAGCGCTTGTGAAAAATAATTAAAACGGCAAATCATGATAATCCCTCCTTAATTCTTTTGCCGAAAGTGAAGGTATACCTTCCCTATTGCAATTCTATAGAAAGAGGAGTATTATTTGCTTACTTATATAGCTATTTTCGTATCATTTTTGCCATGAGAAACGACAACTATATTGAACTGAATAACCCTCCCGGTTATGGGATCGGGCTCCCTTCAAGAATAGTGCCCGAGATGCTCCCTGAAATACTGCATACCGAAAACCCTGTCGAATTGCAATTTGCGGACTATGGTGGTAGAAAGGGTCACTGGACTTCCTATAGTTACAGGGACACCGTAGAACTGGCCTTCGATACCAAGCATTTTGATTCACCACTAATCGGCAAATTACATAAGCACGACTATTTTGAAATCGTGCTTAATACCGGGGCTCATTTTGAGATGCAAATTGAAGGAAGCCTGTATGAGCTTCAGCATGAAGACGTATGCTTGTTAAATCGAGCGACAAGACATGCCGAGCACTTCCAAGGAAAAGAAAACCTCGTATATATTGTGCTATCGGAGACTTATGTCAGAAAGCATCTTCTTGAGAAGTATTTCTCGGACAGTTGCTCGATCAAACTCCGCAATTTTTTTGATAGAGGTCTGCGCGAAAGCTATTCAAGCAATATGAACTATGTCCTTAGCCGGCGGAAGCGGACCGATGCTAGCGTGGTTGAAATCATCCAGGAAATAAAGGATGAATTTTCTTATAAAAGGCCGGGGTATAAGCTTGTCATTGATGGACTTCTTTTGCGGTTTTTACATATCATCACCGATGAAGAACTCTACTGTGCAGAGTATATTGATTTAGGTGCAGATAATGGCTTTGCGCTTGCACAATCTGCAAAGGCGATTTTGGATAAAACAAAGTGCAAGATGACCTTAAAAGAATTATCTGCAAAGCTTGACTATAATGAAGCCTACATCAGTCGCGTTTTTAAGCAGCATTATGGATATTCGATATCCAAGTACAATCAGCAAATATGCTTGGAGCAAGCTGAGTTTCTGCTTCGATCAACGCAAAAAAGCATCCAGCAAATATGCACCGCTGTTGGTTATCAGAATAGAACCGCCTTTTATAAATTGTTCTACAAGAAGCATCACTGCTCACTCTTGGAATACAGGCAAAGAAGTGAATAATTTGTTACTACTGATGTGACACTTCTCTCAAGCCAAGACAGATCAAGAGCCCGACAAATCGAATGAGATTTGTCGGGCTCTTGCTATTTGTACACTTTAGTATTATCTCACAGGTATCATCGCTTTGGGATGGCCTGACAGTTTGCAGAATGTGATTTTGGGTGTTTTCATGCTCATTTGCTGAGGGGAAAGCAGCCGTCTCTACACTCCATCCCATACGCAAAAATTGGTGACATATGCGCACTTTACCCTCTCTTCACTGCATGATATAATTCGTATGATCCTGACCATGGAAAGATTGCTCGCATCAGGAAATACGAAGCGGGAAAATTTTTTCAAAATATTTTGAATCACATGGAACATTTTGCCCGTTCTCGTGCCATGGTTAAGTGGAAGGGTAGAAAACGGGTAAAAAGTGAGGTGATAAGAATGACAGATAACAAGAAACAACCCGGCCCGAAAGGCTTTATTCTGGTAGATTTGGTCGACAGAGGAAACATCGTAGAGATCCCGCTGACGAGCAACAAAGCATGGCTGACGCTGTTCTATGCGCTGCCGGAAGAGTTGGTGAGCAAAGCAAAAGCCTATTTGGATTTCCCGCGCTGTCCTTATGAGGTCCTGCGCACTGACAAGTACGACGAGCTCATCAACGACGACATTTTCCTTGAACTCGTCTGGGACTGCACCGCGTGGGCAGTGTGGCAATACTTCGAAGTGCCGGACAAGAAAAAGGGTGGCTACCGAGAAATCCCCGGAACAGACATGAACTACTCCGGAGACTTCCCGATCTGGCGACTGGCTTATGTGATACTGCCGTATCTGCGCCAGAAGTTTGAGACAAACGGGCTCTCTTTTCAGTCGCTTTTCAACATGACGCTGGATATGGAGGTTCCGTATTTCAGCTACAAACAGTTCGGGAATCTGATCGGTAACCTGGTGCCGATCATCATCAAAGAGCAAAACTGGCAGCCGATGATCGACGAAGCCTGGAACAGCCGTACGCCGGAAGATTACTCGGAATACTACAGTCAGGCCAAGGCGGATTTCACGCGAAGCTGGGATCACAGTCGAACGAAAGTCGGTAAGATGCTTTCGATCGAAGAGCTGGCGGAGAAAGCGGAAGAGGCCGATTCAATCTTCGACATTCCTGATCCACGCTCGCAGTTTGAGATGAGAATCCTCGACAATTTAGCCATCTCCGAGTTCACATCCACGCTTTCCGAGCGGGATATGAAAATCCTGGAACTGAAAAACCGCGGCTACTCAGTAACTGAAATTGCTCCGCTAGTCGGCTACCAATCGCACAGCGCGGTTGTCAAGAGGCTGAAGAAGATCACAGATCTCTACGACGATTTCGTTTCGAAGAAATACCAAAACTACCTGGAGACCTTTTGAAAAACAGAATCACCCTTCCTGTAAACAGTCATCGCTTTTGCGGTGGCTGTTTTTCTTTGCTCAAAAATTTGATGTGAGGAGGTTTTGACAATGAGTAAAGAGTTATTTGAGCAGCTTCCCGACGTACTGGATGCAAAGCACTTGTCAGAAGCGTTGTCTATTTCCAAATCCGGCGCGTACGCCTTGATGAATCAAAAAGGATTCCCCGTTTTGAAAATCGGCGGACGCAAGCTGGTAACCAAACCGGATCTGATCATTTGGATCAGAGATCACACCGGACGGGAGGTGAAGCTATGAGCATGGAAGCCCTGGAAAAAGTCAAGCATGAGATTGCAAAAGCAGAAGATCGGATTCGCTACTATGAGCAGCAGGACAAAATCATGCGAAGCGAGATTCGGCGATTGACGAGAAAAGAGAGAACGCATCGACTGTGTACACGCGGCGGATTAGTCGAGCACTTCATTCTTGAACCGGATCTTCTGACGGATGCCGATGTTTACATCCTTCTATCCGCCCTTTTTGAAAGCGAAGAGACGCAAGAAAAGTTGAAAGCTCTGATCGAGCATCGAAAAGAAGTTAACGAAAGGAACGCGAGCGAAAACCCTTGACGGAGACAAGGGCGCAATTATACACCACGTCGCCGCAAACTACATATTCTTCGCTTCTCTGTGGCGACAGGAAAGCTCATTCATTTCGTTGCGGCTCCTTCTCCCCACAAAGTCTTGATGACTTTGTGGGGGCCTCAGCCCGGTGTTTTTGCGCTCTTCGAGGACTCTTGCAGAGGCTCGATGGAGAAAAGTTTTTCTCCATCACAGGGGAGCCTACGCTTCCCCTGCGCCGCTGTGCGGCTACCCCATTTACGAGGAAAGGAGGCTTGAGAAGTGCCATGTCCACACTTCAAAATTACGATCACCCAGCGCAGTCACGGGCAGTCCGCTGTGGCAGGCGCTGCGTATCAAAGCGGTGAAAAACTGTATTCCGAGTATGACCGCAAGACGAAATCCTACTCCGAAAAGAAAGGCATCGTTTACACCGAGATCATACTTCCGCCTAACGCTCCGCCGGAGTATTCCGATCGGAATACACTCTGGAATGCTGCAGAGAAAATCGAAAAACAATGGAATGCGCAGCTTGCACGCCGCATCGTTCTGGCACTCCCGCGCGAAGTCCCGGCTGACCAATTTCCGGCCATGCTGCAAGACTTCTGTCGGGAGCATTTCGTTTCCCATGGAATGTGTGTGGACTTTGCCATTCACGACAAGGGCGACGGGAATCCCCACGCGCACATCATGCTGACCATGCGGGCCATGGATGAGCAAGGAAAATGGCTTCCGAAGAGCAAAAAGGTTTATGACCTTGATGAAAACGGGAACCGTATTCGTCTACCGTCCGGCAATTGGAAGAGCCACAAGGAGGGCACCGTCGACTGGAACGAGCAGAGCAAAGCAGAGATTTGGCGGCACGGCTGGGAGGTCGTTACGAATCGATACTTAGAGCAAAACGGCAGACCTGAGCGTGTCGACCTCCGTTCTTTTGAGCGACAGGTCATTGACCTTGCTCCAACGATTCATCTCGGCCCTGCAGTGACGCAGATGGAAAAGCGCGGGATCGAGACGAACATGGGAAACCTCAATCGGGACATCAAACGAACAAACCGCGCGCTGCTTGCGATCCGAAAACTGATCGCCGAGCTGCAGAGCTGGCTTGCGGAGTTGATTGAAAAACGAGACAAAATCGTTGAAGAAATGCGCGAGCCGACGATTCCAGAGTTGCTGATGCAGTACATGGATGATCGACGTGATGAGAGAAGCGAATGGTCTGTTTCCGGTCAGCGCAAAGGCACGAACATGGATCTGAAAAAGGTCTCTCATGCGATCGCTTTCTTACAGGAACATGAGATCGCTACGACAGAAGATCTTCAGAAGCATTTGGACAAAAAAGAAGCGGCGTTCTCTGATCTTGACAATACCATCCGCGGAAAGGAAAAGCGGCTGCGCGATGTTCAGGCATTGGTCAAGGCAAGCGACTCTGCCGAACGTTTGCTTCCCATCCAGCATCAGTATGCTGCGATCGGCTGGAAGAGCAAGAAGGAAAAGTTCTACCAGGAGCACAAGGTGGAGATCGATGAGTACAACAAAGCGCTGCGTCTGCTCTATAAATTTTATCCCGATAGGAAGATCCCCAACCGCACACTGAAGGCTGAGTTGAAAGAACTGTCAGATGATCTGGAAGCGCTCAACAAGGAACTGGCGGCAATCAAGGCCGACCTTGATGAACTGAGGTTTGTTCGGAATTGCATCACGCCAAGAGAGGACATCAACGAAGAAGAAAACCTAACGATCGAAGCAAAGCAAGCGCCAAAAGAAAAAGCTTCTCTTATCGACCGACTGCATGACAAGCAGCAGATTGCCGATGAGCAGAAGCAGAAAGGGAAATCTCACAGCCACGGCTATGAGAAGGATTATGAAAGGTGAATCTAAAAATGTTGAAACGCAGAAAAAGAAGAAAACAAAAATACCGAAACAATAAGGAGAAGAAGGGAGAAACATGCCCAGGAGAAAGAAACTGATCAACAACAGTGATCTGCCGGATCACGAGATCGAAGCGATTGCGCGAAGTATCTATCCGGATATTCTGGAGCTCTTTGAGAGTGAGGACGGACAAAAAGCATTTGCCGAATGGAAGGCGCAAAAAGAAAGGGAGGAGAAATCCAATGAGCAAAAATAAAAATCAAAGAAAGTGCTTGCAAGTTCCCAAATGTTATGTTAATTTGGCATTGGATAAAATGCGATACCAAAGGAGATGCAGGCAATTGAAAATTCTCGGAGAACGCTTGAAGCAGTTGCGGGAGGAAAACGGATTCTCACAAAACAAGTTGGCCAAGCTGATCGGCGTGCCGCAGTCCAGCGTCAATCGCTATGAAACCGGCTTTACCAATCCCACTCCGGAAACCTTGCTGTGGTATGCGGATTACTTCGATGTGTCCATGGACTTCATCTTTGGACGCACGGATAAGCCACAGGGGAAGAATTACAAATACAAGCCGAAGCTTGACCCGGAGATGGCGCGTTTCGTGGAGATGTGCTTTGAACCCGGAACAAAGATGAACAAAGAACTGCGGCTGCAGGTGGTGAAAATGATTTCGGAGGAAAAGAAATGAAGGCTGTGATCTATGCCCGCTATTCCTCCGATAACCAGCGGGAAGAGAGCATAGAGGGACAGATCCGCGAGTGTACGGCCTTCGCCGAAAAGAACGACATCACGATCCTGAAACACTACATTGACCGGGCTTTCTCGGCAAAAACCGATAACCGCCCGGAATTTCAGAACATGATCAAGGACAGTGCCCAGGGCTTGTTCGATATTGTCCTCGTCTGGAAACTGGATCGTTTTTCTCGCAACCGCTATGACAGCGCTCGTTACAAGACCATTCTTAAGAAGAACAATGTCAAGGTGGTCTCTGCCACAGAGAAAATTTCGGAAGGCTCTGAAGGCATCTTGATGGAGTCCATTCTGGAAGGGTTCGCCGAGTATTACTCGGCGGACCTCTCCGAGAAGATCGTGCATGGCATGACGGAGAATGCCCTTAAATGCAAATTCAACGGCGGAGGACATACCATCGGCTATGTCATTGATGAAGAACAGTTCTTTCAGATCGACCCGCTCACCGCACCGCTCGTGCTGGAAGCTTTCAAAAGATATGACAACGGAGCAACAATGAAAGAAATCCGTGACTGGATGAATGAACAAGGCTTCCTGAATAGTCGAGGAAAACCCATTGCATATAGCGGAGTAGAGCATATCCTGTCCAATCGCCGCTATCTTGGAGAGTACCGATACCGGGATATTCTTGTCCCGGATGGCATCCCCCAGATCGTACCTCAGGACTTGTTTGATCGGGTACAGGCCAGAATGGCGAAGAACAAAAAGTCCCCCGCCCGATATAAGGCAGCGGATGAGTACATACTCTCCGGCAAGCTCTTTTGCGGATACTGCGGTGAGCCGATGGTCGGCGAGAGCGGCACAGGCCGCAACGGCGTGCATCACTACTACAAGTGCTCGTCGATCAAGCGCAAGCTGAAAGACTGTTCCAAGAAGACAATGAAGAAGGAATGGCTGGAAGACACCGTCATTCAGGCGATCAAAGAGTTCTTGGATGAGCCGGGTACTGTGGATGCAGTCATCGAGCTTGTGATGGATTTGCAGGGGCGCGACAGCCTCAGCCTGCCAGCTTTTGAGAAGCAGCTCAGTGAAACGAACGCCGCCATTGATAATCTGTTGAACGCCATCCAACAGGGAATCCTGACAAAATCCACAAAGGAGCGACTGGAGCAGTTGGAAGCCTCGCGGGACGAGCTGGAACAGAAGATTGCCTTGGAGAAGATGGCCAAGCCCAGGATGTCCGAGGACTTCATTCGCTTTTGGCTCAAGCGTTTCCAACACCTGGACACGACCAAGCTGGAGCACAGAAAGATGCTGATCGGCACCTTCGTCAACGCGATCTACCTCTACGATGACAAAGCCGTCATCGCACTCAACTACAAGGACGGGACTAAAACTGTAAATTTTAACGACATGGAGTGCGCGCTCTCTCAGCGCGCCTCCATCCCCGGTTCGGATTTGGAAATCTTATCTCCACCATGAAAACAGAGGTCTTATACAGACCTCTGTCTTTTTTTACCACCTGTTTTCCACATATTCACAGAAGGCGTAGAAATCCCGGATGTGAAGAACCTGTCCGTCATCCAATGTCACTGTTCCGCTCCAAAGTCCGTGAACCTGATGGCTGTGCATCCGCATGACGGCAACGTTGAGGTCGCTGTGATGGTCATAGAAGGGCTGCATGGTGAGATTGAAACGGTTGTCTTCCGAGATAAATCGCCAGGGCTGCATGTACTTGTCCGGCTTCGGGAAGGTCTCTACATCCACGGCACCGATCTTATGTGCTTTGCCATCAAAGAAAACGCAGGTCTCTGTGGCGTCGGACTCATCGCCGATCCCCCAGGTGATCTCAAAGCCAAAGAGGTGTTTCGCTCCAGCGTCGTCTTCAACCCAGCCGGAGCCATTACCCCAGTACCATACAAGGGAATAAGGCGTGCAGACGCGGCCCCAGTCGAGGATGCAGAAACTGTCGGGCTCCGTAAAATCCCAGCGCTTTGTGCCGGAGCGAATGAAACCGTCGCAGGGCATGCAGTTCTGCTTCGTTGTCATGAAGTAACGATCGGGGTGACCCTCGAAAGGAAGCACCGTGGTGATGTTCTCAAGACCGGGCTGGATATCCATGCTGATCTCGGCATGGATATCGCCGTGATCATAGTGCAGATAACGGCGCTCAGCGCCTGTCCAGGCTTCAAAGACGGCTTTGCCAATTCGATAGTTGACATAATTTGGAATATCGCCCCTGGCAGGAAGTGCATATTTGTCCTTCCCGCCGATGAAGGGGGCCATGTCGGAGACCAGCGTTTTCCCGGCCTTCAGGTCCACCAGAACAGCAGAGGCATAGCCGCCGAGAGAGATATTGGCAAAGCTGAGCTGTAACATGTAATGCCCGTCGGAAATCTGATAGAAGTCCCACTCCTTCCGGCGCAATACATGTTTGACCCGATTGCGGTCATACTGGAAGACATTTTTCCTCGCCCAGCCTCTGACCAGAAGGGTGCCATCCTCTGCCAGAAGAGGGGTTTCGTCCTTGTATTCGGTCTGACGACTCGGCGTGGCCCATTCCTGCCAGCCGCGATAGGTTTTCTCCATCTCGGGTACCTCCTGCGTCCATGATAACTGTATCTTATCATAAATCTCCGGACAGAACAACCGGCCTCCATTGAAAAGCGAAGGACAATCTGTTAAAATGTGTCCATTCACCCGGGATGCGCAGCGCGGTATTGCGGTGTGCCAATAATCCCTCGTAGAATCTTACTTTGTGTCAAGCTGGAGCCGCAGGAGAATTCATGAATGACAATCTGACTAAGAAGAGTACAATTCCATTGCCGGGACAGCGGATTTTCCGGTCGCTGATTGCAATCCTGCTGTGCTTTACAGTCTATGCACTGCGCGGACGGAGAGGTATGCCCTTTTATTCGGCGATTGCCTCGCTGCAGTGCATCCAGCAGTATACCCGCAGCATGCGGCCGGTAGCCCGACGGCGTGTAATCGGCACCTTCGTCGGCGCCGCCTGGGGTCTGCTGACCCTGCTGGTCGCAATGCGCATCCGTGAGAATAACGTCCCGGATGAAATGCTGCACTATTTCATCATCAGCCTGATTACGGCAGTGGTGATCTATTCGACGGTTCTGCTGAACATCCGGGACATGGCCTACTTCTCGGCGGTTGTCTTTCTGAGCATCACGATCAACCACATTGGAGATGCCAATCCCTACATCTTCGTATTCAACCGAACCATGGATACTATCATCGGCGTAGCTGTTGCGGAACTGGTGAATCGGGTTCATCTGCCGCGGATGAGAAATACTGACACGCTCTTTGTCTCCGGAATCCACAACACCATCTTCGGAATGGGAGAGAAGATTTCCGGTTACTCCAAGGTGGAACTGAACCGCCTGATTGAAGACGGCTGTCAGTTCACAGTGTCCACCATCCAGACTCCGGCGACAGTCCGGGAACTGCTGCCGGATGTGGACATCCGCCTGCCGGTTATTGCCGCAGACGGAACTCTGCTTTTCGACATGAAGAAGCGCGAGATCCTAAAAGCGGTATACATTGAACCGGAGACTGTCCGGCAGCTCAGTGCTTTCCTTGACGAGAGAGAAGTGGAATACTTCGTGAATCAGACAGAGCACAACATGCTGATCGTACGGCACGGGGAGATGAGAAACGAGGCGATCCGTGCGATCTATGACCAGAAGCGATCCTCGATCCACCGCAACTTCGCGCCGCGGCGGGAAGAGATCAGTGAAAATATCCTCTATTTCCTCCTGGCGGATGAAGAGGAAAAGCTCCGCCGCGTAATGGAGGAGCTGAAAGGGCAGCCGTGGGCAGCAAATATCCGCGTGACCTATGACCGGTCCCAGTCTCATGACAACTGGCTGTGCATCAAGATCCTTCCGGCGAATTCCAGCCAGGAGCAGCTGCAGCAGTATCTGATGGACCAGATCGGACTCAAAAAGCGGGTCACCTTCGGCAACCAGCCCGGAAACTGCGACGTCTGTATCCAGTACACCGACAAAGACCGTATGGTGAAGGAACTGAAGCGGCGCTTTGAACCGGTGGATATCCGCGGATGGCGAAGTATCTTCCGCTTTTGACCCTGGACGCAGCGAGAAGGACCAGATGTGCCCGGACGGCCAGCGTGTCTGTGAGGAGGACTTGCGGGATGGAAGGAACTGGAGTAGAATACTGAAAAAACAATTCGAGGATCAAGCACGATCAACGTGACATCCGCAGAGAAGGGGAATGTATCATGTTTAACAGAAAAGCCTATGAAATGGGTGCCGCACCCAACCAGATCCGGCAGATTTTTGAATATGGCCGGCAGCAGTCCAGGCTCCTGGGCGAGGATAAGGTTTTTGACTTCAGCCTGGGAAATCCGTCAATTCCGGCACCTGAAAAAGTAAACCAGAGCATCAAAACCCTTCTGGACACGGAGAGCAGCATCCGAATCCACGGCTATACCAGCGGCGTAGGCGGAGACCTGCTGCGCGAGGCGGTGGCGAAGAACCTCTCGGAGCGCTTCGGAGTGAACGCGGGGATGGAGAATGTCTTCATCACCTGCGGTGCAGCTCCCGCCCTGCAGGCCGTACTGGTGGCGCTGCGGACTGAGAAAAGCGAGATCATCGGCATTGCGCCGTACTTCATGGAATACAAAGCCTTTACCGAGGCAAACGGGAGCCGATTTGTCCTTGTGCCCGCGGATATGGAAAAGTTTCAGGTGAACATCCCGGCTCTCGCCGAGGCGGTGAGTGAGAATACGCAGGCGGTGATTCTGAACTCGCCGAACAATCCGAGCGGAGCCGTTCTCACGGAGGAGACGCTCCGGGCGGTGGCAAAGCTGCTGGAGGAACGGTCAGCGCAGTACGGGCATCCCATCTACATCATCGCGGACGAGCCGTACCGGGAACTGGTTTACGACGGGGCAAAAGTGACTTTTATCCCGACAATCTACAGAAACACGATCGTATGCTATTCCTGGTCCAAGTCCCTGAGCCTCCCCGGAGAGCGGATCGGGTATGTCTATGTGCCCGAGGAGGCGACAGATTCGAAAGAGCTGTTCTTCGCGGTTGCCGGAGCTGCCAGAGCCAGCGGGCACATTTGTGCACCATCCCTGATCCAGCGCGCGGTGGCTGAGAGTATCGACTGCATGCCGGATCTGGAGGCCTACGATGTCAACCGGAAGCTGCTGTACGGCAGCCTCACGGAGATGGGGTATGACTGCGTGAAGCCGGACGGCGCATTTTACCTCTTTGTGAAAACGCCGGGAGGGGACAACAGCGTCTTCTGTGAAAAAGCGAAGAAAAAGAACCTGCTTGTGGTGCCTTCGGAACCCTTCGGTGTGGAGGGCTACTTCCGGCTGGGGTATTGCGTCTCAAAAGAAATGATCGAGAGAGCGCTGCCCACGTTTCGGGAAGTACTGGAAGAGATGCAAAACAGCAGGTGAGTTTCGACGGACGCGGATCTTAGCGGGAAAGATATCAACATAGCATCAGAATAAAAAAGCGCTCATCTCTGCCGCATGGAAACGGCAGGGATGAGTGCTTTTCGCAGTTTGGGAAATCTGAGGGGGCGGATTACTTATCCAGAATTCTTCTGGTCCGCTCCCTCCAGTTCGACCGGAGAAAGTAGATCAGGATCATGATACTTGTCAGCGTCCAGGAGGTTACATAGGTCAGGCACAGGACGGGCAACGTGTGGAACCATTGGAAAACCGTGAAGACCCAGACAATGCGGAACAGACAGACGCCAAGTCCGATAATGATGACGGGCCGTACCGCATCACCGGAGCCGCGAAGTACTGCAGAAAGAACCTCGATGAGTGTCCAGGTGAAATAGAACGGGACAAACCAGAGCATCATCTCCCAGGTGGTGGAGATGACGGCGGGATCTTTCGTCAGAATATGCAGGATCGGTTTTCCGATGAGAAGAATCAGACCACTGAGACCGATGGTGATGCTGAAGGCGAGAATGAGTCCCTGACGGACACAGAGCTGAACTCGATCCTGCCGCCTGGCACCGAGATTCTGCCCGACGAAGCTGGTAATGGCGGCACCGAGGGCGTGGCTCACGGCCCAGAAGATTCCGTCGACTTTTGAGGTCATTGCCCAGGAGGCGACGGCGACCGTCCCGAGAGAGTTGACACCAATCTGAATAATCATGTTTGAAGCCCCGTACATGGTGTTCTGGAGGCCGGAGGGAATTCCGAGACGGAACATGTTGCTCAGATAGACGCCCTTCAGCTTCAGCTCATGCAGGCTGAGACGGTATGGTTTCTCCGTCCTTATAAGGAGCCGGGTCAGGAGCAGCATGTTGATGACCTGCGCAATGACGGTGGCAATCGCCACACCGGCAACGCCCCAGTGAAAAAGCACCACAAACACCACATCGAGAATGATGTTGGAGATACAGCCGACAACCATGAAAAGGAAAGGACTGAACGAATCCCCGACTGAGCGAAGCATATTCGACTCCATGTTCAGCACCAAAATGAAGGGGACGCCGAGAAAATAGATACGCAGGTACAGAACCGAAGCGGACATGGTATCTTCCGGGGTCTGCAATATGCGGAGCATTCCGGGCGCTGTTATCAGGCCGAACACGGTCATAAACATGCCCACAAGCGCAAAGACCGTTATCGCGTTGCCAGCGGCAATGCGGACATCTTCTGCCCGTCCGGCTCCATAGATCTGGGCAATGACGACCGAAGCGCCGGCTGTTACAGCGACGAAGAACCCAATTAACACGTTGATAACCTGGGCGGAACTGCCGCCGACGGCGGCGAGAGCAACCGTACCGACAAAACGCCCGACAATCAGCCCGTCGACGGCATTATAAAGCTGCTGAATACAGGTACCTGCGGCGATTGGAAGAAAGAACAGCAAAAGCCGCTTCCAGACTGTTCCGGTAGTGAGATCATTGTTTGAAATCTTGATTTTCATTCTTCTTCAGCTGCGGCCTCCTGTTCTTCAAACCATCGCATTGCAAACTCCGCCACAACCGGTGCCAGATGTTTGATGTTCCAGCGGGCGGCATTCACGGTGAGATCGAAGGTGCTGGCATCGCCGTGCCGCTTCCCGGTCAGAACCTCGCGAATCCGGGTGCGGCTTTTGTCGATGCTGCGGATATTTCGAAGGACTTCCTTCTCCGTGAGACGGTTGGTACGGGGCTGCTTCCTCTCATGAGCCATGCAGCGTTCCAGACGGGCGTCCAGATCTGCACAGATACAGACGCGGAACGGGCGATACTCCTCCAGAATGACATCCGCATCGCGCCCGACAATGATACAGTCGTTTCCCGCCTTTGCGATCTCCTGAATGATCTCCCGCTGGCGCACAAGAAGCTGAGTACGCAGACCATGGTCAAAGCCCACATGGGCGAAGCTGTTCTTATAGGTAAGCTGGACATTGTGCCAGCCATGATGACTCAGCACTTCACGGACGTGATCGGTGTCCATGCCCTGGTCCTCTGCGAGGGCCTCGATGATTTCCTTATCGTAATAGTCCCAGCCCAGGAGGTCGGAGAGACGTTTGCCCAGTTCCCGGCCACCGCTGCCGAACTGCCTGCTGATGGTGATGATATGCATAGGATCGCCTGCTTTCATTCTCTCGAAATTATCTTACGCTCTTTCTCAAAAGATTGGTACAACATATCACCGACAAACGGGTTTGTCAATCGGTTCTGAAGGAAAAAAGCGGGCTGCAGATTTTTCTGCCGCCCGCTGGGAAACCCATGGTATTCAAGACTGTTTCCCGGATGATTCAATCAGTAAATGGCACAGCCATTTCTCCCGGCCTGTTTCACTTTGTAGAGGGCAGTATCGGCGTCTGTGAAGATATCACCCCTGGGATTTTCACGGTCAGAGAACGCAACACCGACGCTCAGCGACACAGGAGGCAGGTCATCCTTCGGATGCTGGAGCAGGTCATTGGCACGACTGATTTTGCTTTTTACAAGCTGCGCCATGGAACTGTTCACACGGGTCATCACGACCACAAACTCATCACCGCCGATGCGGCAGAGAATATCAACAGAACGGAAGCTGTGCTGCAGGATCTCTGCCACCCGCTTCAGAACCCGGTCACCGACGGCGTGGCCATAAGTGTCGTTAACGGATTTAAAGTAGTCAACATCGACGAGGATCAGAGCCATGTGAGAGGTGTCCACGCTCTTCATCAGCAGGTCATAGGCACCGCGGTTGAACAGACCGGTCAGTGCGTCGTGGGACGCCTCATGTGAGAGCCGCTCGCGGGCTGCCCGGTTCTCCTGAAGAATGGAGTTGTAGGTACGGGTGACGAAGCGGAGTTCTTCGGCGCCGGTGGGTGTGATGATTTCCTGATCGTGCATTTTTTCGATCATCTTTGTAAGCGGTTTACGAATCTCTATGCTGATAAAGAAAACCACGCCGAGGATGATCAGGAAAAAGAGCACCGTCATGGCCGTCTGGATCCGGACCAGCAGCGACATCTGAGCCGAGGCCTCCTCCAGCTCCTGGCTGGAAGAGCGGATCAGTGACTGCGTACAGAGACTGACATTTTCCCGGATTCGGTCTTTGTGGTGCATATAGTTGTTATCAAAGACCAACGTCTGGGCCTTTTTCAGAAGATCTTCCGAGGAAAGGGCCAGGTCTTCCGCACTCAGGGGTATTGAAGCGATGTCTTCGGGGATTTCTGAGAGATCATAGTTTCCGGCTTCCAGCCTCATGCGTATTGCAAGGTTTTCCGTGGTGACAAGTTCGTTGGAGAGCTCGAGCGCGGTGTTCAGACTGATGAGCGCGCTGCTGTCGCGCCCGTTCAGAAGGTTTTCAAGATTCTCGACAGCAAGATCTCTGCGCCGCGTGATATTGATCTCTTCAAAAAAGTCTTTCAGGTATTCAATATCCCCCGTGACAACGAAGCAGCGAACACGGTCTGTCAGATAGTCGGAACCGGATTCCATATCTGAGGCAGCCATCTGGGCAGAAATATATCGGTCGCTGGCGCGTTCCATCCGCCTGAAACCATTGGTGACGGAGAAGTCGGCAATAAAGAGGGCGACAGCGGCAATCAGAGCGAGAATCATGAAAAACAGATTCGCGGTTCTCAACTGGATGCCGTTGTGATGTTTCGGTGCGGGTGCAGGCTCAGGCGGAGGAGCCTCCTCCACTTCAGGTTCGGTATGCCGGGGAACCGAAACAGCAGGTAAAATGTCTTCCGGCTGCAAAGCAGAAGTGGATCCCGCCTGCTTCTCAAGTTCGGCTTTGTCCGCCTCCTTCTTCTGAAGAATGAAAGGTTCAAATCCCACGGCCGGAACCGGTTTGGAAAAGAAATAACCCTGAACAATGTCGCATTTCATGCCCTTCAGCATGCCAAGCTGCTCTTCGGTCTCAACACCTTCTGCGATCACCGGAACAGACAGGTATTTTGCGATTTCGATGATGATTTCCAGCAGGTGGGTATTGCCTTCCGGCTTGAAGGCATTACGGATGAACTGCATGTCAAGTTTCAGGGTGTCGATCGGCAGGGAAGAGATCATGTTCAGAGAGGAATAACCGGAGCCGAAGTCGTCCATCTCAATATGGAAACCCTTGTCACGGAGTTCCTCTACCGTCTTGATGATCTGACCGGAGTCCCGGGTATAGGCGGACTCGGTAACTTCCAGATGCAGATCGGAACTCACAAGACCGTATTCCTGCAGGATCCCCTGGAGTGTGGAAGAGAGATTCGGGTCAAACATGTCGATACGGGACACATTTACGGACACAGGAACCGCGTAATCAAACTTGTCCTTCCACTCACGGATTTGCCGGGCGGACTCTTTCCATACATACAAGTCGAGCCGCTGAATCAGTCCGTTTTCCTCAAAGAGAGGGATGAAGTCGCCAGGACTGATCATGCCGCGCTCCGGGTGAAACCAGCGCACCAGCGCTTCGGCTCCCGCAAGGACGGGTGTGTCGGGGCGGACATCGAACTTGGGCTGATAAAAAACCTGAAACTGATGCTCTTCGATCGCCGAGGAAAAGTCCTCGATCAGCTGCTCGGCATAAATGCCCTTCTCATGCAGCTTGCTGTCGTAATAGCCGATGGTCTGCGTGAAACTGCCGCGTACGGTATCGGACGCAATCTTTGCGCGGTCGAAGCGGCGCTCGATGTCGATGGACTTGTCGACATTGGAATAAACGCCCATACGCAGACGGACACGATTGCTCGAGGCTTCCTCGTCACCGGTGAGACCGATGGAGGCATTCTCCAGAATCTCCGGATAGTCCTCGCGATGGGGACAGTATATCATGAAGGTATCAGCATCCCGGCGGCAGACGATGCCGCCGGAATCACGAACCATCTCCCGAACCTTTTCCCCGACGCGCCGGAGGACTTCGTCGCCATAGATTTTGCCGTAGCGCTCGTTGATCATATGGAAATGGTTGACATCGACGATGATGGCGTCTGTCGCCAGGTCTTTATTGCGGAGGTCAAACTGCTCCGCATGATAATAGAAGAATTCTCTGTTATACAGCCCTGTCAGCTCGTCGCGTTCTGTGGACTGGATGGTACTGCGGTCCTCCTTGAGCTCGATAATACGGCGAATTCGAGCCAGCGGAACGGTCATATCCGCCGGATACGGCTTTGTCAGAAAGTCAATGGCACCCAGTTGAAGGCATCTGGCTTCAGAAGCCGAATCCGCAGTGGCGACAATGATCGGAATGTGCTTCAGAGTCTCATCGGCCATGACAGCTTCCAGAACATCGAAGCCGGACATCACCGGCATCATCAGATCCAGCAGAACGAGCGAGAGCGTGTCGCAGTGTGTGTGCATAAGGTTGAGCGCTTCGCGGCCGTTAAACGCATAAAGCACTTCGTATTCACTCTCAAGATTTGCACCAAGCAGGAGCGCATTCACCTGTTCGTCGTCGACAACCAGAACCTTGCGCCTGTTGGCAGAAATTGTTTGCTCCTGAACGTTAGGCATACGGAAAAACCTCCGAGAAATAATACCTCGTGACTTCGGATCAAAAAGTACAGAATCACATGTTTTCATAATATAGTTTTTTTCAGGAAAAAGCAAGAGATACAGAAGAAAAATGAAAAAAGGATCGAAGAACAGGCCCGTGAAGGAGTTTTGACGATCTCTTATTCACGATTTGCATTTTACAAATGAGCCGGGACCAGGGAACCAGACAGCAGCGAGGGATCTCCTGCCCTCGTGTGATGTCAGAACATCATCCGGGAAGACAGAAAAACACACCGATGCTTGCCGATGGCGCAGAGACATGATAAGATATGATAAAGATACAAAGAAAAAGCAGGAGGATCAGCAAAGATGGATTATCAGATGATGTATATGCAGAAGCTCCGCACGGCGGAGGAGGCAGTAAAGACCGTAAAAGACGGGGATTGGGTAGATTACAGCCAGACCTGCTCTTTCCCGCAGGCGCTGGACGCGGCGCTGGCAAAGCGCAGCGGTGAGCTGCGTGATGTGAAGATCCGCAACGCCATCTCCATGGTCCCGGTACAGACTGTGGAGAATGACCCACACGGATCCTTTACATACAACCTGTGGCATTGCTCCGGTCTTGACCGGAAGTATATTGACCAGGGACGGGCCTATCATACGCCCATGCTGTTCAGGCATAACGGAACCTATTACCACAAGGGATACGCCCCGGTGAACGTTGCGATGATCACGGTCGCACCCATGGACAAAAACGGCAACTTCTCCTTCGGCCTCACCAACTGCGCCATGCAGGAGATCCTGGATGCGGCGGAGCATATTATTCTCGAAGTGAATCCGACCATGCCCACGGTCGCGGGACTGGCCAACGATCACATCAACATTCAGGATGTGGACTTCGTGGTGGAGTCGGACATCCCGGTTCCAACGGTAAAGAGCCCGGTCGCAACCGATATCGACCGCAAAATCGCGTCCTTCATTTTTCCGTATGTAACCAGCGGCTGCACGCTGCAGCTTGGAATCGGGGGCATCCCCAATTCCATCGGCAGCATGATTGCCGAATCAGATGTGAAGGACCTCGGTATGCACACCGAACTCATGAGTGACGGTTATCTGGACCTCTATCTCGCCGGAAAGATCACCAATGCGAAGAAGAAGCTGAACCGCGGAAAGGGTGTATTTTCCATCTGCAACGGTTCCCGGAAACTCTATGACTTCCTGGACCATAACGACGCAATCCTGTCCGCCCCGATGGCCTATGTGAATAACCCCGCCACCATCCGGGAACTGGACGACTTTATCTCCATCAACGGCTGTATCGCGGCGGACCTCTTTGGACAGGTGAGCTCGGAATCTGCCGGACTGCGGCAGATCTCCGGCACCGGCGGCCAGGTTGATTTTATCACCGGTGCCCTGGAGGCCGAACACGGCAGAGCCTTCCTCGCCATGCACGCAACCTTTACCGACAAGGCGGGAAACCAGCATTCCAACATCATCCCACACTTCACGAATGGCGACATTATAACGACACCGCGTACCCAGGCGCCGAACATCGTGACAGAATATGGCATCGCAAGCCTCCCGGGCAGAACAACATGGCAGCGCGCCGAGGCACTCATCAATATCGCGCATCCGGACTTCCGCGATGAGCTGATCAAGGCTGCAGAGGAACAGAAAATCTGGCGAAAGAGCAACAAGAGGTAAAAAACACGGGAATTCGTTCTCCCGTTCTATTCTTTCCTTGAACATGAGCGTTCATTCTGCTAAAATAAAATATCAAAAACCGGCAGGAGAGAAGGATCATGCATATGAAAAAATACAGGAGGAAAACAGGTTTTTTCTGCAAGAAGCACGACTGCCGGAACAGGCAGCCCGTATGGAAGGGTCCATACGCTGCACGGACAGCTGCAAGGCTTTTCTTCTGCACAGTACTGGTCCTGACACTCCTGCTCCCGTGCATGACGGCAGGCTTCTGCGATGGGAAAATGACTGGCGCAGCAGAAGCCTCACGTCAGTTTGTGGACCCGGTGACATATCCCGACCGATATTCGGGAGTCCTCTATAACAACACAAACGGCATGCCGACATCCGAGGCAAACGCCGTCGCCGAGACGAGCGACGGCTTTATCTGGATAGGCAGCTACAGTGGACTGAGCCGATATGACGGGAACAGTTTCCTGCATATCGATTCCACATCGGGAATTACCGGTGTCATCAGCCTGTTTACCGACAGCCAGCAGCGCCTGTGGATCGGCACCAACGACAACGGCGCTTTGCTGATGGCCCGCGGAAGTCTGAAGCACTGGACACTGTCGGACGGCCTTCCCTCGGCAAAAATCAGTGCCGTCTCTGAGGACGGAGAGGGATGGATCTATATCGGAACAGGGGAAGGCATCGTGGCAGTCGACAGGGAGCTGAACCTGTCGAGAATGGAAGAACCTGAGATTGATGGCATTTATGTGGATAGGCTGCATAAGGGCAGCGACGGCCTGGTTTACGGCATCAGCAACTCCGATGATATTTTTACATTGCGGGGAGGCAGACTTGTGGACTTCCTCGGTGATGAGCAGAACCCGGTCGAAGACATCCACAGTATTCTCCCTGACCCGGATCTGCCCGGATTTGTCTATCTCGGAGCAGGTGAATCCTCCCTGTACTACGGAAATCTGTCGGAAAAGTTCCGGGGAGCGGAGAAAACCGATATCGCACCTATCAGCAAGGTGAACGGAATCCAGAAAATCGACCATCGACTCTGGCTTTGCGCCGGAAACGGGATCGGTGTTCTGGATGAGGATGGCCTGCATGTGCTGGATGGCTTCCCGATGAACAACAACATCGGACAGGTTATGGCGGATTATGAAGGGAATCTCTGGTTCACATCCACGCGCCAGGGCGTGATGAAAATCGTTCCAAACCGGTTTACCGACCTGTTCGAACGGTATCACCTCCCCACGATGGTTATTAACTCCACCTGCCTGTATGACGACAGGCTGTTTCTCGCTACGGATTCCGGGCTGATCGTGCTGGAGGAAGATAGGCCGGCGCAGGCCATTCCCCTGGAGAAGGCCAAAGCAGCCTCCGGCGCAGATCTGGAAGAGGATGATCTCCTGGAAATGCTGGCAGGAGTCAGAATCCGCTCGATCATCCGCGACAGCCGGGGACGGCTCTGGATCTCAACCTGGGGTGAATACGGGCTGCTGCGCTACGACCGGGGAAAGGTTCTCGTCTTCGGTTCGAAAGAAGGCCTGCCCAGTAACTATGTCCGGGCGGTATGCGAGCGGGAAGACGGCTCTGTCCTGGTTGCCGGCACCGGCGGCGTCTCTGTCATTGAAGAGGATCGGGTGACGGCAAGCTATGGGAAAGAGAACGGCATCGTCAATACGGAGATCCTGACCGTGGCAGATGCGAAAAACGGAGACATTCTCCTCGGTTCCAATGGGGACGGGATCTATGTAATCAACGAGAGCGGCACGCAACACATCAGCTATGAGAACGGGCTTTCTTCGGGAATCGTGATGCGCATCAAGCGTGATGCGAAGAGGGACGTCTACTGGCTGGTCACGAGTAATTCCATCGCATATATGACGCCGGATTACCGCGTGACAACAATCAGAAACTTCCCGTATTCCAACAACTTCGACCTGTATGAGAGCGACGAGGGCGATATGTGGATTCTCAGCAGCAATGGAATCTATGTGCTGCCCACGGAGGAACTCCTGGCAAACGGCACGCTTTCACCGGTCCATTACGGCCTGGCAAACGGGCTTTCCAGCGTTGCCACCAGCAACTCCTACAGCGAACGGACTGCGCAAGGCGATCTGTATATCGCAGGGAACCGGGGTGTGGCGAAGGTAAATATCAATACACCTATGGAAGATGTCAGCAGTCTGAAAATAACCATTCCCTATCTGGAAGCGGACGGTGCCCGGATCTATCCCGAAGCAGACGGCGCCTATCATGTTCCGCACCATGTTCACAAGCTGTCCGTGTGCAGCTACGTGTTCAATTACTCTCTCTCGGATCCGTATGTCACCTACCAGATGGAGGGATTTGACCGACGGTCCACAACCGTGAGCCGGAAAGACCTCGCACCGGTGGTGTATACGAACCTGCCGGGCGGAACCTATAAGTTCACCATGAACGTGCAGGACTCTCTCAAACACACCAGCAAACCCTATTCCGTGCAGATCATAAAGCAGAAAGCCTTTTATGAGCAGACTGCATTCTATGTTGCCAGTGTGATTGCAACCATGCTCGTGCTGTCCATCGGCATCATGTGGTATGTCAGAAGGAAAACCCGTATCCTTGAAATGAAGAACCGGGAAGAGGTGGAGCAGGAGCGGCTGAATACTGAGCTGAAGATGGCCAGCGAAATACAGGGAAGCATGCTGCCCCACGATTTCCCGCCGTTCCCGGAGAGAACAGAGTTTGACATCTATGCTTCGATGGATCCGGCCCGGGAGGTGGGTGGCGATTTCTACGATTATTATCTGATCGACGAGGATCATCTGTGCCTGGTGATTGCTGATGTCAGCGGCAAGGGCATTCCCGCCTCACTCTTCATGATGGTATCCAAGGTCATCGTGCAAAGCTGCGCCATGCTGGGACAGGGACCCGCGAATATCCTTTCCAAAACGAATGAAGCGCTCAGCTCCAACAATCAGGTTGACATGTTTGTCACTGTCTGGGTTGGCATCCTGGAGATCAGCACCGGCAAACTCACGGCAGCCAACGCCGGGCACGAATATCCGGCGCTGATGAAGAACGGGCGCTTCTCCCTGCTCAAGGACAAACACGGTTTTGTGATCGGCGGGCTGGAAGGCGTACCATACCGGGAGTACGAGCTTGCACTGAAGCCTGGAGACAAGATCTTCGTCTATACGGATGGTCTGCCTGAGGCGACGGACGCGAATGGGGAGATGTTCGGCACTGAGCGGATGCTGCATGCCCTCAATGAAAAGGCAGACGATACACCGCAGGGCATCCTGACCAATGTCGCCGGGGCGGTGGATGAATTTGTCAAAGATGCGGAGCAGTTTGATGATCTGACCATGCTCTGCATGGAGTACAAAGGATCGCAGAAGGCTCCCTGAGCAGGCAACAGAGTTGTTGTACCGGTGTCCCCGGTTGTGTGCGATGGAAAAAGAATACAGAACAAATCCCTCTGCAGGAGGGAGCCGATTTGAGGCTCCCTCCTGCAGAGGGATTTTTGTTATTATAGAACGCTTTGACGATTCAGGTCCTGATCGGAATCGCGTAGTAGCCGTACTGGAAGCCGATATCCTGCTGCCAGTCAGCGGGCATCAGAGTGGTGCGGAAATAAGCACTGAGCGGTTTGAGATTCAGCGCGTGCAGTGCCTGAAAGGCGGGATGCTCCGGCGCGTCATAATTCTCGTAAGATGAGTGCGTCAGGGGCGAGCGGAACTTATAATAGAAGACCTTATAGGGAGGAAAATGCTCGACAACGTCATTCACGGGCAAATGAAGACGGCGGATCGCATCCTCTTCTACCATCAGCCCCCAGGTAATGCGTCCGTCACGTTCGGCTTTCATGGAGGACTTGACGACAGGAATATAGCTCATCCAGCTTTTCAGAATCTCGTAAATGCGCGGATCCTGGAGAAAGTCATATTTATCAGTATGGGGCAGAAATGCCATCGGTTTGCTCCAGCGGATATCCCAGTCATAGTCGCGGTCTGCCAATGGCCTGCTCCATGTGAGAAAATCTTCATAATCCGCGGCCAGCGCCTCATCCAGTAGAATCTCTTCCTTCATGTGATCCACATTCTCGGAAAGACGGCGGCTGACCGCGGCGTTATCCAGCTTGTGCGCCGTCAGAATTTCGCGGATTTCCCGCAGCGTCATCCCGTAATTGCGCAGCCGGATACACTCGATCAGAATCATCGTCGTATTGAAAGGATAATAACGATAGCCGCTGCCGCTCCGACCGGGCTGAATAATCCCCTGATCCTCATAGTGCTTCAGTAAGTCAGGGGTAACACCCAGGTATTTGGCAAATTCTCCTATACGGTATTCTTTCAAATCTGTTACCCCCGGAACAAAAAGATTGCTGCCATGCGCTTTCTGCAACGCTATTATAGCCTGAATTGGATCTTTCTTCAAGGACAAAACAGGAGATGGGAGTATGCAGGCGAGGGAGATATCTTTCCCCTTGACATAAGAGTAACACTCAACATTATAATCTACCTGTTCCATAAGGAAACCATCAATGCACATAATCAAACACCTGAAAGGAGCAATTGCATGAAAGAACTCTCCCGTCGCGATTTTTTGAAGGGCGCACTGGCCGGCACCGCCGCAGCAGCGCTCACCTCCGTTACCGGCGTGACCGCCTTTGCTGAAGAAAAGGGCATTTACACTCCTGGCACCTACTCCGCCACCGCAAAGGGCATTGGCAGCGATGTCACGGTTACCATGACCTTCGACGCCAACAGCATCACGGATGTCTCCATCGATGTCTCCGGCGAGACACCGGGCATCGGCGCTGCGATCGGCGAGCAGATGCAGGATGCGATCCTCGCGGCACAGGGCGCGGATGTCGATGCTGTCACCGGTGCCACCGTCACCAGCGACGCTGTCCGTCAGGCTGCCGCGGCCTGCATTGAGCAGGCGAGCGGTGAAGCCGTCACCCTGACCGAGAAATCGGAAGCTCCGAGCGACTGGCTCGGCGAGGCCCCCGAAGTCCCCGAGAGTGAGATCACCGAAGAGCTCGAAACCGAAGTCCTGATTGTCGGCTGCGGCACCGGCGGCTGGATTGCCGGAATGACCGCTGCGGAGGAGGGCGCGAAGGTCCTTATCGTCGAGAAGGCGACAGAGCCCACCAAGATCAAGGAAGACATCGGCGCCATCAATTCCAGGCTGCAGCTCGAGAGTTTCAAGGAATTCCCCGAATTCGAGATCGACAAGATTCAGGCACTGCAGGAAATCGTCCGCTATGCCAGCGGTTATGTTGACAGCGACCTTGTGAAGACCTGGATCAACAACTCCGGCGAGCTGGTCGACTGGCTGACCGACATCCTCGAAGGCACCGGTCACTGGTTCATGCAGCTTGAAGGCGGCATCGGCGATCAGGAGCATCCCGAGCGCGACAAGGCTTATGCCACCGGCCACAGCCCGCACCCGGTTGAGGGCAAGCCCGATGACGTCACCCTCAATACCGATATGCAGGCCTTCATCGAGGAGCGCGGCGGCGAGATCCGCTGCAACACCAGTCTGGTAAAGCTGGATATCGATGTTGCGGCAGGCAGAGTCACCGGCATCATCGCCCAGGACACCAACGACGGCCACTATATCCGCATCAAAGCCTCCAAGGGCACCATCATGGCGACCGGCGGCTATGCCAGCAACACCGAGATGATGCTGGCGCTTCAGCCCCAGACCATGAAGATGAAGATCAATGTTCCGATGGGCTCCAAGTCCGACGGCGCCGGCATCAAGGCGATGCTCTGGGCGGGCGCCCAGATGGATCCCTGCCACGCCTCCATGATGTTCAACCGCTGCTCCTGCCTGCCGACCGAAACTGCCGGCTATAAGACCAACGGCAAGTGGTTCTGGTTCGGTGAGCAGCCCTTCCTGAAGGTCAACCTGAACGGACAGCGCTTCTGCAACGAGTCCGGCCCCTATGAGTTCATGCTGCACAGCATGTATATGCAGCCGCACCACACCTACTGCGACATCTTTGATGCAAACAACAAGCAGTACTGCGAGCAGTTTGACGAGGTCGGATGCTGCCGCCTGTTCCCGTTCGACAACGGTGCCATCTCCAACCGCGGCTATGACGCCTGCTGGAAGGAAATGACCGAGGGTGAGAACTCCCATCTGGAGCTTGGATACCTGCAGAAGGCCGACACTCTGGAAGAGCTGGCCGAGAAGCTGAATATCCCCGCGGACGAGTTTGTCAAGACGGTCGAACGCTATAACGAGCTCTGTGCCAAGGGCGTGGATGAGGATTACGGCAAGAGTGTCCACCGCATGACGCCGGTCGATACCGCCCCGTTCTACGGCATCCGTACCGGCGCATGGCATCTGACCACGCTGGATGGCTGCCGCATCAACACCAGCATGCAGGTCATCCGTGAGGACGGTACCCCGATCCAGGGCCTCTGGGCCACCGGTGACTGCACAGGCGGCTTCTTTGCCAACAACTATCCGAACCTCTTCACCGGTCTGGCCTGCGGCCGTACCATGACCTTCGGCCGTCGCGCGGCGAAGATGATCGTCAACGGCGAGGCCTGATCGACAGGCTGAAAGCTGCAGGACACCATACAGTCGGACACCCCGGGATCCAACCATCAAGGATCCCGGGGTGTTTTAAGATTCAGAGAACAGGATCAGCGTCGGAGCGGTTTCTCCTTTGCGCTGATGGAAGGACAGGCGGAGACACAGAGCCCGCAGTCCCGGCTGGCTGGGACACCGGTGCCGAGCACAACCGCACTTGTCAGAAGTCCCGTTCACGTACTCCTCAATCGGACAGACCAACCTGCTTCCCGGTCCGGGTAAAAAGATTCCCGATTACAGTCCGAGCTCCTCTGCAAGGCGGAAGTAGTCCGCAACCGCGGCAGGAGAACCTGCGAGCATGCTGCTCTTGCTGCCGTCGGCGGGGAAGCAGCCCCCGTCTACTGTGCAGCACTGGCCGCCTGCTTCTTCGACGATCAGCGCACCGGCCGCATAGTCCCACAGACTGAGCTGAAGCTCAAAGTAGAGACCGGCCCGGCCCGCGGCCACACTGCAGAGGTCCAGCGCGGCGGAGGCCTCCCGGCGCACGTCCAGGCTGGCATCATACATTGCCCTAGCAATTGCAAAGGTTCGGTCAGCCAGTTCCGGTGCATAGGGGGAACTCCCGCAGCAGACAAGGTTTTCACTGAGCCCGGCATCCGAGACGTGAATCGGACGTCCGTTCAGCCGGGAACCTTGTCCCGTGACGGCGGTAAACATCTCATCGACATAGGGATTGTAGACCGCCCCGACACGGACGACGCCGCGTTCGGCATAGGCGACGGAAATGCAGCTGTGATGGAAGCCGCGGACAAAGTTCATCGTTCCGTCAATGGGGTCAATGATAAAGAGCTGCTCTGTATCCAGGCGGTCCCGCTCATTCAGCTCCTCGCAGAAAAAGTGTGCGTCCGGCAGTTCTTCGCGAAGCCGCTGTATGAGCAGTTCCTGTACACGTCGGTCATACTCCGTCACGACATCCCGCTTTCCGCTCTTCATCTCTGCCAGAATCCCGTGGGCGTGCATGATCAGCTCCGCGGCTTCTCTCTCGACGCGTTCGATGAGAGCGAGAACAGAGCGATAGTGTTCCATGCGATTGTCCATATCTTTGAATCCTCCGTTTGATTTCCGTTTCCTGCGCAGTATACCATTACCAACTGTCTCTGTCACGGAAAACTTTCGGTTTGGAGAGGAAAATGAAATTTCTCTTGCGAACAGGAGCCTGAGCCTGTAAAATAAGAAAACAGTTTTCGTGGATCAGACTGGAGATATACGATGGCATGGTATGATGAAGCATTCTTTTATCACATTTATCCCCTTGGCCTGTGCGGCGCACCCAGGACCAACTCCTTTGGCGGAGAAGAGCACCGGCTGCGGGATCTGTGGAGGTGGGTGGACCATCTGCAGGCGCTGGGCGTGACCGCGCTCTACATCGGGCCGCTATTCGAGTCGGGGAGCCATGGCTATGACACCGCAAACTACAGGAGGCTGGATCGGCGGCTCGGCAGCAATGAGGATCTGAAAGCCTTTGTCCGGTACTGCCATGACAGCGGCATCCGGGTGGTTCTGGACGCGGTGTTCAACCACAGCGGACGTGACTTCTTCGCCTTCCGTGACCTGAAGGAAAAACAGGAGCAGTCGCCATACAGAGACTGGTACTGCAACGTCAACTTCTGGAACAACAACGAGTACAACGACGGCTTTTCCTACGACAACTGGGGCGGCTATAATCTGCTGGCAAAGTTCAACCTCCGAAACCCCGAGGTGGTCAATTACCACCTGGAGACGGTACGCTTCTGGGTAACAGAGTTCGACATCGACGGACTGCGTCTGGACGCGGCGGATGTTCTGGATTTCGATTTCATGCGGGCACTGCGAAGCCTCGCGAACACCGTGAAACCGGAGTTCTGGCTGATGGGCGAGGTCATTCACGGGGAGTACCAGCGCTGGGTCAATCCGCAGATGCTGCACGCCGTGACGGACTATGCCCTGCACAAAGCCCTCTACAGCGGCCACAATGACCATAACTATTTTGAGATTGCCCACACGCTCAACCGCTTCATGCAGAACGGGATCGATTGCCGGACGCTCTACAGCTTTGTGGACAACCACGACGTGGAACGCATCCATACCAAACTCAGCGACAAGCGGCAATGGCTTCCGGTGCATGTCCTGCTCTTCTGCCTGCCGGGGATCCCGTCGGTCTATTACGGGTCGGAATTCGGCATCGAAGGGCGGAAAACACGGGGCGGCTCCGACGATGAGATCCGGCCGAGCCTGAATCTGAGCGAGCTGCTCTCCGGGGAGAACCCCTGCCTGAATGTGATCCGTGCTCTGGGGCAGATCTATCGTGAGGAGAAAGCCCTGGCCCGGGGGGACTATCAGCAGCTGGTGCTGACCACGAAGCAATATGCCTTCCGCAGGGGAGATGTGCTGGTTGCAGTGAACAACGACGGCTGTGATGGGGAGATCTCCGTCCCCTGCCCTGACGGCAGCTATCGTGGTGCGCTTCACGGTATGACCGTCAGGGCGGAAAACGGAAGACTGAGCCTTCATCTCGGGCCCTGTGACGGTGAGATCCTGATCCCTGAAAACCGGAGCGCTGCGCAGTTTGAACCAATCCGGGTCAGAGTTGCAGAACTGAGGCCAAAGCCGGAGACAGGGGCAGAGACAGCCTCTGAGATGACCGCGGGCAGGGAAGCGGAAACCGAGATGGCATCTGCGCAGACACAGACGGAGAAGCTGCTGGATCTCTCCAAACCCTATGAGCAGATGAGCGTGGAAGAGCTGCAGACATCCATTCTGCAGAAGCTCGCCCACAACGGCCCGGTGACCGATCAGATGCGACGGGATGTGGCCGCCAACATCTGGAGAGACTCCCTGCTCAACTGGGTGAAGAGCTTTCGGTAGAGAACTATAAGCGCACATCAGTCTCCCTTCTGGCGGAAATAAACCCGCAGCAGGGAGATTTTTCTGCAGGCTTTGAAAATAGTTCTTGCTTTATTTCGCTAATGTGGTATTATAGCAAAGTAAAATAAATCCTGAAGGAGAACGACTATGAAAAAGATCCTCTCTATTGCACTTGCCCTGACGATGATTCTGGCTATGGGCGTCACGGCGTTTGCCGCGGACAATGACCCTGTTGCTGACAGAACCTCTTTTGTGATGGGCATTGACCCGGAGTACCCTCCGTTCAGCTATCTCGGTGATGACGGCAACTATACGGGTTTTGACGTGGAAGTCTGCCAGGCGGTCTGTGACCTGCTGGGCTGGAAGCTGGAAGTCTTCGGTGTGAACTGGGATGAGAAGCTGGTTCAGCTGGATTCCATGGAGTGCGACTGCGTATGGTCCGGAATGACCATCCTGGACAGCATGAAGGAAGCCGGTTATGTGATTTCTGCGCCCTATTATGACAATACCCAGGTCCTCGTCGTGAAGGCTGACAGCGGCTTTGCTTCCTCCGCGGATCTCGCCGGCAAGGTCGTGGCGGTCCAGCTGGGCACCTCCGGCGAAGCGCTGCTGAACGGCGATCTGGCCGATCTGGCGGCGACTTTTGACAATGTTATCACCTGCGACAGCTTCCTGAAGTGCTTCACCGAACTCGAGGGCAATGCAGTTGATGCCGTGTTTGTCGACCTGCCGGTCGCTGCCAGTTATGTGGCAAAGCACGACGGTCTGAATGTCATCGATGAGAACCTTGGTGCCGAGCAGTACGGCATCGCCTTCCGCTCCGGTGACGCAGCCCTCTGTGAAGCCGTTGACGCGGCGGTCCAGGAACTGGTTGACAACGGCACCTATGCCGAAATCGCGGCTAAGGAAGAGTACGCCGACATCGTGAACAACCTGCTTTTCCTGAGTGAAGCAGAAGAAGAGGCGGAGACTCCCGCAGCCTGAAAAGCATCTGCAGTCTTGCAACAGCTTAACACAAAAAAGAAGCCCGAAAGCGTACATCTGTGCGCTTTCGGGAAATTCTGTCTATGGAATGGTTCTTTAATCAGATTTGTAATAAAAGAATGAGGTTTTCCCTATGTCCTTAATGACAATGATCATCAAGATGAGCGAAGGTCTGAGTAAGACCTGCGCGATCTTTTTCCTGACCTTGTTGTTCTCCCTTCCACTGGGTATGATTGTGGCGCTGCTTCGCATGAGCAAAGTCAAGATTGTCTCCGCGGTTACCCGCTTTATCATCACGGTTCTGCGCGGAACGCCGCTTATGCTGCAGCTGCTGGCGGTCACTTATGGCCCGTACTACCTTTTCGGGGCCAATGTTGCACGAAACAAGCTGATTCCGGTTGTGATTGCGTTTTCCATCAACTATGCGGCCTACTTTGCGGAGATCTACCGTGGGGGTATCGAGTCAATTCCGGTTGGCCAGTATGAGGCTGCTGAGGTCCTGGGTTATACGAAGGTCCAGACGTTTATGCGCATCATCCTCCCCCAGGTCATCAAGCGCATCATGCCCAGCGTGACCAACGAAGTTGTGACACTGGTCAAGGATACATCGATGGCGTTCACGGTCTCGTATCAGGAGATGTTCACCATCGGCAAACAGATCGCCAATTCCCAGACCAGCTTTATGCCGTTCCTGGTGGCAGGTGCCTTTTATTACATCTTCAACGTGATTGTCGACTGGGTCATGGGCAGAATCGAGAAGAGACTGGATTACTATCGCTGAGAGGAAAGAGAAGCTATGGAAGAGAACAGAAAAAATACCGCAGAAGCAGCGAAGGCTTCAAGCATCCTCGAGATACGCAGTCTCCAGAAATCTTTTGGAGAGCATTCCGTACTGAAGGATATTTCTCTCTCCGTTGACCGCGGAAATGTCATCTCCATCATCGGACCGTCCGGATCGGGAAAATCGACGCTGTTGCGATGCGCATCCTTCCTGGAGACGGCAGATGGCGGCGATATTCTCTATGACGGCCAGTATGCCGTGCGGGACGGCGCCTATGCTTCCAGGGCGGAGCTGAACCGTTTCCGTACCCGCTTTGGCCTGGTGTTTCAAAACTTTAACCTCTTTCCGCACTATTCCGTTCTGCGCAATGTCTCCGAGCCCGCAATTATCCATGGTGAGAACAAGGAGAATGCCCGGGACCGGGCCAGGGAACTGCTGAAGAAGATGGGACTCGACGGGAAAGAAAACGCCTATCCGTTCCAGCTCTCCGGGGGACAGCAGCAGCGCGTGGCCATCGCCCGCGCTCTGGCGCTGAATCCGGAGGTCCTCTACTTCGATGAACCGACCAGCGCACTGGATCCTGAGCTCACGGGAGAGGTGCTGAAGGTTATCCGCCAGCTTGCGGAGGATAAAATGACCATGGTGGTCGTGACGCATGAGATGCCCTTCGCCCGGGCAGTCAGCAACCACGTCATCTTCATGGACGGCGGTGTGATCGTCGAAGAGGGACATCCGGAAGCGGTCTTCGGCAGCCCCGTGCAGGAGAGAACCAAACAGTTCCTGCGGAATTACCAGCAATGACGGCACCTGTTACATACACCCTGCTGAATCCGACAGGGAATATAACCCTGTTGGCAGAGACGCCTGTACCGGAGGCTTCCCAGCCCGTGATCGCCCGGAAACTTATGGCTCTGGAGCCGGAGACCGAGCAGGTCGGCTTCGTGCGCTTCGGCAGAGATGGCGTGACACTCAGAATGGCGGGGGGCGAGTTCTGCGGCAATGCATCCATGAGCGCTGCCGTACTGTATGCAAGCCGAATGGGCTTAGATCAGACCAGTGTAAAAGTCAGGGTGAGCGGGACGCCCGAGCCGGTTTCCGTTATGGTCGAGCAAAACGGGGAGCGGTGGCGGGGAGAAGTGACGATGCCGCAGCCGCTTTCTGTCAAGATAGAGCGCTTCCCGGATGGCAGTGAGCATCCGGTGGTGCGCCTGCCGGGGATTGCACATGTGATTCTGGAGAACGAGATGGACCAGACAGAGGCAGAGCAGCTGGCACCGGCCTGGTGCCGGTTCCTGAAGGCGGATGGCCTGGGACTCATGTTCCTGGATCTGGAAAACAATGCCCTGAAACCGCTTGTCTATGTCCCGGAAGCGGAAACCCTGTTCTGGGAGTCCTCGTGCGCCAGCGGGACCACGGCGGTGGGCGCATGGCTTGCGACGGAGGCCGGGCAGGCGGTATCGCGCGCTCTGAGACAACCGGGCGGAACCTTGAACATCTCAGCGGAGCCATCCGGCAGACTGGTGCTCTCCGGAACGGTTGAGATGATACGGCGGAACACCGCCAACATGATAGACGGAGAGCCACCGAGCTGAACTGTCAGCGTGAAAGTACAGCATCAAAACAAAGGACCGTGCAGAGACGCGAATGCGTGACCTGCGAGGTCCTTTTGAAGTCTTATGGGCTTATGGGGCCTTAAACGGGCAGGACGAGGATCGAAGAGCGGACACTCAGCAGATGAGAGCGCTCAGAAGTGGCTGGAGCCTCCTCCTCCGGTATAGCCGGACCCTCCTCCGGAGTAACTGCTTCCGCCGCCCCGGCTGCTTCCGCTGGAAAAACCGTCATCATCGGAGTCATCGCTGCTGAGAGGGCTGTAGGTTCGCCGACTGCCGTTGCCGGCCACGGTAACTGCCGTGAAAGCGAGCGCGGTCGCACCGATGATCTGGGGCAGGTTCGGCTTCCGGAAGGTGGACGCATAACGGAAAACCTGACGGAGCATCAGCATCAGACCGATCATGAGCGCGATACAGATATTGGAGAGGACCTTCATGGGCTGGGCGATGCGGTTGCCGCGCATGAGGCTGTCCATCTGGGAAAAGGCTTTGGAAGCCCCGGTATAGTACTGGCCGCGTGTGAGATAATTGCGCACGTTGTTGGTGATTGAATTGGCACGGGAAGAGGTGATCACATCATACAGCGTCCCGTAGCTCTGGATGGAGACGGTGCGCAGATTCATGTTGATGACCAGAATACTGGCGCTCTCGAGGTCGAAGAGACTGCGGCGGCGCTGTTCGGCCTGTACAAGTTCGCTGGAGGCGCTCTCACGGGTGGACCAGAAGGCGGCATTGCCGTACTCGGTCAACGGAATCATGTCGTCGAGAAGCTGCCGCTCCTCCGCACTGCTGAGAAGATTGATGTCATCCTCGATCACGACGCGAAAGCCGGTGGCGGAATTGCGCCAGGTGAGGCCGTTCTCGGTGATGGATCCGAAGTTCGGAAGGGAGGAGAAGGGATCGTCGGTTCCGCCGGCGGCAGAGCAGACAGTCCCGGGCAGGAGCGGAGAGGAAAACAGCAACAGGAGCAGGAGCAGAACAAACACGGTACGCCGGGGTTGGAAACGGATGCGTTCAGGCATTGTCGCGGCCCCCTTTCTTGCTGAACTGGGGCGGCCGACGAGTGGCCAGCTGCAGCTGGGCGCGGAAGGTGTTGCCAATCAGAAAGAAGAGAATGACCGCCTCCGCCACCGCGGTGCCGTAGAACACAGAGTTGTAGACCGGGTCAATCAGCAGGATCACGGCGCTCACAAGCAGCGCGATAACCGTCAGAACGACGGAAACACGCCGCGTGAGGAAAAAGCCTTTCTTCTGTGTCTTCCCTGCGGAGCCGCTGAAGCGTGCGGAGAGCTTTCGGAGCTGACGGCTGCACATCACGACGCCGATGATCAGCAGAAGACTTGTGATCGCAAGGGACCACTCGGGCTTCAGCGTCAGGAACAGATTCATGGCGAGAAAGACCAGTGCGGCGGTAAGCAGAGATGCGAGCAGGAAACGGAGCCTGCTGATGGGGAAGTCTGCCACCACCTTTCCAGTCTGCCCGTTCACGGAGGCGTAGGTAATCCGGTCACCCTCGCGGTAGCTCATGAACCACACCGGATAGAGAACCTGCTCGACACGGGTGATCTTTGTCGGGATCGAAACACCGGTGATCCCGGTCGTGTGGGCGCGCTGTTCCTTTGCTGCGCGATGAATCTCGTCGTTTTGCAGCAGCTTCTCGGCAGTGAGACGCTCATAGTAGGCAGTCGCATCGTCCAGATACTTCCGGGAGGGCTCGTCCGCCACATCGACATAGAAGCCGCTGAGGAAGCCCGGAGTAAAGGGTTCACGCAGTTCGGTATCAAACGGGGCCAGACACTCGCTGATCTCGTCGTCGAAGGCTTTCGATGCGTCGTGGGCATAGCCGTCATAGGAGATGTCCACATCGCCAACGATCTGATACTGTTTCGTGACCAGATAATCGCCGTCCCGGCTGCTTGAACTCTCGGCGTCAACCCGGGCGCTTCCCTTCTGCTCCACGGCGTAGCTCCAGTAGGGCATATAGATCCCGCGGAAGCTGTCGACCAGTTCTGCCTTTTTATATCGGGAGGGGGTGAAAAACGCCCGATGTGCGGCTTTCAGGTAAGCGCGCTTGCAGGCCTCCTTATCCAGCTGAAAAGGAATGATCCAGGATGGCATCTTCACTCTCCGAAGCCGGTCAAACAGAATGGAGGTTCCTCCGCAGTAGGGGCAGAAAGCGGTCGCGTCGGTTTTGTCCGTGGTGAGAAGCTCTGCCCCGCAGCCTGGACAGCGATAGACCCAGGCATCGAAGAGTTTTTCCTTTTCCGCATCCTCCGCCATGCTGTCAAATTCATAGGGATCATAGAGCGTTTCACAGTATTCACATTTCATCTGTTGTGAGGCTATGTCAAATCTGAGGTTTGCTCCACAACCCGGACAGGCAATCATGGCTCGTCACGCTCCTTTCTTCCGAAAATGACATGAAGCCGTCAGGTCTCGGTCTGAAGTTTGAGCAGCTCCTCCGGGGTGAAAAGGTACTGCTTCCCGCAGAACTGACAGCTGACTTCGGTCTCGGTCCCTTCACCGGCCAGCTCCTGCAGCGTCTCGTTCCCGGCGCTCTGAAGAGCGGCTTCAATGCGCTCGCGGCTGCAGTAGCAACGGTAACGGACCTCGTCGGTATCAAGAATCTGCGGATCCAGACCGCGAAGAATCTGACGGAGAACTTCTTCCGCTCCATCCTCATGCAGAATGGTGGTCAGCTGGTCCATCATGAAGATGTTGTCCTCAATCTTCTGAATCAGTTCGTCCGGCGCACCAGGCAGCAGCTGAACCAGAAAGCCGCCGGCGGCGAGAATGTGGTGATCGGTCCCGACCAACACACCAAGACCGCAGGCGGAAGGAATCTGTTCGCTCTCGACAAGATAGGCCGTGAGATCCTCGGCAATCTCACCGGAGACGAGAGACACACTTCCAATGTACGGCTCCTTCATTCCCAGATCACGGCTGACAGTCAGAGTCCCATCGCGGCCGACCAGGCCGCCCACGTCGAGCTTGCCATCTTGGCGTGTCGGAAGATCCGCTTTCGGTTCATCCACGTACCCCCGGACATTGCCGGCACTGTCAGATACGGCGACAACGCTGCCCACCGGCCCGCCGCCATTGAGACGCAGAGTCAGGGTATCCTTTTCACCCTTCATGGCATTGCCCAGCAGGGAAGCGCCAAGCAATGCTCTCCCGAGCGCAGCACAGGCAGTGGCGCTCAGGCCATGGATTGTTCGGGCTTCTTCTACCATATCTGGAGCTGAAATCACCGCAGTTTTGATCATGTCTTCTGCGGCGACAGCGCGAATAATTTTTCCCATAATGGTTTGCTTCCTTTCCTGTACCGAAATACACTCCGGTAACACGCTCTATTGTACATCATAATACGGTTTTGGTCAAATTGTCATGAAACCAATCAGCCTGAGCTCCGTACAGAGAAAAAAACCGGCAGAATGGGGGAAATGAAAAAAGCTCTTTACATTCTGAATGGGTGAGCGTATAATTGCATACAATTACACAAGCACAACGAAACACGCGTGCTCAAAAGCGCTAGCAGGAGGCCCATGCCAATGTTGGAATTATCTACAAAAACCAACCTGTTGGAAGAGAATGATTACCGTTATTCCCTGCAGGATGTCAAAGATCCGGTCCTGTACCGGGACGTCTATAACTACGAAGAGATCCCAAAAGTCGCGTTTAACCACAGGCGTGTGCCAATCTCGATGCCTGAAGATATCTGGATCACCGATACCTCTTTCCGTGACGGCCAGCAGGCATTCCATCCGTATACACCGGAGCAGATCGAGACGCTCTACAAATTGATGTCTAAGCTGGGCGGCCCGTATGGCATCATCCGTCAGACGGAGTTCTTTATCTACTCCAAGAAGGACCGCGAGGCGATTGAACGCTGCCGGAGCCTGGGGCTGAAATTCCCGGAGATTACCACCTGGATCCGGGCCAGCCGCGAGGACTTCAAAGCGGTTAAGGACCTGGGAATCCGGGAAACCGGTATCCTGGTTTCCTGCAGTGATTATCACATATTCAAAAAACTGAAAAAGACCCGTCGCGAGGCCATGGAAATGTATCTGGCCACAGTCAAGGACGCCTTCGAGGCAGGGGTTATGCCCCGATGCCACCTTGAAGACGTGACCAGAGCCGACTTCTACGGTTTTGTGGTGCCGTTTGTCAACGAACTCATGAAACTCTCCGATGAGGCCGGAATCCCGGTGCGTATCCGCGCCTGTGACACAATGGGCTACGGAGTGCCGTATACCGAGGTTGCGCTGCCGCGCAGTGTCCCCGGCATCATCTACGGTCTGCAGCACTACTCCGGTGTCGCCAGTGAAAACCTTGAATGGCACGGACACAACGACTTCTATAAGGCCGTAGCCAACGCGGCGACCGCCTGGCTTTATGGCGCCAGCGGTGTCAACTGCACACTCCTCGGAATCGGCGAGCGCACCGGCAACGTACCGCTGGAGGCCATGGTAATGGAATATGCCTCCCTGCGCGGCTCGCTGGACGGAATGGATCCGACTGTGATCACAGAGATCGCGGAATATTACAAGAATGAGATCGGCTATCCAATCCCCCCGATGACCCCGTTCGTAGGACGGAACTTCAATGTAACCCGCGCCGGCATCCACGCCGACGGACTCCTGAAGGACGAGGAAATCTATAACATTTTTGACACGGAGAAGATTCTGAAGCGCCCTGCGTCCGTCGCTGTCGGTAAGAACTCCGGACTCGCGGGGATCGCCTACTGGGTGAACCAGAACTACGGCCTCACGGGCGATCTGGAACTCAACAAGCAGAGCCCGCTGGTCGTAAAACTCAAGGAGTGGGTAGACAGCCAGTATGAAGACGGCCGTACGGCTTCGCTCTCCAATGAAGAACTGGAGAGCAGGATCAGTGAACTGTCCGGCGGTGTGCTGAAGAGCATTCACTGATGCGTGAGAATGATACGGAGATTGTGAGGTAGACATGGAACACAGGAGCATTTCGATTGCCGATCAGATTTTTGAACAGCTGGAGAAGGATATTCTCGCCGGGAAATATGCGCGGGGTGAAGTCCTCAGTGAGCTCGGCCTGTCCAAAGAACTGGGCGTGAGCCGGACACCGGTCCGCGAAGCAATCCGCCGCCTGGAACAGGAGGACTTCCTGGAGGAAAGCGGACGGGGAGCTGTCGTTGTCGGCATCACCAGAGAGGATATGGAGGATATGTATGAGATCCGCCTGCATACAGAGGGCCTGGCTGCCCGCCGTGCGGCAGTGAATGTTACGGATGAAGAACTCAAGGCCATGCGGGATGTGCTGGATCTGCAGCGTTTCTACTGTGAGAAGAGCGGAGAGAACAGCTCGGACCACATAAAGAACCAGGATTCGGAGTTCCATCAGCTCTTCTACCGCAGCACAGGGAGCAAATCCTATTATAACACGCTGGTTGCCCTCCATAAGCGCATGACCAAGTTCCGGAAAGCCTCGGTCTCCAAACAAAGCCGGGCGCTGCAGTCCCAGCAGGAGCATGAGGCAATCTATGAAGCCCTGGCCGCCCACGATCCCGACGCTGCAGAACAGGCGGCAATCCGGCACGTGCAGCAGGCAAGGGCCAGAATGCAGGATATGGAGATCTGAACGATGGAGAACAGAATCAAAAACGCGGTTGAACAGTTTGAAGCACTGCTTCGGCAGCAGCTGGCGCGGCAGGAGCGTATGGAACAGAGCGCCCCGGCAAAAGACTTTTCGGGGATGCAGACCGTCACCGTCGGACTCATCGACGGAGACGGCATCGGCCCCATCATTATGAAACAGGCGAAACGGGTGCTGGAAAAGCTCCTCACAGATGAAATCTCCGCCGGAAGAGTGGTGCTTAAACAGATCGACGGACTCACGATTGAAAATCGCCTGGCTCTCGGAAAAGCAGTCCCGGACGATGTCCTGGCAGAGATCAAGACCTGTGACGTCCTGCTGAAAGGCCCGACCACTACACCGAAGGGCGGCATGATGGAGAGCGCCAACGTGACCCTGCGCCGCGAGCTGGACCTCTACGCCAATGTGCGGCCGGTGATGGTGCCAGAAGAGGGGATCGACTGGATCTTCTTCCGGGAGAATACGGAAGGGGAATATGCGCTCGGAAGCAAAGGGGTGGAGCTGCCCGGAGAGCTCACCATGGATTTCAAGGTGACCACCGACGCCGGGACGAGAAGAATCGCGAAGGCGGCTTTTGATTATGCCAGAGCCAACGGCAAGACCAGTGTCGCCATCGTGACCAAGGCCAATATCATGAAGAAGACAGACGGAATGTTCTCCCGCATTGCGCATGAGGTTGCGGAGGGGTATCCGGAGATCACGGCAGAGGACTGGTATATCGACATCATGACAGCGAATCTGGTGAATCCCGCTGTGAGAAGCAAGTTCCAGGTTTTCCTGCTGCCGAACCTCTACGGCGACATCATCACCGACGAGGCAGCCCAGATCCAGGGTGGCGTCGGTACCGCCGGCAGTGCCAACATCGGCGGGCAGTATGCCATGTTCGAAGCCATCCACGGCTCCGCCCCGCGGAAGATTGAGGCGGGCGAGGGCGATTACGCCAATCCGGCCAGCATCCTGAAAGCCGCAGAGATGATGCTCCGGCATATCGCCATGACGGGCAAGGCGGAGAAACTGGGGAAAGCGCTGGCGGAATGCACGGAGAGTGAGAAGCGCGTGGTTGTTACCGGACATCGGGATGGTGCGACCTGTGAAGCGTTCACCGATTATCTGCTGGAAAAGCTTTAAGACCGATGAGGAAAAAGAGATATCTGTTTTTTGACATCGACGGGACACTGCTGGCCGGGGGACCGCTGGGCTATGTGCCGGAATCCACCAGAGCGGCAATAAAAAAACTGGAGGAGGCGGGGCATTTTGTCTCCATTGCGACAGGCAGAGCACAGTTTATGGCCGAACCGTATATGCGTATGCTGGACATGCAGAACATGGTCAGTGACGGCGGAAACGGCATCACCATCGGCGGAAAACTGATCGGGATCGAGCCTCTGAACAAAGCGGATGTGGTTGCTCTGGTGCGGGAATGCGAAGAAAAGGGCCTGACCTGGGGACTCTCCGTCGATAACAGCGACGTACGGCTGGTACCGGATGAACAATTCTATGAGATGACGCATGACGAGTACATCAAGTGTAAAGTTGTTCCCGGACTGGATCCGGAAGACCAGGAGACGATCTATAAAGCCTATGTCGTCTGCGAGGAACCCGTGGAGCATACGCTGAAGTCTTTGAAGAGACTGCCGTGGTGCAGATACATGCCGGAATACTTCTTTGTTGAACCGACAGACAAGGCTGCGGGCATCCGCCGCATGATGGACTATTACCATGCGGATTACGAAGATGCCATTGTGTTCGGGGACGGGCTGAATGATATGTCGATGTTTATCGATGACTGGACCAGCGTCGCGATGGGAAACGCTGTCCCGGAACTGAAGGCAAAAGCCGATCTGGTGACGACGGCGGTGGATGAGGACGGAATCTATAACGCCTGTCTGGTCCTGGACCTGTTTGAACCCTGACCGGTCTGAAAACCGGAACCAGAACAAATCCCCCCGCCCCGTGCTGATACGCAGCCTGGGGCGGGGGGATCGTTTATGACAGCAGAACCGAGTCGGTTTCCATCGGTGTGCCGGCGAGAGAGGCGAACTTTTCGAGCAGTTCCTGACGGGTGAGATGTTTCTTTTCTTCCCCGCGGATGTCCAGGATGATCTGACCTTCATTCATCATGATCAGCCGGTTGCCGTGCTGGATGGCATCAGTCATGTTGTGGGTGATCATGAGGGTCGTCAGCCTGTGCTCAGAGACGATCTGATCAGAGAGCGCCAGCACCTTTGCGGCAGTGGCAGGGTCGAGCGCCGCAGTGTGCTCATCGAGCAGGAGCAGCTTTGGCTCGCGAAGAGAGGCCATCAGGAGCGTGACAGCCTGGCGCTGCCCGCCGGAGAGGAGGCCGACTCTGGCGGTCATACGATCCTCCAGACCGAGGCCAAGTGTTTTCAGCCGCTCGTGGAATTCTTCGCGATCTTCCTTCGTGACGCCCCAGCCGAGTCCGCGCTTCTGTCCCCGGCGCTTTGCCAGGGCAAGGTTTTCCTCCAGCTGCATGTGGGGGGCTGTCCCCATCATGGGATCCTGGAACACGCGCCCGATCAGAAATGCGCGCCTGTGCTCCGGGAGAGGCGTGAGGTCATGGCCGTCAAGAACGATGCGGCCCTCATCCACCGGCCAGACACCGGCGATGGCGTTGAGCATGGTGGACTTTCCGGCACCGTTGCCGCCGATGACCGTGACAAAGTCGCCGGGATCAAGATGGAGGGAGAGTCTGTGAAGAGCGCGCTTTTCGTTGATCGTACCGGGATTGAAGGTTTTGCTGATCTCACTGAGGTCAAGCATTGTTCTTCGCCCCCTTCTGTTTGAACTTCGCAAAGGAACTGATCCGCTGACTGCGGAGATAGGGAACTGCGAGGAACAGTGCAACGACAATCGCGGTGAACAGTTTGAGGTCGTTGGAGTTCAGACGCAGCCAGAGCACGATGACGACGACAAGGTAGTAGATGATGCCGCCGATGACGGTAAAACTCAGGGTGAAGTAGAAGTTGATATACTTCTTCAGAAGCGCATTGCCGATCACTTCACCGATGATGACTGCGGCAAGGCCGATGACGATGGCGCCGCGGCCCATGTTGATATCTGCAAAGCCCTGGTACTGGCTCATCAGACCGCCGGCGAGCGCGACGACGCCATTGGAGATGGAGAGCCCCAGAACCTTCATGTTGTCAATATTAATGCCGAGCGCGCGGCTCATGGCGGGGTTGTTGCCGGTGGCGCGGAGCGCAGAGCCCTGTTCCGTACCGAAGTACCAGTAGAACAGCGAGATCAGCGCGATGGCAAGAACCGCCGAAGTCAGAATTGCGAGAGGAACGTTGCGGGAAGAGATCAGAAGGTGATATTTATCGACGCTGACAGCCTTGTTTGCCGCCATCCCCATGATATGCAGATTGATGGAATAGAGCGCAAACTGAGTCAGAATTCCGGCGAGAATTGCGGGAATTCCCAGCTTGGTATGCAGCATGCCGGTGCAAAAACCCGCCAGCATCCCGGCGAGGATTGCGATCAGAAGCGCTGCCCAGGCAGGCCAGCCGGCCAGAATCAGCATGACGGTGACCGCACCGCCCGTCGTAAACGAACCGTCGACGGTCAGGTCGGCGACGTCCAGCAGACGGAAGGTGACATAGATGCCAAGCGCCATAATCCCCCAGACCAGTCCCTGGGAGATGCCGCCCGGCATATTGCGAAGCAGTTTTAAGAAACTCAGAGAAGCGAAATATTCACCCACGGAAGTGACTCCTTCATTTCAAAAATGCCCGCTCCCCGCAGGGAGCGGGCGAAAGATGCATGGATTATTCAGCAGCCTCGATGGCTTCAAAACCCTCGGGAATCTCAACGCCGAGCAGTTCGCAGTTGACAGCGTTGTACTTGCCGGTGAAGGGAGCGTACTGGATCTCCATGGTGGAGATGTCGGCACCGTTGGCAAGAATTTCAGCGGCCATCTCACCGGTGACAACACCGAGATCATAGTAGGAGATGGAGAGCGTGACACAGCCGCAGCCGGCACAGAGGTTTTCCTCGCCGGCGACGACGGGAACCTTCTTCTCCAGGCACACGTTGTTGATCAGTTCGGCGTTGGAGGCGGCGGTGTTGTCGGTCGGGATGTAGAGCACGTCGCAGTCGTCGCAGGCATTGGCGGTAATCTGCGCAACGTCATTGGAATCGGCAAAGGTGTAATCCTTGACCTTGTAGCCCATCTCTTCGAGAATCGGACGAATCTCGTCGGCCTGGAACTTGGAGTTGGGCTCGCCGGAGCAGTAGAGGAGGCCGACATTCTTGGCATCGGCAAAGACCTGCTGAAGCAGCTCGGCCTGGGCCTGGGCGGGGACGCCGTCGGAGGTGCCGGAAACATTCAGCGCGATGTCGCGCGCATTCCAGTCCTCAACCTCATAGGCACTGGCATAATCGGTGACAGAGGTTCCGAGTACGGGGATGGTATTCGTAGCCTGTGTGGCGAGCAGAGCGGGAGTCGCATTGGCCATAATCAGATCGACTTCATCAGAAATAAACTGACCGACGATAACACTGCAGGTGGCAGAGTCACCGGAAGCGTTCTGGACATTGAATTTGACGGCATCTTCGCCGAGCTTTTCTTTCAGGGCATCCATGAAGCCCTCTGTCGCGGCATCCAGTGCGGGGTGCTGGACCAGCTGGCAGACGCCGACGTTATAGGTCGCGGGTGCAGCAAGGGCAGCAGCGCCCAGGCTGAGAACCAGAACAGCCATCAGAACGAATGCAAGGATCTTTTTCATTTGAGTTTCCTCCTCAATATTCTTGAATCAGCGGCAGACGTAAAAAAACCGCCCGGAGAAGTCCGTGCGGCCTGATTGCTTATCAAAACGAAAACTTCTGCAGCACAAACTTCTATTACTTCGTCTTTCTAAAGTAATAGCGGTAATAGTATGCAGCTGCAAAAGAAAGGGCTTTCATAAGACGCCTCCCGTTGAAACTGTTTCACACTTTAGCACTTTTTGGTGCTAAAGTCAAGCGCGCTCTTGTGTTTTTCAAAAAAGAATGGTATCATGTACAAAAATTTTTTCAGAAGAGAGCAGATGATTATGAAATATGTCATCGGAGCGGTGATGGGGCTCGTCTGGGGCGCACTTGTTGCATGGATCAATTCACGAATCAATAAAAAGGCCCTGGAAAAAAACAGCACCAATGCCATGCTGGGGGCAAACATAGGCAGATCTTTTATCGACTTTGCGGCGCTCGGGTCGGTGTTCCTGCTGAGAAATGTCCTGCCCGGCAATTTTGAAGCGACGATTGTCGGTACCGCCGCATCTCTGGGCCTGCTGACCGTGTACTTCGCGTTCCGGCTTTCCAGACCGGAGAAAGATCAAGGTAAGGGAGAGAAGTAGGATTCCTATGCATTCGGTTTTCTTCCCGATGGAGCTGTCCGCGAAAATGGTCCTGATCGTGGTTGCGGGTGTTTTTGCTGCAGCATTTGTAGACGGAATTGCCGGCGGCGGTGGAATTATCTCCGTCCCGTCCTATTTTCTGGCCGGCCTGCCTCCGCATCTGGCGCTGGGGACGAACAAAATGACTTCCTGCATCGGAACAATGGTCTCGACGGGCCGATACATCCGGCAGGGATATGTAGACTGGAAACTGGCGGCGCCGTCTGTTCTGCTGGCACTGACGGGCTCCTATTTCGGCACGAAGCTGCAGCTTTCCGTTGATGAGGTTTATCTCAAGTGGCTGCTTCTGCTGATCCTGCCCGTTGTTGCGGTGGTGGTCCTGCGACAGCGCAGCTTCCCGGAAGAACGGGGCGAGATTGCAGCGGGAAAACAGATGGCAATCGTCCTGCTGGCCTCTCTGGTGATCGGGACATACGACGGCTTTTACGGGCCGGGGACGGGTACATTTCTGCTGCTGATCTTCTGCAACCTGGCAAAGCTTGACCTTCGTACAGCCTCGGGCAACATGAAGGTCGTGAATCTCTCCAGCAATATCGGCGGTGTGACAACGGCTTTCCTGAACGGAAAAGTTTTTGTGGCGCTGGGACTCTTCGGTGCGCTTGCCTCCATCGCGGGACATTATATCGGGTCCGGCCTCGCCATCAAGGACGGCTCCAGAATTGTGAGGCCGGTGATCCTGGTGGTGCTGACCCTGTTGGCCATCAAGGTTATCACGGAATTGCTCTGAAGCAGAATAATAGTAGAAGTAGATAAGAAGAGGTGCCGGGAGTATTACACTTTCTGTAATGTTCCCAGCACCTCTTCGAAGCATACCCCGTCAGTGCCCGGTATGCCCAGTTCGGCAGACAGCAGAATGCATTTTTTAATAAAGAGAGATGCTCGACGGACAGAGCGGATCAGTTCGACCCCGTTGACCGCATCGGCAGCAAGAATCGAAACAAAAATGTCTCCGGTTCCACTGTATGCGCAGCCGACATGCTGCTGACGGAGAAGGGGATGGCGGCCATCCTTCGTGCGGATCATGTTGGCGACGAACTTCCCCTGGGGAATGCCGGTGATCACGATTTGAGCCGGCCCAAGGTCATGGAGGCGGTCCAGCAGCCGATCCAGTTCCTGTCTTTTCCACGCTCCGTCATGAAAATCTGTGCCGGTCAGGAGACAGGCCTCTGTCAGATTCGGCGTGATTATGTGTGCCAGACTGACAAGATGGCGTAAAGCCTGACAGACCCCATCCGGAAGATTACGGTATCTTTTGCCGTTATCACCCATGATCGGGTCAACGATCACGAGCGTGCTGGAATCTGAAAAGTCGGTTATGAAGTGTTCTGCCATCGAGATCTGGTCAAGAGAGCCAAGATATCCGGTCATAATACCATCAAAACATAGATCAAGCTTTTTCCACTCTGCGGTATAAGCCTGAAAATGTGGGGTAAGGTTCTCAATAAAACAGCTTGGAAAGGCGGTATGATTAGAGAGGAGCGCGGTCGGAGCAGCGCAGCACTGGACACCGAGACGGGAGATGACCGGCAACGCCACTGCCAGTGCGCACCGGCCGAAGCCGGTAAAGTCATTGACCGCGGCAATTTTTTTCTGATGATTGTGTATGCCGCAGCCGGCTGTGCTTTTGTTATCTGACATGGCAGGATTCCTCCGTTTGAACGCCGGTTCCGTTTGTGAACCTGAACGGGATGCGACACTCATCATATCCGTTTTTTTATTGCGTGTCAAGAAACAGAAAACAGCGGAGCCGTGAGCCATATTGAAAACTGATGAGAACAGCGAGCAAGGAAGAACAAATTGTACGACCTGCACAAAAACGAGCGGATTGAATTGTGAAAAATACCGGTATGGATTGACAAATCCACCAAGGAATACTATAATTCTTTTAAGCTTTGTCGGAAAACGGCAAGCACACAAGAATAAGAAGAAAAGGAGAAACAGTATGAAAAAGTTATTTGCACTCTTCCTGATCGTCGCACTTGTACTCTGCATGGTACCCGCGGCCTTCGCGGCAGACGATGTCACCCTGGATGTCATCATCTGCCAGTACGGTCCCAACACCAATGAGTGGTTTGAACGCGGCGGAAAGGGCATGGACGGCTCCAACTTCGTCGAGAAGTTCGAAGCGGCCAACCCCGGCATCAAACTGAACCTCGAGGTTGTTTCCTGGAACGATGTCCATCAGGTTGTTGACACTCGTATTGCCAACGGCAATGCACCCGACATCCTGAACCTCGATACCTTCTCTGAATTCCTGCCTGACGGCCTCCTGCTTCCCGTGAAGGACTACTGCCCGGACGAGCTCTTCAATGATTTCTTCCCGGCATTCATGCAGGATTTCCTGGTCGATGGCGAGTACTGGGCAGTTCCCGACCTGGCCTCCGCACGTGCCCTTTACTACAATGTTGACATCCTTGAGGAAGTCGGCATTGAAGTTCCCACTACCTGGGCTGAACTGCGGGATGCCTGCCAGGCGATCATCGACTTCTACGATGGTGAGATCTATCCCTGGGGCATTGATATGACCACTGACGAAGGCCAGGCTGCATTCGCCTACTACACCTGGGGCAACGGCGGCGGCTTCACCGATGAAAACGGTGCCTGGGCGCTCAACTCCGATGAAAACGTTGAAGCCATCGAATATGCCATCAGCCTGGTGAACGACGGCTACACCAATCCGAACCCGGCAACCCAGACCCGCTATGACCTGCAGGATATGTTTGCTGCCGGCAAGCTTGCAATGATGATCGGCCCGAACCAGATCCCGACCTATGTTAAGGACAAGGGTGGCGAGATCAATATGGCAACTGCCAGCCTGCCTGCCAATGAGGGCAAGACCTCCGCGTCTGTCGGCGTCAAGGATGTCATGATGGCGTTCAAGGATGACTCCGCCCCCGATCAGGCAGCCCGCAACGAAGCCATCGGCAAGTTTATGCAGTTCTTCTATGATCCGGCAAACTATGTCGGCTGGGTCAGCATGGAAGACTTCCTGCCCGCAGTGAACTCTGCTGTCGAAGCTCTGGTTGAAGCCAATCCGTCCTTTGAGGCATGGCTGAATGTTCTTGCAACCTGCAAGTTCTATCCGACCTCCATGGCAGAGTGGGCACAGGTGCGTCAGGGCGTGACCACCGTTGAGCAGAATGCACTGACCGGCGCGGATGTCCGTGCTGAGCTGGATGCACTGCAGGCTGAAATCGCAGGATAATCAACTGTTCTGCTGATTCTCAGAATTTGTCTGAATTCAAACGCAGGGCCGGCTGAGATAGTCAGCCGGCCCTGTTTAAACACTGTTGCTTTCTACAGTTCCCTCAAGGAGGATGGTTATGAACACCGGACTCAACAGAACCAAATGGGAGCCCTATGTATGGCTCCTGCCCAGTCTTTTGCTGATAGCGATCTTTGTCGTCTTTCCCATCCTGATCGTTTTCAAGCTCTCCTTCAGTGAGATCTCCAAAGCCGGCGTGATCGGCGGATTTATCGGCTTTGACAACTATGTTGAGGCCGTTCATCTGCCTGCGTTCAAGACCGTCATGCTCAACACCATGTGGTGGGTTCTGTCGGTGGTGATTCTCTCCACCGTTCTTGGGTTTATCATCGCCCTGGTGCTGAACCAGAAGTTTCGCGGGAGGAAGATTGCCCGCTCGATTCTGGTCTTCCCATGGGCAACTTCTCTGGTCATCCAGGCCTCGGTCTGGAATTACATCATCAAGGCTGAGTATGGCAATCTGAACAACGTGCTGCTGAACCTCGGCATCATCCAGCAGGCGGTCAACTGGCGCTCCAGCTACCAGATCGAGTTTGTCTGGGAGTGCTGGGTCGGTATTTTCGTCACGGTTCCCTTTGTCACATTCTGTGTGCTCTCCGGGCTCCAGTCCATCGACGGCTCGCTCTATGAGGCCGCGACAATGGACGGCGCGGGCTTCTGGAACAAGCTGAGACACATCACGCTGCCCATGGTCCGGCCGTCGCTCACGGTGAGTACCGTTTTGAATATCATCTATGTCTTCAATTCCTTCCCCATCGTCTACACCATGACCAAGGGGGCGCCGGCCCACAAGACGGACACGATGATCACCTATCTCTATATGCTGTCCTTCTATGAACGCAGGAAGGGACCGGCAACGGCCCTCTCCGTGATCGGATTCCTGATCCTCTGTGTCTGTGCGGGCATCTATATGGTGTCGGTCATGCGAAAGGAGGAAGAGCTGTGAGATATCCGGAAGTGCGCCGGCAGAACCGGCGTATGCTGCTCCTCCTGATTCTGGGGCTTATACTCACATTAGTCCTGATGAGTCTGCCGCTGTACAGCTTTGATGTCGGCGTGTATACGAAAAAATCGGGCAACACCTTTGTCGGGGACGAGAAATATCAGGCTGTGAGAGCGGAAGTCGAGGCGGTGGCTGAGGAATACCGGAGCCAGGGTTTTGACGTTGAAATCAGGGAGGATGTTCTGGAACGCGTCAATTCCAAAGGGAACACGACCTCTCTTGTCACATTCACAATCAGCGAGCGGTACAGCAGAAGCTTTTTGTCTTTCCTTGGAAAGAAATTGCCGAGCTCAACGGTTCTGGTTTTCATGGTCAGCCTGATGGGGGCAGCGCTGGTGTTTTCGATTGCCGGTCTGGCCGGGACAGATGATCTGGTGCCGAGGTATCTGAACAGGAAAGGCCGCCTGCTCCGGAATCTGGCCGTCACCGCACTGCTGCTTGCACTGCTGCTGGTGCCGGTCTTCATGCTGATGAACAATGTGATCTTCTCCCGGAGACTTTCGCTTTACAACGCGGATCTGATCACGGAAGGAAAAGAAGCGTTTTTCTCCATGCTGGATCACTTTTTCTTTGACGGGAGAATGGGCGAAAACGTCGGAGACGTTCTTGGCGGATTGAAGATTCAGCGCTCGCCGATGGCATGGCTGCTGCTTCTGACGCTCTTCATTTCCCTTACGGCAGCAATCTGTATTCGATACGGAGAGATCAAAAGCAGCCTGCTGCGCGGCGCTTTGTATGTGTTTGTGGTGATCGTCTGCGTCGTTACGCTTTATCCCTATTACGTGATGACCATCACGGCGTTCCGCTCCAACGCGGAGACCCTGGACATGTATTTCCTGCACATGGCGCCGACCAGATGGGTGTGGAGCAATCTGACGGACATTGTCCAGCGCGGCGTGCCGCGCTATCTGATGAACTCTATTTTTGTGGCCGGCGGAGCAACGGCACTGGCGATGCTCTGCGGCATACCGGCGGCTTATGCCATGGCGAGAATGAACTTTGTCGGCAAGAAGGCTTTTCTCGGCTTCGTGATCATGAGCCAGATGTTCTCCCCGGTGGTATTGCTGATCGGCATCTCTCAGCTGATGAACACACTGCACCTCAACAACACGCTGTGGGGTCTGATGCTGATTAATGCAGCGTTCAACCAGGCCTTTGCCATCTGGCTGCTGCGAGGGACCTTTGTCTCCATTTCCTCGGAGATGGAGCAGGCGGCGATGATCGACGGCTGCGGAACGGTGGGCGCGCTTACCAAAGTGCTGATCCCGATGGCCGCGCCGGGCATTGTGACGGCGCTGATCTTTGTCTTCATCAACGCATGGAACGAATACACCATTGCCACGGTGCTGATATCGACTGCCCAGAACCGGCCGATCACGGTGGGCATTACGCAGTTCAGTTCTTTCAACATGATCGAGTGGCAGTACATGTTCGCTGCATCGCTGCTCGCGACAATTCCGGTGGTGATCCTGTTTATGAGCATCGAAAAGCACCTGACGGCAGGCCTGACCTCCGGCGGTGTCAAAGGGTGACAGTCTCTTCCCACCAATAGATAAAGCAATCCCTCGCCTTTCGGCGAGGGATTGCTTTATCTGAAAGGGGATTCAGGGGAGAAAGCCGCGGATGATCTCCATCATCCGGTCCCACTTCCGCTCCATGTCGGAGACCAGCTTCAGCTGTGTGCGGCAGCGGTCCAGATTGTGCTCCGGACGGGAAATGTGGTAGTAGTGATCACCCTCCAGATAATCGGTCAGAAAGCGCATGCCGTTTTCCAGCGTCATGGTCCTGGCTCCCAGCGGAAGAGATTCCACTTCGGCCTCTGTGAGGGCGCCGCAGGCAGGGACAAAGCCGCGGGCATAGATCTCATATAACTCGAGGCTCATCTCCACTTTGGAGAGGTCTTTTTCATCCTCCGCGGCGGTGGAAGCGCCAAAACGGACGGAATCGCCGAAGTCATAGGCGGCAAGCCCCGGCATCACCGTGTCCAGATCAATGACGCAGAGTGCCTTTCTGCTCACTTCGTCCAGCATGACGTTATTGAGCTTGGTGTCGTTATGCGTGACACGCAGAGGGAGCTCGCCGCTCTCCCGCATCCGCTGCAGCCGGCCGGCTTCTTCTTCCCGGCTGAGCAGAAACTGCACCTCTTCCTCCACAGAGGCGAGGCGACCGACCGGATCGGCCTCCATGGCCAGATGAAACTTGCGGTACCGGTCGGGCGTGTTGTGAAAATTCGGGATCGTCTCACAGAGCGTCTGAGCCGGGAAATTCCTCAGCTGATTCTGAAAGTGACCGAACGCGACAGCGCTCTGGTAAAAGTCCTCCGGGGACTCCGGCGCCTGCAGGCAGATGCTGTCTTCCACGAAGTCATAAACCCGCCAGTATTCACCGGAATCATCCCGATAGAAATCCGCGGCGTCTGTTGTCGGCACCAGGTGCAGACAGCTTCTGGGATCCGGGTCCTGCTGCGCCAGAAAACGCGTAACGGCAGAGATATTCCGCATCAGACCGGGGATATCCGCGAAAGCAGCCCGGCTGAGGCGCTGCAGAATATATCGCCGGCCGGTATCCGTGACAACGAGAAATGTCAGATTGATATGCCCCTGACCGTAAGGGGTACAGGAAAGGGGCCTGCCCAACAGAGAGAAGTGCTCCAGAACTCGCTCCATAAACGGAACTCCTCCAAAAAACAGGTTTAGAGATGCTTTTCCAGGAGAACCAGATCGACTTTCGGAATGCCGTTGAATACCGTGGGAACAATGGCAATTTCCTTGAAGCCGAGCTTCTCATACATCGCACGGGCCTGCGCATTCCGGGCATTGGTATCAATGCGCAGCTCCGGCCACTCATGCTCCAGCGCATATTCTTCATAAAACCGGACAAACTGAGTCCCAAGCCCTCTTCCCCTCCGCCTGGGAGAGATGACCAGCGTGTGCAGAACACAGACCTGATCGGCCGGCACATCATATTCCCATGGGGCATCCGCGTAGACATCAATCTGAAGCTGGTTGATCAGCGCCGCGCCGCAGAGCCTGTTCTCTTCCTCCATGACGAAGAGATCGCCCCGCTGCAATGCCGCCTCGGCGGTATCACGGACCGGGTAGACACCCCGCAGCCAGCCTGTCGTAATGATCCCGGCCTCTTCGGCGTCGTGAATCTCGCCATAGATCTTCTCCACGCCGGGGAGATCAAAGACCATTGCCCTTCGAATTGTACTCATGACAGACACTCCAATCGTTTTCGATATGCTTGAATACGGGATGTTTCAGAACGTCACTTCTCCGTCGTGCCGCAGAAGAGAGGCGGAAGTAACACCCGCCAGTGCCATCACTTCCTGAAGAAGCGTACTGCCGGCATCCGTCCGCAGCTCGATAATCATCTCCAGAGAGGATTCGGTCATGTTTCTGGACTTGACGGTGGCGGAGCGGGAATGCTTCTTCACGATCTCCATGATCTTTTCCTCTGCGGTGAGATCGGAGGAATTGACGACCAGAATCTGGGGAGCTCTGGCAACGGGCAGACGATCCAGAATCAGGATGCCGATCGTCAGTGTGACGCTCAGGAGAACGGCGATTTTCGCAAGCCCGACACCACAGATGATACCCACCGTGATCGACCAGAAGAGAAACATCAGATCCATCGGGTCCTTGACGGCAGTCCGGAAACGGACGATCGACAGCGCGCCGACCATACCGAGTGACACCACGATGCTGGACTGAATGGTGAGAATGAGGGCTGCGGTGATCAGTGTGATGCCGCAGAGCGAGATGTTAAAGCTCTTGGAATAAAATGTCTTGCGGGTAAGAACCCGGTAGACGACAAAGATATACAGCGCGAGGAGGCTGGCCGTCAGCATGGCAGCCAATGCGGTCGTCATACCGATGTCGCTGCTGTTAAAGCCCTCCAGAAAGCTTTTTTTGAAAACATCAGAAACGGATAACATAGTCATACTTCCTATCTCAGTGGAATGAGAATTTCCTGCACAGGTAGTATTTGGAAAACGTAGTCTGGCTCAATTGGCCGAGATTCAGACTGTGATAGATATAGTCCGGCAGGAAAGCGCCGTACTTGACTTCCATCAGGTGATGGCCGGCGGGCATCACAGGACGCTTGAAAAGATCAGGGGCGAAAAAAGAATCGGGATCCGAACAGGAGGAAATATTCATATCAAAGGTCACGCGGACGTTGCCCTCAGGACAGATATAGGGCACCCGCTCGTATTCCACAATGACGACCGGATGCATCCGGCGGGTCTTCCGCGCCAGATCCAGTTTCCGAAGCAGAGGAGGGAGCGTGCCGATCTCCGGCAGAGGGAGGCCCCGCATCAGGCACACGGCTTGCTCGAATGTGAGCGGACAGGAGGTCTTCAGCGTTTTTCCGTGTTCCTTTCGTTTACACTCCAGGGTGATCCGTACAGAGGAGCGGTTATAGATTCGTATCCGGAATTTTTCTCTCGGATCTGTCCCGTTTTCATTCTCATAAAAACAGCGGTCCTCGCAGTCATCAAAATACAGACTGCGGATCCCGTACATGCTGTTGGGACCGGCATGGGGGTCAGGGGTCATGAAAGAGGAAATCCGGCTCCTGAGAAGCGGAATCTGTGCGGCGCTGATCAGGTATTTGAATTCATGCCGGTATTGCGGCGTGCTCATGATCGGCAGGGCCCCCTTTCAGTCCGCCGCGGCCGGGCTGTACGCAGTCAGGACAAGATCCCCGGTGATGACCGTCTCCGGATCGAAAGCCCTGCCGCTGTGCTCGACGTACCAGACACTGCTGTCTGCGCCGAGGTCTTCCGGCGTCGGAAGAGAAGAACAGGGTTCTCCGTCCGCAATGCAGTAATACAGAAAGACAGCTCCGGGTGTGCGCCGCAGCGTAATGGTATGGTATTCAACGCCGTCAAGCCAGGCGGAATTCAGAAAGGCGATGCGCCGTTCAAGATAATCCGTCATCTCCGCAATCGAAACCGAGACATCGTCAATGGCATCGTACCAGCGGATCCGGTTCAGCTCCAAGGCCGTTTCGAGACGGCCCGCCAGCGCGGGAATGGTTGTCCGTATCAGCCTGTCCAGCGCCGGAGCAAACTCTGAACGATACAGTTCCATGATGCGGGCGCGAAACACGTCCTTCTGACAGAGGGTTCCGTACCACGGACTGTAATGTCCGGCATTCAGCCAGAAGCGCTGCGCCAGAAAACAGTTGGGAAAATGCTCAAACATGCCGATCGCGCCGTCGTAATCCCAGCAGGGACCCGCAAAGATCCGGTCACTGGACCGATCCCAGAAGAAGTACTGGCTGTAAAAACCGGCATCGGCATTTTCAAAGACTTCCTCGATCAGGTACTTTCTTGCCCAGGAATCGAGATCAATGACATCCAGCCAGGTGTCATCGGAGGCTGCGATGCCGGAATGACCGGAAGAAAGCAGTGAGGACTGAAATGTCTGCAAACGGGTTTCCAGCGCGGCCTTCTCGACGTCGGTGCAGGGATCCGGCGCGTGGATCTCGATGAACACGCCCTCGTTCTGGACGAAACACCGGCGGTCTTCGACGGAGCCATAGGCGGTCAGCTCAAACAGGAAACGCTCAGGACTGAGGCTCCGGCTGAGCGAAGAGACATCGGGCTTTTCACAGAGAAGGTACAGACCCGCGTAATCGCCGTTCAGATAGAGGTCCACGTATTCACAGCCCGGAGAGAACCCCGGATAAGAACCAAGCGAAGCGGCAAAATCGTAGATGAGACGATTGCGCATGCAGGTGTCATCGATCGCGTTGGAGATCAGGACAAACTTCCCGGCGGCAGGCAGACCGAGAAGCGGGGCGTCCAGACCGAGATACAGATTATAGGATTTCTTCTCAAGCTCCCAGGTCGAGTTCCCATGACCGCGGATCTGGTCTGTATATGGCGTGTGATAGTCCAGCACACCATCCGCGGAGAGAAGAACGATGTCCGCGTTCTCCCTGTGTGTCTTATCCCGGTGAAGCTCGTCCATGCTGCCGCTCCTTGTGGAGAGAAACATGGACGCGATGTTTTCGGATTTCAGAAATCGGAAACGCAGCGGCGCTCTCTCACCGACCAGAAGTACATACTCCGTGCCCAAAGCAAAACTCCCGCAGCTCATTCCGTCAGAAAGCACTTTGCCGTCGAGAAGGATCCGTTCACCGCCGGCAATCACTGCCGTCGTCCGGGCAAGACTGGCATAAGACGGAAGAAACACCGTACAGGTATCATCATTTAACCAGCAGCGGACAGGAAGCCTTGTGTCATCTGTCTGAATCCGGAAGGCGAGCAGCTCATCAACTCCGTGCTCAACCGGACGAAGCTCTGCCGCAAGGCTGAACAGCAGAAGCAGGCAGAGCAGAGCAGTCAGGCTGAGAATCAGCCAGTTTCCGCGTATTCCCTTTCGCAAGTTCCTGATCACTGCGCCACCTCTTGCTGTTCACTCCGACCGGACGGTTGTATTTCCCGGAACGTCACAGACGTTCCTGACGGGGATTGCGCTTATTCACCGATGTCTCCGCGGACAACTTTCCCGATATTCCAGAGGTGAGAGGCTTTCTGCGCGGCATCACGACGCTCTTCCGGGGTCCTGTATTCGAAGTGCGCGGTCTGCGCACCACAATCTACGCACATCACATACCAGCACCAGCCGTTCTCTTCTTCCAGCAATCCCGCACCGCCGCAGAACGGACAGTCCTGCAGATGAAACTCTTCATAAATGTTCAAAACCATTTGCCTCCTTGAGGGTATTCAGTTTAAACCATATCATACCAGAGATTTGTAAAATCTTCAATATCGAAACTTTAGCGACTTTTCTGAGTTTTCCGGGGAAAAGCTATTGCAAAACGGAAAGAGAACTGATATAATGCCAAACCGTGAAAACTACCTAAAAAAGGAGCTTTTATAATGAATAAGACTGAACTTATCAAGAAAGTCGCCGCTGAGAACGCACTCAGCCAGAAGCAGGCCGCCGCTGTTGTCGACAGCGTTCTGAATACTGTTGTTGACACCGTCGCCGCCGGTGAGCCGGTTGCCATCCTCGGCTTCGGCACCTTCTCCGTGAAGCATCGCGACGCCCGTCAGGGCCGCAACCCCGCCACCGGCGAGGCGATGGAATTCGCCGCCAGCGATACCCCGGTCTTCAAGGCCGGCAAGGCATTCAAGGAGAAAGTCAACGGCTGATTTGCTGCTGAACCAACAATAAAAAGGGCTGTCGAATGACAGCCCTTTTTATATGTCCATTTTTCAGCTGCCTTTGTGGTCTTCCTTTACGGCGCCGGCGCGGTAGGCACTGACAAGAGCACGCAGATCATTGATCTGCATCTGCAGATCCCGTCCGATGTCGGTGTCCATAATCCGCTGCCGTTTCTCCTGGCGCTCAAAGACCTCTGTCGAGTGCGCAATGCCATAGTTCTCCCGGATGGCTTTCTCCCTGCCGACAAAAGGCTGGTGAGCGACGATGCGGTAGGACTGGGAGGTGCTGATAAGCGTATATCCGGCGATGCCGGAGGTGGATTGATAGGCCTTGCAGAAACCGCCGTCGATGACCAGCAGCTTCCCGCCGCCCTTGATGGGACTCTCGCCCTTCTTGGCCTTCACAGGAACATGACCGTTGATGATGTGGCAGTGGGGGCCTTCCAGCCCGAATTCCCTGAGAATGAAGTCGCAGACAGCAGGATCCTGATAGAGCGTGTAATAGGCGTTCTTTGGCTCCAGCCAGGCGGACTCGTCCGTAATCAGCCGGCGTTCAAAGGTGGTCATGCGGTCCCGCCCGAAAATCGGGCTGTTCCGTCCGGCCCACAGGAACCAGAGAAAGTCCATGCCGAGTTTCCGTTCCGGTGAACCGGACTTGTGGTAGTAGGCCTGACGGGCGGCGGTGTCGGCAAAGTCCAGAAAATCCTTCCCGGCCCGTTCAGTACCGTCCAGGTTGAAGCTGAGCAGCTGCCCGTCGGCCGTGAGGGGAATGCAGCCGTGGAACAGAAGATTGCCATTATGGATCTTATAGAGACTGCCTTTGGAGTAGAGAAAGCGGACGTGTTTCTGCAGTTTTTCACTGCGCTCAAAGGAGCGGGTGAGCTGATTGATGACGTCGGACTCTTCCGTCGTCAGTGCGTAGGGATCACGCGGGTCAACCGTTGGAAAGTCCACATCCTCCAGATGATAGGTGACGCCGTCAATGGTGATGCTGCTGTCTTTGTAGTTGATCTTGTCAAGGAGGAGCCGGTCTTCCATGCCATACTCCGGATGGCGGAGGATCTTCTGCCCTTCGAGCTTAAAGAGAATCACCGTGATCGCCTTGTGCATGCGCGCGGAGAGCAGTTTGTCCTTCTCAGAATAGTGCGAGGCGTCTTCCCCTGTGAGCTTGACTGCGAAACGGGAGACATCACAGTCTTTATACACTTCGTTGGCAAACACGGAAAGAGGCCGCAGAGAGATACCGTATCCGGTTTCCACGACTTCAAGATTGTTGTAGTGGATGGAATTGGAGAGAACAGTTGCAACCAGCGTACGGCTGCCGGATGCGGCACCCATCCACAGAATGTCGTGGTTACCCCACTGGATGTCGACACTGTGATATTTCAGAAGAGAATCCATGATGATGTCAGCCCGGGGACCGCGGTCAAAAATATCGCCCACGAGGTGCAGCCGGTCCACCGCAAGGCGTTTGATCACGGCGCAGAGAGAGGAGATGAAATCCGGAGCCTGGCCAATCTCGACAATCGTGGAGATGATATTCTTGTAGTATTCCTGTTTGTCGAATTCCTCGCTGTGGGTATGAAGCAGCTCTTCAATGATATAGGCATAATCAGCGGGAAGCGCCTTGCGGACCTTCGAGCGGGAATAGCGGGAGCTGACAGAACGGCAGAGCTCGATCAGACGATAGAGCGTGATGCGGTACCACTCGTTCAGATCGGCGATTTCCGGCTTGAGCTGTTCAAGCTTCTCCTCGGGATAGCAGATCAGGGTGTTGAGCTGATCCAGCTCCGCGTGGGGAATGCTGTCCTTGAAGAGCGCGTCGAGGTGCTCACGGATGACGCCGGAACAGGAATTGAGAATATGCAGAAATGCCTCATGCTCTCCGTGTACGTCAGAAATGAAGTGCTCACAGCCTTTGGGAAGATTCAGAATCGCCTGCAGATTGATGATCTCGGTGCCGGCGGCACGCAGGGTCGGATACTGGTGGGAGAGCATCGTCAGGTAGCGCAGTTCCTCATCGGAGTAGGATTTGTATTGCTGGATCATACTTTGCCTCCTTCACTTGGCTTCAGCCGGCGGTCGGCGGAGAAGCCGGAAACCGCCTGCTGGAAAGAGCGGGTAAGGTTCAGGTGAGAGATTCGAAGCCTCCGGTGCTCTTTTTCTTCTTCTGAGGGGCTTCGCCTTTCTGCAGGTTCTTCACCATCACCCAGCAGCACAGCAGCTGCTCCGCCGCAAGGCCGACAAAAATGACCTGCATGCCAAGGTAGCGGGAATCAGCCAGACAGGTGATGCAGAGCATGGTGGCGAGCATGCAGCAGAAGAGGCAGTCTTTCCATCTGGGACGGCCGAATGCATAGCCCCCCAGCCGGAAGAAGGCAAACATGGATGCGGCCACGGCAACCAGCTCCGGCGCGTAAGACCAGATCACGCTGTTGATGGTGTTGACTTTGTAGCAGATTACCACCCAGGCGGCCAGAAAGAGCATCGGGATGAAGCTGAGCACACAGAGAATCCAGGTGTTCGGCTGCGGGTCGCGGTCGGCACAGCTCATCCAGAGAATGAACGCCAGACCGGATGCGATCGCAAGAACGGCGATAAAGCGATAGTCTGCGCTGTTGCGGTCAGCCTCAGCCTGCATATAGAGCAGGACACCTCCGGCGCTGACCACGAGACCGGAGAGAATCCTTGCGGCCAGATAAAGCTTCCCGGTGTGAGAGAAGGCAGGCGGGAAAGCATCCGGCAGATAAAGACGCTGTTTTTCATAGCGATTTACGAAATACAGAAAAACCAGAGCGGCCGCGACCACGTACAGAATCAGCAGAATGTGGAACGCGCTGGGATCGGGGAGGCCCAGCTCATTGAAAGCCAGCTGCAGCTGCAGCCAGCGCAGGAATACGCCGAAAGCGCCTGCGCCGCCGATGTAGCAGGCAATCTCCAATGATTTTTTCCCGCTGCGATATTCTTCCATTTCCATATTGTTACTCCTCCTTTAAAGGCAACCTTGTATAGGTGGCGAAGCGATAGGATACGCCATCCTCATCCTGCCACGGGCCACAGTCAGAACAGCACCAGCCGGCGGCCTCGTCCAGATTCGGAAAAAAGCTGTCCGACGGCGGTGCAAGATCAATCTGGGTGATGTGCACGACATCCACATAGGGCATCATCTGGCGATAGACACTGGCGCCGCCGATGACAAGGCAGCGCTCATGAGCCTGGGCGGCCTTCACGGCCTCTGCCTCGCTGTGGACGACTTCGGCCCCCTCAATATCAATGTTCTGGCGGGTAATCACAATGTTGTGGCGTCCCTTTAAGGGCTTCCCACCGGGAAAGTCGCCCAGGGTCCGGCGCCCAACCAGGACTGCGGCGCCGGCCGTGAGGTCCCGGAAATGCTTCCGGTCGGCCTTTAGAACCACCTGCTGCGTACCCTCGCTGCCGATGCCCCAGTCGGAGAAAACTGCTACAATCGCTTCCATTGTTATACCGCCACGGGGATCTTGCCGCTGAAGTCGGAATACTCGTATCCGTCGACACGGAAGCTGTCACGGGTAAAGGCGTAAAAGTCCTTCACTTCTGGATCAATTATAAAGCGGGGTGCGGGCTTCGGCTCATTCTGGATGATCTCCTCGATGGCGGGAACATGCCGGTCATAGATATGCGCATCTGCAATCACATGAATGAACTCCCCAGGTTCAAATCCGGAGACCTGCGCGAACATCATGGTCAGAACCGCGTACTGGACCACATTCCAGTTGTTCGCGGCCAGCATATCCTGTGAGCGCTGGTTCAGAATGGCATTGAGTCTGTTGCCTGTGACATTGAAGGTCATGGAATAGGCGCAGGGATAGAGTGCCATTTCCGAGAGATCCGCAAAGTTGTAGATGTTGGTCATGATCCGGCGGGAAGCCGGGTTGTGCCTGAGATCCCAGAGAACCTTGTCAACCTGGTCCATGTCACCCTCGGGATAGTGGTGTTTGACCCCAAGCTGATAGCCGTAAGCCTTGCCGATGGAGCCGTTCTCATCCGCCCACGCATCCCATACACGGGTGCGAAGATTATGTACGTTGTTGCTCTTCTGCTGCCAGATCCAGAGCAATTCATCAATGGCGGATTTCCAGTAGGTCCGGCGAATTGTCAGGATCGGAAACTCCTCGGCGAGGTTATAGCGGTTGATGATCCCGAATTTTTTGATCGTGTGGGCGGGTGCGCCGTCGTCCCAGCGGGGACGGACCTCGCGGTCGGTGTCCCAGATCCCGTGATCAAGAATGTCCCGACAGTTCTGAATGAAGATTTCGTCTGCTCTGCTCATAATCGATCTCCTTGCTCTGCAGCAGAAACTGCGCAGTCTGTACAGTTGGTCTGTTTCATACAAATCATTATTATAACACAGCTTCATCGCCGCATCAACGGCGAATTTGCCGTCAGATCGAGGGAACCCAGAGCACCCGAAGGGGGGCACCGGCATGGGCGGGAGGCCACCGGACCGCTCCCTCCGAAGCGGGAAATCGCCCGCGAAGCAGCCCGGTTTCATAATTCAGAAAAAGAATGACGCTTTGATAACCGGAGAAACTATTTTGAAAGAAACACTATATTTTGGGCTCAAAACGGTTACAAGGCGGATAAAATATCAATATCTTGTGATTTGGGACTTGACAATCACAAGATGCCGCATTATCATGTGCACGGAAGATGACGGAGGGGGGAGTCTGAATGTACCTGGCTGGAATGCAGAAGCTCTCTCTTCTGGACTATCCCGGAGTCGTCGCCTGCACGCTGTTCACGCCGGGATGCAATTTCCGGTGCCCCTGGTGTCACAACGCCGGACTGGTTCTGCCGGAGCAGCTGCCGAAGGACGCACCCGCCCCGGAAGATGTCCTTGACTTCCTGAAAAAGCGGAAAGGCGTCCTGGACGGGGTCTGCATTACGGGCGGGGAACCGCTCCTGCATCCGGAGATCCCGGATTTCATCCGCAGAGTGAAGGATCTGGGATACAGGGTCAAGCTGGACACCAATGGGAGCTTCCCAAAGCGCCTGCGGCAGCTGGCGGAGGAGAAGCTGGTCGATTACGTGGCGATGGATATCAAGAACGGCCCGGCATATTATGCCGAGACGGCCGGAGTTCCGGGGCTCGGAACGGAGGCCGTGGCGGAGTCGAAGGATTTCCTGCTGACTGAACCGGTGGACTATGAATTCCGCACGACCGTCGTCAGGGGGCTGCACACGGAAAAAAGGCTTCTGGAAGCCGCCGACTGGATTCAGGGCGCCAGGGCCTGGTACCTGCAGCAGTTTCGCGATTCCGGGGCCCTGATCTGCGGAGACGGACTCAGCGCGTTTTCGGAAGAGGAGATGCAGCAGCTCCTCATTGCAGTGCAGAAAAGGCTGCCCGTGGCACAGCTCCGCGGATTATAACAACAAAGGGACAGGAAGAAAGAAAATCGGGAGGAAGAGACCATGTACAACGTAGTAAAGCGAGACGGACAGATTGTCAGTTTCGATATCAATAAAATCGCAGATGCCATCAAAAAGGCATTTGAGGCGACAAATACCGATTACACCGAGAGTGTGATTGACTTCCTGGCACTGAAGGTCACGGCGGACTTTCTGCCGAAGATCAAAGACGGTCTCATCACCGTCGAAGACATCCAGGACAGTGCCGAAGCGGTGCTCGCACGCGGGGGGTATGAACAGGTCGGCAAGGCCTACATCCTCTACCGCAAGCAGCGCGAGAAAATGCGCAACCTCAAGAACACCTATCTGGACTATAAGGAGACCGTCAACAAGTACCTCAATGTCTCTGACTGGCGTGTGAAGGAGAACTCCACAGTTACCTATTCCGTCGGCGGACTGATCCTCTCCAACTCCGGTGCGGTTACCGCAAACTACTGGCTGAGCGAGGTCTACGATCAGGAGATCGCGGATGCGCACCGCAACTGCGACCTGCACCTGCACGATCTGAGCATGCTGACCGGTTACTGTGCAGGCTGGAGTCTCAAACAGCTGATCACCGAAGGCCTCGGAATCCCGGGCAAGATCAACTCCGCCCCCGCAAGCCACCTCTCCACTCTTTGCAACCAGATGGTGAATTTCCTCGGCATCATGCAGAACGAGTGGGCGGGTGCGCAGGCTTTCTCCTCCTTCGACACCTACCTTGCCCCGTTCGTAAAGGTCGACAACCTGAAGTATCCGGAAGTCAAGCAGTGCATTCAGAGCTTCATCTTTGGCGTGAATACCCCCTCCCGCTGGGGCTCTCAGGCACCGTTTACCAACATCACGCTTGACTGGACCGTCCCTGCGGATCTGAAGGATATGCCCGCCATCGTCGGCGGCAGGGAAATGGACTTCACCTACGGCGACTGCAAGCCGGAGATGGATATGGTCAACAAGGCTTTCATCGAGCTCATGATCGAAGGCGACCGCAACGGACGCGGTTTCCAGTACCCGATTCCGACCTATTCCATCACGCGCGACTTTGACTGGTCCCCCACGGAGAACAATAAGCTGCTCTTCGAGATGACCGCAAAGTACGGGACACCCTATTTCTCCAACTATATCAACTCCGACATGGAGCCCTCCGATGTCCGTTCCATGTGCTGCCGCCTGCGCCTTGACCTGCGCGAGCTGCGTAAGAAATCCGGCGGATTCTTCGGCTCGGGCGAGAGCACCGGCTCGATCGGTGTCGTTACGCTGAACATGCCGCGTCTGGCCTATCTCGCAGAGGATGAGAAGGACTTTTACGCGCGTCTGGACAAGCTGATGGACATCGCGGCCCGCTCCCTGAAAATCAAGAGAGAAGTCATCACAAAGCTCCTGGATGAAGGCCTCTATCCCTATACCAAGCATTATCTGGGTACCTTTAACAACCACTTCTCCACCATCGGCCTGGTGGGTATGAACGAAGCCGGCCTGAACGCAAAGTGGATCCGGGCAGACATGACCGATCCCAGGTGCCAGAAGTTCTCCCGCGAAGTGCTTGACCACATGCGTGAACGTCTGAGCGATTATCAGGAGCAGTACGGGGATCTCTATAACCTCGAGGCGACCCCGGCAGAGTCCACCTCCTACCGTCTGGCGAAGCACGATGTTGAAGTCTATCCCGATATCATCACTGCTGCTGAACCCGGCGGAACCCCGTACTACACCAACAGCTCGCACCTCCCGGTGGGATACACCGACGATATCTTTGCTGCACTGGATGTTCAGGACGAGCTGCAGACCCGATACACCTCCGGCACCGTGTTCCACGCCTTCCTGGGCGAGAAGCTTCCTGACTGGCAGGCGGCTGCGAGCCTGGTGCGGAAGATTGCCGAGAACTACCGGCTTCCGTACTACACGCTCTCTCCCACCTATTCCGTCTGCAGGAATCACGGCTATCTCACCGGCGAGCAGTTCGTCTGCCCGATCTGCGGAGAGAAGGCCGAAGTCTACAGCCGTATCACCGGCTACTATCGCCCGGTACAGAACTGGAATGCGGGAAAGACCCAGGAGTTCAAGGAGCGCAAGGAATATGTCATTGCACACTCTGTCCTGAAGCATACGGGCCCCGTCCCGCTGGACAGCAAGCCGGAGGATCAGCCACCGAAAGCGGAGGAAAAAGCCACCGACGGAGAGGAGACACCGATCCTGTTCGTCTCCGCCACCTGCCCCAACTGCAAAATTGCCATGAACTTCATGGATAAGGCAGGCTTCGCTTACCGGAAGGTCCTCGCAGTGGAAAATGCGGAACTGGCCAAATCCTACGGCGTCAAGCAGGCACCGACACTGGTTCTGCCCGACGGGACGAAGTTTGCCGGCGCCGGCGCCATCAAGGCCTATGTCAGCAAGACCGCCTGAGGGACTGCTGCGTGGGAGCTGAATCCGGAATAACCGAAAGAAAGACAGAACAGCGTATGGACCCGTCCATACGCTGTTTATAAACACAGAGAATTCGTGGAGGAAAACATGTACGATATCATTGTCGTAGGGGGCGGTCCGGCAGGCCTCACGGCTGCCATCTATGCCCGCCGCGCGGGGAAAGCCGTCCTGGTGCTGGAAAAGGATGCACTCGGAGGACAGATTACCTGGTCGCCGAAGGTGGAAAACTATCCGGCGATCCCCTCCATCAGCGGGCTGGATCTGGGAAATCTGATCGCAGAACAGGCCATGGAACAGGGCGCGGAAGTTGAGATTGAGGAAGTCGGGAGCATTGAGGACTGTGGTGACTATAAACGGGTGCAGTGCGCTTTCGGCTCGAGCTTTGAGGGCAGGGCGGTCATCCTTGCCACCGGCGCAAGGCCGCGTATGCTCGGCCTGGACAGAGAAGAAGATCTGGTGGGAAGCGGCGTCGGCTACTGTGCGGTATGCGACGGTGCCTTCTTCCGGGGACAGCCTGTTGCGGTAAACGGCGGGGGAAACAGCGCGCTGCAGGATGCGCTGCTGCTCAGCGAAACCTGCAGCAGGGTCTATCTGATCCACCGGAGAGACCGCTTCCGCGGGGAGGAGAAGCTGGTCGAGGCGTTGCAGGCGAGAGACAATGTGGAGTTCATTCTGAACGCCTCCGTCACGGAGCTGCTGGGAGAAGATGAGCTGAACGGGATCGTCGTCGATCAGAACGGGACAGCACGGACACTCGAGGTCAGCGGACTCTTTGTGGCGATCGGCCACGAACCCTGCAACGGGGCGTTTAAGAACCTCCTGACGCTGGATGCGGCGGGATATGTCAGCGCCGGAGAAGACTGCCGGACAGAAACCGAGGGCGTCTTCGTGGCGGGGGACTGCCGCAGCAAGAAGATCCGTCAGGTGACAACCGCGGCGGCTGACGGCGCGGTTGCGGCGCTGGCTGCCTGTGCCTGGCTGGATCGGGAGAAATAAAAGAGAACAGTCTCTCCGAACCGGAGAACAAGGAATGGCGCCGTCCTGTTTTCAAAGCAGGACGGCGCCATTCCCTTACAGGAGGGAAGTGCCTTCAGGGGGAATATACTCTCTGGCTGGAACAATATAGGGGACATTGCCTTTCTGCTCTTCCTCCAGGCAGTCCTGTACAAAGTTGACGAATTCCTGTGCCAGTTCCTTCTGCTGGTGGTTTCGGTTCCAGAGCAGGACATACTCGATCTGACGCTCACTCTCGACGATCACCTTTTTTACCACGAGATCACTGTCGTTGTAGGTCGTCATCGGAAAGATGCAGATGCCGACATTCTGTTCCGCCAGCGCGACAGCGTCAATATGGCTGGACAGCTCTCCGGCAATGACGGGCTCCTCTCCGACCTCGCGGAACCAGGAACGGACCGCTTCGATGCGGGAGCGCCGGCTTGGGATAAAGAGCGGCTGCCCGGCGAGTTTCTTCAGCGGGAGACAGTCACCTTCCTCCTGCGCGAGCGGATGACGGACCGACATGATCGCGGTCCAGGGCTCCCGTGCCACGGGGAAGCCGTCCAGGAGCTCCGTGTTGTAGGGGGCCGCGACCAGTGCCAGATCTGCCAGCCCGTGGTGAAGACGGTCCAGAACGTCATCTCCGCTGCCGTTCCAGAGGTTGAAGGAAACCTGGGGAAACTCCATCCGGAACCCGGAAATCCAGCGTGAAAGGAGATAGGGAGCCCGGCCTTCCACGAGGCCGATGTTCAGCTTGCCGGAAAGACCTTCCAGCGAGCGGATCTCCTCCTGGGTCTGCTCCGACAGCTCCAGAAGCTGCTGCGCCCTGCGGTAGAGAACGGCGCCGGCTTCGGTCAGCGTCAGGTGCCGCTTGCCCCGAATAAAGAGCTGGGTCCCGAGCTCTTCCTCCAGCCCTTTCATCTGGTTGGAGAGAGGAGGCTGGCTCATGTTGAGCTTTTCCGCCGCACGGGTGATGTTCAGTTCTTCCACTACGGTCACAAAATACCTGAGAGAACGCAGATCCATTCACAAAACCTCCTTTTCAATGCAGCATATTGAAAGTATATCCGGAAACGGATGTAAAATCAAGAAAAACCGTTGTTTTCCATCATTCTCCGCTCGCACCATAGTTGGACAGCACACGGGCGGAGGGGTCATCTACTTTACAGCCCTCCCAGTCGGGGTTGGGCATCCAGAAGTCCGCGATCATTGGCGCCTGGCCGGGATAATACTTTTCGAAGATGTCGCGATACAGCAGGCTCTCCTTAGTGAAAGGCGTCCGATAGTCATATCTCATGCAGCCCTGATGAAATGCCTCGTCGCTGTAGCGGGTCTCGGCATATTCCTTGAGATCGTCCACCATGGAGTGGCCGACAGCGTCGGAGAAGGCGGCCTTCTGCCGCCACAGAATCTCGTCGGGAAGAATACCGTCCTTCTCAAACGCGTGGCGGAGCAGGTGTTTTCCCATCCCGTAGCGGTTGAGCTTCAGCTCCGGATCAATCCGCATGACATAGCGCACAAAGTCGAGGTCGCCGAAGGGGACGCGGGCCTCCAGAGAGTTTACGGAGATACAGCGGTCGGCCCGCAGCACATCGTACATGTGCAGCTCATCGATGCGCTTTTTGCTCTCCAGCTGGAAGGCCTCGGCGGAGGGGGCAAAGTCCGTATACTTGTAGCCAAAGAGCTCGTCGGAGATCTCCCCGGTCAGAAGAACCCGAATATCGGTGTTCTCATGGATTGCCCTGCAGCAGAGGTACATGCCGAGGCTGGCACGGATGGTGGTGATGTCCCAGGTGCCCAGCAGACGGACGACCTCCTCCAGTGCAGCCAGAACCTCTTCACGGGTCATATGAAACGCGGTGTGCTCGGCACCGATGTAATCCGCCGCGATCCGGGCATACTTGAGGTCAATGGGGTCCAGATCCATCCCGATGGCGAAGGTGCGGATCTTCCTGCCCAGCAGCTTTGCCGAGATGGCGCAGACCAGACTGGAATCCAGCCCGCCGGAGAGCAGAAAGCCCAGCGGTGCGTCGGCGTCCAGACGTTTTTCGACACCGGCGATGAGCTTCTCCCGGATGTTCCGGCAGACGGTCTCCAGGTCATCCGGCAGGTACTCTTCGACTGTCGTGAGGTCGGCGTAGCGGACAAAGCGGCCGTCGGCATAATAATGGCCGGGAGGGAAGGGCAGAATTCGATCACAGAGGCCGACGAGGTTCTGTGCCTCGCTGGCAAAGGCGATACTGCCGTCAGAGAAATAGCCATAATAGAGCGGCCGGATGCCGATGGGGTCCCGTGCGGCGATGAGCCGGTCCCTTTCCCCGTCATAGAGGATCAGAGCGAATTCCGCGTCCAGAAGAGGGAACATCTCCAGTCCGTATTCCCGGTACAGGGGCAGGAGCAGCTCACAGTCAGAGTCGCTCTGAAACGTGTAGCCCAGTGCCTTCAGCTGCAGCCTCTGCTTCCGCCAGCCGTAGAGTTCCCCGTTGCAGACAAGCCTGTTCTTTCCGAGAGAGAAGGGCTGCATCCCTTCGTCGTGAAGGCCCATGATCGCAAGCCTGTGAAAGCAGAGAAGCCCTCTGCCGGCCGGTTCGATCCTTGTGTCGTCAGGTCCGCGGCTTTTGGTACGGTCGAAATACGGTCGGATCTGATCAGCGGAATAGAGATCTGACAGAAAACCCATGACACAACACATAAAAAACACCTCCGAATGAAATCGCAGCTGTCCGTCCCGATTCAAAAGGACGGACAGCTGCGCATCCGTGGTGCCACCTTTTTTGCCGCAATGCGCGGCCACTCTCCGGGAGTCCGACAACCCCCTGCGCCTTAACGCAGCGCCTGCGGCTCACCTACTTGCTTTCGCTTTGGGCTCGCGGCTCGGGAGGGTTACCTGCAGAGAGGCCTGTACCGGGCTCTCACCGGGCCCCGGTTCGCTGTGACCGTATCTCTCTGAGACATGTCTCCGTCTCAGCCATGTCCGGCGGTTCCCGCATCCTCGCCGCGCAGGTTCCGCCGCTTGTTCATCTGAGGATGGATGAATGATAGCACAGACGGGAAAAAGATAAAAATACAAATCACATACACATTATCATATGAAAAAAATATGATAACAAGAAGGATGCACATGTATTCGGTGAATAGAAAGAACTCCTTATCGGCTACAAAAACGTACGTCAAAATTTGCGGTTGGTTTTGCGACCGATGGTATAAAAAGGACGCAACACAACGTAAAACATTATATTGGCATTGTTTGCTTTTTCTCTTATATTTATTATCAATAATTACCGAAAGGAGTAAAACTGACATGGCTACTACAAATATTAATGTGCGCGTTGATAGTGAACTAAAATCCCAAGCAGAATCCCTGTTTTCTGACCTTGGAATGAATATGTCTACAGCAATCATTATGTTTCTGAAGAGTGCCGTAAATCATGACGGCTTGCCGTTTGAGGTAAAGAGATTCCGAGGGAAATTGTTCCCTCTCATTGCGGCAGAGATCATTGGCTTTCCCTGACCGTGTAACTCAGGAAAGCTGCTGCAGCAGCAAGCCCGGCACCGGTCAGCCAAATCAGATTATAACTTCCTGTGCGGGACACCAGAATTCCCCCCAGATAGGTGCTCAAAAAGCTGCCAATCTGATGGAAAACAAAAGCGGTACCGGAGAGCAGCCCCAGCTTCTTCGCACCGTAGAGCTTGCTCAGCAGGTTTGTCGTGGGCGGAACCGTTGCATTCCCAATCAGTCCCAGGAAAACCACAAAGAAATAGATGGCAAAAAGCGTCTTCGGCATGAGCAGAAACAGAATCACCGCAACAGGGCGGAGCGCATAGAGCGTTCCCAGAACCCATTTGCAGCGTAGCTTGACACAGAGGAACCCTGCCAGAACAGGCCCGATCATCCCGAAGATCCCATACACCGTGAAGGCAAACGCCGCCGTCTGGCCGGAAAAGCCCAGGCTGAGGATCTGTGTGTAAAGCTGCGTTTCGATGATGGCCATGAAAAAGCCGCAGGTGAAAAAGGCCAGCGCCAGATGCAGAAAATCCCGACTTTTCAGAATACTCAGGATCGCCCGGCCGGTGATGGGCTCGAACGCCGCTTTTGTCTGTACACGGCCGGTTTCCGCCCGTTTCTCCGCAGAACGGAGCCAAATACAGAGGCCTGCGATCAATGCGGCAAGGATGGAGAGCCCGACCATGAGCGTCTGCAGTCCGCCCAAATCGAGCAGTCCCTGTGAGACGGGTGCGAGGATCGAACCGCCGATTCCGCCGGCACCGTTGATGATCCCGGAGACCGCTATGGCCCGTTTCTCCCCAAGGATGGGCGTAACTGCGCTCATCACAAGGCCGAACGCCATCGCACCGGTGCCGCCTCCGATCAACAGTCCGTAAATCAGATCCAACATCCAGACATGCGTACAAAGCGGCGTCAGAAGGAATCCCCCGCAGAGCATCATCGCTCCGAGCGCCAGGACGCCGGCATTTGTCCTTTTCAGCGCCAGCACTCCGAATACCGGCTGAGCCACTCCATAAAAGAGCTGTGCCAGTGCAATGGCGAAACTGATCGCTGCCGCATCAAAGCCGGTTGACTTCTCAATGGCTGAAGAGATCAGCCCGTAGTTGACCCGGACACCATTGTTCAGAGCATAGATCAGGCAGCCAACAAATGCAATGAGTATGACACTTCCTATATCGTGCTTCTGTTTTTGTTTTTTTTCGGCTTGCATTGTGTTTCCTCCTTATACCTGCAACAGCTTTTGTCCGATCCGCAGCAGCGCTGCCGCGTCCTCTTCTCCCAATACAGCTCTTACGCGCTCCTGAGCAGACTCCTTAAAGGGGTACCGCTTGGCTCAGGGTTTTCCTGCCCTTATCCGAGAGCGTGAAGACTTTACCTCGCCCGCCTACTTCTTCAATGAAGCCTCTGGCTTCCAAGGTCTTCGCATCACGCACCATTGTCGTGCGTTCAATTCCGGTCTTCTCTGCCCAGGCGGTCAGATTTCCGCAGCCCATACGCTCGAGATTGCGCAGAAGACAGAACTGTGCCGTGTTTAGACCGGAATCCGCTGGGAAAGCCAAGATGAGAATGTCCTCTGTTTGCTGTAGAGTAAAAGGGTTATGCTCTGTAGATATAGTCTGCTTTCCGCGGAGCAGGATCAGCTGCGGGCTTGGCAGCATAGCCAAGGATCAGGTGGCCGATGCCCTCATAGTCGCCCTCTATGCCGAGCTCCTTTTTGTATTCCTCCTTAAAAGTATCATTCACGATTTAGAATAGATCCTTCACCGCCGCGGGCGGGGATCTCATCCAGCCGGTTGGCAAGGTATGCGCGCATCTCCCGCACGGCTTCCAGCATGTCCTGCTTGTGCTTGGGCAGCCAACCCTGCATGGGCATGACATTGGACGGGTGCGAACTGAAATAGTAGCACTCATCCAGTTCCAAACGGCTGAGAAGCAGCTCCTGCTCATCCAGAAGCTCTCGGAAGGTACATTCCCGGAAAGCGCCGCTCTGCATTTCCACGTACAGCCTGCATCCCGGTTCGGCATGCAGGGTGCCGGTGAAGATCTGCCTGGGCTGCACGGCGTTGATCATGACCGCCGTGGCCTCCGCGTTTTCCCGCCACAGCTCTGCGCCTCCGCAGCCGAGGATGATGTTCAGCGTGAAATCATACCCCGCCTTTTTCAGCCTCAGCAGTTGTTCAATGCTCTCCTTCGCGGTGTGGCCCTTGTTCATCATGGTCAGCGCTTCGTCCAATCCGCTCTCCACGCCGATGTCCAGCCCATTGATCCCCGCGTCGCGCAGGCGGCGCAGTTCGGCGTCCGTCTTCCGGCGGATGTTCTGGATCGAAGCGTACATGGCGATGGTCTCGACCTTGGGGAGCTTCTGGTGGATCAATTCCGCGATCTTCAGTAAGCGCTCCGCGGGCATGGTAAACGGGTCGCCGTGCTCCAAGAACACTCGCTTGACGTCCGGGCAAAAGAGCGCCGCTTCGTCAAGATCGGCCTCCACCTGCTCCAACGGGCACATGGTGAAGGGGACGTCGTGATACATGTAGCAGAAAGTGCATTTGTTGTGGCTGCAGCCGGTGGTCACCTGCAGTAGCAGGGAGTTTGCCTCAAAGGGTGGACGATAAACGATTCCGGTGGTATTCATGGTTCTTCTTTCTTCGCAAGGTATTCGATGTACTCGTTGCCCCAGGTTTCAAGCGCAGAGATCACGGGGCCGAACTTCCTGCCCATCTCTGTGAGCTGGTATTCCACCCGGGGCGGGATAGTTTCGTATTGGGTGCGCTGCACCAGGCCGCTTTCCTCCAGCGTTTTCAACTGAACGGACAGCGTGGCGTGGGTCATCTTCGGCATTTTCCGCAGAAGCTCGTTAAAGCGGATCGGGCCGTCTGCGAGATACAGCAGGATCAGCACTGCCCACTTGCCGGAGATCAGACTTTGCGCCGTAGCGTAAGGGCATTTTCCGAAGCGCTCCTCCAGCGATGTCTGCTTTTCCATCAGACGTCAAACTCCTCTTTCAAATCGAGCATCCCGCGGATCTCGGCATGACCGTTTTCCAGATAGAAAAGCCCCATCTCCCAGCCGTTTTTGTCATAGAGGTCCATGATCTGCGGCATCGCGGCCCGTACCTTTTCCAGCAGCGCCTCATCCTTGACAATCGTAGCCACACCGTCATAGCGCAGGAACTCTCCGCCGTTTACGGCAAGGACT
>CADBWQ010000011.1 GCA_902798545.1 Oscillospiraceae bacterium
ACTGTTTTTGTGATAAAATACCTTCGCTTACAGTTTACCTGCTTCTTCCGAAGGAGGTAAAGCCAATGGCAAAAATGATCGCTGAAAATGGTACAGGAGGTAAAAAGAGTAAAGACAATCAGTCAAATTCAAAAACAAAACGGTATACAGAAAAAGAATTAAGCGTCATCCGGTCAAAGCTTCAACCTGGAGAGACCATTCGACCGGATGGGATTCTAGTTTGGAGACCAACAAAAGCCCAATACAACGGCCCTGAAAAGCCTAAAGCAGTATATGCTAATACTCTTCCGGAGCTTCGAGAGAAGGAAGAAAAAGCCCTTAAAGAGCTTCATACCGCTATCAGCAATAGGGACAGTCGAATCACGGTTAACGGAATGTATAACAAGTGGATAAAGGTGAAAGCCGGTATCCGGGACAACACAAAGTCAAATTATTCCTATATGTATGAGCATTTTATTGAGCCGTCCGTGTTGGGAAGAACTGTCGTGGCGAATGTTGGAAAATCGGATATTCTGGGTTTCTATAACAAGCTGGTTGACGAAGGCGTCATGGGAGTGTCCACATTGGATAATCTGCAGAATCTGCTCACCCAGATATTTGGCTTGGCAGTAGATGACAGGATTATCCCGTCCAATCCTGCGCTTGGGGCGTTAAAACAGTTTAAGAGAGCTACTAATAATGGAATCCGGAAGGGAAAGACCAGAAAAGCGCTGACGGTAGCGGAGCAATGTGTTTTTCTTGATTATCTGGACAACGTAGAGGCTAATGAGGCATGGCGAAACCTGTTTACGGTTCTGTTGGGAACAGGGCTTCGTATTTCTGAGCTGTGTGGGTTGACTTGGAACAATATAGACTTTGATGGTGATATGATTACAATTGATCACGATCTAATCTATTTTGACAAGAGGACAGAGACGGATAGGTGCAGCCTTTCGGTTAACGAGCCGAAAACTGAGGCTGGAAATCGAATGCTGCCGATGCTGCCTTTTGTTAAGGAAGCTCTGCTCCGGGAAAAAGAACGCCAGACTCAACTGGGATTGAAATGCCAGACAAAAGTCGAAGGATATGAAAACTTCGTGTTTGTCAACCGCTTTCAGGATGTCCAGAGGCATTCAACCTGCAATCGTAAGCTCAAGAGGATTATTCGTGACTGCAATGAGAAAATTCTCTTGAAGGCTCCTGAAAACAGCAATCCGATCCTTTTACCCTATTTTACATGCCACTCTCTCAGACATACTTGCGTAACCCGGCTGATTGAGAATGGCGTAAATGTTGTGGCAGTTCAGCATTATGTTGGTCATGTGGACGCGGCAACGACTCTTAATATTTACACTGATTGTCAAAAAGAGTTCATGAAGGAATCTTTTGGATTAAAGGTTAGCAAGAAGTACCATGATATTTTTGCTGAGAATTTGCATGGCAAAAGTGAAAAACAGATAACGAATCAGCCGATGAATATCGTAGAGAACTATTATTTCCAGGAAAGTTCAGCTATGATTCCCGCGTTTGAGAGAAGATGAATCTGATTGAACAAATTTAAACACAAATTGAACAATTCATGGGGTCTTGAATGAGAAAATATGAGAACATATGAGTTTCAAAAAGCAGAGATTAGTTCAGAAATATTTCATTTTGATAGAATATGATGAACTTTGAGACAATATAAGTTGAAAAGCTTTTTTATATACTCGTGTTCCCGACAATGAAGCCTGCGAACGACTAAGAAGTCATAATTTACCGGTACTTCTGGGCTGCTTCAGAAACAGAACCTGGCTATTTACCAGTAATTTACCAGAAACAACAAAAAGATTTCTCTAATCATTATAAAAGACCGTCGCTCTATATACTGAGAGGCGGTCTTTTCAGTTATCAGTAAACAAAGAGGAAATGTCATAAGGTTAGCCGGTTTTACCGAAATGGCTCATTACATTCAACTGTCAAGAATATGACCGCAGTATCGTCAGCTATCAATCAGTAAGCCCCGTCTGGTAGGTCCACGTGCCGGCTGCCCCGCATATGGGAAAAGTCGGCTATCTGTACTGCCTGCTCCCGCTATCGTTCCCTGACTCATGCGAACCGCTTTGAAAATTCAAAACGGTATCGCTCGCCGCTTCTCTCTGTTCCAATGCTTTGCTAAGATTTATACTCTGTATTGACTTTAGATTTGGTTTCATTATAATGATGTTGTACACTCTTATGTTCCGCATATGGGATGTATCAATCATCGATCATGAGGCATCGGTGAATGCTGTTGTGTGAAAGGAGATCATAATGAAGAAATTCCTGGCAATTCTCCTCTGCCTCCTTCTGGCCTTGCCCGCAACGGGCGCATGGGCGGAAAACAATATGATGGCAGACGGAACCTATACGGCCTCTGCTCAGGGCATGGATGGCCCGGTCGATATTGAGCTTACGGTCAAGGATAATGAGATTACCGAGATCACCGTTGTGGAAGACAATGAGACTGCCGGTGTCGGTGTGAAGGCACTGGAAATCATCCCGGCTCAGGTAGTTGAAACACAGTCTCTTGCTGTGGACAGTGTATCCGGTGCGACGATCTCGAGCGCTGCCATCAAGGCCGCAATTGCGGATGCAATCACACAGGCCGGCGGCGATGCCGCCGAATGGCGCGGCCGCACAATCGAAACCGTTAAGGGACTTGCCGGACTCACAACTGCGGTCAGCGCAGAAAATGCCGGAGCCAAAGTCGCCTTGCTTGAAAAGCAGGGCATTGTCGGGGGCACCTCTGTCTTCAGTTCCGGTAACTTCCTGGCTGCCGGTACGGAAGAGCTGATCCCGGATGTCGTAAAGGCATGGGATGCGAGAAATAAGCTTCAGGAAGTCAACAAGGTCAATATTGAGCTCGTTGAGAATCTTCTGAGCGTCAGCCCTGCTGTCCTCCAGATGTATAATGACATCGGCGTGGATTTCAACTATGATGATTCGACCTTTACGGCTTCTCCTGTCCCCTCTGAGCGCGCAGTAAAGAATGCCTCCACCATCGAGATGGTTGACACCGGCGTGAAGGCCAAGGGCTGCGAAGCCCTGATCGCTTCGATCGTTGATCGTCTGGAAGCTGACGGTGTGGACATTTATCTGAATACTGCTGCGACTTCTCTGATCACAGATGATGACGGCAATGTCACCGGCGTTGTCTGCGAGAACGAGAAGACCGGTACAAAGACTTTCCATGCGAAGGCGGTTGTACTCTGCACCGGCGACTATGCCCGCAACAATGACCTGAATGCCGAACTGGCACCCGAGACGGTCGGCGAGTTCACCGCAACTGCTGCGAGCAACAAGGGCTTTAACGCCGATCCGTTCGACATGCCCGTTGTTGGTCAGCCGAATAATCAGTTCCCGTATTCCATTCTTCTGGTAGACCGTGAAGGCCAACGCAGAGTCAGCGAAGCAAAGGGACCGCATGACCAGCAGGTTTTCTTCATCTACGAAGATGAGCCGGATCATGGCTGGGCGATCATGGACCAGGATATCGCAGATACCTTCCTGAATCTCGATACCTATCTTGAGAAGACCGAAGCGGGCAATCCCTTCATCAAGGCCTATAAGGCAGATACCATCGAAGAGCTTGCTGAGCTTATCGGTATTGCGCCAGATGCACTTGCCAAGACTGTCGCAGATTACAACACGCTCTGCGAAGCGGGGGAGGATACCCAGTTCAATAAGGATGCAAAATATCTTAATCCGATTACAGAAGGCCCGTTCTATGCTGTGAAGGAATATGATATGACACGCGGCAATTACGGCGGCATTCTCACCAACGCGGACTTCCAGGTCATTACAGAAGCTGGTGAGCCGATTCCCGGTCTGTTTGCCACTGGCATTATCAGCTCCGGTGACTACTTCGGCGACTACTACCCCGGACGTGAAGCATTGAGTCTTTGCGCCCATGGCGGATACATTGCCGGAAATAATGCGGCTGAATTTGCCAAGTAAAAGTAGTAAACAGTAACGAACGGCTGTATTAACAGCATGCCCACCTGTGAACCCTCAGACTGCAAGCCTCATGCAGTTTCCAGCCTTCCAGGTGGGCTTTTTTGTCAACTTATTCTGCGCAGCCATATATAATTGTGGTTTAGCCTGTATTTATTGAAAATCCCCGCCGAATGCTCGACGGGGATCATCTTTTAGAGGAACGTTTATCGCTCTTATCTGTTAATACCGGAATAGATGGTGAGCTGCTGCCCGACTCGAATCATGCTTGGATCTGCGAGATTGTTCCACTGGGCAATCTGCATGAAGTTGACGCCAAAGCGGGAGCCGATGCCGACCAGGGTATCTCCGGCGGCTACTGTATAAACGATGCAGTTTCCGTTATCGACAAAGCTGCCGTTGGCATAAGGGGTACCGCCGCTTACGTTTTCGAGGTCTTTATCTGTTGTCATGTTCATTTTTCTACACTCCTTCTGGTAATATGATTTTATGCTTCTATTATAACACTTTATCATCACAGAAACATCACAAACATACGGTGCGCAGGGGACATCCTTTATGACCGTCCAGGTATTTCGCAGGAAAAAGAGTTGTTACTGGTAATGCAATCTGATATAATCAAATAGACTTACATTCGATATGTTGAAAAAGCGATAATACTTTCACTAGAGCATGATGTTATAAGATATATAAACCGGATAGATCGGAAAGAGAAAGTAAAACTGAACTGGAATTCGTATCCACGACAGGGAGATAGCATTTATCAGTTATCCGAAAAGGAACAGGAATATGAAAAAGATTATTTCGACATTTCTGGGGTTTGTACTTTTGATGAGTATCTCAGGTGCGGCTTTCGCTGAAAGTGATGCAGCGCGGCGAGGCATTGATGCCATAATGAATACGCGCTATCCGGACCTGATTGTCCTGCCGGAGGAAGAGAGCTATCTGGAGGAATGGACGACAGGTTATGCACGGAAGGCGTTCAAAGCACCGTGCCTGCGGGTAGAGCGGATTTCCAAGCTCAAAACCGGCCGCGGCATCATGCCATACATCTACGAAGGTGTCGAAGCCACTGTCGTGGCGGAAGAGAATGACATGTCCTGCATGCTTTATCGCGGAAGCGACAATCAGCTTTATGCCGGATGGATTCAGAGCATCCGGCTTCTGGATGAGTTCCCAGGAGAACAGTATAACGTCGGAAACCCGCCGACAGAAGAATATGCACTGCGGGATGATCTGACGGTCAGCTGGTCCAAATGCAGCTGGCTGACAACGCAGCAGAACTATTCTGTCCTGTCCGAAAAGGTCAGCAACTGTCTCGGTTTCACTCTGGAGTATCAGATCATTGATGCCAGAACATCTGACTGGGACAGCATACTCGGACCTCGCAAAATCTATGTCAAGTCCGGAGATATCTGGACGGAAGTGGGTGAATTTGAATATCCGGATTTTGGGGCGGTCAAGATTCAGGTCTGGCTGCCAGAAGCCATGGACATTGATGCGGTGGGAACGATTGCACAGTGCAGACAGCCGGATATTTTTTACTTCCGACAGACTGCGACAGATTTTGCCGTAAGGCCAGAATAAACTGCAAATGAATGAACTGAGAGGGGGTAGCCTGTAAAATGGATAACGAAGAAAGAATCGTTAGACTGGCCAAACCGATCAGGAAGGGCCTGCTTCGACTGATTTTCAGCAGGTTTTTCTTGATTGCGCTGCTTCTGGTGCTGCAGGTTGCGATTCTTATCGTTGCTTATGGATACTTTACGGATAAGCTTCCGATTCTGATTACAATCATGCGGCTCTTCTCACTGGCCATGGTCATATACCTGTTCAATTGCAAAATGGATTCTTCCGCCAAACTGACCTGGATGTTCATTATTGCAGTCCTGCCGCTTGTCGGTGCCGCATTTCTTCTTTTTACGCAATCAAGTATAGGACACAGAGTAGAGCGCAGGCTTGTCGACCAGCAGATCCAGATCAGCAAAGAGTTCCTGAATCAGCCGGAGAACATACTGGAGAAGGTAGAGCATGACGGCTCAGGCACCGACGATCTCTGCCGCTACCTCAACCGAAGCGGGTGTTTCCCCCTATATGATCATACCGCGGCGAGATATTTCCCCCAAGGTGAATCCATGTTTGAGGCGATGCTTGCGGAACTGGAAAAAGCCGAGAAATTCATTTTCATGGAATACTTCATCATTGAAGAGGGATTTATGTGGGGACGAATCCTGAATGTCCTGACAAAAAAGGCGAGGGAGGGCGTCGAGATTCGCGTCCTGTATGACGGCATGTGCGAGATGTTCACACTGCCGGTGGGTTACTGGAAACTCCTTGAGAAAGAAGGCATCAAGGCAAGGCCTTTTTCAACGATCAAACCGGTTGTTTCATCGCATTACAACTACCGCGATCATCGCAAAATTCTCGTGATCGACGGGAAGGTGGCTTTTAATGGCGGCGTCAATCTTGCTGACGAGTATATTAATCGCGTCGAGCGTTTCGGCCATTGGAAGGATACTGCGATTATGTTGGAGGGACCTGCTGTCAGGAGCTTTACGCTGATGTTCCTGCAGATGTGGTATGTCGGAGAAAAGGAACCGGACTACGAGAGCTGGCTGGAAGAGACGGAGAATGCTCCACATGCGAAAGGCTATGTCATGCCCTTCTGTGACAGCCCGTTGGATGGGGATAAGGTTGGTGAGACGGTATATATGGATATCCTGAACCGGGCAACGGACTACGTCCACATAATGACTCCCTATCTGATCCTGGACGGAGAACTCGAGACGGCGTTACGTTTCGCCGCACAGCGGGGTGTAGATGTCAAGCTTATCCTTCCAGGCATCCCGGACAAGAAGGTGGCCTACGCGCTGGCCAAGACGCATTATCGGTCTCTGACGGACGCGGGAGTAAAGATTTACGAGTATTTGCCCGGCTTTGTCCATGCCAAGGTTTTTGTCAGCGATAATCAGAAGGCGGTGGTCGGTACGATTAACCTGGACTATCGCAGTCTCTATCACCATTTCGAGTGTGCTACCTACTTGTATCAGGCGGACTGTATCCGGGAGATCGAGGCCGATTATCAGCAGACTCTGAAAAAATGCCGGGAGGTTACGGATGAAACCATCAGGAAAGAAAAGATATTCACAAAGATCATCGGTCAGACAGTGAAATTCCTCTCGCCTCTGATGTGAATGACAAAAAAGGAGCAATCCGGAATGATGTGACCGGAATGCTCCTTTTTATCCCGCCTGTTATTCGTGAAGAAGCTGGAACTTCTCTACATCACTTTGACTCGCAATACGCTCCGGATCCAAAACCGTAAGGACACGGCCAATCAGATAGACAGCCTGATCCTCATCAAAACGCAATACATCATATTTCCTGTTGAGAGAGTAGAGCCCGTCGGTGCGGTATTCTTTGATATATGTTTCGTTCCCGACAATGAACGCGCCGATCTCTCCGTCACGAAGCTTCATCCCGTTTGGAACTCGCTCTACCAGGACAAGAGCTCCGTTTTCATATGCCGGTTCCATGCTGTCGCCATTGACACGGAAAACATAGTCCGCTCTCCTGTATTCATCACTCTCATAGAGATAAATCTCATCGCTGAGGCCTTCAAACTCAGTAGGATCGCCTATACCTGCCGCAAGAGGCTTTTCAATGAACTGGAGCCGAATGAGATTCGGTATGTTTTCCGCCTCCTGCAGTTTCACCATATTCCTCATCAGTCCATCGACCAGGTTGCGGTTTACAGGTTTCAGCTTCCGATAATCCTCCATATGCCGGGCTTCGCGAAGATTATACTGGTGCGGATCTTTCAATCCGTAGAGTTCATAGAAACTGATATCAAGAATCTGACAGAGGCCGGGGATCAACGCGACATCCGGACGACTGCGCCCCTGTTCCCAGTTGCTCACGGCGTTTGCGGTGATGCCCAGCGCACGTGCAAGTTCCTTCTGCTCCAGCTTTCTCTGCAGACGGTAGAACCGCACCTTCTCACAGATGGCTGGCAGGGGAGGACGGAGAGAGGTATTCTCCGAACTGATGTTGATCAGACTGTTTCCGATTTCTTCAAATTTACGTCTTCCCATCATAATTCTCCATTTCTCTACGTTCCATGCGCTTCGTTTGTATTATGCTGATATTATAGAAGAAACTATAACACAATAAAATACAAAAATCAACAGTGAATCAGAGAAAAATATCGCATAATTCTGTGGCTGAATTTAAACGAGAAGAATCCAGAGAGAACAAAAACATTGATTTTACAACGGATAGTATTTATAATAATACAAAACACAGAAATAATGGGATGGAGGATCACATGGAACAGATACGGTATAATAAAAATGGCGTGATATGCCGTGAAGGGGAAACAGGAAATTGCATGTACTGTATCAATAACGGCAGTGTAGCGGTTTTCTCTGGATACGGAACTCCGAACGTACGGAAGCTGGCAGAATTAAAAGAGGGGGAGTTCTTCGGAGAGATGGAGCTGATCGAAAATGCGCCCCGGTCGGCAACTGTCGTTGCAATGGAAGATGATACGTGTCTCGATGTAATTACCGATGATAATTTCCTGGACTTCTTTGAAGAGAATTCAGTGAAGGTTTTCATGATGCTTAAGCAGTTGAGCCGGAGACTGCGCAATACCACGAAGGATTATCTGGAAGTCTGTCGGACGATATATGAGTACACGGAGAAAAATGATGCACTTCCCCTGGATCCGGATCTCAATGCACGACTGATCGCCATTGAGAATGAATATTTGATGTACAATATGTCCGGACTAAGGTTTTATTAAGCGAGATAACGACGTGGAACTGGAGAAAGGAACAGAGGGTATCCATGAGAGAATATGTTTTTCAGAACGGCGATGTTGTTTTTCGGCAGGGTGATGAATCGCACACAATGTTTGAGATTATGAGCGGGAAGATCAGTATCTACGCCGATTATGAGACACCACATCAGAAAGAGCTTGCGACTTTTGAAGAGCGGCAGACCTTCGGTGAGATGGGAATCATTGAGGACATGCCGCGCAGCGCGACAGCGGTGGCGACAGAAGACAATACCAGAGTGCAGGAGATCAACGCAGAAGAGTTTGCGGATTACTTCAAGGAAAAACCCATCCAGGTATTTCTTCTGATGAAACAGATGAGCCGGCGGCTTCGGGATACCACACAGAATTACGTGGAGGCATGTCGGACTGTAGCAGAGACGATGAAAACAGAAAAGAATGGTGAAGAAAAGAGCGGCATGCTCAAAAACAAACTCAAAGCCTTTGCCGACGTCTATCGTAAGCTGTTGGGAGAAGGTTCTTGAAGCAAATATACTAAGGGAAGGAATCTAACCGTAGTGTCGCATACAAAACGAGTTGAATCGTCGGCGTTTCAGCTGACAGTTCTGGGGACGCGAGGCTCCGCCGCAGTGAGCAGAGCAGACTGTATGTATTTTGGCGGGAACACCTCCTGTTATATGGTACAGGCCGGAGACGAGACCATCTTTCTGGATGCCGGGAGCGGACTGCTGCTTGCGCCGACAGCGTTCAGAAAGACGCCCGTGATTCTGATCAGTCATTATCATCTGGACCATATTCAGGGGCTTGGAATGTATTCGCGCCTGGCTCAAAAAGGACTGGAAACCGTCCTGTACCTCCCTGCCTGCGATGCGGAGCAGGGGAAGACACTCATCGACGGTATTTTTTCTCCTCCGTACTGGCCGCTCAGTCTGAGCGAGTATGCGGGAACACTCAGCATCAGGCCTTTTCCGGACAAACTGACGATAGGGGAAGTTGTTGTAGACACATTGCATGGAAATCATCCCGGAGACAGTCTGGTCATAAAGCTGCAATACAGAGACAGGACACTGGTTTACGCAACGGACTATGAAGCCTGCGAACCTGACTTCACAAACCTGGTCGAGTTTGTGTACGGCGCCGACCTGGTTCTTTTTGATGGACAGTATACGGAAGAAGAATATCAGTCGAAAATCGGATTCGGGCATTCTTCCTATGTAGCCGGAATGGAGCTGGTCATACGCGGACAGGTGAAACGGATGCTGATCGTCCATCACGACCCGCAGAGCACAGACAGAGAATTGAGACGGCGGGAGGAATTGATACAGGATCACAGAATCCATTTCGCCAGGGAAGGAGAGACAGTCAGCATATGACGTCGGAAGAAAGAAAACAGTTCGATGCACTGGAAGCAGAAAACAGACAGCTTCAGGCGGCGATCAAAGACAGAGATCGCTTTATTCGCGGTGTCGTAATGCCCTATCTCTCTGATGAAATCATGGAGGAAGTGATTCGACAGCAGGACCGGATTCACATCGGCGGAGAACGACGGGAAGTCACGATTATGTTTGCTGATCTCAGAAAATCGACAGAGCTTTCGGAGAAGATGGATGCTTCCGGGTTTATCACCATGCTGAACCATTTTCTGGGAGAAATGATCGAGATCATCAATTCATGGCAGGGGAATATTCTAAGTTTTGTCGGTGATGCCATTGTGACTGTTTTCGGAGCCCCGCGGGAGAACACGGAGGCTGCAAGAGATGCTGTAGCATGTGCGGTCGCCATGCAGCGTCGCATCCCGGCTGTGAATGAATGGAACGCCAAGGAAGGTTACCCTGCTCTCAGCATGGGGATCGGAATTCACACCGGAGAAGCAATTCTGGGTACGATTGGCTCTCAGACGCGAGCAAAGTATGATATGATCGGCAGAAATGTGAACCTTGCTTCCCGGATCGAAGGGTTTACCGGTAGCGGCCAGATCCTCATCTCTTCTGAGACCATGAAAGCAGCGGGAGATCTCGTCGTGGTCAACACAGCGGGAGAAAAGTGGGTCCAGCCAAAAGGAATCCACGAACAAGTGCTTCTTCATGATGTGGTTGGTTACGGAAGTCACAGAATACGGCCGGAGGTATAACATTGCGCGGACAGCTGCTTCAGAGCGGAAGCAGCTGTCGAGATTATCTGCAGAGGCAGAAGGGGTGAGGTCTGTGAATATCTGTGCAGATCAGGCATGAAACGGCTGAGACTTGCAGTGATCCTGTCGGTTTGGATAATAATTTGGGGGATGAAAATACAGGCAGCTGCAGATTATCGTGTTTTCATTGCGAGTGACCCTCACTACATTGCTGCATCTCTGACCGATGGCGGAGAATACTATCAGAAAGTGCTGGACAGCGGGGACAGTAAGTTTATGCCGTACAGCGAAGAAATCATGGACGCCTTTCTGGCGGCGGTCCTGGAAGCTCAACCGGATGCGCTCCTGCTGACTGGAGATCTGACTTTTAACGGTGCGGTGATCAGCCATGAAGCACTGGCGGAAAAGCTCCGTCCCATCGAAGCTGCCGGTATTCCCGTGCTGGTTCTGACAGGAAATCACGATGTTTTTAATATCAACGCGGCACGATATCACGGGGCGGAATTCACTTGGGTTCCATTTGCAACTACGGAGCTTTTTTCTGGAATCTATGATAATTTCGGCCTGAGTGAGGCACTGTCCACAGATACTGATTCTCTCAGCTATATGTATCCGCTCAATGCAGAAACACGGGTTCTGATGCTGGATTTCAACACCCTGCACGACTATTGCGGTGTGTCGGAGACCACGCGCAGCTGGATCGAACAGCAGCTGCGTGACGCCAAAGAAGCGGGTGCGGAGGTGCTGGCGGCCGGACATCAGAATCTCTTTCAGCATACGGTTTTCCATGACGGGTATGTGATCGAAGGGGCGAAGCCGATTGCAGATCTCCTGAGAAGATACAGTGTTTCCCTGTTCCTGAGCGGACATCTGCATGTGCAGCATTTCCGGGAAGAAAACGGTCTCACGGAGATTACCGGCTCTGCGCTGTGCTCCTATCCATGTCAGTACGGTATCCTGGAAAACACAGGTGGTGTGTTTTCCTATGAGACAAGGAGGCTTGACATGAAAAAGTGGGCAGAGGAAAACAACAGGGAAGAGCCGGTATTTCAGCACTTCACAGAGGCAGCAGCGGATTACATGACTGCTCACTTTAAAGCTGTACCTGCTGAGGTGACTGACCGCGCAGAGCTGGAAGCAATGACCGCTTATCTGCAGCAGCTCAACCTGGCATGTTTTGCAGGTGATCTCAGAAGTGTTCAGAGCCTGGACCCTGACGGAAGTCTGGCACAGCGATGGCTGGAAGAAAAGAACCTGACAGCGCTCTATGTCTCATCGATACTGAAAGATGCCGGCAGTGACTTTACGCACTGGAAGAGCCAGTGAATAGTATGATAACTGATGCGGGGCCGGATCATTTGTCCGGTGATTGTATGGAATCATGGAGGAAACATATGTCAAACATCATTACGGTAAGCCGAGAATTCGGAAGCGGCGGACGTGAGCTCGGCAAGCGGCTGGCGGATGAGCTGGGATACAGCTATTACGACAGGGAGATTGTATCCGAGCTGTCAAAGCAGACCGGGATGGACGAGAATTATCTGGACCATCAGCTGGAGAGCAGTTCAAGACGCGTACGCTATCCGATTCACTTTGCACAGAGCTTTTCTCAGCTTTCTGCAGTATCGGATACGGCGATGCATATCCTGTCACTCCAGACAAAACTGATTCGCGAACTGGCAGCAAAGGGTAATTGTGTATTCGTAGGCAGGGCCTCAGATGCGCTGCTGGAGGATGAGCGTCCTTTCAAACTGTTCGTCTATGCAGATGAGCTTTCCAAGGTGGCCCGTTGCCGAAAAAGAGCAACCGAAGGGGAGAATATGACGGACCGGGAAATGATCCGCCAGATGAAACGCATCGACAAATCCCGTGCAGAATTTCATGACATCATAGCCTCTCAGGCATGGGGTGACAAAACGGCATATCATCTCTGTGTGAACACAACCGATGTTGTGATCAAGGAAATTGTTCCTGCTATCGCCCAGTACTACCGCCTGTGGCAGAAGGCCTCTGCAGAATAACCCGTACATTCCCCAACATAACGCCGGAAGGTACTGTCGGAGTTCGTCACCGGCAGACTGAATTCGAGTTTCGCAAGATTACCGAGATGCAGAGACATCAATCGAAGAAAACACAATCGAAAAAAAAGATTGACACATTAATGAAAAAGTGTTATATTACCTGCGCCGCATTGAAAGGGTTTAAGTGAACGTCCTGTTCCGCCCTGAGAGCGAGACCTGAAAAGAGGGAGGATATTCCAGTGAAGCATGCCGTTATTGTTACCGGTGGCAAGCAGTATCGTGTTGCAGAGGGCGATGTGATCTACGTTGAGAAGCTCGAAGCAGAGGACGGTGCTACAGTCACTTTTGACAAGGTTCTTTGCGTGGTGGATGATGACAAGGCCACTGTCGGTACGCCTGTTGTTGCCGGTGCTACCGTTACCGCGAAGGTTGAGAAAAGCGGAAAGTCTGCGAAGGTTCGCGTCTATAAGATGAAACCGAAAAAAGGCTATCGTCGGACGCAGGGCCACAGACAGCCCTATACCAAGCTTACGGTAGAAGCGATCAATGCGTAATTCATTCGACAGGTTTACGATGGAGGTGTAATCAGATGGCTCATAAAAAAGGTATGGGTTCTACCAAGAACGGCCGTGACAGCGAGTCTAAGCGTCTCGGCGCGAAGCGTGCGGATGGTCAGTTCGTTCTGGCAGGCAATATTCTTGTCCGTCAGCGCGGTACGAAGATTCATCCGGGCACCAATGTCGGCAAGGGCAAGGACGATACTCTGTTCGCACTTGTTGACGGTACCGTTAAGTTCGAACGCATGGGCAAGGAGCGTAAAAAGGTCTCCGTTTACGAAGAGCTCGCCCAGTAAATTGACGGATAAAGGCCGGACGCATGTCCGGCCTTTTTCATTTATCGAACGGAGGTTTCTATGTCTTCATTTGTAGACAAGGCGAGGATCCATCTTCACGCAGGCAAAGGCGGAGACGGAGCGGTCGCGTTTCACAGAGAAAAATACATCGCAGCCGGCGGACCGGACGGCGGGGATGGCGGCCGGGGCGGCAGTGTTGTCTTTATTCCGGATGACAATATGACGACGCTGATGGATTTCCAATACAAGAGAAAGTATACAGCTGCGGACGGAGCGAACGGACAGGGAAAGCGCTGCGCCGGAAAAGACGGTGCAGATCTGCAGGTTCGTGTTCCGAGAGGTACGCTGATCCGGGATACGGAATCCGGTTCCATCATGCATGACATGTCCGACGGGAAACCATTTGTCGCGGCAAAAGGCGGCCGCGGGGGTTGGGGGAATATGCATTTTGCTACGCCGACCAGACAGGTGCCGCGTTTTGCGAAGCCGGGATTGCCAGGAGAAATCCGTGATGTTACGCTGGAACTGAAGCTTCTGGCGGATGTGGGATTGATTGGATTTCCAAATGTCGGAAAATCGACCCTGCTGTCTGTGGTAAGCAAAGCGCATCCAAAGATTGCAAATTATCACTTCACGACGCTGTATCCAAATTTGGGCGTTGTATATGTTGATGAGGGCAGCAGTTTTGTGATGGCGGATATTCCGGGAATCATCGAAGGCGCCTCCGAAGGCGCCGGTCTCGGCCATGATTTTCTGCGACATGTGGAACGCTGCAGACTGCTGATACATGTGGTGGATGTCTCCGGTTCGGAAGGCAGAGACCCTGTAGAGGATTTTACGATCATCAACAGGGAATTGAGGGCGTATCAGCCGGATCTTGCCGACCGGCTGCAAATCGTCGCTGCAAACAAGTGTGACATCATCACCGACGGCGGTGAGGCACTGGGAAAACTCCGCAGATACGTTGAAGGACTTGGCTTCCCGTTCCTTGAACTCAGCGCAGCGACTCATCAGGGTACCGCGGAACTGATCAGACTTTGTGCAGAGAAGCTGTCTGCTCTGCCTCCGATTGCACCGTTTGAAGCAGACTATGTGGAACCCGAGCCAATTCTCGAGACCCCGGAGGATGTACGGATCGAGAAAACCGAAGACGGCCTCTGGCTGTTGGAGGGTGAATGGCTGAAACGCGTCGCAGCTTCCGTGAACTTCTCGGACTACGAGAGTCGGATGTTCTTTGACCGTTGCCTCCGTAAGGCAGGTATTTATGCGCGTCTGGAGGAAATGGGCATACAGGACGGGGAAACCGTCTGCATCTATGATCTGATGTTTGATTTTCGCTACTAAAGCTGATACAATGGTACGGAATCAAAAACACTTGTTGATTTATGGACTTCTGACCCTGGCAATGATGGGACTGATCTTCTTCATGTCCTCGAAAGACGGTACAGAGTCCGGCAGTATGAGCGAATGGCTGCTGAAGACGGAACTCGGAAGAATCCTCATGAAACTTCTTCCCAGACTGACGGACTACGGTGAGGAACTCGATATCCGTAAATACGCGCACATGGCAGAATACGCGCTGCTTTCAGTGCCGTCTGCACTGTTTTTCCGGGAACTGCTGCTGGAGCGCTTCCCGGTACGCGCTGTCTGCAGCTCTCTGCTGTTCTGCTTCCTTTATGCGTGTTCCGATGAATATCATCAGACTTTTGTCCCCGGCAGAGCCGGGACACTGACCGATGTGTTCGTGGATCTTGCCGGTGCCGGGTTCGGTCTGGTCCTCGTCCTGCTTTCATGTGTACGAAGAAAGGAAATGAAATGAGTAAACACAGCTCCGTGTTCAATTCGATACCGTCTGTGCTTTCCATTCCGGAGAAGCTCTCTGACTTCATACAGAGGATTACAGCTCTGCGTTTCCCACTGGGGCGTCACTTCTTTGGCAGAGATGTCCTGCTGACGGGAATCGCCGGTGTTATCATGATCCTGGCGTCAGTGGTGAAGCCACTGGTGCGCTTCCACCTCTATATCTGTATTGCCGCAATGCTGATCGCAGCGGTACCCATCGTTCTGCAGGGATATCATATGGCGCGCCGGAAGAGGATTCCGATGGAAGAGGGAACCTGGCTTCTGGCGGCTGTTCTGGCGATATTGATCGGAGAGCATACGGCAGCCCCGCTGATTCTTATCTTCGCCGATCTTCTGATGCAGGTAGAAGCTTACAGCCTGCTGCATAAGGATGCGGCTTATGACTATCTCTCTGACGCCCTGCTTCCAATCAGACAGATGGTGGAAAACGCGGATATTGAAAACAGTCCGGAGCGTAAAATCCTGGCGACGGCTTCTCTCGGTTTTTATGTTCTCTATCTTCTTGCAGCGGTCATTTTTGCAATTCTGGCGCTGTTTCACATGAAAGACTATGGCGTATGGCTGCATCGCTGTCTGGTCTTGCTGGTACTGGCCTCTCCCTCGGCGTTCCTGTTCTCCTCTCTGCTGACGCATTTCGGGGCAGTCTACAGCGCAGCAAAGGCGAATATTCTATTTGCGGGAGATGAACTGCCGGAAGTGTTTTCGCGCTGTAAGGTCTTTGCTTTCAGCAAGACGGGGACAGTGACCGACGGGCGTTATATTATTTCAGAGATCGTCCCGGCTGGCGTGAGTGAGCAGGAACTCCTTCGTATCGCCGCTGTGGCTGAAAGCCGATCTGACCATCCGATCGCGCTGGCGCTGAAAGCGGCAGCGGGACTGAGCGATGGTGACATACCCGAAGGCGTCGTGGAAACAAAAGAGATTCCAGGCAGAGGTGTAAGTACCTTTTTCTCCGGACACCATATTTATGTTGGGAATGCCGGGCTGCTGGAAGACAATGGCATCTGGTATCAGGTTCCTTCAAAAAGCGGGTCGGCAATTCATATTGCTGTAGACAGTACCTATCGCGGTTATATTATGCTTTCGGACGCGATCCGGGATAACGCGTTTGAAACACTGGAGGAACTCCGCGCACTCGGTGCGTCGACACTGGTGATGCTGACAGGGGACGTACGTTCTACAGCGCGGACGCTCGCTTCCTCGCTGAACTTTGACATGGTGAAGCCGGAACTGAGACCGCAGGAAAAGGGAGCAGCGATCCGCTATCTTCGTTCCACGAACGGAGAACACGCGAAGATCGCGGGGATCGGAGACGGCTATCACGATACGGAAATGTTCAAGCAGTCAGACGTATCGGTCTGCCTGGAACCGAAGAACGAGGCATTTTTCGCAGATATCAGCATCTTTTCAGATAAGATCATTCGAGTTCCGCTGGCATTTCGAATCTGCAGGATGACAGAGCGCACACTGCTGATCAATACGTTGGCTTTGGCTGTAATCAAAATCATTCTGGCAGTGCTGGGGACTGCTGCGATCCTCCCGACCGGTGTGATTGCAGCGCTTGACTCCGTGGCTGGTGTTGCAGCAACCATCTATGGGTTGACCTGTCTCACACTGGAGAAAAGAGGCAACTGACGTATGAATGTGTACGACTTTGATGATACCGTCTTTGTTCCGGACAGTTCCTACTGTTTTGTGCGCTTCTGTATGAGACATTATCCAAGAGCGGTCTGTAAAGCGATACCGGCATTCCTGTGGCAGCTGCTTTGCTACCTCAAAGACGGCAAACAGGACGCGCAAAGGCTGAAAGAAGCGATTTTTTCCTTCCTGAGCCGCATCGATAATGTGGAGCAGGTGGTAGAGGACTTCTGGGAATTATATTATGACCGTATAGAGACATGGTATCTTGCCCAGAAACGAGAAGATGATCTGATCATTTCCGCATCTCCTGAGTTTCTGCTGCGGCCGGCTGCCAAACGGCTTGGCGTTTCACTGATTGCGACGCCGATGAATCCATACACAGGCAAAATCCATGGAAAAAACTGCCATGATCGGGAAAAGACAAGAAGATTTCTTGCACAGTACCCTTGTGACTGTGTGGAGAACTTCTACTCCGATTCTCTGAGCGACTCCCCGATGGCGAAGCTTGCAAAGCATGCGTGGCTGGTGAACGATCACAGGTGCAGCCCATGGCCTGCAGGGTAAACAGGATCTGCGGAAGCAGTACAAGTTATAACAGCCTGCAGTAAACAGAAAACATGAAGCGCTCGTCTTCTGTATCGAAGGCGGGCGCTTTGCATATATGGCCGAACAGCAGAAAGCTTATTTTTTAAATTCGGGAACGAAGCTGCTCCCGTAGCCCATTTCACGCAGTCGACGGTTGATCTTTCGGATCTCCTTGTTATACATAATGGTCCTGAGTTCATCGTCCGGAATAAAGCGGCAATAGCCCGTACAGAAGCTCTCGAACATGGCCTGGTTTTCGGGAGAGATTTTTGTAATGATCATGAAAAAGCAGACCACAACGCCGGCAAAGAATGAAATCTTCAGATAGACCGGGCACAGCCACAGCACAACACCGAACAATATGATTGTGCTTACAGAGCAGACGATCACGGAGACATTCGTGTAGCGTCTGGCTCCGATTGCAATCAGATTTTCATCAATCTGCTGCATCTTTCGCAGCAGGGGATACGCGGTTATAAAATTAAACAGGAGCTGCCGAATAAAGACATAGGACAACAGCCAGCCACCAAAGAAAATTGCAGCGGCAAGCATGATCTTGGTTTCCATTTTGCTTCCCCCTTCACAGTGTGATGGAAAATATAACATATTTTTTCAAATCTTTCAACAAGAGAAAGGTGTGAACTTGAAAATCACTGAAAAAAATGTAATGAGACTTCCTTTTTTTTCGCTTTCGTGTTAAAATATCAATTATCTATGGTTTGGAGGAATATCAGATGGGTGACAATTATATCAGCTACAGGGAAGATAACGGCAGCATCAATATTTCTGAAGATGTTATTTCCGGTGTGGTCCGTGCTGCGATAACTGAGGTGGAAGGTGTTTCCGGCGTATCCACCACTGCGGGAGCAGAACTCGCCGAACTGATTGGTCTCAAGACACTCCCCAAGGGGGTCAAGGTCCGTTTTGAGGATCAGAAAATCATTGTAGATACGATCATCATGGTAAATTACGGCAACAATGTCGTCAGCGTGGCGAAGAATGTCCAGGAAGCGGTAAGAAGCGTGATTCAGGCGTCCACAGGCTTTGACGCTGAGGTGAACGTCCATGTGTCCGGGATCTCTTTTGATCGGTGACGGCGGCTGAGAATATGACGAGAGTAACTGCCAGACAGATTGCTGTCCAGATGTTGTTTTCCATGGAAGCCAATTCCGCTTCTGCGGAGGACACACTTGCGCTCTTTTTCTCGGACGATCATTACGACAGCCTGCGGGATGAGGATAAGCTCTTTCAGGAGGCCCCGGATCAGGAGCAGACAGCATATATTCACAGGGTACTGCAGACTGCTGAAGCGCATTTGCCTGAGATCGACGAGATCATCAGCCGGTATTCTTCCGGTTGGAAACTGAAGCGAATCTCCAGATCCACACTGGCGATCCTTCGCTGCGCACTCTGTGAGATCCTCTTTATGAATGACATTCCGGACTCTGCCGCCGTAAATGAAGCGGTAGAGTTGGGTAAGTCATATGATTCACCCCAGGCGGCCGCATTTATAAACGGCGTTCTCGGAAGTTTTCTCCGTGAGAGAAAGCAATCGGAGCAGCTGGAAGTGCAGACGGAAGCAGCCCGGGAAGCAGAGCCTGACGCTGAGAAAGAATGAACAGCGACTGCCGTACAACTTTGACTGTCAGTGAGTTAAATGAAGCGGTCAGATCTCTGGTGGAATCCAATCTTCGATTTCGGGATCTCTGTGTAGTGGGGGAGATTTCCAATTACAAGATCTACCCATCCGGTCACCACTACTTTACGCTGAAGGATTCAGAGAGCAGTCTTCGCTGTGTGATGTTCCGGGCCAGTGCCTCGCGACTTCGCTTCCGCCCGGAAAACGGAATGCGGGTTTTTGCATCCGGCAGTCTTCGAATTTATCCTCGCGACGGAGCGTATCAACTTTATTGCAACGGGATTGTTCCGGACGGCGTCGGAGATCTTCAAATTGCGTTTGAACAGCTGAAGCAGAAGCTGTATGCCGAGGGGCTGTTCGACGAGTCGCATAAGAAGGCCCTGCCGGCCTTTCCGAAGCGGATCGCGATTGTCACATCTTCCGCTGGGGCAGCTGTTCACGACATGATCCGCATCTTCCGCCAGCGGTGGCCTATGACCAAGCTTCTGCTGCTTCCCGTGCGCGTCCAGGGGATGGAAGCACCCGCAGAGATCGCATCTGCAATTCGCTATGCAAACCGGCATCAGATTGCCGACCTGATCATCACAGGGCGCGGAGGCGGTTCCCTGGAAGATCTCTGGGCTTTCAACGACGAGAGAGTGGCAAGGGCCATATACGCATCTGAGATTCCGGTTATTTCTGCGGTCGGGCACGAGCCGGATATTACGATTTCTGACTTTGTTGCAGATCGACGTGCTTCTACCCCAAGCAATGCAGCGGAAATAGCGGTCCCGGATCACCGCGAGATGGAAGAATACATCCGGGGGATTGGTGTGAGACTGGATCAGTCCGTGCTCAGAGATTTGCAGAAACGGAGACAGCAGTTGGGTTCCCTGAAAAACAGAGGTGTACTGAAGGATGCTTCTTCCTTTGTGGATCTGAGGCGCATGGACGTGGACAGGATCACGGCCCGCCTGGTTTCGGCGGGGCAGAAGCAGATTGCTGAACGACGCCAGGCACTTGTACAGAGCGCTGCAGCACTGGACGCTATGAGTCCGCTCAAGGTGCTGAGCAGAGGGTATGTGGTCGCAGACAAGGGAAACGGTGAGATCGTCCGAAGCTTAAAACAACTGTCAAAGGGCGAACTCCTGGAGCTGCTTTTTACGGACGGAAAAGCTTCCTGTATGGTGGAAGAACTGGAGGATTACCACAGTGGCGAAGAAAAAACTGTCATTTGAGGACTCGATGAAGCGACTGGAGGAGATCGTTTCCCATCTGGAGAAGGGAGACATACCGCTTCAGGAGTCTATCGCTTACTTTGAAGAAGGGACCCGTCTTCTGACTGACTGCAGCGCCATGCTGGATGAAGCGGAACAGCTTGTTGTCAAGCTCAGAAAGGGAAGCGACGGGGAACCGGAGGAATTGCCTTTTGATGAATAAACAGTACACATATCAGGAATACATGGACATGATAGAAGCGAGACTTTGCAGCTTTTTTGCGATTCCTGCCGATGATGCGCTACATGGCTTTGCAGAAGCTGCCCGTTATAGTCTCCTCGCCGGCGGAAAGAGAATCCGGGCTATCCTGGTCCTGGAGTTCTGCCGTATCTGTGGCGGTGATCCGGAAGGGGCGCTGGACATTGCCTGTGCGATCGAGATGCTGCATGCATACAGTCTGATCCATGACGACCTCCCATGCATGGACAATGACGATCTCCGACGGGGAAAGCCTACAAATCATATTGTCTTTGGAGAGTGTACAGCCACGCTGGCAGGGGATGTGCTGCAGGCGGAGGCTTTCGGCACGATTCTGCGCGCTCCGCTTCCGGATGAGGCAAGGTTGCGCTGTGCAACACATCTCGCCGATGCCGTCGGATTTGACGGTATGTGCGGTGGGCAGTATCTGGACATGATCGGCGAAGGGAAAGCCCTCAGCGCAGAACAGTTGGATGAAATCAATTCCAGAAAAACAGGCGCATTGATCATTGCGGCCTGTATCATGGGCGTTTCTGCCGCCCTTGGAACCTCAGAACAGGAACACGCTGCTGCACAGTTTGGTGCAGACATCGGCATGGCGTTTCAGATCCGCGACGATATGCTGGATGTTCTCAGTACAGAAGGTGAACTGGGAAAGCCCATTGGTTCAGACCTCGCAGAGAATAAGAATACGTACATGGTGCTCCTTGGCCGGGAAAAATGTGAGATAATGGTCGAGAGGCTTACAGCGCATGCCGTAGCGGTTCTGGAAGAACAGTTTACCGATACCGGATTCCTGAAAGCACTTGCAGAAAATCTTGCGAAGCGGAAAAGCTGATTTATGAAATTAATCAATCATATCAATTCTTCTCTTGATATCAAATGTCTTTCAGAGGAGGAAATGAAGACACTTGCCTCTGAAATGCGTGCTTTTTTAGTTGACTGTGTTTCAAAAACCGGCGGGCACCTGGCCTCCAACCTGGGAACGGTAGAGCTGACACTGGCACTTCATCGTGTTTATAATAGCGAAAAAGATCGCATCGTCTTTGATGTAGGTCATCAGAGCTATGTCCACAAGATTATCACCGGACGCAGAGACAGCTTTGACACTCTCCGTCAGTACGGGGGACTCTCGGGTTTCCCGAAACCTCATGAATGTGTGGACGATGCCTTTGTTGCGGGGCATGCTTCAAACTCCATTTCCGTAGCGGTCGGTATGGCGAAAGCCAGAACGCTCCAAGGCCAGAACTATGATGTCGTGGCAGTGATCGGAGATGGGGCGCTGACAGGTGGTCTGGCCTATGAAGGCCTTGCAGCAGCTGCTGCAAGCAGAGAGCCTCTGGTCATTATCCTCAATGATAATAACATGTCCATCGACCAGAATGTCGGAGGGACGGCGCGCCTGCTGCAGGGAATGCGGATCCGACCGGGGTATATTCGCTTTAAGCGGTGGTATCGGGACGTATTCTCCGGACTGCCGGCGATCTATGCCTTTAACCATGATCTGAAGGAGAAAATGAAGGACAAGCTCCTGCCGGTGAACATGTTCAGTGCCATGGGTCTCAACTACCTCGGACCTGTAGACGGTCACGATCTCAAAGAACTGGAGACGGTTTTCCGCCTCGCCAGAGACCTAAAAGAGCCTGTCCTGGTCCATGTCCTGACACAGAAAGGCCGTGGTGTGGGCTATGCCGAAAAGCACCCTGACATCTATCATGGCGTTGGACCCTTCAATCCACACACAGGGGAACTGTATCCGACGGGGCGCGGTTTTTCCGACTGCTTCGGCGAAACCATCTGTCAGCTTGCCGCTGAACAGCCCAAACTGGTCGCAATAACGGCGGCAATGACCATTGGCACCGGACTGGACAGGTTTGCTTCGACGTATCCGGAACGCTTCGTGGATGTGGGCATCGCTGAAGGCAATGCAACCTCCATGGCAGCAGGAATGGCCAAACAGGGACTGCTTCCGGTATTTGCCGTGTATTCGACCTTCCTTCAGCGCGGGTTTGACATGCTGATTCATGATGTCGCTCTGCAGCAGCTGCATGTTGTGTTCTGTGTAGACAGGGCAGGCCTGGTAGGGAGCGATGGTGAGACACACCACGGAATTTTCGACATTTCATATCTGAGGACGGTCCCCGGAATGAAAATCTACTGTCCGGCGAGTTTTTCAGAGCTGTCAGCCATGCTGAGGACTGCCGTCTGTAAAACGGATGGCCCGGTTGCCGTACGTTATCCCAGAGGAGGCGAGTGCGGCTACAGCGAGAATCACAGAGAGAAGGAATATGTGCTCCGGCATGGCAATGATCTCACACTTGTTGTGTATGGCACGATGGTATGCGAAGCAATCCGTGCGGCAGGCCTTCTGGCAGAGCGGGGAATCTCTCCGGAGATCATCAAGCTAGGGGAAGTCGGCGGAGATGATTATCCGCAGGTTATGGAGTCTCTGTCCAGAACAGGTCGGCTTGTTACGGCGGAAGAGGTCTGCGAAACCGGCTGTATCGGAACGGTTCTGAGCGCTCGCGCTGCAGAAGAGGGGATTTCAATCAGAGCAAAGATGCTGAATCTTGGAGACGGAATTATCCCGCACGGAGGGAGAGCCCAGCTGATGCTGGACTACGGCATTGACGCTGCATCGATAGCACGCGAGGCGGAGCAACTCTGCAGAGAAGAGCCGGATGAATAAAACACGACTGGATCAACTGGTCTTTGACAGAGGCTTTGCGGAGAGCAGAGAAAAAGCAAAGGCTATCGTGATGAGCGGCTCCGTTTATATCGACGGACAGAAGGTTGATAAGCCAGGTATGTCCGTATCGGCCGAGTGCAGTCTTGAGGTGCGTGGTGAACCGCTTAAGTATGTGTCTCGCGGCGGCCTGAAACTTGAGAAGGCGCTGAAAGTTTTTCCGGTGAGTCCGGCTGGTAAAATCTGCATCGACTGCGGTGCGTCTACGGGTGGCTTTACGGATGTGCTTCTGCAAAACGGTGCCTCAAAAGTCTATTCAGTGGATGTCGGGTATGGACAGCTTGCATGGAAGCTGAGGCAGAATCCTCAGGTCGTGAACCTGGAACGGTGCAATCTCCGCTATCTGACTGTGGAGCAGATTCCGGAACTGCTGGATCTGGCAGTGATGGATGTCTCGTTTATCTCGATTCGGATGATTCTCCCGGTGATTCGAATCTTTCTGAAGCCGGGTGCAGACTATATCTGCCTGATCAAGCCGCAATTCGAAGCCGGCCGCGACCAGGTAGGAAAAAAAGGCGTCGTGCGGGATCCAAAAGTACACCGTACAGTAATTGCGACCTGCCTGGAATCTGCCAGAGAGGCTGGATACAGTGTGAAGGGACTGGATTATTCGCCTATACGCGGGCCGGAGGGAAACATTGAATTCCTCGCCTGGCTGGTGAATGCAGAAACAGACGAGCCTGCGCTCGATATCGATGCGGTTGTGGAAGCTGCACACGGAGGAAGACTATGATAGCGCTCTGTCCAAACCCTTTTCGGGATAATGACCTGATCAGCACCCGGAAATGTCTCCATATTCTTCAAAACGCGGGATATGAAGCCTGTGTCTGTCCGGTCTTTACCGACAAAGAATGGGTACCGCCGGAAGATATGCCGATCCGCACGCTCTGCGAAGAAATCTCATGCCTGTCGCATATCATTGTGCTGGGCGGTGACGGGACGATCCTTGCTGTTGTACGGGAACTGAAAGGAAGGGAGATTCCCATACTCGGGGTTAACCTGGGGACAAAGGGGTTCATGACAAGTCTGGAACCGGAAGAACTTGGCAAAATCACAGAGGCGCTGCGACCGGATATTTCAGTGAGCAGGCGAATGATGCTGGCCGTCTCACTCATCCGGGGGGGACAAACGATCCTGACCGATCTTGCGCTGAACGACGTTGTTGTGCACGGATACGGCGAATGTATTCAGCCAACTGCCTGGGCAGACGGAAAAGCCATGTTCTCTTTTTCAGGAGACGGATTAATTGTAGCCACACCCACAGGATCCACAGGCTATTCCATGTCCGCCGGCGGCCCGATTGTAGAGCCGGATGCACATGCAATTCTTCTGACACCGATCTGCGCTCATACGCTGTCTGCAAAGCCATATGTGCTGTCGACACAGAGAAAGGTATGTGTGCTGACAGAGAAGCTTACCGGCCGGCGGGCCTATCTGGCGGTAGACGGATATCAGGTTGCTGATCTGGAAAGCGGAGACATGTTGGAAATCCACTGTGCTGAGCCATGTGTCCAGATGATCGAACTCTCAGATCGCAGCTTCTATGAACAGCTGGAAAAGCTGGTCTAGGGAGAAAATGAAATGCCGCTCCCAAGAGAGTAATAGTCAGATTGTTTTTATGAAAAACCAAAATACAGTAGTTAGAAAGGATGTGCGGAGCTTTGAAGAGCAACCGGCAAACGGTCATTCTGGAGATCATCTCCAACGAAGAAATCCAGACGCAGAATCAGCTGCTGCAGGCATTGGAGCAGCGGGGAATCCACACCACCCAGGCAACACTGTCCAGAGATATCAGGGATATGCATCTGTCCAAGGAGGCTTCTGCAGACGGAGGCTACCGTTATGTCGCGGCAAGACGCGACACCGGAGATCATATGCTGCGCCTGCAGAAGATCTTCCGTGAGAGTGTTATTTCCTATGATGTAGCACAGAATCTGTTCATTATCCGCACATTGCCGGGGCTGGCATCTGCAGCGTGCAGCGCGATGGACTCAATCGAAGTGGAAGGTCTGGTCGGCACACTGGCCGGAGATGACACTGCGTTTATTGCCATGCGTGATAATGCAGCAGCTCTGGCGCTCTATGATGAGATCCAGCATCTTTTTTAATTCATTCAGGGAACGGAGCGCGGGAAAGCATGCTGCGTGAACTCAAAATTGAAAATATAGCGGTAATTGAACACGCAGACATCCATTTCGGGGCCGGACTCAATGTCATGACAGGCGAGACCGGCGCCGGCAAAAGCATTGTCATCGACAGTATTGCGGCGCTGACCGGCGCACGTGTCAGCCGGGACCTGATTCGCAGTGGTGCGGAGCGTGCGACTGTAACAGCCGTTTTTGATCGAGCAGAAGCTGCCGACTGGCTCCGGGAAAACGAGCTGGATCCGGATGACGATTCGGATGAGCTTATCATCCAGCGCCGGATCACCCGGGATGGAAAGAGCAGCTGCCGCGTCTGCGGATTTCCAGTAAGTGCTCAGCAACTGAAAAGCCTCGGGAACTGTTTGCTTGAGATCCACGGGCAGAACGACGGATTGCAGTTGCTGGACGAGCGTCGACACCTCTCCGCGCTGGATCGTTTTGCAGGATTAGATCTGCAGAAATACCAGACAGCATATCACAAACTCTGTAATCTGCAGGATGAGTGTGATCGCCTCAGCCTCGATGAAGAGGAGAAAGAACACCTTTCGCAGCAGCTTGCCGATACGATCCGGGAGCTGGAAAGCGCGTCCATCCAGGCTGAAGAGCGAGAAGAACTCACTGCCAGACGCGACTTGTTACGCAACGCAGAAAAGCTTACAGAGTCATTACATATTGCGCTGGAAGCCCTGAGCGGGGAGGAGGGCGCACTGAGCAGCACGCAGAATGCCGCCTGGCAGTGTCGTCACGCGGCAGGGTATGCACAGGAGCTGTCCAAGTCTGCAGAAACGCTTGAGCAGGCGGCTTTTTTGCTGAATGATGCAGAAGAGACTCTGCGGGACTTTGAGGATTCACTCAATTTTTCTCCGGAGGAGTATGATCAAATCGAGCAACGCCTTCGAGATTTTAGTCGACTCGAGCGGAAGTATCGGCGCAGCTTGGAGGAACTCCCCGGCTATCTGGATGAATGCCGTAGCCGTTTGGATGAAATCAGCTTCTCGGAAGAACGCGTCCAGCAGATCAGGCGTGAGATCGCAAAGCAGGAAAAACTCTGCATTTCACTTGCTGAAGACTTGCATGCTGAACGACAGAAGGCCTCTGCGCAGCTTGCCATACTGATCGAAAAGGAGCTCCATGATCTCTCAATGCCGTCGGCCCGCTTTCTGGTTGAACTTACACCAGTGCCGACGCTCAGCGGTACGGGAATGGACAATGCGCGCTTCCTGCTCTCGGCCAACAGGGGAGAGCTTCCCGGAAGAATCAGCAGGATTGCGTCAGGTGGTGAACTCAGTCGTATCATGCTGGCGATGAAGCAGGTCCTGTCCCGTTCTGATCCGATCCCAACCCTGATTTTTGATGAAATCGATACCGGTGTATCGGGGATCGCAGCCCAGCGTGTCGGAGAGAAACTTGCGGCACTTTCACTGGAAAAGCAGGTTCTGTGTGTTACGCATCTGCCGCAGATTGCCGCCATGGCGGATCAACATGCCGTGATCGTCAAGACCGAGCAGGAAAGCCGTACTGTCACAGAGGTCAGACCTCTTGATCACAAGGGCCGAAAACTGGAGATCGCCCGCCTCCATGGCGGCGACAATATCACCGAAACCACGCTCCTCTCTGCAGAGGAACAACTTGGTTATGCGGCACAGTTCAAGAAAGAATATCACAACAAGGAGAAGAATCATGGGAGTGTATGAGGAACTGACTGCGCGTGGTCTGATCGCGCAGGTAACGAACGAAGAAGAAATCCGCAATCTTGTCAATTCCGGCAAGGCCCGTTTTTATATCGGCTTTGACTGTACAGCCGACAGCTTAACGGCGGGGCACTTTATGGCGCTCTGCCTGATGAAGCGTCTTCAGATGGCCGGCAATACTCCGATTGCGCTGATTGGCGGCGGTACAACGATGATCGGCGACCCCTCCGGCCGTACAGACATGCGCAAAATGCTGACAAGAGAGGACATCAACCATAATGCTGAGTGCTTTCGCAAACAGATGGAACGCTTTATTGACTTTTCAGACGGTAAGGCGCTGATGGTGAACAATGCAGACTGGCTGCTTGATCTGAACTATGTGGAGCTGCTGCGTGAAGTCGGTACACATTTTTCGGTCAACAACATGCTGCGTGCAGAGTGCTACAAGAATCGCATGGAGAGAGGACTCAGCTTCTTCGAGTTCAACTATATGATCATGCAGTCCTATGACTTCTACTATCTTTTCCAGCACTATGACTGCAATATGCAGTTCGGTGGAGACGACCAGTGGAGCAACATGCTGGGCGGTACGGAACTGATCCGCCGTAAGCTTGGCAAGGATGCCCATGCCATGACCATTACTCTGCTCACTGACTCCAACGGAAACAAGATGGGCAAGACAGCAGGAAACGCCGTATGGCTCGACCCGAACAAGACCAGCCCCTTCGATTTCTACCAATACTGGCGTAATGTCGGCGACGCAGATGTGATGAAATGCCTCCGCATGCTGACGTTCCTGCCCCTGGAACAGCTGGATGCGATGGCGTCCTGGCAGGGCAGCGATTTGAACCGCGCCAAAGAAATCCTCGCTTGGGAGCTCACGGCACTTGTACATGGCGAGGAGGAGGCTGACAAGGCACAGCAGCAGGCACGCGCCCTTTTTGGGGGCGGTTCTTCTGACGGCGGCGATGCCCCTGTGGTAGAAGTTTCGACTTCCGACCTTACCGAGGATGGTATCACATTACCGGCACTGCTGGTCCTGGCAGGGCTCTGCAAGAGCCGCAGCGATGCCCGCACCAATATTCAGCAGGGCGGTGTTAGTATTGACGGAGCTGTAGAAAAGAATGCCGCCCGTGTGTTCAGTGAAGATGAACTGAAATCAGGCTTCCTGCTGCGCCGCGGCAAGAAGGCCTACAAACGCATTGTGTTAAAATGAGACGCTGTCTGACGTTCCTGCTCTGCCTCTTTTTTGGATTCGGACCCGTCATACCGGCATATGCCGACCTTATGAATGTCGGAGGAATCCTTCGCTACTACGATGAGCTTGGACGCCAGGCAGAGGAGATCGGCCTGGACCTCTCCCAGTTCAATAACCAAATCGATTTTGAGGCTTTGAAAGCACAGGGCTTCACATTCGTTATGATCCGCTTAGGTGGGAGAGGCTGGGGCGGTACCGGAAGATTATACGGGGACCGGAAAACGCAGACAAACCTGCGGCTGGCACGGGAAGCCGGGATGAAAGTGGGAGCATATTTCTATTCTACAGCAGTCAACACCACAGAAGCCGTCGAAGAGGCTGCTGATGCCATCACTATTCTGGATGGATTCCCGCTGGATCTGCCGCTTTATATCGACATGGAGTACTCCGGCGACTATCCTGCCGGACGTTCCGACCAACTGTCACCGGGGACGCGGGCTGATATTATCGAAGCTTTTTGCACAGCAGTGCGTCAGGCGGGATACGAAGCGGGACTCTACGCCTCTGAGGGATATCTCCGTTTTGACCTGGATTCGGAAGCGGTCTATTATCTCCCAATCTGGATGGCGAGTTATACCGTGGAAAACCGACTCCCACAGTATGTTAAAAACTATTCTGTCTGGCAGCAGACAGATTCGACCTATGCCGGGGGCGTGGATGGCGCCTTCGATCTTAATATCATTCTGCCGTCCTGAAACAGCACGGCACCTCGCAGGTGAAAGGAGGACTCATGATGGATCAAAGACATCTCTCCTGCATCCCGAAAGACGATATCTGGCTCTACAATACCGGCCACGCCCGCAAAGCCTGGCTGTGTTACGGCTGTCGATGGATCCCGGAGCTGGGGGAGTATCGCTTTGTAGTCTGGGCGCCCAATGCCCGGGCTGTGAGTCTGACGGGAGACTTCAATGACTGGGGAGATCAGCCGCTGGAAGCTTTTGAAGGCGGTGTCTGGGTCGGCTTCCGTGCGGATGTGAGAGTCGGACAGCACTACAAATACCGCATCACAGGCGCCGACGGCAAGACTGTCGAAAAGGCCGATCCCTTTGCGGCCTGGTCTGAAAACCGCGCAGAGACGGCCTCTATCGTATGGGACGGCGGGCACCACGTGTGGCAGGATCAGGACTTCATGGAAGCCCGCAGCCGGAAGAATTTCATGACCGAGCCGATGAGTATCTATGAGCTGCATCTCGGCTCCTGGCGCAGTCCGGCCTATGGCATCACCTACCACACTGTGGCCGACGAACTCGCGGACTACTGCCATGACATGGGCTATACCCATGTGGAGCTCATGCCCGTGACAGAGTATCCATATGACGGTTCGTGGGGCTACCAGGTGACCGGGTACTATGCGCCCACCTCACGCTACGGGACACCGGACGATTTCCGCTATTTTGTCGACAGATTGCATCAGGCCGGGATCGGTGTCATCATGGACTGGGTTCCTGCCCACTTTCCAAAAGACGCACACGGCCTGGCCAGATTTGACGGAACGCCGCTCTTTGAATGCAAGGAGCAGCGTATGGCTGAACACCCGGAGTGGGGGACGCTGATTTTCGATTATGCCAGTCCTGCAGTACAGAGCTTCCTGATCTCATCCGCCTGCCTGTTTTTTGATGAATATCATATCGACGGCATCCGTGTGGATGCGGTTTCTTCGATGCTGTATCTCAATTACGGGCGGAAAGAAGGAGAGTATACCCCAAATTGCGAGGGAGGATATATCAATCTCGATGCAATCAGCTTCCTGCGTAATCTGAATACCGCAATCCTGACCAGCTATCCGGGCGCGGTTACCGTGGCGGAAGAATCCACCGCCTTTCCGCTGATCACAGCCCCGCCTGACGTGGGCGGCGTCGGTTTCTGCCTCAAGTGGGATATGGGGTTCATGCATGATACACTGGACTATATGATGCTGGATCCCTTTTTCCGCTCGGCAAATCATAACAAGCTGACCTTCTCCATGATGTATGCCTTTTCGGAAAACTATGTACTGGCATACTCTCACGATGAAGTGGTCCACGGCAAGTATTCCATGATCAACAAGATGAGCGGCGACTACGACCAGAAGTTTGCGTCTGCCCGTGCACTGTACGGATATCAGTTCGCTCATCCCGGAAAAAAGCTCACTTTCATGGGGAGCGAGTTCGGACAGTTCATCGAGTGGAACTGGCAGCAGCCTCTGGACTGGATGCTCCTGGACTACCCGAAACACAGGGGACTTCAGGAATGGATGCGTGCTTTGAACAAGCTCTATCGATCTTATCCTGCCTTCTCTCGGCAGGATCACTCATGGGACGGATTTCGCTGGCTCAATGTGGACGACGCCTCACGCAGTTCCATCGCGTTTCTTCGAATCCCGGGAGATGACAGCCGCAGTATGGTCTGCGTCTTCAATTATACCCCTGTACAGTACGACGGATTTGTTTTTGGCCTGCCGGAGAACGGGACGGTAAAAGAAATTCTCAACAGCGATGACGAGGCTTTTGGCGGCAGCGGCACCGGAAACCCGCGTGCCATCCGTGCGAAAAAGCAGCCATTCATGGACCTGCCATGGTCGGCAGCGATCACCCTCCCGCCGCTTTCGGCACTGTTCTTTGAGTTCCGGCCAATTCGCCGCCGTAAGCAAACCTGATTTCTGGAGTGTGAATCCTTTTGAATCTGACGAAGATCATCCCCTATGCTGGTAGTTATCGCGAAATATGGGACGATTCCTATAAGCTGAAAATCGTATATGAAAAACAAAAGAGCATGAAGCTCTGCTTTCAGGAAGGCCGGTGGCACTGGGATCAGGCAGCCGGCCTTCCTGTCGGGCTGACGTTTGAAGAAAGCTTCTTCACGCAGGCTGCGGACGCCGCCGTTGCCGCAGAGAGGTTCATCGCATCCGGCCAGTCTGAGACCGATTTCTCAAAACTTTCCCCCGATGGCCAGACGGGCCCGATCTTCGCTGCGGAATGTCTGCGGAGCCTGCTGGATGATTACGGCCTGCAGCTGGAAACAATTTATCCCTATGTTGCCTCCTGCCTTGGCAGCGGCCTGGATGGGGAAGAGATAAAGGCGCTGGACACCATGCAGCCTCGGAGCTGTCATTTGCTGCAGCTCCTGATGGAGCTGAGACAGAACGTTCCATCGGTACACCATGATATCCGACTTAATGATTGCCGCTGCCCGCAGGGGGCTGTTGAAGCCGGAAGCAGACTTCGGCTGGCCTTCCTGTCGCAGGACAGAGGTATAACGGAAGCGGCAGTAGAACTCTGGGGCGACACACTGGAATGCGAGATTCCCATGCAACGGGAGAAAGAGGGCTGGTCCGCCACCTTCCAGGCGCCGGAAACACCATCAGCGCTGTGGTATCGTTTCCGGATGAGAACAGTGTATCACCAGGAACTTCAGTGGATCTGCAGCGCTCCGGACGGCATCCATTCCTGGCTGCTCCCCGAGGCAAAGGATGGATTCCGGCTTACCGTTTCAGTCCCGGGATTCCGGACACCGGAGTGGTTCCAGCATTCGGTAATGTATCAGATCTTCCCAGACCGGTTCGCCTTTACCGATGACGGCACGGCGGAACGTGGAATTTCATATCACCGTGCGCTCGGACAGACCCCGGAGCTTCACGCGGATCGCAGTGAAGAAGTGCGATGGCAGCCGAGAGAATTTGAAAAAGACTATACCCCGGACGACTTCTACGGCGGCACGCTGAAGGGAATCTGTGAGCAGCTTCCGTATTTGAAAAGTCTGGGCGTGAACTGCCTGTATCTCAATCCCATTGTGGAATCACGCTCCAACCACCGCTATGACACCTCGGATTATCTGCGGGTAGACCCGATACTCGGAACGAATGAGGATTTTAACGCACTGTGCAGCAAGGCAAGGCAGCAGGGAATCCGGATTATCTGTGACGGTGTGTTTTCCCATACCGGGGCAGACAGCATCTATTTCAACCGTGACGGGCATTATCCCAATGCGGGTGCCTGTCAGAAAGAGCCATCTCCTTATGATACCTGGTATGATTTCAGACACTTCCCGGATGATTACCGCAGCTGGTGGGGATTCCGGGAACTCCCGGAGGTCAACGAGCTGGACCCCGCATGGCAGAAATATGTTGTCACGGGAGAAAACTCCGTGGTTCGGCAATGGCTCCGGCACGGTGCATCCGGCTGGAGACTGGATGTGGCGGATGAACTTCCGGATGAGGTGCTGGAGCTGATCCGGCAGACTGCGAAAGAAGAAAATACGGATAATCTGGTCCTCGGTGAGGTCTGGGAGGACGCCGTCCTGAAGGAGAGCTACGGATCACGACGCCGCTATGCCCTGGGCACGGCACTGGACTCGGTTATGAACTACCCCTTCCGTTCGGCAGTATTGAACTACCTGCATGGTCGAATCAGTGCTTTTGAAATGGCAGACTGCCTGACAGCACAGCAGATGCATTATCCGAAGCCCCTGTATTGCAGCCTCATGAACCTTCTTGGCTCCCATGATGTTGAGCGTATTCGCAACGCCCTGGCAAGCCCGGTAATATGGAAGGATATGGCGCGCGCGGACCAGCTGACGCATGAAGCGGCGCTGACCACGGAGGACTGGCAGCGTGCTGACCGGCTGGAACGCCTGGCTTTTGCAATTCAATTTGCAATTCCCGGGGTACCGTGCATCTACTACGGCGATGAGCTGGCCATGACCGGGACAAACGACCCGTTTAACCGCCGACCGATGCGTGCGGGAGCGTCAAGCCCGGAAGCGGAATCTTTAAAAGATGAAGTATGCAGGCTCATTCATCAGAGAAATACCCACCCGGCACTGAACAGAGGAGAGGCTTCATTCCTTGCATCTGATGCGGATGTTCTGCTGATCCTGAGATACTGTCCGGAAGAGACGCTTCTTACGGTGGTGAACCGCTCCGAGGAAGAACACAGATACGCCCTGTGGCTTCCTGAGTGGAAGACCGATGGGACGATCGGCCCCTGCATGGCAGAGACCTTCAGAATATAGGGATTCATCGAAAAAAGCCTTGCAATCCCGGTAAAACTATGATATCATACTACAGCTTGTGATTGCACAGGTGATGAGAAAGGCGGTCCGCTGCCGTGTATTTGCTCCGGTATGAACGTCTATAGTGAAAGGATTGGATTATGGATCTGGTCAAAATTCTCAGCGAGCAGTATATGAAGCCCGAGCTTCCCGCCATGAACGTCGGTGATACTGTCCGCGTCCTCGTCCGTGTCAAGGAAGGTAACCGTGAGCGCACCCAGGCTTTTGAAGGCACCATCATTGCCAAGAAGCATGGCGGCATCAATGAAACCATCACCGTCCGCCGCATCTCCTACGGTGTCGGCTGCGAGAAGGTCTTCCCGGTTCATTCTCCCTCGATTGTCTCCGTTACCACTGTCCGCAAGGGTAAGGTTCGCCGTGCGAAACTGTACTATCTGCGTGACCGTATCGGCAAGAAGGCAAAGGTCAAGGAGCGCCTGTAAAAGGTGCGTGTCAAATGGCGTCTTCGCTCAGAAGACGCCATTTCCATATGATGGATCCGAAGAGAATTAGGTGAACGTTTTACAGAAGGGAGAGAGGAGATGGATCTGAACCGGTCAAAAGGACGGCTTTCCCATCCCGGGCTGTGGCTGATGCTGCTGTTTGCCGCACAGTCCTGCCTGGATGTGCTGGCGTACTGGACGAGGAACGAATCCACTACCCCCGCGGGTGTGATCCGACTGCTTCTCCTCGTACTGATCCCAAGCCTGGTTTTGTTCACGAGCAGGCAAAAGAAGCGTTTTTTCCTGTTTCTGCTGGCAGTCGGAACTTTCAGCCTGATTCATGTTCTCAATTCCTGGCAGCACGGGTATATCAGCCCTTTGACGGATATCCGTTATCTGGCGAGCGTGGTGCAGATGCCTGTTTTTGCAGCTTGTTTTCTTCACATGATTCAGGATGAGAAAACGAAGGAGGATGCCCTCAGGGGGGTCTGGCTTGGAGCAGTCTTCACACTGGCATTCCTTCTGCTCGCCAGAATTACCGCAACTGGGAATGTGACCTACGGTGAAGGTCTTGGTTACAGCGGCTGGGTCATCGATGAGAACCGGAACGCCAACAGCACAAACCTCGTAATCTACGCGTGTTTCTGCGTGTTCCTGGCACTGCGTTCAGACCGGCGCTGGTTGAATTTGCTGGTGCCGATCACAGTGGATGCGGTCTTCCTCTTCAACGGAACAAAAAGCTGCTATTTTTCCATTTTCGGAATCTTCGCGGCCTTCGCGGTATTCCTGGCAGTCGACAGGCTCTGGCTGAAGCATGAGAGCAGCAGGCTCGCAATTGCGGTCCTGCTGTTGCTAAGCATCTTCTCAGCGGCCGTCTATCCCTGGACGCCAAGATACAAAGTCACACTGGCACAGCAGGCGACAGCGGCCGGAACACAGGGAGAGATTGAGGCGACGCTTCTGGAGAAGGGAATCGACATTACCGGCATGAATGCCGAGGAGCGCTTCAATAATCCAACAGTGAAAGAAGTGTTCGTCCATTATTACTGGAAGTATCTGGGTGTGAAGCCGGACCTGATTGACCGCTTCACGATGGACAGAGTATTGATGCAGTACAAGATGAGCACCGATGTAGCGAAGCTTATCGACGCGCGCGTGATGGAGCGGAACTATGCAGATATGGTGTTCCAGGACAGCGATTTCGCCACAAAGCTGGTTGGCTTTGAGGTGTCGCAAATGGGACGGCACGGATACGACGGATCCTATGACCTGGAAAACGACTGGCACGCAGTTTTCTATTATTACGGATATCTGGGTTTCGCACTGTATGTCGGATTCATGCTCTACTTCCTGCTTCGCATTCTGCGCAGTGTGCGGGCAGATCTCAAGCGCAGCCTGACACTTGAAAACTTCGCATATCTGCTGTGTCTGTTCCTGATTATCGGGCTCGCACATTTTTCCGGAGCGACGCTCCGCCGGCCTAATGTGTCCATATGGCTCTCACTGGTCCTGGCACTGATCTACTATGTTACGGAGGAGCATCGGGATGAAGCTTAGTGTGATAGTTCCGGCTTATAACGCTGAAAAGACCATCCGGCAATGCCTGGATTCGATCCTCGCGCAGACAAGGCCGGTAGATGAACTAATCATAATAAATGACGGCTCCAGAGACGGAACCGAATCAATTCTCTGTGAATATGCGGAGCGGTTTCCGAATGTGGTGCGCTACATGACGGTTGAAAACGGCGGACAGGGAAGAGCGCGCAATATCGGATTTGAGCAGTCCACAGGGGGCTGGATCGGCTATGTTGACAGCGATGACTGGATTGATCCGGAGATGTACGAAAAGCTCATTGCTGCGGCTGAAGAGGCGAATGCAGATCTTGCACTTTGTGAGGTGCTGGCGCACTTTCCGGACGGGAGCACAGCAGAGGAATATATCTATCGCCCGGACCGGGTGATTGCGGCGGCTGGATTCCCGAATAACAAGCTTTTCCGCAGAACACTGGTTGAAGGAATCCGTTATCCCGAAGAGAAACTCTGGTATGAGGATGCAGAGTATACTGCAAGAGCAATCCGCAGGGCAGGGAAGATTACCCATATTCCGGAGACCCTCTATCACTATCGCCGCGGACTGCCGTCAACGATGAATAATAATAATGCGCAGAAAAACCTGGATCTTCTAACGATAATGATGCATCTGGAGGAAGAGTTCCTTCCACAGAATCGGGACGACTTCGAATTCCTGATTCTGAACCACATTCTGCTGGACGGAATGAACCGTGTCCAGGCGATGACTGCGAAGGATAAGAACGAAGTGCTTTTCCTCCTCCGGGAATACGTTCGGGACAGGATTCCGCGCCTCAGCGATTCCCACAGTTTTCAGGAAGAGACACGCAACCGCAGAATCATAATGTGGATGAACTATCATGGGCTCACCGGACTTTCTGAGATTATTCTGAATCTGAGAAAGGGGCGGTCATGACCACCCCTCACAAGTATAGAGGGGATGAATACTTTTGTTTTCTTTAGAATTCCCATTTTGATAGATATTGAACACCGAGTTATGGTATGATCAGATTCAGCATGAGAAAACATGCAGCCTGTGACTCTTTTGTGACGAACATGGTTTATAATCCCAGTTGTAAACTACAATTTTGAAAAGAAAGGAACAGACATGAAGAAAACAAGAAAACTGATGAGCATGCTTCTTGCGGCAGCATTGGTTCTGTCCATTGGCATGTTCGGCGTCGCTCAGACTGCGCAGGCAGAAGCTGCAGCCGTCACAGTTGACGGCGGTGATATCAGTGCTCAGTTAAGCCTGATCTATGCCAATCTGGACGCAATGAAACAGCCTGCCTCGCAGATGAAGTGGTATTATACGGTCACGGACCTGGACCACGATGGCCGTCTCGAGTTCGTGGCGGCAGCACAGCATCCGGCAGACCGTTCCACCAACCTGAAGGTATGGGAAGTGAGTGAGGACAGAACTGCTCTCACGGAACTTGCACTGAATAAGGATCCGGAAGAGTCGTTCCCTGACATCATGACAGACAACACAGATACCTATCATGATCCGTCGACGGATACCTGGTACTATATGTGCTATGATAACATTGTTATCTCGCCCCTGGAAGTCTATACGATCAAGAGCGCTGTGAATATTAAGGATGGCACGATCGGGTATGACTCTTTTGCCGTTGAACACACAGAGGTTCAGAACGCCTATCGCAATGTTTCCCACAGTGATCCGAACGGAATCCCGCTGTCTCCGGAGCAGTACAACGTTGCGGGCAGTAACGCCTTAGCGGGCATGGAGAGAAGCAGCACCAGTTTTGACTGGTTCACAGAGGATAAAGTTGAAAATCTGTCCCGCCTGACTGACAGCTACATGGTTTTTGCCGGAGAGAAGGAACAGACCGAGGTTTTCCCCGTACCGAAGCCTGAGGCACTGCAGCACACTGTAGCCCCGTCTCCGACTCCAAGCCCGGTGCCTACACCAAATCAGAACCAGAAGCAGACCCAGGTCTATCTCAACATTACCAAGAACCCGACAAATGAGAACAACAGAAAAGTTGGCGGCAAAGCGACCTTCGTAGCATGCGCCAACGTGTTTGAGTCCCTGAGCTGGACCTTCATCAGCCCGGACGGCGGTGAATATTCTGTGGCCAGCTTTTGGAGTCTCTTCCCAAGAGCCAGTGTCTCCGGTGAATACAGCACGACCATCACCGTTGACAATCTGGATTCCGGCATGAACGGCTGGGGCGCTTACTGCACCTTCTACTACAAGGGTCAGGTTGCCAGTACCAGCGCAGCATGGATTTATTTCAAAGATGCACCGGTACCTGCTCCGAAACCCACTGTGACCCCGACACCGGGCGGAAAGGAATCCGGCGTCTTCAGCGGCTATGTCACGGATTATAACTACAGTAATGTCTCTATCTGGGTCGATGATGGATATGGATGGGATGACGTAGTCAGCAGAGACATCTGCGCTGTTTCCGGAGAACTCTATGTTGGCGCTCCTCTGACTGCGTATTACGACGGAATTGCCGCTCACGGCCCGATCTTTACCTATGTTGAGATCAGAGGCTCGGAGCCCCAGCCTGAGCCTGTTTACGGATCCATGAGCGGTACAGCCCACGAAGGAGGCGGCGGATTTGCCATCAATCTGATGAATGGAAGTCAGGTGTTTGCTGACGCCTGGATCTGCAATGTAAGCGGCCGGTTTGTTGACGGCTCACCATGCACGGTTTATTATACGGATTCTCCAAGCAGTGACAACATTTATCGAGTCGATATCTATGGTGATGAGACACCCATTGATGATACCGATTATGATGAGATTGACTGGGATATATCCTTTGAACCGTTCATCAGCGTTCCGGTTGATGACTATGACGACGGCGGTTGGGCCGGCAGCAACTACTATGACGACGGGGCTGACTACGACGATGGCGGCTGGGCCGGCAGCAACTACTATGACGACGGGGCTGACTACGACGACGGCGGCTTGGTCGAAGAGGAATATGATTATTCTGTCGATGAAGACTGGACCGACAGCAGCGTTTTGGACGAGGTATTCACTGATGAGGGAAATGGCTGAACCTCAAAGACGGTGAAGACTCCCCGGAATGATTCGTACAGACCCTTAAGAATGGACAATCCACCGGTTTTTCCGGTGGATTGTTTTAAATCTGATGAATAGAGAGGCAAAGGTGTAGGATATGACAGTCATTGAGAAGCTGGCTGAGACCTATCCGCAGCTGTATTTGGACCCGGATCGCGCGGAGAAGGATGCGTACAGAAAAGTTGTGCTGGAAGGTGAAACACCTGAGACGAAGGAGTTGTCTCATTTTATACAGCATGAGCAGGACTTGGAAGAGACTGCACTAACACCGGCGGGAAAAGTGCAGGTGGTCTCCCTGAGAAACAGGAAAGACTATGAGACTTTTGTCCGCTGCATGATGGCAGCAAAAACGGGACCGAAAGAGCCTGTTCCAGCCAGTCAGGGGGCGTCTACGCTGGTTGCGTTCAACTGGGCACGCATTCATGAACACAAGAGGTGTTTCTTCGAAGCACAGCATGCTGCGGGAGTTGCAGATCCGGACTGGCCGGCAGAGTTTCAGAGGTTCATTTCAGTAAAGGAAAACTATCAGGATCTGCTGGTCGTTCTGTCGTGGGGGCCGTACAGCAATATCACGGCAAAGATGGCAGGTCAGGCGGAGGAAAGCTGGATGGAGTCTTCCTACAGCATACGCAAGTACCATGAACTCACACATGTGATCTGCCGAAGACTCTATCCGGACCGGATCGAAGCTATATGGGATGAGCTGGTTGCGGACGCAGTCGGCATCTATGCAGCATTCGGAAGGTATGATGCCGAGCTGGAAAAGCTTTTCCTCGGAATCCGGGAAGGCCGATATACTGGGGGACGGCTCGAAAATTATACAGACGACCCGCAGCGTCTCGCTGTTCAGGTGGAGCAGATGCTGGACCGTTTTGGTGTCATCATCGGAGACGGAAAACAGGAGCCGTTCGATTTGATTCCGATGCTCCAGGAATATCAGAACGAATTCTGTAAAGAATAACCTTTTATCCACAGAACAGAAAACAGGATCAACAAAATACGAAAAAGATGAGCAGGATCACATACGTCGTGTCGACGATGCGGCCCTGCTCATAATTGTATGAGATGTATGAGAGTCTTGCGTTTTATGGAATTTCAGCAATTAATGGAAATACTTTACAGCAGCTTCAAACATCCTGAGATCGTAGTTGCCGGGTACATTGCGATACAGGCCATTGCCGATGCGTTCTGCGTGGCCCATTTTGCCGAACACGCGTCCGTCCGGAGACGTGATGCCCTCAATGGCATAAAGGGAGTTATTGGGATTGAAGCGGACATCTGAGGTGGCATTTCCTTCCAGATCGACATATTGGGTGGCAATCTGCCCCTTGGCGGAGAGCTCACGAATCAGCTCTTCACTGGCGAGGAAACGGCCTTCACCGTGGGAGACAGGAACACTGTAAATCTCACCGACTTCTGTCAGCGCAAGCCAGGGGGATTTGTTCGAGGCAATCCTTGTACGCACGATGCGGCTCTGATGGCGAGCAATGGTGTTGAAGGTCAGTGTCGGACAGGTCTCATCCGTATCAATGATTTTGCCGAAGGGGACAAGCCCAAGCTTGATGAGCGCCTGGAAGCCGTTGCATATGCCGCAAATCAGACCGTCACGCTCTTCCAGCAGTTCTGTAACGCCTTCGCGAACCTCAGCATTGCGAAAGAAAGCCGTGATGAACTTGCCGGAACCATCCGGCTCATCACCGCCGGAGAAACCGCCCGGGATAAAGATCATCTGGCTGTCTTTGAGACGCCGGGCAAAGTCGTCTACACTGCGGGAGATGCCGTCGGCAGAGAGATTGTTTATGACGAAGATCTCCGGCTCCGCACCGGCATCCCGCACGGCTCTGGCGCTGTCGATCTCGCAATTGGTACCCGGAAAGGCGGGGATCAGCACACGGGGTTTCGCGGATTTTACTGCGGGCGCGGGTCTCTGGGAGACGCTATAGGCGAAGTTCTCGAGATTCCCGGATGACTGGGCAATATTGCAGGAGTACACCGGCTCAAGTTTGGCTTCATAGAGCTCCAGCAGTTCAGAGGCGTCGACAGATTCTCCCCCGAAGCGGAAAGCACCGTCGTCGGTGATTGTGCCGATTATCTCGCCGCTGACATCTTCTGTGACTTCAAGAAGAAAAGCACCGTAGTCATAGCCGAAGATCTGCGGCAGCGTGAGTCCGTCTGCAAAACAGAAGCCGAAGCCGTTGCCAAAGGCCATCTTCATGACTGCCTCGGCGACACCACCCATACCCATGGTATAAGAGGCGACAACTTTCCCGCTCCGCTGAAGCTCAGTCACCCGGTCTAAGAGGCGAACAAGAGAATCGGCAGTCGGGAGACCGTCAGAACCGACCTCAGGAGCGAGACGGATCACGCAGTGGCCAGCCTGCTTGAACTCGGGAGAGACAACCTGGCCGGTTTTGCCGGTAGTGACAGCAAAGGAGACCAGTGTGGGAGGAACATGGAGCTCTTCAAAGGAACCGCTCATGGAGTCCTTGCCGCCGATGGCACCGATCCCCAAACCCATCTGGGCCTCAAAAGCCCCAAGCAGGGCAGACAGCGGCTTGCCCCAACGAAAGCTATCCCTGCCAAGACGCTCGAAGTATTCCTGAAAACTCAGATAAACATCCCGAAAAGCAGCACCGCTTGCCACCAGCTTGCAGACCGATTCCACCACAGCAAGGTATGCGCCGTGGTATGGGCTCTGCTCAGTGATGAAGGGGTTATAACCCCAGGACATGAAAGAACAGTCGTCGGTGTGTTTCTCCACCATTGAGATTTTCTGAACCATGGCCTGGATGGGTGTGAGCTGGTTTCTGCCGCCGAATGGCATGAGCACAGTTCCTGCACCGATTGTTGAGTCGAACCGCTCACTGAGACCGCGCTTGGAGCAGCAGTTGAGATCGGATGCCGTCTCACGCAGAAGGGAAGAGAAGGTTCCTGAAACTGTCTTCTCCCAGGGACGCGGAGCTACAGCAATGGCATCGATATGCTTCTCAGCGCCATTGGTGTCAAGGAAGGCGCGGCTCAGGTCGACGATTTTCCTTCCGTTCCACTCCATGACGAGTCTGGGCTCAGCCTGCACGAGAGCAACGGGAGTCGCTTCGAGATTCTCTTTAGAGGCAAGGGAGAGAAAAGCCTCTACATCGCCAGGTTCTACAACTACAGCCATACGCTCCTGGCTCTCGCTGATGGCAAGCTCCGTACCGTCGAGACCTTCATACTTGCGAGGGACCGCATTGAGGTTAATATGAAGGCCTTCAGCAAGCTCCCCAATGGCGACGGACACACCGCCGGCGCCAAAGTCGTTGCAGCGCTTGATCATTCGGGAAGCTGCAGGGTTTCGGAAAAGTCGCTGGAGCTTTCTCTCCTCAGGTGCGTTGCCCTTCTGAACTTCAGCACCGCAGGTTTCTACAGACTGGGCATTGTGTGCCTTGCTGGAGCCGGTGGCTCCACCAATTCCGTCGCGGCCGGTACGACCGCCGAGGAGAATGACGACATCTCCGGGAGCCGGGCGCTCACGACGGACATTTTCAGCGGGAGCAGCAGCGATGACTGCACCGATCTCCATCCGTTTTGCTGCGTAACCGGGATGATAGAGTTCGTCGACAATGCCGGTGGCAAGGCCGATCTGGTTCCCGTAGGAAGAATAGCCTGCGGCGGCGGTGGTGACCAGCTTGCGCTGGGGAAGCTTGCCGGGTATGGTCTCCGAGACAGGCTTCAGAGGATCTGCGGCGCCGGTCACTCGCATGGCACCGTAGACATAGGAACGCCCGGAGAGCGGATCACGGATCGCACCGCCGATACAGGTGGCAGCGCCGCCAAAGGGCTCGATCTCAGTGGGGTGGTTGTGGGTTTCGTTTTTGAAGAGCAGAAGCCAGGGCTCCTTTTTACCGTCTGCTTCCACCTCAATCTTAACTGTGCAGGCGTTGATTTCTTCTGACTCATCCAGCCTGGGGAGCTTTCCGGCTTTTTTCAGGGCCTTGACCGAAACTGTGGCGAGATCCATCAGGCAGATCGGCTTGGTGCGTCCAAGATCACGGCGGATGTCGAGATAATCCTGCCAGGCCTTTTCCAAAAGCGCGTCTTCAAAGCGGACATGATCAATGATGGTATTGAAGGTGGTGTGACGACAGTGGTCGGACCAGTAAGTGTCGAGAACACGGACTTCCGTGATGGTCGGATCCCGTTCCTCTTTACGGAAGTAGTTCTGACAGAAGGTGATATCATCGGCATCCATGGCGAGACCGTAGTCCCGGACAAAGGCTTCAAGTTCCGGACGGCTCAGCTCGCGGAAGCCGTGCAACACGGGAACTTCGGTCGGAATCTCATACTGCGTGCGCAGGGTCTCCGGCTTGTTCAGTGCAGCCTCACGGGCCTCGACGGGGTTGATGACATACTTCTTGATTTCGGCGAGCTCCTCGTCTGAGAGACTGCCATATAGCGCATAGACCTTTGCCGAGCGCACAAGAGGTCTCTCACCCTGAGAGAGAATCTGAATGCACTGAGCAGCGGAATCAGCGCGCTGATCGAACTGTCCAGGAAGATACTCAACTGCGAAGACAGTGGAACCGGAGAGATCGGGGGCAGTATAGACCAGGTCCAGCTGGGGCTCCGAGAAAACAGTCCGGACAGCATAATCGAAGAGTTCTTTACCGATCTCTTCAGCGTCGTAGCGATTCAGCAGACGGACGCGCTCAAGACTCCCGATGCCGAGAAGGCTTCGGGCTTCGTTCAGCAGCGCCTGCGCCTCGTTATCCAGGCCGGGCTTCTTTTCAACAAATATACGATAGACCACGTTATTCTCCCTTCACAGCGAGCAGCGCACGCTGTCCGATATCCTTACGGCAATAAGCGTTTTCAAAACGGACCTGACCGACAAGGGCATAGGCATCACGAATTGCATCTGCCAGTGTACCGGCGACAGCCGTGCAGCCGGCTACGCGCCCGCCGTTTGTAACGAGGACGCCGTCTTTGACAGCTGCACCGGCAACAAAGACATGTTCGCGGATATGCTCAGGAATCTCCAGCGGAAAGCCCTTTTCATAGTGCTCCGGATAGCCGGCAGAGGCCAGAATTACACAGCAGGCATGCTTTTCTGAGAAGCGTACATCGACCTCGCTGAGACGTCCTTCCGTGACAGCGCACATGATCGTGAAAAGGTCGCTTTTCAGCAACGGAAGAACGACCTGCGTCTCCGGATCGCCGAAACGGCAGTTGTATTCGATGACCCTGGGACCGTCCTTGGTAATCATGAGACCAAAATACAGGCAGCCCTTGAAGGTCCGGCCTTCGGCGTTCATGGCGTTGACCGTGGGGAGAAAGATCTCCTGCATGCAGCGCGCTGCAATATCCGGGGTGTAATACGGGTTCGGAGCTACCGTACCCATACCGCCGGTGTTCAGACCGGTATCGTGATCTCCGGCACGCTTGTGATCCATGCTGGAGACCATGGGAATGATCGTTTTCCCATCGGTGAAGGAAAGGACGGAAACTTCAGGACCTTCGAGAAATTCTTCAATGACGATCTGATCGCCGCTGTGGCCGAACTTCTTCTCCTGCATCATCTCGCGTACAGCGGCAAAGGCTTCCTCTCGGGTCTGTGCGATGATGACGCCCTTTCCGAGGGCAAGACCGTCTGCCTTGATGACTGCCGGGACTGGCGCAGTTTCCAGATAGCGGAGTGCATCTTCCATTTCAGTGAAGACCTCGTACTTCGCAGTTGGAATGCCGTATTTTTTCATCAGATTCTTGGCAAAGACCTTGCTGCCTTCAATGATTGCAGCTTCACTTCTTGGACCGAAGCAGGGAATCCCGGCATCCTCCAGCGCATCAACACAACCGAGGACGAGAGGATCATCCGGTGTCACGACGGCGTAGTCGATCTCATTGGATACAGCAAAGGTGACGATGGAGGCGATGTCTTTGGCTCCGATGGGGACACATTCCGCATCGGCAGCTATGCCGCCGTTGCCGGGGAGCGCATAAATCTGGGTAATCTCGGGGTTTTCTTTCAGCTTGCGGATGACGGCGTGTTCACGACCGCCGCTGCCGACTACCATTACTTTCATAGTTCCTCCGTTTTTGTTTCAATCCAAAGTCTTGAATACCGCCTCGGATAGGGGCGGTATTGTATAACTGATTCGGGGCTGGATTAATGGTGGAACAGACGCATGCCGGTAAAAGCCATGACCATGTCATACTTGTTAGCGGTAGCGATCACGTGGTCATCACGGATGGAACCGCCAGGTTCGGCAATGTACTGAACGCCGGACTTGCGGGCGCGTTCCACATTGTCGCCGAAGGGGAAGAACGCGTCGGAGCCGCAGGTGACACCGCTTTGCCTGGCGATCCAGGCTTTTTTCTCCTCTGTGGTCAGAACTTCGGGCTTTACTTTGAATCGGGTCTGCCACACACCGTCTGCAAGGACATCTTCGTACTCATCAGAGAGGTAGACGTCGATGGCATTGTCGCGATCAGGACGACGGATGCCGTCGACAAACTGCAGCCCAAGCACTTTTGGGTGCTGACGGAGTAGCCAGTTGTCCGCCTTCTGACCGGCGAGACGGGTGCAGTGGATGCGGCTCTGCTGTCCGGCACCAACACCGATGGCCTGGCCGTCCTTGACATAACAGACAGAGTTGGACTGTGTGTACTTCAGGGTTATGAGTGCAACGATCATATCGCGGATTGCAGCTTCAGAGAGAACCTTGTTCTCGGTCACGATGTTCTCCAGAAGAGAGGCGTCGATGCGGAAGTTGTTGTGGCCCTGCTCAAATGTCACACCGAATACATCCTTGCATTCCTGAAGAGCGGGCACATAGTTCGGATCGATCTGAACAACGTTGTAGTTGCCTTTTTTCTTAGTCTTCAGAATGGCGAGTGCTTCGTCCGTGTATCCGGGGGCAATAATACCGTCGGAGACCTCATCCTTGAGATAGAGGGCAGTGGCGGCGTCACAGGGATCACTCAGTGCTGCCCAGTCGCCGTAGGAACACAGACGATCAGCACCACGGGCACGGATATAAGCGCAGGCAATGGGGGAAAGATCTGCTTCAGGTGCGACAAAATAGATCTGACGGTCTACATCGCTGAGCGGCAGACCGACAGCAGCACCGGCGGGGGAGACATGCTTGAAGCTGGCCGCGGAAGGCAGACCGGTAGCTTCCTTCAGCTCTTTGACAAGCTGCCAGGAATTCAGAGCATCGAGAAAATTGATGTAGCCGGGGCGCCCGTTCAGCACGGAGACAGGAAGCTCAGAACCATCTTTCATATAGATACTGGCAGGCTTCTGATTCGGGTTACAGCCATACTTGAGTTCAAATTGTTTCATGATTCAGTCCCCCAGATGTTTGTTGAACAGTCTGACCTCACCCTGTACTCTGGTATAGAGCGAGACCTTGTTATCTGTATTCAGAGCAGCCCAGACTGCTTCCGGCTCCGGCATGTCGATTTCCAGGGGTTCGCCTCTGAAGCTGGGCAGGGGCGAGCCGTTACCCTGATAGGTGCTGAGAAAGTAGCCCTTGCCCTCATCACAGCCTTCATAGCAGAAGAACTCGCGAAGGCAGCGCCCGTCGACGCATTTCAGGATGGAGAGCTCGAAGCTGCCGTCCCTGTGGAGAATGGCAGAGATACGCGGTGTGTTGTTCGGGGCATCCGGCTCGAATTCTCTGGTCATGAGCGCGGCACGGAAGTCACCCATGTCGCGGATGGTATCGGTCTGGTCGCCGTTTGTGACGATGAGGTCATTTCCACTCTGACGAACCGGATGATAGATAATCAGACTAGGATCGGAGAGCTTAGCCGTGTCAAAAGCTTCGGTGCGGATACCGTCTTCGGTTTCAACAAAAATACGGTTGCGGCTGTTTTCGCTGCGACCCATGATGAAGTAGTATACCCGATCCTTGCCGACGGCGATACCGCGTCCGGGATAGGGGTTGTTTTTCAGAAATTCAATAAAATCAGTCATTTGATAATTCCTTTCGAAACCAGTTCTGCCGCACGGGGCAGAAGAATCCATTCGGCCTGTTCCATAACACGTTTCTGCAGCAGCTCAGGGGTGTCGCCAGGAAAAACTTCCACGGCTTTCTGGAGAATGATTTCTCCACCATCGGGGATCTCGTTGACAAAATGCACGGTAGCACCGGTGACCTTGACACCGCGTTCGAGAGCGGCTTCATGGACGCGCAAACCGTAAAAGCCTTTCCCGCAAAAAGAGGGGATCAGCGCAGGATGTACATTGAGGATTCGCTCAGGCCACTCGGCTGTAAAATCCGCGCTGAGAATACGCATGAATCCCGCAAGGATAATGAGATCAATCCCGCGTTCATGCAGCAGATCTCGCAGAGCATCTTCAAAACCGGGACCCTTGAGCACAGCGGATTCAACTCCGGCACTGGCAGCACGTTCCAGTGCATAGGCATTCGGGTTGTTGGAAACCACCAGTACGATCTCGCCGCTTTGGAGAATTCCACTCTGCTCTGCGTCGAGGAGAGCCTGGAGGTTGGTCCCGCCACCGGAGACAAGGACAGCAATTCTGGCTTTCTTCATAAGTTCGACCTCAGCAGATGACGATGGACTCATCACCGCGAACGATCTCACCAATGACAACCGCGTCGGGGAGCTGGGCCTGTACGGCACTGACGCGATCCGATGCAACGACAAGACTCATGCCGATGCCCATATTGAAGGTGTTGAACATGTCACGTTCCGGGATGGAGCCGCGTTGTTGAATGAGGCGGAAAATCGGAGAAACGGGGATGGCAGCCTTTTCGATTCTGGCCTGGAAACCATCCGGCAGACAGCGGGGAATGTTCTCGTAAAAACCGCCGCCGGTGATATGGCTGATCCCGTGGATACCGCCGGACTCCAAAGCGGCAAGAACGGGCATGACATAGATGCGAGTGGGGGTCAGGAGTGCCTCGCCCAGGGTCGTGCTGAGCTCGTCCACCTGCATGCCGAGGTCTGCGTGCTCGACGTCAAAGACTTTTCGTACAAGGGAGTACCCATTGGAGTGAATCCCGCTGGATGGGATGCCAAGCACGATGTCGCCTGCCTGCACAAAGGACTTGTCGAGAATCTTTTCCTGATCCACGATGCCGACAGAGAATCCGGCAAGATCATAATCATCCGATTGCATGGTGCCCGGATGTTCTGCAGTCTCTCCGCCGATCAGAGCGCAGCCTGCTTGAACACAGCCCTCGGCAACCCCTGAGACGAGAGAGGCAACCTTCTCGGGTTCGTTTCTGCCGATAGCAATATAGTCGAGGAAGAACAGGGGCTTTGCACCGCAGCAGACAATATCGTTGACACACATGGCAACACAGTCGATGCCGACGGTATCATGTTTCCCCATGAGCTGGGCAATGCGCTGCTTGGTCCCGACGCCATCAGTACCTGAGACGAGCACGGGTGTCTTTATGCCGGTCAGTTCCGGACGGAAGAGACCGCCGAAGCCGCCAATATCGGAGACAACACCGGGGATGAAGGTGCGTTTCACATGCTCCTGCATGAGCCGGACGCCTTCATAACCGGCTTCGATGTTGACACCGGCAGCGGCATAGGATGCGGAGTGAGAATTGATCATGTCAGACCCCTTTCTGTTCCATTCATTATCGTTGTTATCATTCCTTGCCGTCCCAGCAATAGGTACAGATTTTTTCCGGGTCGATGCCGATCGCTTCAAGGAGCCCGTCGAGAGACTGATATTCAAGAGAGTCGAATCCGAGCTTTTCGCAGATCGCTTTGCGGAGACACTGACCGCGCTCGGTGTGGGAGTCGGAATACTCCTCCAGATGCTGCTGCCCGTCGTCGCCTTCAAGATCCTGAATGGTACGCCGTGCAAGCAGATCCATATCGGAATTGCCGCGGGAGAAGTTCAAGTATTTACAGGCATACATGATGGGCGGGCAGGCGGAACGCATATGGACTTCGGCGGCTCCGGACTCATAGAGAAAGTCAACGGTTCCCTGCAGCTGCGTGCCGCGGACGATGGAATCATCGACAAAGAGCAGCTTTTTTCCCTCAATGAGCTCGGGAACCGGGATCTGCTTCATCTTGGCCACCTGATCACGCACATCCTGGTTGGATGGCATAAAAGAGCGCGGCCAGGTCGGAGTATACTTGACGAAAGGCCTTGCAAAAGGTTTGCCGCTGCGGTTGGCATAGCCGATGGCGTGGGGAATACCGGAATCGGGGACGCCAGCTACATAGTCCACCTTGGGCAGCTGCCCGTGAACGATCTCATCCCTGGCCATGATTTCGCCGTTTCGATAGCGCATGACCTCTACATTGACGCCTTCATAATTGGAGTTGGGATAGCCGTAATAGCTCCAGAGAAAGGCACAGATCTTCATCTTGTCTTTCGCAGGGGCGAGCGTCTCTATGTTTTCTGCGGTGATCTTTACGATTTCTCCGGGACCGAGTTCATAGGCGTTGGCGTAATCCAGCTTGTGATAGGCAAAAGACTCAAAACTCACACAGTGTCCGTCTGCGTTTTTACCGATCAGAACCGGCAGCCGCCCAAACTGGTCCCGGGCGGCGATAATCTCACCCTTTGCCGTCATCAGGAGAACTGTCATGGAGCCGTCGATCATCCGCTGCATATGCTGAATGCCCTCTACGAGGCTGTCCCGCTCGTTGATAAGAGCGGCAACCAGCTCCGTGCAGTTGACTTTGCCGGAGCTCATAGCCATGAACTGGTGGCCGTGGTCGGAAAAGTAGGTGTTCACCAGCTGCTCGGCATTATTGATCTGGCCGACGGTTGTGATGGCATAGAGTCCCAGATGTGATCGAACCAGGAGCGGCTGGGGATCGGAATCACTGATGCAGCCGATGCCGCAGCAGCCGCCTTTGAAGTCAGCAAGGTCTTTTTCAAACTTGGTCCGGAACGGAGTGTTGGAAATAGAGTGGATCTGCCTCTGACAGCCGTGTTCTCTGCTCCAGATCGCCATACCCGCATTCCGGGTGCCCAGGTGACTGTGATAGTCAGTACCGAAGAAGACGTCGAGTACGACATCCCGCTTCGATACCGCCCCAAAAAAACCACCCATCAGGCGAAGAAAAGCTCGGAGAGCGTCATCGGATCGATGTACTTGCCATCTTTGTAGACGCGCATGTTGCCGGAGGCAATTTCATCAATCAGCATGACCTTGCCGTCTGCATCGTATCCGTATTCAAACTTGATATCGTACAGCACCAGGCCACGGGCCTTCATCTCGTCAGCGACGATCTGAGTGATCTTCTGGGTCATGTCCTTGATGGTGTCATACTGCTCTGCGGTCATCACGTCGAGAACGATGAGGCCGTCCTTGGTGACCAGAGGATCGCCCTTCTCGTCATTTTTGAAGGTCATCTCCACATATGCGGGAAGATCGGCCCCTTCTTCGATGTAATCGCTGTAGCGACGCAGGAAGGATCCAACGGCTTTGTAACGGCAGATCACTTCCAGACCCTTGCCGAAAACCTTGGCAGGGAGCACTTCCATGGTGGTCTCGTTCAGGTCAGCGCTGACATAATGGGTACGGATACCGGCGGCATTGATCTTTTCAAAGAAATAGATGGACATGCGGAGATTTACATCACCGACACCATCAATGGTGAGGCCGACGGAGTTCTCACCGGGATCAAACACGCCGTCCTTGCCGGTGCAGTCGTCTTTGAATTTCAACAGATAATTGCCGTTGTCGAGCGCATAAACGTTCTTGGTCTTGCCGGTGTAAACGAGTTTCTTTTCCATTGTGGTAGCTCCTTTATATAATTTAGAATAAACAAGATAAAAGGGGATCAGAGTCGCTCAGCGATGCCGGCATCCTTTTCCAGAACGGCGATGGTATCGCGTTCGCGCTTCCGGCGGAGACGCTCTGCAAGGTCTGAATCCTCCACGGCGAGAATCTCAGCCGCAAGCAGAGCGGCATTCGCGCCATTGCCGACGCCGACCGTGGCCACGGGAATCCCGGAGGGCATCTGAACCGTACTGAGCAGTGCATCAAGCCCGTCTAGAACCGGCCCCTTGCAGGGAATGCCGATGACAGGCAGCGTGGTGTTTGCAGCGATGGCGCCGGCGAGATGAGCCGCCATGCCGGCTGCGGCGATCAGAACGCCGAAACCGTTTGCACGGGCCTGCTCGGAAAATAATCTGGCCTGCTCAGGGGTGCGGTGCGCCGAGTAGACATGGACTTCAAAGGGAACATCCAGTTCCTTCAGAAGACTGGTTGCTTTCTGGATAACGGGCAGGTCACTGTCGCTGCCCATGACAATGCCGACTTTCTTCATGGTTGCCCCTTCCATTCACTTAATTCGCCTTGGTCTCACAGTAGACACACCGGTAGACCTTGTTCGCGCGGTCCGTAAGCTTGAACACATGCTTGAGCTCCTGCTCGGTGGAGGTGATGCAGCGGGGATTCTTACAGAAAATAACATTGGTCAGGGTTTCTGGCATCTCAATCCGCTTTTTTTCAATCAGTTCACCGTTGCGGATGATGTTGATACTGACACCGGGATCGACATAGCCGATCACATCAAGACTGACGGGAATATCCGAGTCGATTTTGATAATATCCTTCTTTCCCAGTTTTTCACTGTGGACGTTCTTAATGATGGCTACGGAGCAGTCGAGCTTTTCAAGACCGAGCAGTTCATACAGTCGCATGCCGCGTCCCGCAGTGATGTGGTCAATGACGATGCCGTTCGAAATGGAATCAATATTCACAGTCTGCCCGCCTCCTTTAATAGCTTCAGAATCAGCGCCATTCGCATATACTTGCCGTAGAGAACCTGCTTGAAGTAGCAGGCCCGGGGATCATTATCAATGGCGACGCTGATCTCATTGACGCGGGGCAGGGGATGCATGATGCAGAGATCTTCCTTTGCATTGTGAAGCTTCTCCGGAGTAAGAATGTAGCTGTCCTTCAAACGGAGATAGTCTTCCTCATTAAAGAAACGCTCGCGCTGTACGCGTGTCATATAGAGAATATCGAGCTCGGCCATGACCCCTTCCAGATCGGTGGTCTGAACATAAGAGACATTTTTTGCGGAAAGAACTTCCTTCTTTACATAACTTGGAAGCTTGAGTTCATCGGGTGAGATCAGATAGAGCTTCAAGCCGGGATAACGGGAGAGTGCACTGATGAGAGAGTGGACCGTGCGTCCAAACTTCAAATCGCCGCAGAATCCGACCGTGAGGTTTTCAAAACCTCCTTTTTCGCGGTAGATTGTGAGCAGATCCGCGAGTGTCTGAGTAGGATGGTTGTGCCCGCCGTCACCGGCATTGATGACGGGAATGCTCGCGTTCATCGCTGCCACCAGAGGCGCGCCTTCTTTTGGGTGACGCATGGCGATAATATCAGCGTAGCAGCTGATAACTTTTGCGGTGTCGGCGACACTCTCACCTTTGGAGGCCGAGGAACTCTGTGCCTCCGAAAAGCCGATTACATTGCCGCCCAGTTCATACATGGCCGCTTCAAAACTGAGCCGGGTCCGGGTAGAGGGTTCAAAAAAGAGTGTGGCGAGTTTTTTGCCGCGGCAGAGCTGGCTGTATGCTTCGGGACGGGCGATGATGTCGTTTGCTGTATCAATCAGCTCCTGCAGTTCTTCCGGGGAGAAATCCAGAATATCAATCAGACTGCGAGTCATACGTTCCTCCAGTTCTCATCCGAAGGATGATCACGGAAGGCAATCAGGCGCCTGACATCATCCGCCTGGATGTATCCCTCTTCGGCGGCAACCTTTGTAATAACATCAAAGTTCGTAAGGCTGTAATTTGAGACCTCTGCAGCCGCAAGACGTTCCAGGCCCTTTTTCATCCCATAGGTAAAGATACTTGCGACGCCGAGCACTTCCGCTCCTGCATCACGCAGAACATCCACAACTTCCAGAACTGAGCCGCCTGTGGAGATGAGGTCCTCAATGACAACAACCTTTTGGCCAGGTTCAAGGCGCCCTTCAATCTGATTCTTTCTCCCGTGATCCTTGGAGCCGGAACGGACATAGCCCATCGGCAGGCCCATCAGATGAGCTGTGATGGCGGCATGCGCAATCCCGGCGGTGGAGGTGCCCATCAGCACTTCGACATCCGGATAATGCTCCTTCAGCAACTCCATAAGACCGTATTCCACATCGTTGCGTACATCCGGAGCGGTCAGGGTCAGACGATTGTCGCAGTAAACAGGACTCTTGATCCCGCTCGCCCAGGTGAACGGATCATCCGGACGAAAAAAGACAGCCTGTATGCTAAGAAGATCTCTTGCGATTCGAACTTCTCTGTTCATATTATCCTCCTGTCCATGAAAAAACCCGGTTCATCCACGCAGACTGGTCTGCGTACAGAAACCGGGCATATTCCAGTATAAATTTGCCATAAGGCGGGCTGAGGCCGCACAAGTGTCCCAGATGAAGGGCAGTCTCACCTCTGCGTTCGCGTTTTTGACCCTCTGGAAAAGAATCATACACTTTCCTCCAAAATACAAAAGCCTCACCGAAACGGCAAGGCCAAATGAACGGGACATTATCCCGCTGTCAATCTCTTCATCCTTGCCGATCTCTCTGGGTCGCCTTAAAGATGTGCTGATTATATAGGCAGAATGGAGCTTTGTCAATCGGCGAATTATACAAACTCTTGTACGGTGAGAGGCGCATTTTTGCATTGCATGCGGGGTATGAGCAATGTTTCAATATACAGAGACAGCGGCAGAAGAGGCTGCCGCTGTTTAAAAGATATGGAGAAATGATCCGTACTGTTACCAGGTACTGCCAGGAGCAGCGCCAAAGCTGCCGTGATTGTGCTGCCCACCTGGCCCCATTATACCACCGTCCGGCAAGCCGTTTAAGTCTCCGAAACTGTCCTGACGGCCTGCGTGCTCATACAGGGTGCTTCCGTCGGCTCCAACTGTGTCGTTGTTAAACTGACCGTCCTTTGCCATGTTTCCTCGTCCGCCCCGGCCCATTCCGCCCATCATCTGACTTGGAATCGTATCGACCTGCTGACCGTTCACAATGACTGTGCCTCCCGTGAAAGACACCTGACCGTCACAATCAAAACTGGAACTGCCTGTGATGTCAATGGACCCGCCGGTTATAATCAGACTGCCATTGGAATCAATGCCGTCGGTATCACCGGGACCCATAGCAATGCTGATGCTCCCGCCGTTGATTTCCACTCCCGGACTCAATGTATCAGAGTTCCAGGTGGCGTTGATGCCGTCGTCTCCGGCCTGAATGCTGACAGAACCGCCGTTTAACAGCACATAAGTTGCTTCCATTCCTTCAGTACCCGCATTGAGGCTGAGAATACCGTCTTCTACTGTAAGGGTGTCATTGGCACTCAGCGCCTTCCGGCCGGCTGTCACGGAAAGATTTCCACCCTTGATCTTCAGGTCATCCTTGCTGACAATCCCATGTCCGTCCGGTGTGTTCACAGTGAGGCTGCCGCCTCCGCTGACAGTCAGATCGTCTTTGGAAAAGACGACTGCGTCAACATTGTTTTCATCAGTCTGTACAAAGCTTCCGGCGGTAGTGAGGGTGTTGCTGCTGCCATCGGCGAGCCTGAGTACAACCTTATCTGCAGAGACAACATAGATGGCTGCGGAATCGGGATTTGTAATTGAAACACCGTTCAGAATAAGGCGAACCTTACTGTCGCTGTCGGTCTCGACACGCAGCTGCCCGGAAGAAAGTGATCCGCTTACATGGTAGCTGCCTGTTTCAGTGATGGTGATGCGGCTTCCGGTGACAGTCACGGTACTGCAGTCGCTGCTGCTCCCGCTGTCGCTGAGGACAATATTGTATTCCGGAAGTGATTCCTCTTCGGGGCTGCCTGTGCTCTCTGCACTGGCGCTGTCTTTGAACATGACAATCATCAGGGAAAAGAAAAGACAGATTGTAAAGAAATAAGGGAGCGCACGCATTGCTGTGTCCCTGAGACTGCTGATGGACTTGAACATGTTATAGCATCTCCTTTTCACAGTTCGCCGTCCTCGCTGCGGGCAGCGAGATTGATTTCAAGATTACCGTTGCGGCAGCGGAGTTCATCGATCATTGCTTTTTCCGTACCGGCTTCGCGCATACAGATTTCATAAGTAAGACGGTTCAAAGAACCAAGATTGGTGGTTCTGACACGGACAAGCTTTGCGCCGGAAGTGTACCGCGCGAAGATGTCGTCAAACAGACTGGCGTACTCCAGGTCTTCCGGGATGGTAATCTGCAGAGTCTTTTCCTGCTCAAGCATATTCTCGGCAAAAACAAGCCTGGTGAACAGAAAGAAGACAGCACAGATGACCAGTGTGAAGACAGCTGCCAGCAGAGGAAATCCCATCCCACAGGTAAGTCCCAGGGCCATGGCGATGAAGACAGAGAGAATCTCTTTTGCACTGCCCGGTGCCGAACGGAAACGCACGAGGGAGAAGGTACCGGCTACAGCGACTCCTGCACCGATACTGCCGTTAACCATCAGGATCACAACGGCAACCACAGCGGGCAGCAGAGAAAGCGTCAGGGCAAAGCTCTTGCTGCAATGCTCCACAGAACGATAAAGAAGCGCATAGACCAGACCAAGCACCAGGGCCGAGAATGTGATAAGCAGAAAAACGGGCAACGAGACACTCAGGCTGCCGCTGTAAAGGGAAGTAAGAATAGAATCAAGCACAGGAAACACCTCTTGTATTGAAATTTGTCAGCATTGCTCTGTAGGCGGAGCCGTATTTTGAAAAGCTGGTTTTGCGAATACCTGCTTCGTCAAGTGCTGAGACCAGCCACATCGGGATGGATGACGCCGTCTTGATCTCCAGGAGAGATTCTCCGGCATTCAACAGTGCATGTCCGCAGGGAAGCGCCGAAAGACTGCAGTCTTCGTTCTGCCAGAGAATGTTGCGGTCAAAGGTAATACGCAGCTCCGGATCACTGCGATCGAACCATGCGTTCCGGTCATAGTTGATATGCGCCGCCGGTGTCAGATCCTGGTAGGAAAGGCAGAACCAGTCGATTTCCCTGCCAATCTGTGAATTCTGCGGCATGGGAATCTCCCGGCGCATGAAGGCTTCCGCCTCGCTGAGCGGGAGAGAAATCCGCCGTTTGTAAACGACGCCTTTGTATTTCTTCTTCAGTTCCAGAAAAACCGGATCGTCTTCATAAGCAGGACCGTAGCTGCGCATGCGGATTTTCTCCTTATATACAGGATGATCCAGAGAGCGGCGGACCAGCAGATAGTCCGGAGTATCATAATAGATATTGCAGATCGTGCTCTCTCCGTGTTCATCGGGGCGCATCCTGGATTTGATTACACGCTCCAGCATAGAACGCTGCCTGCTGTTTAGTAGAAACTTCATCTCGTGGCGTTCAAAAATGGCACCTGCCATGACCTTGTCACCTCATTCCTTATGTTGCACTCAGGATAACAGGCGAAACTTAGAGCAAACTTAGGAAAAGCAGATGAAAATATGAAAAAAATGAAAACACAGGGCATCTGTCTTAAAAAGCAGTCGACCAGACAAAACCCCCGGTGGAATGATTTCTCATTCCACCGGGGGTTACAGGATCGCAGGATGAACCCGTACAGTTTGAACTTATCCGAGGCTTTCTACACCGGCAGCCATATAGGAATCGGTGATCTTCTGCGCCTCTTCGGTATAGACCGCATTCAGCTTATCCGCCCACTGAGAATATTCGGAGTAATCGCCGGAGCCATGGATCCACATGTAATCCGCCATTTTTTCGATACCTTCGTTTGAGATATCGGAAAGCTTGGAGATCTTTGCGTTGTTGATCTCTGCAAGACCGGTGATCCCACCGGTGTTGGATGCCGCTTCGCGGTTGAACTCCTCAATCAGACCCGGCGTTGCATCCCGAAGCTTTCCGGCATATTCCTCATAGATCTGGCTGTACCCTTCTGCGTTTGGAGAATCCTCTGCGGCTGACTCCACAGAAGGATTCTCTGAAGGAACAGCAGGATCAGCGCTCTCCTGCACAGCAGGATCAGCAGATTCAGGGGTTGTGCTTTCGGCAGGTGCCCCCGGCTCGTTGTTTGCATTCTCAACAGAGGAAAGAATCTGCACCCAGTTGGAGACCTGTTCTTTCACGCGGGACGGAACAACCTTACCGATGATATCCTTCGGCAGAAACATTGCGCATCCGGCCGCCAGAACAAAAAGCGTGCAGATCACCTTTGCAAAGATGTGCTTCTTTTTTCGGGGATGAGAGGATTTCTGCGGAGCGTTGTGCGGGCGGACCGTATAGCGATAAACCTGAACAGGCGCACTCTTCGAATTATCAAACTGCCTCGTCCGACGCTGTTCACCGGTCTCAATGACGACAATATGTTTTCCGTACTGGACAGGATATTTTTTCCTGGAATCATATTCCAGAGTGCCGACGTAGTCATTGTCGATATAAATCTCCGAAGGCATGATAAGCGCTTCGTCATCGGCAATTCTCACGAGTTCGATATAGACTTCGGGCTCAGATGCTATCTCAGCTTCAGGCGGGAGCGTCAGGACAGCCTCTTCCAAAGGTCCCGTGCGAAGCTCCCGTCCGGCTGTATCAGGTGTGTCAGGGGCCGGCTCAGCGATGCCGGGAGCCGCGGCAACAGGCTGTTCAGAATCCTGAGGTTCTTTGCCTGCGTCGCCGAAGGCATAACCGCAATTTGAGCAGAAATTGCTTTTGTTGCTGCAGATCTCACTGCATTTTGGACAAGTTTTCATCGTTCACTCACTCCTCCGTCAACGGGACATTATTTCGCAAACAGGAAAAGCAGATTAATGACATCCAGCGCGAGGCAGATCCAGGTCCAGGGCCGGAGCTCAGGAATGTTCCCTCTGAAGAGAACACCTGCAACGGTGGCGAGGGAGAGAAGAAGAATACAGAACATTTCGCCTCCGACTCCGCTGCTCCTGAAAGTGAAAGTCATTGTCAGTCCGCAGATGGACATGAGGGCAATTATGATGATGGCGATGGTGCCGCTGACCTCCAGCGGTTTGAAAAGAGCGTTGCCGCTTCCCAGAAAAAAAGACTGGAAGGCAACGAAACCTGCGAGCAGGATACAGAGAATTCCAAGGATCAGCTTGATGATCTTCACAATATCATTCCCTTCGAATAACGGTATGTTAACTTGACGGTTCGTGAAAGTTATTATAACTTATTTTTCCTGCAGCTGCAATAAAAAATAAAGCGAACCAGGAGGAATCCGACCGTTATTGAGCCAAACCGGTACGGCTTCGACGGAAACGATAAATGAGAGCAGAAGAAAGAAGACCGCCTTTTTAGGAGGCGGTCTCGTCATCAGCAGAATTCTTTCACGCAGCGCTGCCAGGCGGCAACCGGGTCTGCAGCTGATGTAATCGGGCGTCCAACCACGATGTAATCACTGCCCAGAAGCTTCGCGTCTCCAGGCGTAGTGACGCGTTTCTGGTCGCCTTTGTCGCCGTCAGCAAAGCGAACGCCTGGGGTCACGGTAAGAAAGTTTGCTCCACAGGCGCTGTGGACCTTCCCCGCTTCCAATGGGGAGCAGACCACGCCGTCAAGCCCTGCAGCGGATGCATTCTTTGCATAGTGAATGACGACTTCATCCAGCTGACGAGGAATCAGTAGCTCATGCTCCATGGCAGACTGATCGGTGCTGGTCAGCTGGGTTACTGCGATGAGCAGCGGACGGGAACCGTCCGGCCTTGTCAGCCCTTCCAGCGCAGCCTCCATCATAGCCCTTGTTCCTGCGGCGTGAAGATTGACAATATCCGCACCGAGACCAGAGAGAACGCGCATGGCCTTTTTTACGGTATTGGGAATATCATGGAGCTTGAGGTCCAGAAACACCCGGTGGCCACGGTTTTTCAGCGTCCGGACGATCTCCGGCCCTTCTGCGTAATACAGCTCCATCCCGATTTTCAGAAATGGGCGTTCATCGCAGAAGCGATCCAGAAAATGCAGTGTTTCGTCAGCGGAAGCAAAATCGCAGGCAATAATGACATCTCTATTTTGCATGAGCTCCTCCTATGATCTCTTTCAGACTGCTGATACCATAATTTTTCATTGTTTTCGGAAGTGCCGAGATAATCTTTGGGCAGGCGAAGGGGTCGCGAAGATTGGCAGCACCGACCTCGACCGCCGTCGCACCGGCCAGCATCATTTCAATGACATTTTCCGCACTGGAGATGCCGCCCAAACCAACAACAGGGATCCTGACAGCTTCATACACCTGCCAGACGGCCCTCAGCGCGACAGGGAACACGGCCGGACCTGAGAGCCCTCCCGTCGTATTTGCCAGGACAGGGCGGCGCGTCTTCAGGTCAATGCGCATGGCGGTCACCGTGTTAATCAGGCTGAGGCCGTCAGCACCTGCGTCTTCACAGGCTTTTGCAATCGCAGCAATATCTGTCACGTTCGGTGTGAGCTTCATGATGACGGGCTTTGTGGTAACTTCTTTGACAGCACGGGTCACAGCTGCGGCCTGACAGGGGTCGGTGCCAAAACTCATGCCGCCACCGTGCACATTGGGACAGCTGATGTTGACCTCAAGCCAGCCGATCTGTTCTTCCTGATCCAGCTTTGCACAGGTTTCGGCATAGTCTTCAATGGAAAAGCCGCTGACATTTGCCATGACCGGCTTGTGAAACGACCTCTTGAGTCTGGGCAGTTCTTCTGCGATCACCCGGTTAACACCCGGATTCTGAAGACCGACGGCGTTGAGCATGCCGTCCGGAGACTCGGCAATCCGTGGAAGGGGATTGCCTTCTCTGGGATTGCGAGTTGTTCCTTTGAAGGAAAAACTTCCCAAAATATCCAGATCGTACAGCGCGGAAAACTCTGCACCGTAACCAAAAGTCCCGGAGGCGGGAATGATGGGATTGCCCAGCTCAATCCCGCAGAGTGTGACACTCAGTTCTCCCACAGCAGCTCCTCCTTCCGGAATACAGGCCCGTCCTTACAGACCCGCTTCATGCCGTCCCGGGTCTTCCTGGCACAGCCCATGCAGACACCGAATCCGCATCCCATGCGCACATCGAAAGCAACCTGAGCGTCTGACCCGTCCCGGCGCAGAAGCTCCATCATCATTGCTTCAGAACCGCAGGCGTATATATAGTCGTGCGGCATTTTCTCAAGTTCTTCAAATAAATCGCTGGCATATTGTGTGTCGAACCCGTCAAACAGATCTGCGCCGAAACGGTCATGGGCCTCACGGAAGCCAAGCAGAATACGGGGATATACTCCGGACTCCCGCAGCCGCCTGGCTAGACCGACAAGAGGGGAAAGACCTGTCCCGCCGCCGACCAGAACCGGTGCTGCCGCTCCAGACTCTAACTGAAAGCCATTGCCAAGCCCTGTGAGTACGGGCAGCTCCACACCACAGGAAAGTCCGTGCAAAAGCGCGGTCCCTTCCCCGACCCGGTCGATGATCACGGAGAAACTCTCGCTGTCCCAGTCGCAGACCGAGAAAGGTCTGCGAAGGAACATACCGGGCAGCTCAACAGAGACAAACTGACCGGGAGCCTTGATTGAGGAGGTATCACCCGTGAAGCGGAGAAGATGTACTCGATCCGTGAGGATCCGATTTTCCGTCAGGCAGAAAACCGAGTCATGCGGTACATTCTGCTTCAAGTTTGTTTTCATATCAGTTCATATCAGATCAACTGTCGATTGTGCTGACGGTGATTGTGGTCTCTTCCAACACATCCAGCAGAACCCGTACAGTATCCAGAGAAGTGAAGATTGTCACATTGTTCTCTGTTGCACAGCGGCGGATTGCCACGCCATCCTCGTAGTGGGCGCCCCGACGGATGGCACGGGTATTGATAATATAGCTGACATAACCGGCCCGGATAGACTCAAGAATCTCATCACTGCCCTCGCTGATTTTGCGGCGTTTACGTGTACGGATCCCGTGTTCCTTCAGATAAGTTGCCGTGCCCACGGTGGCCTCAATATTAAAGCCCATGTCATAGAATCGCCTCACCAGGGGGAGAGCCTCTTCTTTGTCTTCGTCTGCCAGTGTAACAAAGACAGTCCCATAGTTCTGCAGTTTCATGCCGGAAGCCTGCAGCGCCTTGTACATGGCACGACTGAGCTTGTCATCATATCCGATGGCTTCGCCGGTGGACTTCATTTCAGGAGAGAGATATGCATCGAGACCCTTGATTTTGTTCCAGGAGAAAACGGGAACTTTGACATAATGGCGTTTTTTCTCCGCCGGGTAAAGATCGAAAATGCCCTGTTCTTTCAAGCTCTTGCCGAGAATGACTTCTGTAGCAATGTCTGCCAGAGAATAACCCGTGGATTTGGACAGAAAGGGAACGGTACGGCTGGAGCGGGGATTGACTTCGATAATAAAGACATTTTCCTCCCGATCGACGATGAACTGAATGTTATACAGTCCGACGATTCCGATCCCAAGCCCAAGTTTTTTGGCATACTGGAGGATGATGCCTTTGACTTTGTTGGAGATGGAGAAAGCCGGATATACACTGATTGAATCGCCGGAGTGGACACCTGTCCGTTCCACCAGCTCCATAATACCGGGTACAAAGACATCTCGTCCGTCACAGATGGCGTCAACTTCGACCTCTTTGCCCTGAATGTACTTATCAACCAGAACCGGTTTATCCGCGTCGATCTCCACGGCGGTCTTCAGGTAGTGCCTCAGCATATCCTCGCTGGCTACAATCTCCATCGCACGACCGCCCAGGACAAAGCTTGGTCTCACCAGTACGGGGTATCCGATCTCTGCGGCTGCCTGCACACCGTCTTCGATGTTCGTCACGGCACAGCCGCGTGGCTGGGGGATATTGAGATCGAGAAGAATCTTCTCAAAGCTGTCGCGATTCTCCGCACGCTCGATGGCAGCACAGTCTGTGCCGATGATCCTGACCCCGCGATCCATCAGGGGCTGGGCGAGGTTAATTGCAGTCTGACCGCCCAGAGAAGCAATGACACCCTCAGGCTGCTCAAAGTCGATGATTGCCATAACATCTTCCGGGGTCAGAGGTTCAAAGTAGAGTTTGTCGCCGGTGGTGTAGTCTGTGGAAACCGTTTCGGGATTGTTATTGATGATGATGGCCTCATAACCTGCCCGCTTGATTGTCTGGACTGCATGCACGGTGGAATAATCGAATTCCACGCCCTGCCCGATACGGATGGGGCCGGCGCCAAGGACAACGATCTTCTTCTTGTCCGTGAGACGGCTGTCATTCACTCCGCTGTAGGAGGAATACAGGTAGGCGATGTACTTACCCGTGTGGAGCGTATCGACCATACGGAACACTGGCGTGATGCCGAGTTTTTTACGCCGGGCATAGAGCTCGGTTTCCTCAAGATGCCAGACTTTCGAAATCCATCGGTCAGAGAATCCCATTTTCTTGGCTTCCCGGAGAACGTCGATATCATTGACATGTGATGCAAGTGTTTCTTCCATACGGACGATCTTCTGAAGCGATTCCAGGAACAGCTCGGTGATCATGGTGATCTCATGCAGCCTGTCAACGGAAACGCCTCTGCGCAGCAGCTCAATTATGGCAAAAATATTGTCATCCCGGAATTCCCCGATGTAGGTCAGCAGTTCATCGTCAGACCACGTGTCGAACTTCGCACTGTGCAGATGATATACACCGGTCTCCAAAGAACGGACGGATTTGAGAAAGCACTCCTCAAGATTCGAACCGATTCCCATGACTTCACCGGTGGCTTTCATCTGCGTACCGAGGGTATTGGGGGCATCAGGAAACTTATCGAAGGGGAAGCGGGGAAACTTTGCCACGATGTAGTCGAGGCTGGGCTCCATGGCAGCTGTACCGCCGGCGACAGGGATCTCTTCAAGGGCCATGCCCATGGCAATCTTGGCTGTCACGCGGGCAATGGGATATCCGCTGGCTTTGGAGGCGAGGGCAGAGGAACGCGAGACGCGGGGGTTGACTTCGATGAGGAAGTACTCCGATGTCTCTGGATGCAGCGCAAACTGCACATTGCAGCCACCTTCAATCTTCAGTTCACGGATGATCTTCAGCGCACTGTCGTTGAGCATCTTCATGTCGTGCTCATTCAGACTCAGAATGGGGGCAACAACGATGGAGTCACCGGTGTGGACGCCCACTGGATCAACATTCTCCATACCACAGATTGTGATGGCGTGGTCGTTGGAGTCACGCATGACTTCAAATTCGATTTCCTTGTAACCCTTGACACTTTTCTCAATCAGAACCTGATGCACAGGGGAGAGACGGAAGGCGTTTGTGCCGATCTCAATCAGTTCCGCCTCGCTGTTGGCAAATCCACCCCCTGTACCGCCCAGGGTGAATGCGGGACGCAGCACAACCGGATAGCCGATCCGATCCGCAGCAGCTCTGGCTTCATCCAGATTATAGGTGATTTCTGATGGAATCACCGGTTCACCGATGGACTGGCACATCTCCTTGAAAAGCTCCCGGTCTTCGGCACGCTCAATGGAAGAGGAACTGGTACCCAGAAGCTTTGTACCGCACTCCCGCAGAATGCCCTTTCGCTCCAGCTGCATGGCCAGGTTTAATCCGGTCTGGCCGCCGATGCCCGGAACGATCGCATCCGGACGCTCATAGCGCAGAATCTTGGCAACATATTCCAGGGTGAGAGGCTCCATGTAGACCTTGTCTGCGATCACGGTATCGGTCATAATGGTAGCGGGATTGGAATTCACGAGAACAACTTCATATCCCTCTTCCCGCAATGCAAGGCATGCCTGTGTTCCCGCATAGTCGAACTCGGCCGCCTGACCGATCACGATGGGACCGGAACCGATAATCAGAACTTTCTTTACATCAGTACGTTTTGCCATGTTTCATTCTCCTTCGAAAAGATAACATTATTGCGATGAACAGTCAGCAGGCAGGTGCCACAGACAGACCAGCCGTCGAATGGTGTTGATTTGCCCATGGATAGAAACCGGGACGGATCGATGGTGCGTTTATCCTCGAGATCCCAGACGGTAAAATCTCCGTTACTCGAGATGCCGAATCGTTTCTTTGGATGGTCGGACATCAGGGAAACCAGTTGTTCAAGAGATATCATATGATTAGTGACAAGCCTGCTGTACAGCACGGGGAAAGCAGTCTCCAAACCGACAATACCGTTCAGGCTCTTCCTGAAACCACGGCTCTTTTCTTCTGCAGAGTGAGGTGCATGATCTGTTGCGATCATGTCGATGGTACCGTCTGACAGTGCTTCAAGCAGAGCATCCTGGTCATCTGCGGAATGAATTGGAGGGTTCATCTTGAAACGACCGTCATCCTCCAGAAGAGAATCATTCAGCAGAAGATAATGCGGAGCAGTCTCACAGGTGACGTCAATATGGGAGCGTTTTGCGTCCTGGATCAAAGAGACAGATTCCTTTGTGGAAATGTGACAGATGTGCAGGGCACAGCCAGTTTCATCTGAAAGACGGATATTACGCTCAATCTCCCTCCACTCACGCTCCCGCGGATCCTCATAGCGCATGTCTTCGCAATGGGCAGCAACGATTTTTCCAAGTGCTCTACAGCGCTGCATAGCCTCCCGCATGATACCATCGTCAGCTACGCCTGTTCCATCATCAGAAAATGCCACCACCCAGGGGGCGAGGTCTTCCAGATCTGAAAGCGCGGCGCCCTTCTCATCAACAGTGATCGAACCATAGGGGAGAACTGCTACGGGGGCTTCGGCCGTTTTATTCAATTGAATACGAAGATGCTCAAGAGAATCCGGGACAGGGTTCAGATTTGGCATTGTACAGACAGCTGTGTAACCGGAAGCGGCAGCTGCACGTGCTCCTGAGAGAATGGTCTCCTTATAAGAAAAACCCGGTTCGCGAAAATGCACATGCACATCACAGAAACCGGGAAACATCACGTATTCGCTTTTATTGAAACGGGGAAAAAAACCGTCACAGCTCTCAACGAAGGGCTGTTCTGCCTCTATTCCGATTTTTTTGACCTGATCGAAAACAAGCATTCCAAATCCTCCAAAAAGAAAACCTTACCCAAACGGCAAGGCAGAAACAGGCATGATATGCCCGGGAATATCCACTTTCTCTTGCCGATCTCACAGGGTCGTCTTAAAGTTGTTCAGATTATAAAGGTCGCAGTCTGATTTGTCAACTGGCGTTTTGTACAGAATCCGGGAAACAGTGTGCCGAAGGATTTTCCATTTCCAACCATGAAATGGAGAATACAAAGAACCTGAGATGCTCATACAGACAGAGTTCAGCCCGGGCAGGCGAAAGGACAAAAAAGAACAATAGAAAAAAGGGGAATCATGGCGAACAAAATGATATGGAACATCACCGGCAAAAAGAATTGTCATAACGGAGCAAACCTGTTAAAATAGAAACACCTGTAAACCCTTTGCTGTAAAACTGTGGTTCGTGTATTGCGGAACGAAAACACAGGAGGAGAACATATGATGAAAAAGTCCCGGGAGGCAGAGCACATTGTGCACCCCATTCCTCCGACCTGGAATGCCGACTCCAGAATTCTGGTCCTGGGGAGTTTCCCCTCGGTCAAGTCCCGTGAGGTGGCTTATTTTTATGGCCACCCGCAGAACCGCTTCTGGCAGGTTATTGCCGCGCTGTATAAGCAGGCTTTCCCGGAAACCGTAGATGAGCGCAGGGCCTTTTTGCTGAAGAACCGGATTGCAGCATGGGATGTGATTGGGGCCTGCACAATCAGAGGCTCGTCTGACAGCAGCATTCGGGATGTGAAAGTCAATGATCTGTCTCCAATCCTGGAAGGAGCGGACATTCGTCAGATTTTTGTGAATGGGAAAAAGGCGTTCCAGCTCTATACACAATACACGCAGCCGATGATCGGCCGTGAGGCATTTTGCCTGCCTTCTACCAGCCCTGCCAATGCTTCCTGGACGCTGGAGAAACTGATTGAAGCATGGTCAGTGATTCTGCAGTACTGAATGGGAAAATATTCTTATTTTTGCAAGAAAGTGTTGTAATTCATAGTGGTGTTTTGATATAATAAATTATTCAATGGGACATTTTTGCCCGGTGGTTCATCCGGCTGTTTCGACGAAAGAGAGGATTATCAGAGTCATGAGTGGACAGGACAATCTTCAGTTTGTATGGGATATCATGTTACAGAGTGAATGGTGGAAGCAGTATGGAGAGATGATCGAGAGGTCACAGGCGGACAAACCGGATCCGATGAGCAATGCAGGTTCTGACAATGCGGAAACATATATGTCGAGCGCATGGGTCGTGCCGGTCCCGAGTTCCTGGAGTGGGGCCGTACCATCTTCCTGGACTGGCCCTGTGCGGGAAGCCTTATTCGGATCATCCGCTGAGACCTGGTGGAACACTTCTTCCGAAACCTGGTGGATGGAGATTCCGGAAGCGTGGTGGAGCTCTTTCGGCGGAGTCTGGTGGAGCTCATTTCCCGGCTCCGAAGAGTTCGGAAGTGGATGCGGCCTTGGCTATGGCCTGCAACTGATCTGAGTATGGAAGCGTTTCATTCCTTCTGGTCCGCACCGAACAGGTGCAGGAACCAGGGTGAAATACTGTTTCCGGACTATGAGCAGCTCACTGCGATCCTGTCTGCGCTGGAATGGCGCAGACACAGCGGGAAAATCCGCATGATTACGGATCGTGCAGGGGCTGCTTGTTTCAGAGAAAAGAATATTACAGTTTTCTGGAATGAGACGGAAGAAGCCCTGGACAGCTTGGACGAAGTGGTCGATCCGTTTGCGTTCTGGGCGGCAGGAAAGCTTGCGGCGCTGAAAACAATGACGACTCCCTGTGTCATGCTGGATACGGATTTGATCCTCTGGGAGAGCGTTGAGCAGAAACTGACTGCCGACGTCGTGGCCGCCCATGCTGAGGCTTTGAATCCACGAACTTATCCGGAACGGTCGGCCTTCCGAATGAAAAACGGATACCGGTTCCCTGAAAACTGGGATTTCAGAATTCGTCCGGCCAACACAGCCTTCCTGTACATTAAGAATGCCGGATTTCGTGATGCTTATGTCGATGCGGTATTTCAGTTCCTGGAGAATGTTGAGACAGATGGACTCACTCCTGTACAGACAATGTGTTTTGCCGAGCAAAGGATCCTGCCCATGTGCGCGGCAGCGGAAGGGCAGACAATGGCTTTCCTGATGGAGATGGAAGAAGTTTTCCGTCAGGATTATACAACACACACCTGGGGGTTCAAGAACGTGCTGAGACAGAGCAGCAGAGCACGTGATGGCTTCTGTATTCGCTGTGTCACGAGGATCACAAGGGACTTCCCGGAAGAGGCAGAGATGCTGATGAACTGTCCGGATTTGAGGAATTATTATCTTCGTGTTCAGGACGCTGCAGCAGCGGGAGCGCGGTAAACAAATACAACCGGAAATCGGCGTCTGCCGGTTTCCGGTTGTATTTGTTCATAGCAGTATTTATGAATTGAAAGAGCAAGGGGCTGAAAGCTGCGGTCAGCTCAATACGGAAACCCAGAGAATGGGGAGAAAAATGGCGGGAAGCATATTGGCTACTTTGATACGCTCCCTGCTGCATTCAAGCAGGTTCAGTGCCATACCCAGGAGAATCACACCGCCGACCGCGCTCATCTCGGTGACTGCGGCCTCCGAGAGCGCGGAGCCGAGAACACCCGCCAGCAACGTCAGAGCGCCCTGAAAAACAAAAACAAGCACAAAAGCAGCAGAGCAGGTGACACCAAAGCCCATTGCGGCGCCAAAAGCCATGCTGGAAACAAAATCCATCATACTCTTGGCATAGATGATGCTGTAATCATGCCGGATCCCAGCCTCGAGAGAGCCCATGATGGTCATGGAACCGATACAGAACAGAATGCTCGCGGATACAAAACCGTCCGTAAAATTCTCCATGGAACGGCTCTCACTGCTTCCTTTTCCCTTGAGCAGCTTTGCCTTGATGGCATCACCGGCGTGCTCAATACCATCATCGATCTTCAGAAGCTCCCCGATTACGGTACCAACGACCATGCAAAGAATGACACAGAGCAGATTCTGCGTTGCAATCGCACTGGATATCCCGATCAGTATTGTACAGAGACCCAGCGCTTTCATCACGGCGTTCCGCAGACTCTCCCTGAGACGGTTGCGAAAAAGGATTCCGATCAGGCTTCCCACAAGAACCGTCGCTGTGTTTACAAGGACTGCCGGCATGATTCCATCACTCCCGTCTGCACGTGAACAGGATTACCTGCCTGGTCAGTGCGATTTTCTTTAAAAGGGACATGGCCTGTTCATAGCGCGTATTATCCAGATTCACAAGCGCATCGTCGATGATCAGAGGGCAGGGTTCTCCGGATGGCAGCGCAAGTTCGCAGACTGCCAGCCTGACAGCCAGATACATGAGGTCCATGGTCCCGGCGCTGAGATATTCTGCGTCATGTGCTTCGCTGTCGTCTTTGGAACGGGCCTTTGCGGAAAAGTCCTGTCCGATCATGACATCCTCATAACGCCCGCCGGTCATCTCACACATATACCGGGCGGCAAGGCTGCTGAGTTCGGGAGAAAAGCGGCTTTGAATCTCTGAATCCGCCTGACGCAGAGTTTCTTCCGCCAGGGTGATCGCCTCATATTCGGATTGCATGGTATCGTAACGTTCCCTCATGGTATACAGTGTACTGGAGAGAACCAGCGGATCTCCCATCGCGCTGAGCCTGCCATTGATGCCGGAGATTCTTGCCGCAAGTTCCGAAGCGTCATTGCGACGGCGCTGAAGTTCGCGGCTCAAACAGGCAGCCTCGGTATCGCCGCTTGTGAAGTCCAGTTCATTGACGGCGGTCTCTTCCAGCTCGTGCAGCTGGCGGCCGGCGGTTTCCAGACTTTCCCGGCTGCGCTTTTCTTCTGCTTCCGCTTTTCGGACGTCCTCTTCCAACTGGAGATGTCTTCGAAGAATGCCATCCATGTCATCGGCTACAGAGATCTTGTATTTTCGCAAGATCATATCCCGCTGGGTGAGTACAGACTGGGATTCCTGCCGGCGCTGGGAATAGCGCATGAAAAAAAGAATTGCACCGATGCAGAAAAGGCCGGCGGCAAGAATCAGAGGCAGTTTGTTTGTCACACCGTAGAAGGCTGCCGTCAGAATTGCGAGAAATGAGCAGAGAATGGCAGGCAGCAGCCCGGTACGCGTACTGGGTTCCGGTACCAGCCCGTCCAGTGCTGTGCGGTCCATCTCCAATTCCGCTCTCAGCTCCTCGCCAGTCTTGTCGCCAAAGTCACTTCGGCGCAAAGCTTCTCGGGCCCTTGAGAGCTCGGCAAGCGCCGCGTCGTGACTGTCGCTGCGCTCCTGAACGAGAGCGCGCCCGTTCCTCAGCCGAGTCAGTGCGTCTGTACGTTGGCGGCGGCGCGCTTCTGTCACCTGGTTTTCCAGTTGTGCGCACTGGTGCTTGATCTCCTCCAGCTTGTTTTCCATCTCCTGCACGCTGTTGACGGAGCTCTCCATTTCATTCAGAAGATTCTGTGCGTCCGCCATCTCGCTCTCCAGCGCAGGCAGCATGCCTTTACGACCGTTGCGGCGCCGGTTCTGCCAAAGCTGAAGTCGCTCGTCCGCCTCGGAGAAGGAGGACTGTTCCTCACCGCTGGATACGATGGTCTGGATCCGCTTTTCCAGCTCAGGACTTCCGCTCATGACTATGGCACCCTGTTCGATGAAGGCGGTTCTTCGAAAAACATCCTTGGTAACGCCTGTGAGCAGCTCACCACAGTTGCGCCCGTTCATCCCATCCACCGGAGCTCCGCTGGATGCGTAGACAGCGGAAAATTCCCGCATCGGGGCATTGTGTGCAACCGTCGTCCTGGTCAGGATCAGGTCGCAGTTGTCTGCCGTGACTTCCATCGTACCTTCCATCGGAGCGCCGGACCAGGGAGAATAGCGTGTCCTGTCAGGCAGCAGGTTTCCCCGGGGATTTTCTAATGTGTCAATCCCATAGAGCATGCTGCGGATAAAGGCACACCAGGTACTCTTTCCACTCTCGTTCGGGGCATAGATCACATTCAGCCCGCCGTGAAAAGACAGTGTTTCACCGTGAAGCTTACCGAAAGAGGCCTGCAACTTACGGATTTTCATGCACCGCCACCTCCTCGCCGTTTTCCAGCGCAGCCAGACCCCAGCGGGCAGCCTGTTCAATTCTGAACCGGTCGGCATCGGTCTGTGATTTGTCATACAGAGCACGGAGTTTGCTCAGAAACAGACCGCGAAGGGTATCTTCGCCGATGCTGTTCCAGATGTCCTGGCTGGGACGGGTACGGTCCCTCAGCTGCAGGGAGAAAAACATCTCGTCCAGATTTTGATGCAGTTTTTGCAGGTTCGGAGCCTCAGGGGTATCTCCGGTCAGCGTGATACGATAGACATCTCTTACCGTGTCATCCGGCAAAGAAGTGTGGATCAGGAGGAGAGGATCCTTTTCGGTAATATCCAGCGTCAGACTGTGATACTGCCGTGTTGCAATCTGGACAGGACGGAGTTGGCATTCTCCCTGCTGCAGTTCCACCACATAGAGGCTTTTTGATCCCGTTTCTTCAAATCCTCTGCCTTCCGGACAGCCGGGCCATGCATAGCGACATCCGCCGCTCTGCATCAGACCGCTTGCGCTGTGAACATGACCGAGCGCAGCATAGTCAATCCCGCTTGCAGCCAGATCCTCCTCGCTGATCGGATTATACGGGGAAGAGGGGTTACTGACTTCGCCATGGATACAGAGAAGGTTATACATACCGGGCTTCCTGTCCGCATGGAATCCCTTTAAAAGCGACGGGGACGTGGGACCGGTAAAGGCAGCACCATAGATACGGGCATTTACAGAGGGAACTGAGACCAGATGCATGGCCCGATCTTTGAAAACTGTTACATTTTCCGGCAGCTCCAGCCTGGCCCAGGGGGAGCGGTCGCAGTACCAGTCCTGACTTCCCGGCGCAATAATCACCGGACAGGGAACCTGACCGAGCCAGTGAAGCAGTTCTTCTCCGGTTCCGGATCTGGTGTTCCCGGAATCCAGGAGATCTCCTGCGAGAAGCATCAGGTCGGCCCCTTCCCGCTGAGCCAACTCAGCGAGTCGACGCAGCATCTGGCGCTGCTCTTCGCGCCGCATTGACGCCTTGGCAGCAGTAAGTCCCTGGAAAGGGGAGTCAAGGTGAAAATCCGCCCCATGAATGAGCTTTAATGTTCTCATGTGAGTCTCACAGCCTCAGCCTCCAGACAGCGGCCGGTTTCCGTATCAATCGTAAAAATACAGCCTTCCATCTTACAGGGACCTTTCCCGGATTCATAGCGCTGTGGAGGATCCCCCATGAACTTTCCGATGCTCTGCTCCGGATCAATACCAAGAACGGAGTGAATCGGCCCCGTCATGCCAAGATCGGTAATGTATCCGGTCCCTTTCGGAAGAACAGCGGCATCCGAGGTCTGGACATGGGTGTGGGTACCCCACACAGCGGAAGCCTTACCGTCCAGAAGATACCCCATGGCGCGCTTCTCACTCGTCCCTTCCGCATGAAAGTCCACAAGGATTATCTTTTCCTGTATTTCTGCCATATACCCGTCTGCAATCGGAAAGGGATTGTCTGTGTTGTTGTCCAGTGTGAACCGCCCCAGCAGATTGAGTACGCATATATCGCCAAAAGATTTGTGATAGACTGCGATCCCTCTGCCTGGACACTGCGGGCCATAGTTGCCGGGGCGCAGAATCCGGGTGCGCTCATCCAGATAAGGGCGAAGTTCCGTCCTGGTCCAAGTGTGGTTTCCCAGAGTGATGACATCTGCACCGGCGCGCAGAATAAGGTCAGCCTGCTTCGGGGTAATGCCGACAACGTTGGCGTTCTCTCCGTTGACAACGGTAAAAGAGATGTCACGATCAGCGATGAACTGTTTCAGGCGGTTGGTGAGAAAACTCATCCCAGGCTCGCCGCAGACATCACCGACAGCCAGTATTTTAACTTCCATCATGATTTCCTCTGTGTATCAGAATAGAATGAACGTATTCTATCATTTTCATACAGAATTCGCAATGGGTCTTTCAAAAGCTTATTGAAATCTTGAGAAATTATATTGTTACGTATTGTAAAAACCGGATTCTCTGTGCTATAATCTGCGGGAAAATGAAAACTATAAGTCGGAGGATAATCGAATGGCTGAAAACAAACGCCCCGAAAGCATGCAGCGGATCACCACCCCGGAACTGGCCCAGGCCTTCATCGATGAGCAGCTTGCGGCGCTGCGCGAGCAGATTGGTGACAAGAAGGTCCTGCTGGCTCTGTCCGGCGGCGTTGACTCCTCTGTTGTGGCGGCTCTTCTGATCAAGGCAGTCGGCAAACAGCTGACCTGTGTGCATGTTAACCACGGCCTGCTCCGGAAAGGAGAGCCCGAGCAGGTGATTGAGGTCTTCAGGAACCAGATGGATGCCAACCTGATTTATGTGGATGCGGTCGACCGCTTCCTGGACAAGCTGGCGGGTGTTGCGGATCCCGAAACCAAGCGCAAGATCATCGGCAAAGAATTCATCGATGTATTTGCAGAAGAGGCATACAAGCTCGACGGAATCAGCTTCCTCGCACAGGGCACCATCTATCCCGACATCCTGGAGAGCGGCCCGGTCAAGTCCCATCACAATGTTGGCGGCCTGCCGGAAGACTTGAAGTTTGAACTGGTTGAACCGGTCAAGTTCCTGTATAAGGACGAGGTGCGCGTTGTCGGAAAGCAGCTGGGCCTGCCCGATAACATGGTCTATCGCCAGCCTTTCCCGGGTCCGGGTCTGGGCGTGCGCTGTGTGGGTGCGATCACCCGTGACCGGCTTGAAGCCGTCCGGGAATCCGATGCGATTCTGCGCGAGGAATTCAAAGCCAACGGTCTCGAAGGCAAAGTCTGGCAGTACTTCACCATCGTGCCTGACTTTAAGTCCACCGGCATCTCTGACGGCCTGCGCACCTATGACTGGCCGGTTGTGATCCGTGCCGTCAACACGGTGGATGCCGTGACCGCAGATGTCGCCGAGCTTGACTTCCGTATGATGAGCCACATCGTCGACCGGATCACCCATGAGGTCAAGGGGGTCAACCGCGTCCTCTGGGATCTGACCCCGAAGCCAACCGGAACCATCGAGTGGGAATGATTGCAGAACCGTCTGAAAGGCACATAAACACTGGATTTTTTCGGTGTGAAAATGCCTCGTGACAACGTTTTGACAACACTTTAAGCATTACACATAAAGTAAAGAGCTAACTGATTTTTGTTGGATCAGTTAGCTCTTTTTTGGAAATGTTCTTCTTATTTCAGGTCTTTCTTCCACAGCCCAATGTGATATGGTCCATACCTTTTACCCCGGGATTTTGATGCTGATATTACTGAACGTCGCGCTGCAGCCGTCGGCAAAGACGCCGATGTGCGCGCCGTCGATGGAGTGCGTGATACGGGAGCTGAGAGCTTTGGCGTCGTCGATGTAAAGGATCACGATCTCATTCTCGCACACCAGCTTCACGTGATGGGTCTCGCTCTTGGAAAAATCAAACTTTGTGATGGCGGCCGGCTCATAGCGGCGGAGTTCTTCGATCTCATAGCCCTCGTAGTGCAGCAGGTCTTCCCTCGCATCCAGGCAGAGCGCGGTGTAGGCCTCGTCGCTGCCGGCGCCGCCGAAGGCAAAGCCTGCGCAGGCGTCCTCAGTCAGCGTAACGTCACACTCCAGCGTCATGGCGGCGGGACGGGTACCCATATCGGCCAGGGCGTAGGAATCCTCCTCTGCGGAGAGGAAGATGGTATTGTTTTCCACCTCCACCTGACCCTGCAGGCCTGCCGCGTGAACCAGTTTGTCGATGGTGAAGTAGTCTGCAAAGGTCTCCGGGGCTTTCAGCCCCAGGGTCTTGTCCGCGTGCTGAACCAGCTGATGGTTGAGGACGCTACCGGCCCATTGATAGACGCCGGAATCCCCGCTGAGGCCCGCCCGGCCCAGCCAGCCGCACAGGTAGTGCCTGCCGTTGAGCTCAGCCGTTTTGCCCGCGTAGAAGATGAAGCCGTTGCCTTCCATCAGCCCCTTGCCGTCCAGGATATTGTCCCGGGGAGCCGCAAAAGGGCCATTCATGGAGTCGCCGATGGCATAGTAGGTGACGCAGTCCCAGCTGTAAGTGAGATACCAGGTGTCCCCGATGCAGAACAGATCGGGACACTCCAGCATGTATTGGGACATGGGCGCGAAGATGGGGCCGATGAGGTTCCAGTTTTTCAGGTCAGCGGAGGTATACTTGACCACCACGCCGCCCAGGGTGTTCTCCCGGGCCGCCATCAGCAGCCAGTAGCACTGCTCCTCTTCCACCCAAAAGACCTCGGGATCGCGGAAGTCATCCTTGGAATAGCCTTCGGGGGCAAAGAACAGCGGCTCCGGGTCCTTGACCCAATTCTCCCGGTCGGTGCTGGAAGCGTGCATCACGCACTCCCTGCCTTTTCCCCCGTTGCCGGTGTCATTGTGCCCGGTGTAGAAGAGATGGTAGAGTCCATCGTTGTCCTGCATCACGGAGCCGGTGCCAAGCGCGGGGTCGGGATCGGACATCTGGCCGTAATTAAGCACCATGCCGTGATCCTTGTAGCCGCAGAGATCACCGGTGGAGTACTTGTAGATCGGGTGGTAGCCCTGGCCGTTGTGGTCCGTATCATAGAGATAGTACAGCTCCAGAGTGCCCTCGTCGGTCACGAAGGGCATCACGTCGCCCACATAGCCGCCCGCCGGCGCGGGATAAAGGCTGTACGGCACAGCCTCATAAGGCTCGTCCGGGATCACCGTGGAGACGCTGCTCTCCGCAGTTTCCTGCGCCAGATTCCCGCTGGTGCCCGCAGATCCATTGCCGCAGGCTGTCAGGAGCAGGGTCATCATCAGCAGAACAGCGAACAAGTATTTCCGATTGCGCATCGTGTACGCCCCTTTCATTCGAGTAGCATACCGGTCTTTCGTGCAGTTGCAGATAATACACGTGGCGCCGCATGGCCTTTTTGCCATGCGGCGCTGCCGTTTTCCGGGGGAAACCTGAATCGGGATCAGAACTCCAGGTTCTTGTCGGTCTCCTTGGAGAAGACGTGGGCGACTTTCCCGTCAAAGGTAAAGTGCACGGTATCTCCGAGGCTGTAGTTGCCTTCCATCTCAATGGTGGGGACAATGATGATGACGTCACGGCCCTCGGCGTTGACATGCAGATGCACGGAGAAGCCCATCATCTCGGCGACCTCGACACGGGCAGTGATGCCCTTGTCGGCGACGTCGGTGTGCTCGGGACGAACGCCCAGCGTAACCGGCTGGCTCTGGACATCGTTGGCCAGCAGGCGCGCTTCCTTTTCGGGAGCGAGCTCGACCTTGATGCCGCCGACCTCCACGAAGAACTTGCTGCCCTCGCGCTTGAGCTCGGCGTCAAAGAAGTTCATGACGGGCATTATTGATTTGCCAGGACAGCAAGGACCTGCTCCCGCTCCGGCATGGAGCGGATCGCGCCCTTTTTCGTCGTTACGAGGTAGGCCGCCGCGTTTGCAAAGCGCAGCATTTCGGTGAGCTTCTTTTCGCCCAGTTTCTCGATGCAGTTTTCCAGAACGAAGTTCAGGACGCAGGCACAGAAGGTGTCCCCCGCGCCGGTGGTCTCGATCGTGCCGCCGAGGCGGAAGGCCGGGACGAACACGCGTTTATCGCCGTAATAGCTGTAGCTGCCCTCCGCACCGGCCGTGACATTGAGCAGCCGGATGTTGGGATAAAGCCTTTTCAGCGCCGCCGCTCCTCTGTCAAAATCCGTCTCGCCGGTCATGAATTCCAGCTCGTTGTCCGCGATCTTGAGAATGTCGCAGCGGCTCAGGCCCCAGGCGATCTGATCCCGCGCCTCCTCCAGATCGTGCCAGAGCGGCGGGCGGAGATTCGGGTCAAAGGAGATCAGCGCCTTTGCCTCTTTTGCAAGGGTTACCGCTTTGCGTGTGGCAAAACGCACCTCCGGATGGGTCATAGAGAGCGTGCCGAAGTGGAAGATCCGGGTATCCGCAAGTGCCTCGGTCGGCAGCTCGTCCGCGCGGAGCATCATGTCCGCGCCGGGCTCACGGTAGAAGGAGAAGTCCCTGTCGCCGTTGGGGAAGGTCTTGACGAAGGCCAGCGTGGTGTGTACGACTTCATCCTCCAGCAGATAGTCCATGCAGATTCCGGCGTCTTCCGCCGCCTGGCGCAGCTGCGTGCCGAACATGTCCTTCCCCACCTTGCCGATGAAGGCCGTGTGTTTGCCGAGCTTCTGCAGCATGGCCAGCACGTTGCAGGGCGCGCCGCCGGGGTTGGCCTCCAGCAGAGGATTGCCCTGCTCGCTCTGCCCGTTCTCGGTAAAGTCGATCAGCAGCTCGCCCAGGGCGAGGACGTCAAAGCGTTTGTTCATGCCTTCTCAATCTCCAGATCGTATTTCTCCACATCCACCAGCACGCTGCCGTCGGAAGAGAAGCTGACGGCGGCGGCCTCGGCGGGCGTGTACAGAACGAAGGACGCGGCCTGTTCCCCGTCGTTGACAAAGAGTTCCAGACTGTAGCGGTCCATGACCACGCGCAGCTTGAGCACGCCTCCATTGAAGCTGACCGGGAATTCCCGGACGTTGACGATGTCGTGAGGGAAGCCGCTGTGCGTCCGGTCGACCTTGATGGTGCTGGTCTCGGGCTTGAAGCGGATCATGGTGAAGTGCTCGCCGTCGCGCGCCACATAGAGCCGGAACCACTTGTACATACTGCTCTCATTGCCCGGGCGCACCGTAACGGTCATGTCGAGGCAGCGCCCGTTGATGCCGCGCAGGCTGGTCTCGCCGTTGATGAGCACATTGTGGTAGTCGATCTTCACGCCGCGACAGGCCTCCAGCTCCCGGACGGGATTCTGGTAAAGGCGGCCGTTTCGGATCGAGAGTTCGCGCGGCAGCGTCATCTGGCCGAAGAAGGGCATTTCCTGAGGCTTGCAGGAGGAGGTCTCCCAGTTCTGCATCCAGGCGATCATCACGCGCCGTCCGTCCTCCGTCAGCAGGGTCTGGGGGGCATAGAAGTCAAGGCCGTAGTCGATGGCCTGCACGCGATCCCGGATCAGATGGTGCGTCTTGCGGTCGAGCTGACCGATCAGGCAGACGTTGGCGTTTCCGGGGTGGAACTCAAGCCCGATGGCCGTCATCTCCTGCGGGGAGACAAACAGCACGTCCTTCCCATCCAGTGGGAAGAGATCCGGGCACTCCCACATCCGCCCGTACTGGTTGTGGCAGGCGGCGACGACGCTGACGAATTCCCAGTGCTGCGCGTCCTCGCTGCGATAGAGGAGGATCGTGCCGCTGCCGTCGGCGCAGCGGTTGCCGATGACGGCATAGAAGCTGTCGCCGTCGCGCCAGATCTTCGGATCCCGGAAGTCGTGGACGCTGCCCCCTTCGGGGAGCTGGGAGGCGTCGATGACGGGATTGCAGGGCAGCTTTTCGTAGTCCACGCCATCGCCGATGGCGAGGCACTGGGTCTGATACTCGTCGATCTTGCCGTTGCGGCGGCGGGCACAGCGCACACCGGTGTACATCAGCAGATGACGGCCGTCCGGCAGTTCGACTGCGCCGCCGGAGAAGCAGCCGTTCCGGTCATATTCGCTGTCGGGCGCGAGCGCCGCGGGCAGCCGCTCCCAGTGGATGAAATCGCGGGTCTTGACGTGTCCCCAGTGCATGGGGCCCCATTTGGTGTCGTAGGGGTGGTATTGGAAAAACAGATGATATTCGCCCTTGTAGGGGGCAAAGCCGTTGGGGTCGTTGATCCAGCCGATGCCGCCGGTCACATGGAATCGCGGCTGATCGGGCTGGGTATAAGGCAGATACTGTTTTTCAAAGTCGCGGGCCTTTTGCAGCATTTTGCTGATCATAATTCACGCTCCTGCTTGTATATGGGCAGAGAGAAAGGCTCTCGGGGGAAAGCCCTTCTCTCTGCCCATTCGCGCCGTCGGAGCGGCGCGAATGGGGCATTGCATGTTATTTCGCGAGCAGCGCTGCGTCAGAAGAGGCATCTACGTACTTCTGGAAGATGGCCAGGAGCTGATCCAGCTTGTAGGCCTGCAGATCGGTCTGGAGCTGATTCCAGTCAGCGTCGGAGAAGCCGTTCATGATCGCGTTGGCACGGGCGGTCTCGATGCACTTATCGATATCGGCAAGCAGGTTGGAGATCTGCTTGGTATCGTCAGAGGACATCAGCACATTCGGGAAGACGTACTTGGTGTGCATGTCGGGCGTGTAGATGTCCTTGATCCAGTTGAGGCGGTAGAGCGCGTCGTCCGGGCAGGTGACGTAGACGCCGTAGTAGCTGTCGAGCACGGCCAGAGGACCGTCGACCATCTCGGCTTCACGGACCTCAACAGGAGAGTGGTCGCCCAGGTCGGCGTGCTGGAGCATGGGTTCGCCGTTGGCATTGGTGCCCATCACGAAGATGTCGAAGCCGTCATCCTCACCGTAGGTGCCCCAGTTGTTCTGCGGGGACTGCAGCGGCGCGTACATCTGGTCAAGCCAGGCGCAGATCAGGGCGGGGTTCTTGGCGTTGGCGGTGATAACAGCGCCGCGGCCGCGGTCAAAACCGGAGGTGAGAGAGCCGGTATTGGGGGTAAGGTTCACGGTGTCAGCCTTCAGCATGGGCAGCGGAGCCCAGCCGGCGGTGCCGTTCTGGATGTCAGCCATGGTCAGGCCGACAATGTTGGCCACGTCCCAGGAGAAGCAGACGCCGTAGCGGCCGGACTTGCCCTTGGCGACATAAGTGCTCCACTCCTGCGTGAAGGCGTCGGGGTCAAACAGGTTCTCAGTGTAGAGCTTGTGGAGCCATTCCACGCCATCGCGCCAGCCCTGCGTGGTGGCAGCGCAGATGACCTGCTTGTCATCGGTGATGACGATGTGGCGCCAGTCGTCAGGCGTTGCAGAGCACACGGCAATCCTCATTGCCGCCGTTGACGATGCAGGCCAGGGGGATGATGTCGCCGTCGATGTTGAATTCCTTCTTCAGGGCATCGGCATTGTCGCGGAAGGCAATCAGAACTGCCTCAAACTCGTCGACGGTGGTGGGCATCTCAAGGCCCAGAAAGTCAAGCCACGCGGTGTTGATGAAAGGCATGTTGCCGATGGTCTGGATAGCAGTCTTGCCAACGCCCAGCTGCTCGATCCAGGGCAGGGTCCAGATGTGGCCGTTCTCATCGGTGCACATGTCCTTGTATTCAGGAGCCTGCTCAAAGACCTTGCACAGGTTCGGCATGAGCTCGGGAGTGATGTAGTCTTCCAGCGGGATGATGACGCCCTGCTTGGCATACTTCAGGATATCGGCGTCGCTGAGACCGGCGGGAGAGATGAACTCGGGCAGGGTCTTGATGTTCGCCATCTCGAGCGCGATCTTGTCGCCCCACTGGTCGCTCTGGATCGATTTCCAGTTGACGTGGACGTTGGTCGCCTCTTCGAGACGCTTGTAGATGGTACGGTTGTTGGGGTCGGACTCGGTGTTGGCAGGGAATCTGGTCAGGCCGGAGATCTCAGCCTTTTCCGCCAGGGGGAAGGTATAGCCGCCTTCGGGCACTTCCACAGGAGCGGAAGCAGTGCCGCCGGTCTTGCCGGAACCGCCGCAGCCGGCCAGAAGAGACGTCGCCATGACGAGAGCCAGGATCATTGCCATGATTTTGCGAAGCTTCATGTTGTTTCTCCTTTTCATTTTGTATTGTTCAGCGTATTCACGCGTGAGCACACTCAGCCTTTGACCGCGCCAGCCATGATGCCGTTGTCAAAGTACTTCTGGAAGAAGGGGTACATGATCATCAGGGGCAGAGAGGAGATAATGATGGTCGCGTACTTCAAGAGCTCGGCCAGCTGGGCGCGGGCGGCGGTGGACTGCATGTCGGACACCATGCCGGGCTGAGGCTGGCTCTGGATCAGGATGGAACGCAGCACCAGCTGCAGGGGCTGCTTGGAGGCGCTGTTGAGGTAGATCATCGCGTCGAAGTAGCTGTTCCACATGCCGACGAACTGCCACATGGCAATGGTGGCGATGATGGGCGTGCAGACGGGCAGCAGGATCTTGAAGAAGTAAACCATCTCGGTGGCGCCGTCGATCTCGGCGGCCTCCTGCAGGTCGCGCGGGATACCCATGTAGTAGGTGCGGGCGATGATCATGTTCCATACGCTGAAGGCGCCGGGCAGCAGGATCGCCCAGATGGTGTCCAGCATGCCGAGGTTCGAGATCAGCAGGTAGGTCGGGATCAGACCGCCGCCGAAGAACATGGTGATGACGAAGATCGTGTTGAAGAAGCCGCGGCCCTTGAAGTCCGCGCGGGACATCGGATAGGCGGCGAGCAGCGTCACGACGACGGAGAGGATCGTGAAGAGGATGGAGTAGATCAGGGCGTTTTTGAAGCCGACCCAGATCTGGGAGTTGCCCAGAACACGCGTGTACGCCATGGTCGTCCACTGCGAGAAGTCGAAGGTCAGGCCCTTGTTCTGCAGCGTGACCGGATCGACGAAGGACGCGAGGATGATGTAGATGACCGGCAGGATGATAGCCACGAGGAACAGGCCCAGGATGATGTAGCAGATGGTCAGCAGGACTTTGTCGCCGGCGGGAAGCTTGGCGAATTCGCTTTTCTTTTTGGTCTTCATTTTCCTCACCCTCCTTAAATGCCTTTGCCTTCGTTCATCTTCTTGACGAGGGCGTTCATGGAGATCAGAAGAATGACGTTGATGACGGTGTTGAACAGGCCGACCGCAGTGGAGAAGCCGTAGTCGCCGTCGAGAAGACCCTTCTTGTACACGTAGGTGGAGATGATTTCGGAAGCGTTCTCAAAGCCGACGGACATGATGTTGCCGACAGACATGATGAACTGGATCAGGACCGTGTCCTTGATGGCGGGCCATTCAACGGCCTTGATCTGCTGGATGATGTTGGCGCCGTCGATGACGGCGGCTTCCTTCAATTCCTTGCTGGCGTTGGAGAGGGCGGCCGTGTAGATGATGGAGGCCCAGCCTGCGCCCTGCCAGATGCCGGAGGCGATGTAGATGGTGCGGAAGGCCTCGGGCATGGTCATGAAGTTGGAGCTGGTGCCGAGCAGGGAGTTGATCATGCCGGTGGGCGCCAGCATGATGCGGACGATACCGCAGAGCACGATGACAGAGATGAAGTTCGGCATGTACAGCACGAGCTGGATCTTCTGCTTGGCGCTCTTGGAGAGGATGCGGTTGAGCAGGAAGGCCAGCAGGATGGGCGCCGGGAAGCCCCAGAGCAGGCCGTACACGCTCAGCTTTAGCGTGTTCATCAGATACCGCAGGAAGTCAGGCGAGGACAGGAAGCGCTGGAAATGCTCGAAGCCGACCCACTCACTTCCGAGAATGCCGCGGATGGGGTTGTACTCCGTGAAGGCGATCGCGATGCCGCCCATCGGTATGTAGCGGAAGATGACCGTCAACAGGAATGCGGGCAGCATGAAAAGCACGTAGAGTTGCCAATGCTGCCGAAGATACACCATGGTGTTGTGCATCTTCGAGCCTCCGCCGCTGCTTCCGGTGGCCGGCGATAAGGCTTTTTTCATGAAACTCCTCCTTCTTTTTTTTCTCCATCGGTCATGTGCACGTCGATTGTGCATTTGCACACAGGCTTCAGGGGTTTTACAGCCTGATTCTACCATCGCTATAGGGCATTGTCAACAAATTATTTTACATTTGCACCCCATATTAAGGAGGCAAATGTAAAATCTTACAATTCCGCGCGTCCCCCCTTTTCTCCCATTTTACATTTGCACATTTTTTGGTCTGCTTTCTGTTTGACATCTGCACGGAAACTGTGATAAAATTCCACTGTGAAACAGAATTGAGGTTTTTCCATGAAGAAAGTTACGATCCAGGATATTGCAGACGCGCTGGGCGTGTCGCGCAACACGGTCTCCAAGGCCATCAACAACGCGGACGGTCTGGCCGACGCCACGCGGGAGAAGATCCTGCAAAAGGCCGTTGAGATGGGCTACAAGCAGTTTTCCTATTTCAACGCATTTTCCGCCGTCTCCGCCGACTCGGAAAGCCGCCGCACGAGTCCCGGCTATCAGGGGGAGATCGCCCTCTTCACCGGTGCCTTCCTGAACCAGTCGCATTTTGCCTCCCTGATACTGGACAAGTTCCAGCGCGAGATCTCTCAGCTCGGCTACACGCTCAACACCCACCGCGTCACGCCGGAAGAAATGGCAGACAAACGGCTGCCCATCACCTTCGTCCCGGAGCGCACCAGCGCCATCCTCTGTATCGAGATGTTCGACTACGCCTATGACGAGATGCTCTGCTCGCTCGGCCTGCCGGTGCTGTTTGTGGACGGGCCGATCAAGCGCTTCGGCCGGACACTCAATGCCGATCAGCTCTATATGGACAACACGGCCGGGATCGTCCTCTTTGTGCATGAGTTGCTTGAGCGCGGCTGCAGACGTCTGGGCTTTATCGGAGATTATGAGCACTGCCAGTCCTTCTTTGAGCGCTACGCCGCCTTCCGCGGGGCCATGCTCATGGCCGGCGTCCCGGTGGAGGATCGCTTCCTGATCAAGGCGAACAAGCCCGATACCCTGCGCGCGCCGCTGGAGGCGCTGACGGAGCTGCCGGACGCCTTCCTCTGCGCCAACGACTTTATCGCGCTCGACTCCATGCAGATCCTCTCCGAGCGCGGCATCTCCGTGCCGCGGGATCTGCTGATGTGCGGCTTCGATGATTCCGCGGAATCCCGCAACAGCCGTCCCCCGCTGACGACGATCCACATCCACACGCAGGTGATGGCTTTTTCTGCGGTGCAGCTTCTGATGACCCGCATCAAGGAGCCCTCGCTGGACTACCGCATCGTACACACGCAGACGGATCTGATCCGTCGGGAATCCACCACCCGGGAGTAAACGATGAAGTTTTTTTCCTATGAAAGCCGCTTTTCCCAGCTGCTGCTGAAGCTCTGCTACGCCTGCTATCTGAATCTGCTGTGGCTGGTCTGTTCCCTGCCGATCTTCACGATGGGCGCCGCCACCACGGCCCTGTACTACACCTGTCTGAAGGTCATCCGGAATGAGGAGGGCCATGTGGCCGCCGCCTTCTTCCGCTCCTTCAGGGAGAACTTCAAACAGGCCACGGTGCTCTGGCTGATGATGCTCGGCGCGGGGCTCTTCCTCGGCTTTGACGTGTATACCGTATGGCACCTGCGCGCAGGCTCTGCCGGAAACCTCGCCGTGATGTGGACGCTCGTGCTCGCGGTGCTGTTCGCAGCCACGGTCGTGTATGTTATCGTGCTGGAAATCATCTTTCCGCTGCTGGCCAGCGTGGAGAACACCAACCGCGCCATGCTGAAAAACGCCCTGCTCATCGGCACACATTACCTCTTCGCGACGATCCTGGTTTTCGCCGTCCACTTTGCCATGTTCTATGCCGTTGTCGCGATCTTCACCCCGCTGATCATGTTTGGGGAGGGCCTCTGCGCGATGATCAGCGCCTGGCTTTTAAACAACATCCTGATCTCAGTCTCCGGTACGCCGGACGAGGAAGAAGCATGAAGCTTACAAAAGAACAAAAAGCCGCCCATAAGGCGGCTTTTCGTACGATGAGCCCGGCGGATAAGCTGGACTATATCATGAGTTATTACAAATGGCCCATCCTGCTCGCGGCAATTCTCCTGCTGATCCTCGGCTCCGCGGCGCATCGGCAGCTCACGAAAAAAGAGCCGGTCATCTATCTCGCCCTCGCGGACGTCGTGGCGGGCGAGGATCTGGAAAATGCGCTGACGGAGGGCTTTCTCCGGGCAGAGGGCGCCAATCCCGGGCGGCAGGAGGTCTATCTCTACCGGGATCTCTATCTGTCCGATGAGGCCGACGTGCTCAACCATGAATACGCCTACGCCTCCCGCATGAAGCTGATGGGTGCGGTACAGGCGCAAAAGCTGGACGTGGTGCTGATGAACCGGGAGGCATACGATCTGCTCTCCGCAAGCGGCTATCTGCTGAATCTCGGCGAGTTTGTGCCAGACAGCGATCCGATCCGGGCACTTCTTACGGCCAACGCAGTCGTCGTCTCCGACAATGCGATCGAGTGGCAGCTGAATGTGGCCTCCTCCCATGAGCGCGTCACAGAAACGGTTCAGAACGGGCTTGCGCTGTCCGGTTGTCCGCTGTTTCTGACGGCCGGTTTTAAAGAGGACGTTTATGCCGGCGTCATTGCCAACAGCCCCCGGCCGGCGGAAGCGCTGCGGTACCTGCAGTATCTCTCATCGGATGTCCGGCCTTGAATCCTCTTCTGAACAGGCAGCGGTATCTTTTCATGCTGTTCTGTATGGGGGGATGGCCCCGCAGTCACGGCAGATGAGACCAGTGTTTTCACCGTACTGGACAAGGTTGAGGAGAAGCGCCGTGGGATGGGAGCAATCATCTGCACCTGCCCGCAGCCAGATTTGCTTAGGGATAATCTGCTGCAGCTGCCGGTGTGGTATGTATGATTATCTATCGAGTTGCGCAATGAAAAATATTATCTAAAATCAAATGGTGAAGATGTGCCGCCCACCAGCGCAGCTTTTCTCGAATGCAGCTTTCATGGCCTCTCCAAACCAACCTATTGACATAATAGGTTGGTTTGCATATACTGCAATTGTTATCTTTTGTCAAGAGACAAAAATGGGGGGTTAAACATGAAGCTTGCACTTGCACAGATGAAAATGGCGAAAGATTTAGAGCTTAACCTTTTCAAGTCGCTGGGGTTAATCCGTGAGGCCGGGGCACACGGAGCCGATCTGATCCTGTTTCCGGAGATCCAGCTGACGCCTTTTTTCCCGCAGTACCCGGGGATGGACGTCTCAAACTATGTCTTGCGGGAAGAGGATGCGGCGGTTCATGCGGTCTGCGAGGCGTGCCGGAGCTCCCGGATTTTTGCTGCCCCCAATTTTTATCTGCGTTATGATGGAAAGCAATACGATACCAGCCTCCTGATCGATCGAGACGGTCAGATCGTCGGACGTCAGAAAATGGTACACGTTGCGCAATGCCCCTGTTTTTACGAACAGGACTACTATACGCCTTCTGATGAAGGATTTCAGATATTTGACACGGAACTCGGAAAGCTGGGGATCGTGGTTTGCTTTGACCGCCACTATCCGGAGAGCGTACGCACTGAAGCACTGCGAGGTGCCGACCTGATTCTTATCCCCACAGCCAATACGAGCGCGGAGCCCTCGGAGCTGTTCCAATGGGAGATCAAGATCCAGGCCTTTCAGAACAGTGTTTTTATCGCAATGTGCAACCGCGTGGGGCAGGAAGGCGATATGCATTTCTCGGGGGAGTCCATTCTTTGCGGGCCTGATGGAGCGACACTGGCGCTGGCCGGCGGAGAGGAAGAGCTGCTGCTGTGTGAAGTGGATCTGCCTTCTGCCAGCAGGCTACGGACTGCAAAGCCGTACACACAGCTGCGCAGACCGGAGTGTTATGAATAGGTGGAAGGAACCGGAGACCTGACAATGAACGAAAACTGAATCAACTAAAAGAATATCTGCTGTCTCAGGGCAGCATGGCCAACGGGGAAAACGTCTCCCCGGAGGAACTGGAGGAAAAGAGAGGATCGTGAACGGCATGCTGAGGGACGACTGAACGAAGCAGGAAAGAATGACTCAGGAAAGGAAGGGTAAAAATGCATTATTCCACTCTGCTCGGACGAAAAGACATGATCGGCTGTGTTCTGTGCAAAGATGCTCCCTGCACGGCAGCCTGCGGAAAGCTGGATGCGGCAGAGATCCTTCGCAGCATCTGGTTTGACAACGAGGCATCCGCAGCGGAAAAGCTCAGCGGGGATTTTCCGTGCCGCGAATGTCCGGCCCCCTGTGAGTCCGCCTGCCTGGCTCCGGCGAAAGTCGGCATCCGGTCCCTGATGCTCCGGCTGCATGATGAGGTCCTTCCCGAAGTCGAGCCGCTTTCCGATGAGGACAGGCTGAAAACCGACCTCTGCGGCGTGCCCCTGGAGAACCCCTTCCTGCTCTCGTCTTCGGTTGTTGCAAGTACCTATGACATGTGTGCGCGCGCCTTTGACGCCGGCTGGGGCGGGGCCTGTTTCAAGACGATCTGCAACTTTGAGATCCATGAGGCTTCGCCGCGCTTCTCCGCCGTCAAAGGGGACAACGGGACGATCATCGGCTTCAAGAATATCGAGCAGCTGTCCGACCACAGTGTTGCGGAAAACATGAAGATCTTCCGGGATCTGAAAAAGAACTATCCAAACAAGTTCATCCTTGCCTCCATCATGGGGCAGAATGAACGGGAATGGGCGGATCTCGCACGGCAGTGTGAGGAAAACGGCGCAGATGCCATCGAGCTGAACTTCTCCTGCCCCAACATGGCAAGCGACGGACTGGGTTCGGACATCGGACAGATTCCCGAACTGGTAGAACGCTATACGGCGGCGGCCAAAAGCGGCTGCAGCATTCCGGTCCTGGCAAAGCTGACGCCGAATGTTCAGAGTCTTGTACCGGCCGCGCTTGCCGCAAAACGCGGGGGAGCCGACGGGCTTGCGGCAATCAATACCATTAAGAGCATCCTGGGAGAAAACCTTCATACCTATGTGTCCGCTCCGGCCGTCCACGGGATGAGCGCGGTCGGGGGCTACAGCGGCAATGCCGTGAAACCGATTGCCCTCAGGATGATCGCCGAACTCGGCTGGGAAGAGGAACTGAAGCCCCTTCATATCAGTGGTATGGGGGGAATTGAGACGTGGCAGGATGCGATGGAGTATATCCTGCTCGGCTGCGGCAGCGTTCAGGTAACCACGGCGGTCATGCAGTACGGATACCGCATCATCGACGATCTGAAATCGGGCATGAACCGGTATCTGCTGGAGAAGGGCTTCAACAGCATCCGGGATGCGAGGGGACTCGGCCTTTCCACGGTAAATGCCTCGACGGATGTGCTGGAGCGGGGCACGGTGGTCTATCCCCGCTTTCAGCGGGACGGCTGCATCGGCTGCGGACGCTGTGTCATATCCTGCGCCGACGGAGGCCATCAGGCCATTTCCATGGACCGGGACCGGAAACCGGTCCTGAACCTGCGCAACTGTGTGGGGTGCCATCTCTGTGTCCTGGTCTGTCCCACGGACAGCATTCTGCCCTATAACAGAAGGCGTACACCCCTGGTCTGAGCATCCGGGGAACGTACAGTTGTCGGATGAAGAATAAACTGACTGCCGGGGGAGGATCCCGATGAGCATTTCGCTCAAAGGCTTCCCCGGCAGTCAGTTGTTTATTGATTCTTCCGGTTGTGTTATTCTTCTCTGACGTATCCGGCTTTCCCCACGCCGAGGCAGAAGCGGCTGATATTCCGCAGCAGCACCAGCAGGATTCCAGTGCCGGCTCCCTTGCCAAAGGCCTTTGCCAGGCGGAAGCTCTCCATCACGTGCAGCACAAAGGAGGCAAGTCCGAAGGCAATCATGAGCAGGGCCGAGGCGTTGGTCTGTCCAAAAAGCCTGTAGCTCGCGGATACTCCCACACCGAACAGTACGGAAAGAAGCCCGATCCAGCCCTTCCAGCTGATGGCGTACTCCTGATACGTGCTCAGGATCGGGATGATGCTGTGCCAGCCGGGCCTGCCGGCCTTGCGGAAGAGGCGCCATCTGCCGATCACCAGCAGGATGACGGCAATGACGGCGAGCGCGGCGGCAACAAGCAGATAGATCGAGAAGCTGCCGGAGGCCACTTCCGATCCGAGGGGCGTTCCGTCATAATCCGCGGAGAGGAAGGTGTTCACCCTGGCATCAAAATCACCCTCCTGTACAAAGGCGCCGACCTTGTAGAAGCCGACCTTTCCGTTGCGGTCAATAAACACGGTGGTCGGGAATGCGGTGACGTTCAGGAAGTCCAGCGCATCGCCGGCCATGCCCATCGGGAAGCTCAGCCCGTTTTCTTCCTTATAGGCCGCGATCATCTCCGCGGTGTCAGCGGGGTCGCCGGACACCGAGAGAATCATCATCCGGTCACGGTTCGCCTGGTACGTCTTCTCCATCTCAGGAAACTCCACCTTGCAGGGGCCGCACCAGGTGGCAAAGACGTTCAGGACGACAAGGTCATTCTCCTTCAGAAGCCCGGAGAGCGTGGCGTTGGTCCCGTCTGAGAGAGCCACGGTGAAGTCCGGCATGGTGTCACCGGGCTGGATGCCGTCCTGGGCGGCAAAAGCCGTGCAGCCCAGACCCGCCAGCATCAGAAGCGCAAGGAGAATACAAACAAGTTTTTTCATAATTATTCGTCCTTTCTTTCTGCCGAATGATTGCAGAATGCTTCATTGGTTTGCCCTTTTCACTCATTGATCAGATTGTATCACCGGATCTGTCACACTCCAGTCACACGGACGGGCAGACCGATGCCGGAGGGGACAGAGACAGGGTCGGGGGATCCTGTCCGGTCGCGCAAGAGGGCTTTTTCTTTCGACTCATTTATGCTAAACTTGTAAAAACGAGATATTTGCCGGGAGCATGCAGCGGACACAATCATCGCGGGATCTGAGAGAATATGCCGCGAGACTGTGAGAATGGAAATGTACAGGAAAAGCAAATCATCATACAGGAGGTACCCAGGAAAATGAAAAAAACACTGATTGCACTGACGGTCGCACTTGCACTGCTCTTCTGCATGGGAATACTGCCTGCCGGAGCAGTTGCTGCCGCAGAGACACACGCGGATCTCACGCAGCCGTTTTCCCCGGACGGCAGCGTCATTTTTGAGAAAGACGGTATCAAAGTGACCACTGCCGGCCTGGATCAGGACCCGACAGACGGCGACGACCAGCCGATCATATGGCTTGAGATCGAAAACACCGGGAAGGAGGATGCATTTCTCGGCACCTCCGGCGGCTCCGTCAACGGCTTTATGACCGATGTGCTTCTGGTCAGCTTCTATGAAGAAGACGGAGAGATCTATGGAGCGGATTACGCGGCCTGCCTCACGCTGCCGGCGGAAAGCAGCGGGAAATATGCCCTCGGCTATTATAAGGTGAAAGCGCCCGGCATTGACACGGATACACCGGGCGAGATCGAATGCTGCTTCACCCTGGCAGAGGACGAATTCACCTGGCCGGACTATGTCTCTGCACCGGTAAGAATCGTGACAGGCCTTGATCCTCAGCCGGCGGACATTCTTTCCACCGGCACGGCGGTCATTGACAGCGACAGCCTGCTGGTTGTGCTCGGTGAGCAGGATTATGACGACTGGTTCGGACCGGAAATCTGTGTTACTGTTGAAAACAGAACGGAGCATTACATCGGACTCTATGCGGAGACAGCCAGTGCGGACGGGCACGACTGTGATTATATTTACTACGGCACAGAGATTGCCCCGGGAAAATGCAGTGCCGGCTTCATGTCCTTTGAGGGGGAGATCAGAGACCTGAAAGGCATTGAAAATCTGACGGTCACCTTCAGCATGAAAGAAGCGGCTGCGCTGGACGACCTGAACGAAACGCAGCCGGTCACCCTAGACCCGGTATCTGCAGAGTACCCGCGGCAGGAATGGGGCGAATATGAAAACGGCGGCCTGAGCCTTGAGATCAAACCACAGTATAACAGGCTGATCACCGTAGAGACCCCCGAAGACGATGCCGACGGGATCCTGTTTGCCGTATCTGAGACAGCCTCCGTCGAAGCGGAAACATCTGACGGCGCGGGATGGCTCTTTTCCATCGGAACAGTCAGCGAGGCGCGGCTCCATGAGATGATGTGTACGGACATGTCCGGCGCGCGTGTATTCGCAAAGGACGGCGACGGTATGTATTATATGTATTATCATCCCACGGATGTCCGCTTTGCTCGGGCCACCCAGGAAGAATTCGAGAGCGGGATGGAGCAGTGGTCCATGCTCTGTGAGTGGGCAGAGGGCGTACCGGACAGTATCGCAGAGAAGAACGGTCTTGAGACGGTGGCCTACGGCAACAGCGAAGTGGATATTCTCGTTGCCCGCGCAGCGTATATGGATGGGGTAAATGCAACGCTCAGCACCACGGAATACGGACCGGTCAGTATCACAGGGACAGACGGAGCTCCATACGCAGAAATCATCATGCAGGGCTGGTTCATGCCGGCTGACGGGGATGAGGCGCCGGATGGAGAATATGTTGTTCTCAATTTCGAAGATGAGGATATGCGCCTAGACTTCTTCTTTGCACCGGGGGGCTATGCCCGGATCACTTCAGGAGACCGGACGACGCTCTATCAGGCTATGTGGAGCGATGATGATACCAGTTACGCCGAGACCATGCAGCAGTGGTACTACGCAGCCCTTGATGCCAACGGCGTCAGACCGCAGATGTGAGCCCTGTTATGACCGGGATTATTTTAGAAACTTACTGAGCTTTTTCTCGGGAACCGAGGGGAAAAGCGAAATCAGATGCTCCAGCAGCCGGTCGTGAGACTCCAGAGGTGAACGCTGATATACCTTCTCGGTAAATGGAGCGCCGAACCATTTCTCCGGCGTACTGTACTGTGCAACTCCCCAGCCGCGTTTCCGGCCGCTGCGATCCGTTGTATAAACAAAGTCGGTCGTGGTTACATAGCACAGTTCCTGGAGACGGGCCAGAGAGGTATCAAAGCCTTTCTTCCCCTCGACCTTCTGCCAGCGGCCGCTGTATGCGTAACCGCCGTCTGTGCGCAGTTCTTTTGACAGAACCGGAGCCTTTCGGTCAATCATTTCAAAGAGCTCTTTATCCGAGTATTTTGCCAGGCCGTCATCATACCGCGCATCGAAATCGTACCCGTCCCGGCGGTAATTTGCCAGATCGAGAAACCAGTCAGAACTCACATAGGCGGCTTTTTTCTCAAAGAATTTCCCATAGGCACAATGGGATTGCCGGATCACCGGCCCCTTCCATTCCCACGTGTTGTTGTCGTCATCAGACCAGAGAACGGAAGGCGAGCAGTGCTCCTCAAGCGAGAACCCGGGAACAGAGGTGGCGAAATAGGGAATGATACCGAAGGTCTCAATGGCATCGACCAGGTCCTGCCTGCTGCGCACATAAAAATCGAAAGACATGGATAAAACAAACCTCAAATTCTGTAATATACCTGACGTTAAACATGTTATAATCATCAGGTCATCAAACCCGGAAGTAAATACACAGAATAATAACATGAAGCAGGATGTTTGGCAACAGTCCCGCTTCATGTTATTTCTTTATGCGCATGCTGCGAATTAATGTACGAACAGTGCCTGGAAAAGCACAAGCATGAGAGGCATGGTGACAATACAGAGCAGCATGCTCAGAACGCTGTAAACACTGGATTCGTAAGCTTTCCTGTCATACAGAACAGCAAGCTGTGATACGGTCGAACCGGGGGGTGTGCACAGTGCAATAAAGCAGACCTGAAAAACAGGTGTCAGCTGCGGATGCCGTGTGAGAATGCCGGAAACAGCGATGAGAAGCAGCAGACTCGCCGGCATGACGATCAGCCTGCCCAGGGAAATTCCATATGCCCGCTTATCCGTGATGATCTTCCGGAGATCATTCCCGGAGATTACGATCCCGATCACGAGCATGGAGCAGGGACCGACCATGTTCCCCAGACCTTCCATCGCCGTACCGATCGCGTCAGGCAGACGGATCTGCAGAAGGACCAGCAGCAGGCCGGTCAGAAGGGCAATAATATTCGGGTTCAGGAGGATCTTCCGGATATGAAGGCGCCTTTCTCCGCTGATGATGCTGTTGCCATGCGTCCAGATCAGAAGATTGAAGGGAATCTGCAGGGCGCTGGCATAGAAAACATATTCACTTCCGAGGATCATGCTGATCAGGGGCAGCGCCAGATTCCCGACGTTGCTGTAGATCAGGCTGCAGCGGTCAACGGCGTCCAGATGAAGCGGCTTCTTCAGTAGACCAAGTGCCGCAATCCAGAAGATATAGGTCGTAATGCCGAAGGCAAGCGCGCAAAGAAACCCGCTCAGCCTCTCCGGTGTCAGGTCGATCTGGACGGAGCGGCAGATCAGGCATGGCTGAAGAATATACACAATCAGCCTTGAAAGCGTCACGCTGTCTTTTGTTTCAACCACGCGAAATCTGACGGCCGCATAGCCGGTCACCACCATGACCGTCATTGCCATCAGCTTGCTCATCAGGATGAGCCCGGTATTCATTCTCGCTTGCACCTCGTCAGATTTGATGTCAGGTGATCATACATCAACCGGGGTTTGATGTCAACAGAGACTATTGCCATTCCGGGAAATTCCGCATATAATACGTTCAGGACAAAACGCTTCAGCATATGAACGGAAAGGATGCCGGATGGCGGGCATGAAAGAGGCAGAACAAAAACGAATCTACTGTACCAGCTGCGGGGCATATGTGGGAGAGAGCGAAGAGAAGTGCCCGTACTGCGGCGCGATCAATCCGACGGGGGCAGAGGCCGCCCATATGCGGCGCCTCAACCGGATTCGCAGCGACATGGCGCAGATGGAAGACGATCTGGAAGAGACCTATGTCAGAGAACTGAAGTCGCGGGGATCGCGGATTGCGAAAACCACAGTCTGCATTATTCTTGCTGTTGCAGCGATTGCTGCCGCCGGATTTCTCATGAACAGAATATCCGAATCAAGGTACAGCCGGCAGCTGGAGCAGGAGCTCGCGTTCGAGAGGGCGTATTTTCCTCAGCTCAACCGCATCTATGAGGAGGGCGACGACGATGCGACGCTGGAGTATCTCTACTCGCTGTACAGCCTGGACGGTGCGTCTGTCCTCTGGTCCTGGCCGCACCACGACTACTTCCAATACTATTCCACATACCGTCAGCTTCAGGAAGCCGGAAAAATGATGGCCGGTGAGACAGAGAAGAACGAAGATCTTCTCACATGGCTCGTATACGACATCCTGACGGATCAGAGAGCGGAATACAGGACAGTCGATGACGCACATCTCGATGATGACGAGCGGGAGAAGGTTCTGACCTGGCAGGAAGAGGAAGAGATTTTTCTTACAGAGCGTCTGGGACTGACAGAGCCGGAGCTCGATGAGATCTGGCAGAAGAGTCTGCACCGGTCAGGCAGTTTTGCCGACTATGAAAAGATGAAGAAAGCGCTTGCCCCATATCTGAAGCGCTGGACAGGAGATGAGCAGTCATGAAATGCCCTGGTTGCGGAGCGAATCTGGGACTGGAAGATCAATTCTGCCCGTATTGCGGAACCGCCAATCCACACGCGCGGCAGCATCAGGCGGAGATGCAGAACTTCCGGCATGAATTTGAAAAAACGAGAGACCGGGTGGAAGAGCGGGCCAATCGCTTTGCCGGCTTTGCGGTCCCGCTTACCATTCTCGGAATCGCGGTGGCGCTTCTGATTGCGTCTTTGGTTTTCACCATGAACGCGTATCAGATCGGAAAGTCCATACGGACAAAACAGCTTGCCGCTCAGGGTGCCGAGCTTCGCGCAAGAATTGAGAACGCTCTGGATGAAAGGGATTACGGCTTCATCGAGGCGCTTTACACCAATCAGGATCTCTATCTCCTCACGTCTTCTTACGGAAACAATCAGGTTCTGAAGGACTATGACATGATCTTCCGGGCATGCGAGTATTATGAATGGGCGGAGGCCACGATCGCCGATCTGCCCGGGCGAAGCGGGTACCGGTTTTCCGCCGAGAGAATCAGGGAAACCTGCGAATACCTCGCGGATAATCTCCACTCACTCTACACGCTGGAGAACAAAAACTGGTACGATGAGAGCTGCCGGACTGCAGATAAGCTGGAACAGCTGCACATGATCCAGGGACAGATGTCTGCGCTGCTGATGACCTATGCGGGTTTTTCCGAGGAGGAAACCGCAAGGATTCCTGACCAGTCGGAAGAAAAACTGCAGGAAATCCTGATCGGAAAGCTCTCTCAGGGGGAAGCCGCACAGACTGAGGAGGGCGCAGAATGAAAAAGAAAAGGAAGATGTCCGCCGGAAAGGTCCTTGTTGGTGTCGCCACGGTGCTGATTCTCCTGATTGCAGCCACGGCTGTGATCGGAAGTGTGTCCGAGATCCGGGACGTTGTGGATGCCCGGCGATACCTGCCGAGAGAGGAATCCATCCGTTACAGTATAGCCAGAGGGGAATACTACACCGCGCTCGGCAATGTCCGCGAACTGGAAGCTTGCGATGTGCAGCTGACCGGAGCAACAGAGGAAGCGAAAGCGGTCGCGTACTATTATGATGCTGCGGTTCTGTGTAAAGCCTATGAAAAAACGGGTGATACAGAGCAGGCGGAGCTTCAGCGCCTGCGGATGCAGCGCTTTGCCGCAGCTGCCGGAACGCTCCGGGACCATCTGAGCAAAATCGATGCGCTTCTGGAAGACTATTAAAAGGGATACAGGACGGAACAAGGGAAATAAAAAGGGACTGCCTCCGAAGCGAGACGGTCCCTTTGCCCTTAAATATGCAGAAATTGTCCGGATGGGAAGAATCGCGGCGGTGCTCCGCGCTTATCCCAGCAGGCCGATGATCTCCTCAACGCATTTTTCCAGCCCCAGCGACGAGGTGCAGATCATCCGGTCATAATTATGGCGGTCGGCCCACTTCCGTCCGGTAACGTACTCATAGCTGGTCCTGCGGCGCTTGTCGGTTTCGCTGATCTTCTGAAGGGCTTCCTCTCTGGAACAGTTCAGCTCTCTGCAGACCCGGTCAATTTTGAAGTCCGTATCCGCATAGAAGAAGAGATGGAGCGCGTTCGGGTTGTCCTTCAGATAGTAGTCCGCGCGGCGCCCGGCGATGACACAGTTTCCTTCCTCTACCAGCTGGACGATGAATTTTCCCTGCTCACGAAAGATATAGTCGGCATCCTCGTTCTCGGTTTTTGCAAGCACGGGGAAAACTTCGTGGAAAATGTTCCTGCGAATCGGCTTGTCCTCGGTGGCGGCGACATAGGACTCGGAAATCATGAATTTATCCGCAATGTGCGCGATCAGTTCCTTGTCATAGAATTTATAATTCATGGCGGCAGCGACCAGTCTGCCGACTTCGTACCCTCCGCTTCCGTATTCGCGGCTGATCGTCACAATGTTTTTCATATGGCGACATCTCCTTTTCCTGTTTTAATCATTGACTGATGTTAATCTGATTTTATCAGGAAACTGCGCATTGGTAAAGGGTGTTTTTGTTCACATCTGAAATATTGTACAAAAGCAGTATTCATGATAAAATGCTGAAAAAGACAGAAAACGGCAGGAGGAAAACGAATGATTTACAGAAGAGTGATCGCTGCGGGCCTTGCCCTGGTTGGCAGCGCCGTCAGCCTGGTCCTGTCAGCCGCCCATACCAAGAAGGATCTGATCGATGTCCGGCGTGAACAGCTTGATGCCCTGACAAAAATGAAGGAACGCAGAATGTCCAGGCTCGCTCATGGACTGGAAGAATATCGGAATACTCCGGGCGCGGTGCTGCTGGATGTCCGTGAGAAGGAAGACTACGACGAGGGTCATATCCCGGGGAGCGTCCACGCGGATCTGCGTACGGTACAGTTTCGTCACGAATCGCTGGACACACCGATTTTCCTCTACTGCTACCGCGGCACCAGAAGCGCCATGGCCGCCGGAATACTGCGTGAGCACGGTTTCATGAACGTGAAGGACATCGGCGGGATCGACTGGTATACGGGCGACCTGGAGCGCTGCGACCCATGAGCCTGCGCTTCATAACCGGAAAGGTCAGGAGCGGCAAAACCTCCGTTATCATTTCGGAAATCCGCGAGACAGTCATACACGGGAGCGGCAAAGCCCTTCTGCTGATCCCGGAACAGTACAGCCACGAAGCGGAGAGGGAACTGTGTGAAGCCTGTGGAGACAGGCTTTCTCTCTTTGCCGAGGTCATGAGCTTCAGCGGATTTGCGCGCTGGAGCATGGGGCTGCACGGCGGCGGAGCGGAAGTGAGAATGGACCAGGGAGGGAAGCTCCTCTGCATGGCGCTCGCACTCAGGGAGCTGCAGCCGATGCTGAAGACCTATGGGCGCGCGGCCGACAATACCGACCTACAGGCGATGATGGTGCGGGAAGCAGAGCGTCTGCGTGCGGCCGACTGCGACACCGATCTGCTCCGGACGGTCTCAGAATCCCTGGACGGGGAACTCAGGGAAAAACTGAAAGAGTTCGCGCTGATCATGGATACCTACCGGACGGAGATTGAGAGAGCAGGGGCGGTCGCAGAAGATGCCATCCAGCTCCTGGCGCAGCAGATTGAGCTGTACGGCCTCGCGGAGTTCGACCGCGTCTATGTGGATGGCTTCATCGACTTTACGGGGCTGGAGATGCGTGTGCTGCGCGCGCTGCTGCGACGCGGTGTCGACCTGACGGTGTGTCTCCCGCTTGAGGAAAAGAATCGCGGGGAGGAGTTCTTCCTGCCCTCCAGAATTGCGATGGAGACCCTGGAGGAGATCGCGGCTTCGACCGAGACGGATGTGAGCGTACAGCGTGTGGATGCGCTGAGCCGAGAAGGGACGCTGGCTTATTTCACAGACCACATGTTTGATTACGGCGCTGCTGCGGCAGAGCCGGAAGAGGGCAGAATCCGTCTGATCAATGCGGATAATCCGCGCGTCGAATGTGAGTTCGCCGCGGCGGAAATCCTGCGTACCGTGCGCGAAGAAGGATGCCGCTGGCGGGACATCGCGGTTGCGGTCCGGGGCTTTGAAGAATACCGGGGAATTCTGGAAAGCACTTTTGGCAGATACGGAATCCCGCTGTTCGTAACACGCAGGGACACGCTTTTAGAGAAGCCGCTGCCGATGTGGATCGAAGCCGCCTATGACATCATTCTGGGCGACTGGGACAGTGAGGATGTGATTGCCTGGCTGCGAAGCGGACTTTGCGAGCTGGAGGAAGACAGCTGCGACGAGCTGTGCCGCTATCTTTTCAAATGGCAGCTGAAAGCCGGGGCCTGGCTGCACGCCGAGCCCTGGCGTCAGCATCCGGACGGCTATGGAAAACCGTGGACAGTGGAGGCGCAGAACCGCCTTGAACGGATCAATCGGGCACGCAAAAAAATCGTCGGACCGCTTCTGAACCTCAGAGAGCGGGCTGCCGGCGCCCAAACAGCGCGTGAACAGGCAGAAGCCCTCGCCGCCTTCCTGAAAGAGACGCACGCGGCCGCGCTGCTGGAAAAACGTGTCAGCAGACTGGAGAAACAGGGCAGCCTGGAACTGCGGGATGCGTATACCCAGCTCTGGGAACTGTGCCTTGGCGCGCTGAATCAGATCGCCGCCGTCCTCGACGACACGCGGCTTGATGCCGCCGGTTTTTCTGAGATGTTCCATGCCGTCCTGGCCCAGTACGATATCGGACTCATCCCGGTGGCGTTGGACCGCGTGTCGGCCGGTGACTTCGACCGGATGCGCCGGCGGAATATACGCAAGCTGATCGTGCTCGGCTGCGGCGACGACCGCCTGCCGCAGGCGCGGGGCGGAGACGGGATCTTCAACATGGAGGAGCGGGATATCCTCGCGGCGCACAGGGTGATGATCGGCGGCGGGGAAGCGGAGCTTTGGCGTGAATACGCCCTGATTTATCATACTCTGGCCCTGCCGCATGAAAAACTGATTCTCTCCTGTCCGTCAACCGGATTTCGCGGGGAGCTTGTCGTGCCGTCGCTGGTCTATGCCCACGCAGAGAGAATGTTCTCACTGCAGCCGGAGCCGGTGAACAGGGACAGACTGCGTCTCTCTGCGCGGGAACCGGCGCTGTCGCTCGCGGTATCCGCCGGGAGGCCCGGAGCAGGCGGGGAAGCGCGCGCCGCTGCCGTCTGGTTTGGGAAAACAGAGCCGCAGCGCCTGTCAAAACTGCTTCAGGATTCCGTGATCCGGCGCGAAAACCTCAGCCCGCAGGCGGTGTCGGCCCTCTACGGCAGCAGAATACGCATCAGCCCGTCCCGGCTGGAGCGTTTTTCCGCCTGCCGCTACAGCTATTACTGCAGCTACGGGCTGAAGGCCGAAGAGGACGAACCCGCAGGTTTCCGTGCGCCGGAAATCGGGACCTTCGTCCATGCCGTGCTGGAACAGACCGCGCGGGAAGTGGCACAGCGCGGCGGCTTTCGCACGGTTTCCGATGAGGAGCTGCAGGAAATCACGAGGGCGGTTGTGTCGGACTATATCCATACCGAACTTGCGGATTTCAGGGAGAAGTCCACCCGCTTCCGTTATCTCTTTGAACGGGTATGCACGGATGTCTTCAGGATCGTCGCAGACACGGCGGAGGAGCTGCGGAAATCCGACTTTGTGCCGCTGAGCTTCGAACTGGATATTTCGAAGCTCCCCAATGAGATCCCCGAAGAAGCGCCGGACCGGGAAGAGACACCTGGTCTCACCGGCATCGCAGACCGTGTGGACGGGTGGATCCATGGGGACAGTCTGTGGCTGCGTGTGGTGGACTACAAAACCGGCCGAAAAAAGTTCAGTCTCTCGGATGTCTGGTACGGGCGGAACATGCAGATGCTGATGTATCTTTTCGCTGTCAGCGATCACGCGGAGGCGCTCTACGGCAGGCCGGGTGTTCCGGCCGGAATCCTCTATCTTCCGGCCCGGGAGGATCTGCTGCAGTTTGACCGGCAGCCGGACGACGAACAGACCGCCAGACAGCGCATGAAAGGCAAACGACGCTCCGGACTGGTACTGGATGATCCGGCGCTGATCGAGGCCTGGGAACAGGGGAGCGAAAAACAGTATATCCCGGTACGTGTGCCCTCAGCCGATCCGCTTGTGAACCTTGAGCAGATGGGAATGCTTCGCCGGCATGTGGAAAAGAGCCTTCAGGAGATGGCCGATGAGATCCGCGCCGGAAGCATCCGCGTCAGCCCCAGTTATGTTTCTGAGAGCGAAAACGCCTGCAGACTATGCCCCTACCACAGCATCTGCCGGTTTGAAGAAGGAGAGAACGGGGAGTTCAGCTGCCCCACACCCAGACTCAGTGATGAGAAGGTCTGGGAACAGCTGAGGGAGGAAGCGTGATGGAGTTTACAAAAACTCAGCTTGAGGCAATTGACTGCCGCGGTGGGAGCGTGCTGGTCTCTGCGGGGGCCGGCTCCGGAAAGACCCGTGTTCTGACGGAGCGTCTCATGGAGTATATGGACCCTCAGCGCACCGACACCCTGCCGGAGAACATCGACCGCTTCCTGGTGATTACCTTCACCCGTGCCGCGGCAGGAGAGCTTCGCGCCCGCATTGCGGACGCGATCGCTGCACGGCTTCGGGAAAACCCGGCCAATGCGCACCTTCGCAGACAAATCCTTCTCTGCCGAAGCGCGCAGATCGGCACCATCCACTCGTTCTGTGCCACGATCCTGCGCGAGTACGCCGGAAGTCTTGGAATTTCTCCTGCGTTTCGGATTCTGGAAGAAGAAAAAAGCGAACGCCTTCGTGCGTCCGCGCTGGAGCGTGTGCTGGAGCGCCTGTATTCCGAAGGATCGGAGGACTTCCTGAGACTGGCAGACCGCGTCGGGGCCGGACGCGACGACACACGCCTTGCAGATCTGATCCTGAAATTACATGCCAGTATGCAGAGCCACGCACGGCCTGAGAACTGGGCAAGGGAACAGACGGAAGAACTGCTGAACGCACCCGGTGATGCCGGGGAAACGGCCTGGGGCAGGGAGCTGCTTCAGGATGCCGCGGAGGAGGCGGCCTTCTGGCACGGAAGGATGGACGAGGCGCTGCTTGCGATGCAGGCGGAAGAGAAAGTATGCCGCGCATACGAAAGCAGCTTCTCACAGACCGCCGCCGCCCTGGAGACATTTACAAAGGCGCTGGAAAAAGGCTGGGACGAGGCTGCAGCCTGTCTCCCGATCCCGTTCCCGAGAATATCCGGAATCAGGAACAACCCTGCTCCCGAGCTGGCGGAGGAGCTGAAAGCAGGCCGCGAGGGCTGTAAGAAGGCGATGGAAAAACTCGCCGCGGTGTTTTCCTCTTCTTCGCGTGAAATCCTGGACGAACTCCGTGATACGGCACCTGAAATGGGAACGCTTCTCTCTGTCGTGCAGGCGCTGGAGGATGAGTTTCAACGGGCGAAGGCGCGGACGAATTCTCTGGACTTTTCCGATCTGGAGCACCTTGCCATCCGGCTCCTGACCGGAGAGAACGGTGTGCCGACGGAGGCGGCGCGGGAGATCTCCGGCCGCTTTACCGAAGTGATGGTAGACGAATACCAGGATGTCAGCCGCGTTCAGGATGAGATCTTCCGTGCGGTGAGCCGGGAGGGAAACAATCTGTTCTTTGTCGGCGACCTCAAGCAGTCCATCTATCGCTTCCGTCTGGCAGATCCGGAGATCTTCAACGAGAAAAGCCGCAGCTACGCCATGAGCGACAGGGGAGCGCGCGTCATCCGGCTCCAGGAAAATTTCCGCTCCAGACCGGAGATCCTGAATGCGGTGAACGCGGTCTTCTGCAAAAGCATGTCCGCAAAGCTTGGAAATCTGGATTACGGAGCCGAGGATATGCTGATCCCCGGCAATCCGCCGACGGATGCGGGCACGGTGCCCGAGCTCCTTCTGCTGCCCAGGGAGGAAGCGGAGAATACAGACCTGGAGGAGGAAGCGGCGCGCACGGCGGCAGAAATCCTGCGTCTGGTGAAAGATGCCACAGTCCGGGACGGGGAAGCGGAGAGACCGGTCCGATTCGGGGATGTTGCCATCCTGCTTCGCTCGGCCAATGCGGTGGGCGGCGTGTTTCGCCGTGTCCTGCTCACACACGGCATCCCGGTGAGTGCGGGAGCCGGAAGCGACTTTTACGGCAGTGTTGAAGTCTCAATGGTTTATTCCATGCTCTCTGTGATGGACAATCCCCATCGGGATATTCCGCTGCTGTCTCTGCTGCGCTCGCCGGCATATGGTTTCAGCGAAGAAAAGCTCAGTCTGATCCGGGCAGCCCGGCCTGACGAGGATTACTATTCCGCGCTCTGTGCCTCCGATGACGAAGACGCGCAGGCTTTCCTTCTGCAGCTGCGAATGCTGCGGGAAGAGGCGCCGGACCTGAATCCCGTTGCCCTGATTGACCGGGTGGTGGATACGCTCGATCTGTACGCGCTCGTGGCCGCCATGCCGGACGGGGAACAGCGGGTCCAGAGACTGATGGATCTGAGCGCCATGGCCGAAACGTTCCGAAACACCGGAGAATACGGCCTCCACCGTTTCGTGACCTGGCTGAGAAGTATGGAAAAGAAGAGCCGGGATCCGGAGACATGCACCGATTCGGACAATGCGGTACGCATTCTATCCATTCACCGCTCCAAAGGCCTGGAATTTCCGGTGGTGTTTGTCTGTGGTGTGGGGAGGGCGTTCAACCGGCAGGATACGCGCGATGCCGTCTTGATTCATCCGGAGCTGGGCCTGGGTCCCAGGTACACCGACCCCGAGCGGAAGATCGAGTATCCGACAGCGGCGCGGCGCGCCATCGAGCGCCGCATCACCAGAGATCTGCTGTCGGAGGAGCTGCGCCTTCTGTATGTCGCCATGACCAGAGCCAGAGACCGCCTGTTCCTGACGGCATGTGTACGAAAGATCGATGAGCAGCTGGAGAAAGCGTCTGCCCTGAGCGGGTATGAAAAGATCCCCGCGCCGCTGCTGCTGAACTCGGGCAGTATGCTGCAGTGGCTGCTGCCGACGGCACTTGGGGGGCGGGAGCTGCGGTACCGGATCTGCATGCCGGAGAAGGAAGATCGCGGAGAGGATCTTGCGGAAGAACAAACGGACGGAGCGGCGGATCCGGAACTGCTTGAATACCTGGAAGGGTGTCTGAACTACGTATACCCCCATCAGAGAGCCGAATTCCTGCCCTCCAAGCTGACAGCGACGGAGCTGAAGGAAGCGGATCCGGATGCCGTGCCGCTGATCGCCCGTCACCGCGATTTTCCCGAACCGGATCTGAGCCGGGAAATACTCTCAGCCACAAGGCTCGGTACAGCGACCCATCTGGTGCTGCAGCAGATCAACATCAGCAAAACCGCGTCGACGGAGGAAATCCGGGAGGAAATCCTTCGTCTGGAAAACCAGCGCTTTCTGACCGGAGAGGAGGCTGAGGCGGTTGATCCGGAAAAGATCAGGGCATTCTTCGCGTCCGATGTGGGGCGGAGAATTCGCAGCGCCGAAAAGCTCTGGCGGGAATTCAGATTCTCCCTGCTGACAGATGTGAGGGCGCTGCTGCCCTCCGAGCTCGATGAGGAGAAAGTGCTCCTGCAGGGTGTTGTGGACTGCTGTTTCCTCGAAAACGACGCGCTGGTTGTGGTAGACTATAAGACAGACCGCGTGCAAACCGAAGACGAGATCAGACAGAGGGCGGAACACTACAGAATTCAGCTGGAAACCTACGCCGGCGCACTGGAACGGATCTTCCGGCGTCCCGTGAAGGAAAAGATCCTCTATTTTCTTTGCCCGGCAGTTGCCGTATCTCTGGCATAAGCCATAAGCATGGAAACAACCCCGCCGCAGGCGGGGTTGTGGTTTTTGTTTCGATTCAGTTTATGAAAAAGTAATAGGATATCCCGGAAAACCGGGGCGGAAGGCGAGGAATCAGTGCTTCCCTTTATAAGCGCCGGAAGAGGGGGAAGCGCTGCGTTTTGCACGCCGGGACTCCGTTGAGGCGGCAGCATGCCGGGCAGCGGTATGCCGGGCGGCAGGCACCTTGTCAGCAGAAGGAGCCCCGTGGGACCCGCCGTGTCTGGAAGAGGAGGCGCCGGACTTCACGGAACCGGCCAGCGCTTTCACATCCGAGAGATCTTCAAAGCCGGTGTACAGCAGAAAGTCATAGAACTTCCCTTCGCCGGCGTGATTTTCAAGGAAGCGGAAGATAAGCTGCGTGATGACCGCCGCGACGAAGGCGGAGAAAACACCGATCAGCAGCGCGAAGAGAACGTCCGAGGGATAGTGCGCCATGAGATAGTTCCTGGAGAACATCATCAGGAGAACCCAGACCGCGCCGGGAATAAACCAGCGCTTTCCGCGCATCAGACAGAGACTGGTTGCGCCGGCAGCAGCGGCGGTGACATGACCGGAGGGGAAGGAAAAGCCCTCTTCACCGGGTGCGCCGATAAACTGCCACCACTGGCGAAACTGATCCACCGTCTCAAACGGACGCGGTCTCGCGACATGGTCTTTCAGAATAATGTTGGTGATCAGCGCACCGCAGCAGACCGCACCAAAGATGCAGACGCCGGTCCGGCGGTAGCGCGGGAAGAGCATCAGAACGACGGCCAGCAGGAAAAAAAGAATGCCTTTCTCGCCGAGCAGGGTGATCAGCCTGTTAAACGGAGTCAGGACGGTTCCGGCGATCTCGGCCAGCCTGTGCGCGAAAGAGAGAATCGCCATATCATAGCCGGCAAAGAAACTGTTCAGCCAGATGGCTTCAGCGGTCAGAGTCATGAATACACCTTCTTCATTGAAAAGTCTGGCGATAATACAGAATCAAGCTTATGGAGATAACATTGGTGATATTATACAGTTTTTAGAAGGAATACGCAAGATGAAAATTAGATTCCGCCAAATCCATGAAAATACTTCATAGTCAAATGCAAAACTGATGAATTCTCATAGGTAAAAAATATTTGACGTTATTTTAACAGCGACTTATAATAACCAAGGTTTTCCTGGAGAAGAAGCTTCCGTTTTTTTGTATATTCTGCCACCGAAATACAGTCGGAGTGTAAGTTTTTTGTCTAAGGTGTTCCGGTATTTTGCCTTGCATGAATATGGAAAGCATAGTATAATAGTAAGGTAAAACATACAAATCCTGCCGGAATAAATCCGTCAGGCTCCTGATTTTACAGGAAATATGTACAAAAGGGAGGTGTGTCCATGTCATTTGAAGCAATCAAAGGGATCAGCGATGCGGAAGTTCTTGGCAAAGCGCAGATTGCTGAAGCGGAAGCGAAGGCAAAGCAGATGCTTGCCGATGCGGAAACCGTCGGAAAGGCCGCGCTTGACGCCGCCGCTGCGAGAGCAGACAGCGAACTGAAAGCGCTGAAGGAGAAGGCGGAGAAACAGACCGCGGAGAAGACCGCGGCGATGGATGAGGAAATCCGCACGGAAGCGGAACGGCTGCGCAAGACTGCGGAACAGAAGCTCGAAGATGCCGCAGCATTGGTCGTGGAAAGGATTGTGGGCAGCTGATATGGCAATTGTAAAAATGAAAAAGCTCAGGCTGATGGCAGTTCGGTCTGAAAAGAATCAATTGCTGAGAGAGCTTGAGTCATTTGGATGTGTTGAGTTTTCCGAACTCGGAGAAGACCTGGAGAACCAGGGCCTTGTCCATGAGAGCACGGATCTCCTCGTCCTGCGGAATCAACAGAATACGATTCTGAATGCGATCGGGCTGCTCGACCGTTACGCGCCGGAAAAGAAGCCGCTGCTGAGCGCAAAGCCCCAGGTGGAGACCGAGGTTCTTCTGGATGATTCCATCCTGAAGTCCGCTGTCGGGAAAGCCGCGGAAATCAACGGCCTGGAAGAGAAAATCAAGCGTCTTGCCGCGGAGGAAAACCGGCAGAGCGGTCTGATCGAGTCCGTCATGCCCTGGCTGGAGCTGGATATGCCGCTCGATACGGTATCGACCGAACGCAGCGCGATCCTTTGGGGATCGGTTCCCGCAAGAATCGATCTGCAGAGTGTGATTGCGGCGGTGGAGGAGGCTTCGGATGAAGCGGAGCTCTTCCGGATATCCGGAGACAAGTCCACCAACTACGTTCTGGTCGTGTGCATCCGGGAAGCGGTTTCGCAGGTGCAGGACAGCCTGCGCCGTTTTGGTTTTACGGCAATCTCCTTTAACGGTGAGAACGTCACGGCGAAGGAGGCAAAAGCCCGGGCCGAGAACCGTCTGGAGGCACTTGCCGCCGAGAAGGAAAGCGTGCGCGAGGCACTGATTGCAAAAGCCACTGAGCGCGCGGACCTGAAGCTTGCCGCCGATGTCGCGGCGTCGAGAATTACCCGCGCCGAAGCCGAGGGAAAGCTCATGGGGATGGAGAGCACGGTGATCATGCAGGGCTGGGTTCCGGCGGATAAGGAAGCCGAGCTTGCCGGCATCATCGAGAAATACGGCTGTGCCTGGGAAACCGAGGATCCCGACCCGAGTGAATACCCGGACGTTCCGGTTCAGCTCAAAAACAACCGCATTACCGATGCGCTCAACATGGTTACCAACATGTATTCGCTTCCCGCGTATGACGGTGTGGACCCGAACCCGCTGATGGCTCCGTTTTTCATCCTGTTCTACGGACTGATGATGGCGGATATGGGCTACGGTCTGCTGATGATGATCGCCGCGCTTGTCGCCATGGCAAAGATCAGGCCGCGCAAGGGTACCCTTTCTTTCTGCAGGCTGCTTCTGTACGGCGGCATCTCCACCTTTATCATGGGTGCGCTGACCGGCGGCTTCTTCGGCAATGCCCCCGAGCAGATCGGCAAGATCCTCGGCAAGCCCGAGGGATGGGGTGTGCTCCCGAGCCTGTTTAACCCCATGACGGACAGCATGCTCGTGCTGATCGGCTCCATGGTCCTCGGGATGATCCACCTGAACACCGGTATGGTGATCAGCGCCGTGGAAAAGGTCAAAAAAGGCGACGCCGCCTCGGCTCTGTGGGAAGAGGGTTCCCTCTGGGTCACGCTGGTCGGTATCATCCTGTTCGCGCTGAACAAAACCGTCGCACCCGGGATCCCGGCCATCATCGGGAAAGTGATCCTGATTGTCGGCTGCGTGATGATCCTCTACGGCGGCACGCGCGGGGCGAGCGGCTTCGGCAAGTTTACCAGTATCTTCGGAACGCTCTACAACACCCTGACCGGCTGGTTCGGCGACATCCTGTCCTATTCCCGTATCATGGCTCTGATGCTGGCGGGCAGTGTTATCGCCACCGTCTTTAACACCATCGGCGGGATCGCGAACAACCTGGTCTTTTTCCTGATCATTTTCCTGATCGGGCACGCGCTGAACTTTGCATTGAACCTGCTGGGGTGCTATGTGCATGACCTTCGTCTGCAGTGCCTGGAGTACTTTGGCAAGTTTTACAAGGATGGAGGACGGGCATTTGCCCCGCTTGCCGTCAATCCCAAATACTATGACACCGTTGAAAACTAAAAATCATTGAATCACAGGAGGAAAAGAAAATGGAATTTTTGTTTCAGCATTCCGGCCTTGCAATCGGCCTTTTGGGCGCTGGTCTCGCAGCCTGCCTTGCAGGCGCGGGCTCCGGTATCGGTACCGGCGTTGCCGGCCAGGCGGGCGCCGGCCTTGTGACGGAAGACCCCAGCAAGTTCGGTAAGGTCATGATTCTGCAGGTTATCCCCGGTACGCAGGGTCTGTACGGCCTGGTTGTCTTCTTTGTCGCAATCATGAACATGGGTCTGCTCAACGGCACCGCTGCCGACCTCAGCTTCGTGGACGGCTGCCGCTACTTCGCGGCCTGCATGCCCATCGGCATCGGCGGTCTCGTCACGGCCAAGTATCAGGGCAAGGTCGCAGCCGCGTCGGTCAACCTGCTTGCCAAGAATCCGGATCACTGGTCCAAGGGCATGATCCTCTGCATCACGGTTGAGTTCTATGCCATTCTTTCGCTTCTGGCTTCCATGATGATGCTGCTCTTCATCTGAGCCCTCTCCGGACGGAATCTGAGCGAAGGGAGGACACCATGAAGGGAACAGAAAAAATCATCGCACACATCCAGGCGGACGCGAAAGCACAGGCGGATGCCGTGATCGCGGCGGCGGAACAGAAGTGTGCAGAAGTCAAAGCAAAATATGAAGAACAGGCCTCCCGCCTTTACAGCGACAGGATCCGTGACGGTGTCAAAGCCTGTCAGGATCAGGAGGACGGCGCGCTGCGCATCGCCAGAATGGAAGCGAGAAAGAGCGTGCTGGCCGTTAAGCAGGAAATGGTGGAGAAGAGCTTTGCGCTCGCGGCAGATAAGATCATTGCCCTGCCGGAGGACCGCTATGTCGCGTTCCTCGCGGATCTGGTCAAAGGTGCTTCCGTGACCGGGGATGAGGAACTGATCCTCAACCGGCGCGACCGTGAGGCAATCGGTGCGAAGCTCCTGAAGACAGTCAATGCCGGGGGCGCGCATATGACGCTCTCGGATGAGACCCGTGATATCACCGGCGGCCTGATTCTGCGCCGCGGGAATATCGAAGCAAACTGCAGCGTTGAGCTGCTGGTGGAGCTTTGCAAAGGGGAACTCTCCTCCAGGCTTGCCGACATCCTGTTCAAGTAAGTGTCCGACGAAAGGAGGACCTGAATTGGCTATCAATAAAGAGGACTATCTGTACATCTCCTCGCTTCTGCGCGCGAGGGAGCCCCGCATGCTCTCCAGGGACAAGGCCGAGCGCATGCTGGATGCCCCGAACGTGGAAGATGCGGCAAAGATGCTGACCGACAGCGGTTATGAGGACATGTCGCAGATGGGTGTGAAACAGATCGAGACCGCGCTCGCCAGGCGTCGTGCGGATGTGTTCCGCGAGCTGGAATCGCTGGTTCCGAACGCCGCCGTGCTGGATCTGTTCCGCCTGAAGTATGATTACCACAACGCCAAGGTGCTGATCAAGTCCGATGCGATGCATCGTGACGAAGCGGAGCTTCTCTCCGCTTCCGGACGGATCGCTCCGGAGCTGATGCGGCGGCGTTACAACGAAGACCGGCTGCGCGATCTTCCCGGTGAACTCGGCAGTGCCGCGGAAAACGCCAGAGCCCTGCTGAATCGCAGTGCGAATCCGCAGCTTTCGGACTTCATGCTGGATAAGGCCTATTTCCGTGAGATGCAGGCGCTGGCAGAGGCGCTGGACAGTGACTTTGCCCGCGGCTATGTCGCATTGCTGGCGGACAGCACAAACCTGCGCTCTGCCGTCCGTATTCTCCGTATGGGAAAGGACATCGGCTATCTGCAGGAGGCGCTGGTCTCCGGCGGCAGCATCAGCGAAGAGCGTCTGATCTCCGGAATTGCCGGAGAGGGGATCGCGACGGTGTTTGCCGGAAGCGCCCTCGCCGGGGCGGCACAGCTCGGCGCCGACGCGGTTTCGGGCGGAACGCTCACGGCCTTCGAACTCGCCTGTGATAACGCGGTTGCCTCGTACCTCGCGGACGCGAAGCTCTGCTCCTTCGGCGAAGAGAGCGTCATCGCGTATCTCGCCGGTACGGAGAATGAGCTCACCGCTGTACGGATGATCCTGACCGGACGCCTCGCCGGGGTCCCGTCCGACACCATCCGGGAAAGGCTGCGTGATCTGTATGCTTAAAATTGCGGTTATCGGCGGAAACGACACCGTCATTGGCTTCAAAGCCGTCGGACTGGAAGCGTGCCCCGCATCCAATGCGGCCGAGGCGCTGCAGGTGCTGCGCGACCTGACAAGGGAAGGCAGCGAGTATGCCATCATCTATATCGAAGAAAAGCTTGCCCAGCAGATCTCCCATGAGATCGATAAGCACAAGGACAGCCCCACCCCCGCCATCATTCTGATCCCCGGACGCGAGGGGAGCCTCGGCCTCGGACAGAACGCCCTGAAAGAAGCGGTGGAACGCGCTGTCGGCACGAATATTCTGGGTGATTAAGAGAGGAAGTTTGATAAATGAGCGGAAAAATTACCAAAGTATCCGGACCGCTTGTCGTGGCGGAGGGCCTGGCGGATGCCAATGTCTCGGACGTTGTGCGCGTCGGCGCTAGCCGCCTGATCGGTGAGATCCTGAATATGACAGGGGACCAGGCTTCCATCCAGGTTTATGAAGAGACCTCCGGCCTCGGCCCCGGAGCGGAAGTTGTCACCACCGGAATGCCGATGTCCGTGGAGCTCGGACCCGGCATGTTGGATAACATCTACGACGGTATCCAGCGCCCGCTGCCCGAGATGCGCGCCCTGACCGGCGACAGCATCACCCGCGGCACGGATGTTCCGGCACTGAACCGTGAGAAAAAGTGGGACTTTGTTCCGGTTGCAAAGGCCGGCGACAGGCTGATTGCCGGTGATGTGCTCGGCACGGTCCAGGAGACCAGCGCCATCCTGCACAAGATCATGGTCCCGCCCGGACTGAGCGGGGAACTCAAAAGCATTCAGGGCGGCAGCTTTACCGTCACCGACACCGTCGCCGTTCTGGTCGACGGCAAGGGCAAGGAGCATGAGCTCAGCCTGATGCAGCGCTGGCCCGTGCGTATTGCGAGACCCTATCAGAGAAAGTATGTCCCTGCCCGCCCCATGAACAGCGGCCAGCGTATCATCGACACGCTCTTCCCGATTGCAAAGGGCGGCACCGCGGCCGTGCCCGGACCCTTCGGCTCCGGCAAGACCGTCGTACAGCACCAGCTGGCAAAGTGGTCTGACGTCGACATCGTGATCTACATCGGCTGCGGCGAGCGCGGCAACGAGATGACCGACGTTCTGATGGAGTTCCCCGAACTGAAGGACCCGCGCAACGGGGAGCCGCTGATGAAGCGTACCGTTCTGATCGCGAACACCTCGGACATGCCGGTGGCGGCGCGTGAGGCCTCCATCTATACCGGTATCACCATTGCCGAGTACTTCCGCGACATGGGCTATGACGTCGCCGTTCTGGCCGACTCCACCTCCCGCTGGGCCGAGGCCCTTCGTGAGATGTCCGGCCGTCTGGAAGAGATGCCCGGTGAAGAAGGCTATCCCGCCTACCTCGCGTCCCGTCTGGCGCAGTTTTATGAGCGTGCCGGCGTCATTGAGTGCCTCGGCTCCGACGAGCGCCGCGGCTCCGTTACCGCCATCGGCGCCGTGTCGCCTCCGGGCGGCGATATCTCCGAACCCGTCTCCCAGGCGACCATGCGTATTGTCAAGGTCTTCTGGGCGCTGGATTCCTCGCTGGCCTATGCCCGCCACTTCCCGGCCATCAACTGGCTGACCTCCTATTCGCTGTATATGGATACCCTGGCACCCTGGTATACCGAGCAGTTTGGCGAGGCCTACATGAAGAACCGCACCCGCGCCATGCACATCCTGCAGGAGGAGTCCGAACTCCAGGAAATCGTCCGTCTGGTCGGACAGGATGCCCTGTCCCCGGATGACCGTCTCACCATGGAGACGGCCAAGATGATCCGTGAAGACTTCCTGCAGCAGAACGCCTTCGTGGACGAGGATGCCTATTCCTCCTACGAAAAGCAGTTCCGTCTGCTGGACATGGTCCTGAAGTATGATGTGCTGTGCCGCGACGCGCTGTCAAAGGGCGCCGACATGAACGGCCTCTTCGCCATCGATGCCCGTGAGAAGATCGGCCGTGCCAAGATGGCCGACCCGAATTCCTTTAACGAAGCCTATGACGCCATTGAGGCGCAGATGAAAGCCGAAATTGACGAAGTGATCGCCGGGGGTGAGGAAGCATGATTAAAGAATACAAAACCATAAAGGAAATCGCGAGCCCCCTGATGATCGTCGAACACGTCGAGGGCGTCACCTATGACGAGCTGGGCGAAATCGAACTTCCCAACGGTGAAGTCCGCCGCTGCAAGGTGCTTGAGGTCGAGAACGACCGCGCCGTTGTGCAGCTGTTCGAATCGGCCCAGGGCATTAACCTGGCCGAATCCAAGGTCCGTTTCCTTGGCCACCCGCAGCAGCTGGCCGTTTCTGAGGATATGCTTGGCCGTGTCTTCAACGGCATGGGCAATCCCATCGACGGCGGCCCCGACATTCTGGCGGAGGATCACCGTGACATCAACGGCCTGCCCATGAACCCGGCGGCCCGTGCCTATCCGGCCGAATTCATCCAGACCGGCGTCTCGACCATTGACGGCCTGAACACCCTGGTCCGCGGCCAGAAGCTTCCGATTTTCTCCGGCTCCGGCCTGCCGCACGCCGCCCTGGCGGCGCAGATCGCCCGTCAGGCCCGTGTTCTCGGCGATGACGAGACCTTCGCCGTCGTCTTTGCCGCCATCGGCATCACCTTTGAGGAGTCCGAGTATTTCATCAATGACTTCCGCCGCACCGGCGCCATTGACCGTACCGTGGTCTTCTCCAACCTTGCAAACGATCCCGCTGTTGAGCGTATCGCCACCCCGCGCATGGCGCTGACCGCCGCGGAGTATCTCGCCTTTGACAAAGGAATGCAGGTCCTGGTCATTCTGACCGACATCACCAACTATGCCGAAGCGCTCCGTGAAATCTCCGCCGCCAAGAAGGAAGTCCCCGGCCGCCGCGGCTATCCCGGCTATCTGTACACCGACCTTGCGACCATGTATGAACGCGCCGGCCGCCGCCAGGGCAAAAAGGGCTCGATCACCATGATCCCGATCCTGACCATGCCGGAAGACGACAAGACCCACCCGATCCCTGACCTGACCGGCTACATCACCGAGGGCCAGATCATCCTCTCCCGTGAACTGCACCGCAAGGGCATCGTTCCTCCCGTGGACGTGCTCCCGTCTCTGAGCCGTCTGAAGGACAAGGGCATCGGCGTCGGCAAGACCCGTGAGGACCACGCCGGAACCATGAACCAGCTCTTTGCGGCATACTCCCGCGGCAAGGACGCCAAGGAACTCATGACGATTCTGGGCGAGGCGGCCCTGTCGGAGGACGACAAGCTCTTCGCCAAGTTCGCCGATGAGTTTGAAAAACGCTATGTCAGCCAGGGCAACACCACCAACCGCAGCATCGAGGAGACGCTGAACATCGGCTGGGAACTCCTGAGCATTCTGCCGAAACGTGAACTCAAGCGCATCAAGCCCGAGTTCATCGAAAAGTATCTGCCCAAGGCATGAGCCTCTGATACCGGCGGAATGATTACAAGGAGGTGATTTGACTTGGCAGGGACTGCCGTAACACCCACCAGAATGGTCCTGAATCAGCTGAAGGGCCGTCTGAAAACCGCCAGACGCGGTCACAAGCTGCTCAAGGACAAGCGCGATGAGCTGATGCGTCAGTTCATGGACGTTGTGAAGGAGAACAAGGTCCTGCGCGAACGCGTGGAAGAGGGCCTGACCGGCGCCTTCGCATCGCTGCAGGTCGCAAGCGCCATCATGTCCCCGGAGATGCTGGAGCAGGCGCTGCTCTATCCGCGGCAGAGCGTGGAGCTGGATATGAAGTTCAGGAACATCATGTCCGTGAACGTCCCGCAGTACAGCTTTACGACCCGCAACAACGACCCGTCGGAGATCTATCCCTACGGCTTCGCGCAGACCTCCGGCGAGCTGGACGACGCGCTGGACAAGATGGGGAGGGTCTTTGAGGATATGCTGAAGCTGGCCCAGGTTGAAAAGACCATGCAGCTGCTGGCCGAGGAGATCGAGAAGACGCGAAGACGCGTGAATGCGCTTGAATATGTCATGATTCCGGAACTGGAACAGAACATCAAGTACATCACCATGAAGCTGGAGGAGAACGAAAACTCCACCAAGGTGCGTCTGCTGAAGGTGAAGGAAATGGTCCTCCAGGACGCCCACAACTTTAAATAGACCGCGATCTGAAAAACTGAAAAAGGCATAAAAACAGCCCGCTCCGTGTTCGGAGCGGGCATATTTACATCTATGGGACTTGCGGCGATGGGGCGGATCAGATACCGATGCCGGCGTAATGGAGGCAGATATAGGCGGAGGGGATCGCAAACATCAGGCTGTCTGCCCGGTCGAACATGCCGCCGTGCCCGGGGATCAGGTTGCTGAAATCCTTCAGGCCCATCATGCGCTTGAGCATCGATTCGGCCAGGTCGCCGATCTGCCCCAGCGAGGACGAGACCAGCGCCGTAATCATACAGACCGGAAGAGAGATGGCGGGAAAGATCTTCAGCGCCCAGATCACAATGCCCGCGACCACCGAGGCCAGAGCGCCGCAGATGCTGCCTTCGATGGACTTGTTCGGGCTGACATTCGGCGCAAGCTTGTGCTTCCCGAAGCGCAGTCCGCCGAAGAGGGCGAAGCTGTCGCAGGACCAGCAGGAGATGGCGCCCAGAACCAGGGCTTCCTTCCAGATCGTGCCCACGCTGATCATCATCAGCACACCGAACACAACGCCCGGATAGGCAAGTCCGGCGACCGTATAGATGGCGCCGTGACCGGAGACCTTGTGGTGGACAATCCCGGAGAACATGGCCAGGAAGATTCCGCCGGTAAAGCAGGCAATATAGCTGACCGCGCCGGCATGAATGAGCGCAAGCACGGCCTGCACCGCGATATAGACATACATGACCCAGGCCGCACAGTAGACGTCGATCTTCTCCAGACCGCGGCTGTATTCATAGGCGCACAGGATTCCCGCCACCCCGAAAAACAGCACCCTGGTCACATAGGAGAGAAACACGCAGCTGAGGACAATGGCCAGCAGGATGACAGCTGATATGACTCTCTGCTTCAATAGGATTCCGCCCCTCTGATTTCAGACTGAAAAGACAGTCAGAATACTATACTTCCATAAAATATACGGAATGTATTAAATATTATCACAATTCCGTTCCTTCAACAATACGCAAAAAGGACGGATTGTATGAAAACCCGTCAGGAAAATGCTTTGTTAACGGATTATTTACCGGTATCCCTGCCAGCGGACGGTTCCTGCGGGCGTGGCTTTTCGTTCGGAAACTTCTGCAGTCCGTTGGCAAAGAGATAGTATCTCCGCTTGCCCCTGGTGCGATGTCCGAATTCGATCGCATCCACGGGGCACACGGCAATGCAGGACTGGCACTGAGTACAGTTGCCCATCCACACCGGACGGGAGTCCCTCATGCGGATGTTCGCCATCGGGCAGAGCCTGGCGCAGGCGGAGCAGCCGATGCAGCTGTCTTTCACGCGAAATCGCCGGTCATGCACAAAAAGCTTATAAAAAAGCTTATAGAGCGGCGCCGGCATGGCGGGACCCGCGTAGCTGTCCCGGATCGTGTGGTGGATCAGAATCTGCTGGGCAATGTTCTCCACCTGCGGCCTGGCGGCCCGGATGATCCCGACGGCATCGTCCGGCTCCGGCGCACGGAACAGCGTGATGTAATTCTCCGGCATCAGGACCGCGGTGAGTCCCATGAACTCCATGGAGAGTTTCCCGCAGATCTCCTCGGCATGCCTTGCCGCCTGACCCGTGCCGGAGCCGCAGGTCAGAAGGAAGTACATCTCCCGGCAGCCGAGAAAACGGCTGTCCAGCAGAAACTCCTCCAGCACTTTCGGAATGTGCCAGCAATATGTCGGACAGACGATCACAAAGGGCGTTTCGGAAGAAAAGGCATACTGCGCCGTGTAAGGCTCAAGCCTGCGCTGGCGCATGTGCCGGTTGAGGGAAACCAGTTCATCGGAGCAGTATTCCGAGAGAAGCTGGGCAATATAGCGGCTGTTGCCGGTACCTGAAAAATAAAGTATCATAACGAAGCTCTCGTTTCCGGTGATATAAGGGTGATCTGCTTAAACCCTGCATGCAGCAAACAGGATATATCATAGCACAGTTTCATTTCGCGGGCAATGGAGTGAATTTGAAAATTTTTTCATTGTCTTGAGAGAAAACCTGTGATATAGTAGGAAGCACAGGATATTGGGATGCAGCCGCAGTGTCCCGGGATAATATAGTATGCGGCAGATGGGAGAATCGATTTATGTACAGAGACGGTAAAATCTATTTGGCAAAATCCGAAGACAAAGAGCTTTATCTTCTTCCCGGCATGGCCAACCGGCACGGCCTCATCGCCGGTGCGACCGGTACCGGCAAGACGGTCACCATGAAGGTCATGGCTGAGTCTTTCTCCGAAATGGGCGTCCCGGTGTTCCTGGCGGATATCAAGGGCGACCTCTCCGGCATGTGCATGCCCGGCGTCGACTCCGAGAATATGCAGGAGCGGATCCACCGCTTCGGCCTGGAGGAGGATTTCGAATACCGTTCCTTCCCGACCAGGTTCTGGGATATCTTCGGTGAGACCGGCCATCCGGTCCGCGTGACGGTGTCCTCCATGGGCCCGACTCTGTTCGCGCGCCTCCTCGGCCTGACGGAGATCCAGGCCGGCGTCCTGAACATCGTCTTCCGCGTCGCGGATGACCACGGTCTGCTTTTGCTGGACCTGAAGGACCTGCGCGCCATGCTGCAGTTTGTCGGTGAGAACCGCGCGGAGTTCACCACCATGTACGGCAATGTCTCCGCCGCCAGCGTCGGCGCGATCCAGCGCGCGCTCCTGGCCTTTGAAGAAGAGGGCGGTGAGCAGTTCTTCGGCGAGCCGGAGCTCGACATCCGCGACTGGATGCGCACCGGGAAAGAGGGCAGGGGATACATCAACATCCTCTCCTCGAAGCGCCTGATCCAGAGCCCCACGGTGTACGCGACCTTCCTGCTCTGGATGATGTCCGACCTGTACGAGAAGCTGCCGGAGGTCGGCGATCTCGACAAGCCGAGAATGATCTTCTTCTTTGACGAAGCGCATCTGCTCTTCACCGACTGCCCGAAGGCTCTCGTGCAGAAGATCACCCAGATCGTGAAGCTGATCCGCTCGAAGGGTGTCGGCATTTACTTCGTCACCCAGAGCCCCTCGGATATTCCGAACGAAGTCCTCGCACAGCTCTCCAACCGCGTCCAGCATGCCCTGCGCGCCTATACGCCGGCCGAGCAGAAGGCCATTACGGCCGCGGCCAAGGGCTTCCGCGTGAATCCGGCTTTTGACACCAAGACGGCCCTGACCGAGCTCGGCGTCGGTGAAGCTTTGGTCAGCTTCCTGGACGACGAGGGCATCCCCAACATCGTCGAGCGCGCCTTTGTCCTTCCGCCGCAGAGCCTCATGGGCATGGCCGATGCCAACGCCGTGAACACCTATATCCTCTCCGACGAATTCGATCTCAAGTATCGCGAGAGCTATGACCGGGAGTCCGCCTTCGAGGTCATCACCAAGGCCAACGAAGAACTCGCCGCGCTCCGGGAGCGCGAGGCGCAGGAAGCCTTGGAGGAGGCCGCGCGCAAGAAGGCCGAGTCCGAGGCCGAGAAGCAGCGCCTCAAGGAAGAGGCGGCCGCCCAGAAAGCCGCCGAGAAGGAAGCCGCCGCCGCCGAAAAAGCCGCCCAGAAAGAGGCGGAGAAGAAAAAGAAAGCCGTCGAGAGAGCGGCAACCGCCGCCACCTCCTCGGTCATGCGCTCGGTCAGCACCAACATCGTCAATACCGTCCTCGGCGGGAAGAAGACCGATGTCAAGACCATCGCCAAGCGCGCCGCCACGAACGCCCTGAGCTCCGCCATGAGAAACGGCAGCAGCTCGATCATCCGCGGCCTCTTCGGCAACATCAAGTGAGAGATCTCTGAAGATACAGCACATCCCCCGCCATACGGCGGGGGATGCCTGTCTTTATGCCGGCTCGTAGCTTTTTCCGGTCTGGTTGCCTTCCGCGTCATAGTCGATGTCCTCCATCAGGGCGGGATCGACCCTGCTGCGCTTTTTGACGGTCATGCCCTTGCCCTGCAGGTTGAAGACCCAGATTTTATACCCTGGATAGTCCGGGTCCGGCTTGCGGAAGACGCCGGTTTCGTTCAGACGGCAGAATTTGGCCCGCCCCTCCGGCGTGTCCAGCAGATCGCCGGGACCGTTGTAATAGAGCGGGTCGCTGGCGGCCTGCTTTTTGAACTCCTCCCAGTTCTCGTCCAGGGCCTTCATGACATCGTTTGGCTGTATCATCGCTTTGCTGCGCTCCTTTGTCTGGTTTCAGATAAGGCTATTATCATGGATGCCGGAGGAAAATGCAAGCTTTTCTTTCGCTGTTCCATGCGTTTGTTTACAAATCCTTTCAAAATGAGAATGGACAGAAGGAAACAGGCATGATATAATCCTGTCGTTTTAATGCAGATGGATTATCCGCCTTATGATTGTGAGGAAAGATTGCTATGACGAAACCTGTGGTAATTACCGCCGACAGCACCTGTGACCTGTCCAGGGATCTGCTGGAGCGTTATGATATTCATGTGATTCCGCTGACCATCACGCTGGGTGAAGACACCTTCCTGGACGGTCAGGGCTTCACGCCGCTGGACATGTACGCCCGCTACCGCAAGGACGGCACGCTGCCGAAGACCTCGGCCGTGGGGGTGCAGGAGTTTATCGACTTCTTCTCCGCGTTTACGGAGAAGGGATACGCGGTGGTCCATCTGGATATCAGCGCGGAGCTCTCCAACTCCTACAATGCCGCATGCATGGCGGCGGCGGAGCTGGGCGGGGTCCAGGTCGTGGACACCCGTATGCTCTCCACCGGCGTCGGCCTGCTGGCCATCGAGGGGGCGGTCTGCCGCGACAGGGGGATGGCCGCCAGAGACATTGCCCAGCACCTGCGTTATCTGACCGAAAAGGTCCAGACCAGCTTCGTCCTGGACACGCTGGAATTCATGTGGAAGGGCGGCCGATGCACCGGCGTCACCGCGCTGGGGGCCAATCTTCTGCGCCTGAAGCCGGCCCTGGAGATGAAGGACGGGAAGCTCGGCGTGTACAAAAAGTACCGCGGCAGCATCGAGCATGTCTATAAGCAGTATATCCGGGAGCGCGTCGAAGGGCGGAAGATCCGCCCGGAGCATATCTTTGTCACGGAATCCGGTGAGATCGACGAGCGTGTCCTGGAGGAGATCTATGCCCTGGTCAGGGAGCTGATCCCCGGTGCCGAGATCCACCACACCGTGGCGGGATGCACCATCTCCACACACTGCGGTCCCAAAACGCTCGGGATCCTCTTCATGGAGGAATGACCGATTCAGAACCATAGAACAGTGAGATCATCGCATGCAACTGGAAGAACTCAAGCTGATCACCGCCAGCAACATCATCAATCTGCGCACCCGCGCAGGGCTCACCCAGGCGGAACTCGGCGCAAAGCTGAACTATTCGGATAAGACCATCTCCAAGTGGGAACGCGCCGAGGCCATCCCGGACGCCTTCGTTCTGAAGCAGATGGGCGAGATTTTCGGCGTCACGGTGGACAACCTCCTCAGCTCCCATGACGAGTGGAAGCCGATCCCGACCGAAGAGCCGGAGACCGTGGAGGTCTCCTACAGCACGAACCGCATCATCGCCATCACCGTCATCGGTGTCTGGACCCTGGCGCTCACGGCCTTCGTGGCCCTGTGGCTCGCGGATCTCATCCTGTGGCAGGTCTTTGTCGTGGCGCTGCCGGTCTCGATCCTGGTGTATATGATCCTGATCTGCTGCTTCCACCGGAAGCGCTATCTCCAGTATGTGATCGCGGCCTTTGTGCTGTCGCTGTTTGTCACGGCATACCTCCTGTGTTATCCGCGCTATAACCCCTGGCAGGTCTTCCTGATCGCGATACCGGCGGAGATCATCGTTTTTCTCAGCTGCAATCTCAAAACACGCCAGAAGCGCCGTAACAGCGGGCATTCTACAATTCGTAGAGAGAAAGAGAACAACGGGTAGAGTGAAAACTGCCCGTTGTTTTTGTTCTGTAGAGTGTCAAACTGTCCCTTCTGTGTTAGGATTGGCTCATTCAGAGAGAAAAGAAAGGACGTTTTCCCATGAGCTACATCCTCAGCTGCTGCTCCACCGCGGATCTGAGCAAGGAGCACTTTGAACAGCGTGACATCCATTACGTCTGCTTCCACTTTGCCATCGACGGCGTCGAATACCCCGACGACCTCGGCCAGAGCATCCCCTTCGACGAATTCTATTCCCGCATGTCCAAGGGGGCGGAAACCCGCACCGCCCAGGTGAACGTCGCGGAGTACGTCGACTTCTTCACCCCCTTCCTTGAAGCGGGGCAGGACATCATCCATGTGAGTCTGTCCTCCGGCATCTCCGGCACCATCAACGCGGCGCGCAACGCCGCCGCCATCCTTCGCGAGCGCTATCCCGGACGCAGGATCCATGTGATCGACTCGCTGGGCGCGTCCTCGGGCTACGGCCTGCTGATGGACACGGCAGCGACGCTCCGGGACGGGGGCATGGGTGTGGACGAACTTGCAAAGTGGATCGAGGACAACCGTCTGAAGGTGCACCACTGGTTCTTCTCCACGGATCTGACCTTCTTCGTCAGGGGCGGCCGCATCTCCAAGACGGCCGGCGTCTTCGGCGGCATGCTGGAGATCTGCCCCCTGATGAACATGGACAACCTCGGCCGTCTGATCCCGCGCTTCAAGATCCGCACCAAGAAAAAGGTTATCCGCGAGATCGTGAAGAAGATGGAGGAATATGCCGAGGGCGGCCTCGACTACAGCGGCAAGTGCTTCATCTCCATGTCCGCCTGCTATAACGACGCCAGAGCCGTCGCGGACCTGGTGGAGGCCCGCTTCCCGAAGCTGAACGGGAAGGTCGTCATCAACAACATCGGCACCACCATCGGCTCGCACACCGGGCCGGGCACCGTAGCCCTGTTCTTCTGGGGCTCGGAGCGCGTCGACTGATCCCTGAAAAACATGCAGCCTCCCAAAACGGGAGGCTGTTTCACTATTTCAGAGAGGCAAACGGGTCGATGCTTTCGCCGGAGAGACTGGTGAAGCTCAGACTTGAGGCGATGTGGTCGGTCATGGACTGGCGCGCCAGATCCGGCAGCCGCATGCGGATCGCCGAGACCACCGCCGTGTGGTTGTACTTGACGTTGGAGAGCCAGGGGTTGTTGTCGTTGGACTTCCTCCCGATGAATTCCAGCATCGAGGCCTGGTACCTCGTGAGGTAGGGACGGATCTGCTCATACGAGCGCTTGAGATAGGAATTCCCGCAGGAGTCGATGATCAGCAGGTGAAAGGGCATGTCCGTATCCTTCATGCCGCGGATGTCGTGCATGGTCACGCTGTCCATAAAGGCGCTGGCAAGGCGGGTGAGTTCGCGCACGGTGGCGTCGTCCGCGTTGTAGGCGCAGAGGAATGCGGCCTCGCTCTCGACGGCGTCCCGCACCTGGTACAGGCTGATCATGTCCGGGAGACTCAGCTCCAGGACGAAGCTGCCCGCCTGTTCGGGCCGGTTCACCACAAAGCCGGTCTCCGCGAGGCCGGCCACGGCCTCCGCCACCGGGGTGCGCGAAATCCCGAGGAGCGAGGCAAGCTGGTTCACGTTGAGCCTGCTGCCCGGGGCGATCCTCAGGCTGATGATGTCGTCAAAGAGAAGCTGCATGACCAGGTCCTTCAGCTTTGCCTCCGGGTGGTCTGCGATCATTTTCTGCAGCTGGTATCGATCCATTCCGCGTCACCGTCCTTGTGAAAGCATTTTACAACGAAATCGGAAACGCCGCAAGACGAATCTCAGGAAGAATTCATAATTAGGCCCTTTTTCTAGAAGGAGAAAGAAGATATAATCCCATAAGAAACAGCAGTCCGGATTCCGGACAGAACAGGGAAGTGCTTAGCTTATGTTGATCGACCGTATTGCCGTCAAGCAGCAGTCCAGAGAGATCCTCCGGACCTCAAGACCCAGCATGATCACCGCGGGGCTCATCTATACACTGCTTGCCATGCTTATCAGCTATCTGTCGCTGCGCCTCACCGGCGTCAGTCTTGAGACCATGAACAGCATCATGCAGGCCGCCTCAAGCGGACAGAGCGAAGCCGCGATGAACCTTCTGGCCAGGGCCACGCCCGGCCCCGGCGAGAGTCTGATCGACCTGCTGCTGCAGCTCGCGCTGTCGGTGGTCTCCGTCGGCTTCACGATCTTCACCCTCAATACCATCCGGAGGACCGGCCCGGTGTTTGCAAACCTGCTGGACGGCTTCGGCATGATGCCGCGGCTTCTCTGGCTCATCATCCTGCAGTATTTCTTTATCGCCCTCTGGTCCCTGCTCTTCGTGATTCCGGGGATCGTGGCCGCCTACCGCTACAGCATGGCCGTATATATCATGATCGACCACCCGGAGCTCAGCGCCATGGACTGCATTCGGGAATCCAAACGGATGACGTACGGCTATAAGAGCCAGCTCTTTCAGCTGGACCTCTCCTTCATCCTGTGGCTGCTCCTGAGCGGTATGCCGGTGATCGGCTATGCGGTCCAGGTGTATCTCACGCCCTACATGGAGACGGCCCGCGCGCTCTACTATGAACGGATTCGCGGCCCCGAGAATGAGTGGCAGCCAGCGTAAAGCAGAATCAGATAATATAGGATAAGACTTCCGGAAACGGAGGTCTTTTTTTCGTTTATTGATGCTTTTATTGACGCCCGTAGATTTATAATAAACGGGAGAATGGCAGACCGTCAAAAGTGCCGTAAAAAGGTGCCCGGAAATATCTTAAGGATAATTAAAAAAAGTTGAAAAAAGGGCACAAAAATGGTATACTGCAAGTTGTATTACTATGTCAAAATAGCATTTTCCATATGTGGTGTAGTAAACCTTTGAAAGGACGATATGTAGTCATGATGGAGTCTCTTCTAAAGCGGATCGAAAGAAACAGAAAGGAACACACCCGATTGATCGCACTGATTCTGTGTCTGTCAATCATTGTGTCCCTGGGGGTCTTCAATGGCTTCCGCAAGAATGCGGTGGCGAAGACCTACACCAAGACAGTTCTGGACTGTCCATATGCGGCGGATGGCGCGGAGCCTGTGGCGCACACCCACAGCACCGACTGTTTTGATGAGAACAGAAATCTCATCTGCAAGCTGCCGGAGCTGGAAGCCCACGAGCACAGCGACGCGTGCTGGTCCGAGAGCACCACACTGGTGTGCGACCTGGAGGAAAATCCCGGCCATGTCCACACCGAGGAGTGCTACACGGCGGAAACCGCACTGGTCTGCAACCTGGAAGAGAGCGAAGGGCATCAGCATTCGGAAGACTGCTATATCCTGGAGCGCGGAGACCTCATCTGTGAGAATACCGATGAGAATCACCAGCACACCGACGAGTGCTACACCTGGAACGAAGTCCTGTCCTGCGGCATGAAAGCAGGGGAGGGCGCGCACGTGCATTCCGACGACTGCTACCAGACGGAACAGGTCCTGACCTGCGGCATGGAAGCAGGGGAGGGCGCCCATACCCATACCGACGACTGCTACCTGACAGAAAAGATCCTGACCTGCGGGAAGGAAGAGCTCCCGGTCCATGTCCATGATGAGAACTGCTTCCGCGAGGAAGAGATCACCGTGGAAGACGAACCGGAAGCACCCGTCGTCCCCGAGATGCCCGTCGGCGATCCGAACGCGGACCTCGAGACCGCGGAAGCCTGGGAGCGTGACTTTGACGATCTGGAGCTCAGCGGCAACTGGGCCGCGGATCTGATCACCGTCGCCGCCACCCAGGAGGGCAACGGCGAGAGCGGACTGAACTTCATCGCAACGCTGAACGACGCAGGCGACGCCTGGGTCACGGACGGCTATACCCGTTACGGCGCCTGGTACGGCACCCCGTATGCCGAGTGGAGCGCGCTGTTCGTCTCCTTCTGCCTGCGGTATGCCGGTATCCCGACCGAGAATGTCCCGAATAATCCCACCGCAGCCCTTATGGCCGAGAGCTTCTCCAAGGGGAACCTCTTCGCCGGTGCCGACTACACACCGGCGGCAGGTGACCTGATCTTCTTCGACACCGACGAGGAAGAGGGCATCGACAACATGGGTATCGTCTGCAGCGTGGACACAGAGGAGAACACCGTCAGCACCATCGAAGGCGACCGCACGGATGAGGTCGCGACCTTCGACTATGCCATGGACGACGAGGAAATCGTCGGCTACGGCATCCTGCCACAGAACCCCGACTACGTCCCGACAGAAGAGAACAACAATAACACCGATGAAACCGACGGCCTCATCGTCAAGCCGGAAGAAACCGCCGACCCCGAAAAGCCCGCCGAGGTGACGGAGCTCACCGCGGACGGCCTCACCATCAAAGCCCTGGATGGCACCGCACTGCCGGAGGACGCGGCCCCCAGCATCGCGGTTGTGGAAGACAAGGAAGCCGTCTGGAACCAGCTGCAGGACCTCCTGCTCCAGCAGGCGCAGCGCAGCACACTGAAGAAGGCACCGAGGATGCTCATGAACGCCGCCCCCGCGGCGAGCAACACCGGCAGCATCTCCGACTACGCCGTCTTTGACATCGGCCTCGGCACCGAGGAAACCCTGGACGGCATGGTCCAGGTCACCGTGGACGGACTGAACATCGACACCCTGGCCAATGTGCCGGAGAACGCGATTGTCACCCGGGTGAACTATACCCTTTACCACATCCATGACGACGCGGTCAGCACCCCCGCTGTAGAGGTCACGGAAGAAAACGGCATCGTCACCGCCTTTACCTTCGAGACCGACAACTTCAGCCAGTTTGTCCTCAGCTACACGGTGGACTTCCATTATGAGGTGGATGGCAAAGTATATGATTTCAGTATCCCTGGCGGAGGGTTTGTGAGCTTTACAAACCTCGTAGAAGTGCTGGGTATAACTGATGATACGAAGAAGTTTGTGGCGGATGTGGAGAATGTGGAGTTCAGTACACCAAGCCTTGTAGATATCAGCAAGGTTGAAGACAATACCACAGTTGGTCAGATCAAGGAGAATCGCGGGCTTACGTGTGAATACAGTACAGAGCTGACGGAAGAGCAGATTGCAGAGATTAATGCGCAAACGGTTGAAAGCGGAGACTGGGCTCTGATTAGTTTATTGCCGTTTACGAGTGAAGAAGAGCTGAAAGTCACCATGAAGACAGGTGAAGTTTTTACAGTCAAGGTGACAGACATGCAGATCACAAAGAAAGTGATGACGGCAGCAGGGGAAACCTATGTGATCACGGTAACCTGTCCTGAGGATTCCGGTATTCCAAAGACCGCTGATCTTGCGGTTTCTGAGATCACTGAGGACCATCCGGCGCAGGACAGGAGCTATGCGGAGTACGTATCTGATGCAGAGGCTGCCCTGGGGGCAGAAGAAGGCAGTGCAGGATATGTCCGCCTGTTTGACATCAAGATTGTCGATGAGAATGATCCGGAAATAAGATATCAGCCTGCACCGGGTACTTCCGTTGACGTGAAGATCGAGCTGGCTGATACGGAAAGCAGTGATCTTAGTGTAGTGCACTTTGCGGATGGAAGCGAAACCGGTGATGTCATAGAGAACGTGAATGCAGACGGTGAGGCAATTCTTTTTGCGGCAGAAGGCTTCTCGGTCTATGCTGTCGTACAGCTGGGAGATCCTGCAGGGCCAATGTTCAAAACCCTGGCAGAATTAGACAATGCGATTGAAGAAGGTAAATCTTTTAAGCTGTCACTCTTCAGAGAGAGCACAAATCAGTATTTTACCTCAGCCTTGAATAACGAAGGTTGTTATACGGTGACCACAAATTCACAGAATGCCGCTGAATGGACTATAGAAAAGGCGGATGGTGAAAACTGCTATATCATTTACTCTGACGGTAATGGATACATGAAGAACACAGAAGGCAATATGATGGGTTACACACAGAACCGTGCCGAAGCAACAGTGTTTGAATTATCCCCGAAAAATCAGCGCTTCTATTTTAAAGTGAAAGATGAGAGCAAATGGTTACAGTATTCCAACGGCGGAAAAGGAATCCGACTCTACAAGGATAATACAAATGCGACCAACAGCCAGATTGCCATCCTGGATGCCACGGTAACTGGCGATCCCAATCATCTCGACAGGAATTCTTATGGCATCATGCTATGGAATGGAGGCGTTACAGGTAAAGCTATGATGGCTGAGGAAAATACGCAGAATTCAGGCAGCCTGCTCCCCAAAGTCCTGACCGTGGTGACAAATGAAGATGACCATAATGATAAGCTGTATGCTCCGAGCAATGTTGCCGATCCTATCACGGATTGGACATTCCATTGGAATCCCGATACCGGCAATTACACTCTGTCCGCAAATACATCCGATGGGGAAAAATACCTCAAGATCAGTAACGACGGGTTGACGTTGGTAGAGGAAAGCGATGCGAGCGAGATCCAGGTGATTCGTGGAAGCGGAAATTACGCCAATCAGCTCTGCCTGAAGTGCAACGGAAAAACGCTGGCATACAGCGGAAATGTACATGACGGCTTTGGCATTGCTACAGATGCGACAGCTGTCGGAAATGACTGGCTGTACCTTGTCGAAACACACAGCAATAACATCCCGCCGGAGTATGGCAGAACATATGTCGCTGAAAAGATCAGCGTGTCCGATGCCAGCCTGAGCGTCGACCACATCAACCAGTATGGTGACCCGAAAGATACTCTTGAGGGAAAATATGTCATTATATATACGCGTTCATGGAACGGGAGCGGTTACGATTACTTCGCTGTCAACGGAGAAGGGAAACTGATCCCCTGTCACGAAAACGGAAATGTCATTGAGTGGGTAGGAAGCAGCCAGGACGATATGCTGTGGAAGTTTATCGAATACAAGGGTGCCGACGGAAAAGTGACGCATTATTATGATCTTTACAATGAGGCAACCCAAAAATGGCTTGCACCTCAGCTCACTCCCGAGAGTCATTTGGCGGATGATCCTGTCGGTCTTATTATGAGCGGCAGAAGGTATGGTGAATACTATACCCCTATCCTGGCGTGGGACCACTCGAGCTATGCCTATTCCAGCCTGAAGGTTGACAGAACAGCCAATAACAATGCAAATGATGAGAGTATCGTTTCCTGCAGAAGAACGGATCCGGAATCCGCTGACTTTTACTTCGCCCTTGTCCAGGAGCTGAACGTGGACGACACCCTGCATGGTGTTCCGACCATAGATAACGATACTTACGGCATATCCATGAAAATGGTTAATCTCGATAATAAACCCGGTGACTATGGATATATGAATAGTTTCTTTGGAAGTTCAGCCGGCGGTCTCGGCTTAACACTCCAGCAGGGTTTAGTGTCAACCGGACTGGCAGAGAACGGCTATCCGGATGTCATAAAGAAGCCGGGTAATAATCTTGGGACTCTCTTCAGTGCTAACGGTGCAGCAAAGGCCAACCATCTGTTCATAGAGAGCACCTATCGGGAAACCGGGTATTATGTGTATGACAGTACGCAGAACTTTGCCACACTCAATACGACTACCGGTAATTTTACGGTTTATGACCAGCTGGGAACCCATGACGCTACCAGCAAAGAGACGTTAAAACACGGACAGTTTTTCCCGTATAACGATCTGCAACCGGGCGTATTCTCAGAGAAGAACAGGCAGAATCTTTACCAAATTGATGGCAAACATCAGCTGGATGAAGACGATCCCCGAAAATATGAGCAGTTGTATTTGATAGAGGATCCGGATTACTATTTCGGCATGGAACTGGAAGCATCCTTTGAGCAGACACCTAGTGGTTTGGATGCCTGGGGTCATGATATTATCTTTGAATTCTCCGGAGACGATGACTTCTGGCTCTATGTGGATGGCGAACTGGTCATTGATCTCGGCGGTATTCACAGCGCGGTATCCGGCTCGGTGAACTTCAGGACAGGCGATGTCATGGTAAACGGCGTGCCTACAACGCTCTATAATCTGTTCCTGGATCACTATGTAAACCGTGATGGGATGACAGAGGAAGCAGCCAGAGATCTGCTTCTTAACGGAAGGGAAGCCGATCCGGAAAATGGTATCGAAGCTGCTTCGCCTGTATTTACCCAAAAGGACGGAAAGTATATCTTTACGGATTATTCTTCCCACACCATGCGTATCTTCTATTTTGAGCGTGGTGCGAGTGCATCCAACCTGCATATGAAGTTTAACCTTGCAGCCGTCAAGAAAGGCGCTGTACAACTGTCCAAGAAGGTCGAGAATGTGGCATCTGCCAGTGAGCTGTTGTTCCCGTATCAGATTTATTATCGTTTCCCGGGTGAACAGGAGTTTACCCGACTTGTAAACAGTACGGATGCCTTCCGCAAGACAACTGACTATTATAGCGATACTTGTGGAGCTGAAGTAGACACTGCCAAATATACTGATAATTATGTTTTCCATCAGGGTTCGGACACACCGGTAGATTTCGATCCGTATCTGAAGATAGGCAATCATTTATATGAGGATGTATTCTACCTGTCACCGGATAAACCTGCCGAGATCACCTTCCCGACAAAGGGAGATGATAATTCCCGGGTATCGATAGCGGAATACTACATCGTGGAATGCGGTATCGATCCGCAAGAATATAAAAAAGTGACTGTTAACGAAACAGAGTTGACAGGATCAGAGGTATCAGATCAAGAAGGCATCCTGGATTATAAAACTTCTGCCGCATCACCTGCCGAGCGTTCAAGCGTAAGGTATGTCAATGGAGCGGAGACTCCGGGAAGCTTGAAGTTTACCAAGGTCATACACGATCCGGAGGGTAACGAGATCCCTATGGAAGATTACTACCCCCTCCATGGTGAGCATAAGTATTATGAAACCGGCCCGACGTTCGATTTCCGTTTGTATTTCGGTTCACCTTTCGATACAAGCGCAAATACAGCGGCATATATGTATGTTTATCGCGTGAAGGATCCGGAAGGAAAATTCTGTCATTGGAATCCTGATGAAGAAAGGTTTGAAAGGATAACGGGGGAAGGCTATCCGGATGGTACGGCCAATTTCAGTGATCTTTCAGATGACCGTATTGAAGGAAACACAACGATTTATGGTGACAAGACCCTGGCTTGCTTTGACTCCTCCACCTATGGTGCCATCACCCAAATTCCTCCTTACTACACTGTAGAAGTGCTTGATCTTGTACCGGGACTTTGGTACAAGCTGATCGAGAGACCGACGGAAACACCGGATGGTTACCGCCTCTATAGATGTGAGAAGGATGGGACAGTGATCGAGGAAAGCGAATGGGCTACCGGTATTTACAAAGATGATATGACCTGGAAAGGTGTCGATGGCCGGATTCAGAGTAAAAAAGAATCAAAAGTAAAAATCGGAAATAAGGAGGGTTACGGTCTTCGTATTAACAAGACATGGACGGATGCCCAAAGCATAACAAGACGCGATCCTACCTACTTTGCGGTGTTTAAAGAGGATGAACAGCATGTACTTCACCTTGTAGATGGCTCTGTGCGGCAGATGGCATATACCGCAAATCCTGCTTGGCAAACTCTTGTTTGGTACTATGATTCCCTGCCGGAAGGGGGAATTCTTGGTAATTACTGGGTATATGAAGTAGCACTGACGGTTGCGAAAGACGGAGAGATCAGCATTGCACCTAATGGTGCGGTATCTGGCTATGATACCTGCACGCCTGTCGGAATCAATGACACGGGAGCAGAAGATGCTAGACCACGGGTGGCTCTAGACGGACTGACCTTGAAAGGTACTTCAGCAGGAGCAGAAAAGGAGATCTATTATAAAGCGACTTATGGAGAATCAACTCCATATCCTCTCAATAACAGCAAAGTGCGCAACTTCACCGTTACGAACGAGCCGACAAATCGTCCTGTCATCAAGCTGAAGAAGGAAAATTGGAAAGGAGATCCGCTTGCCGGAGCAACATTCAGTCTTGTGGAAGTCGAAAGCGGTGACAGGATCGGCGGTAATCTTGTTTCGGATGATAACGGACTTTTCGATCCTGAAGTCATCTACCTTGATTACGGCAGAAGTTACACCCTGACGGAGACAGAATCACCGAATGGGTATATCGGCCTGCCGCAGTCCCTGACAATCACTATGCCGAATGAACCGGTACAGGGAGAAGAGGAAGGAAATGTGACTGTCTCCTCGGTGGCAGCTGATATCTCGAACTATTATGTGTTGACACAAAAGAATGAGACAGAACCTACGACACTGACGATTAAGAATCGCCCTTATGAGCTGAAGGTTCTGAAGGCGGATCCATCCACGGAAGCAGAGCCTATACCTCTGGCTAATGCGAAATTTAAACTGTATAAGTACAAATTGGTCAATGGAGTATCATTACCAATTGTGGTGGACGGATGGTCTGAGGTTCAAACTGATACGAGCGGGTGTATCAATAATCTGCCGACGGAGCCGGGCGATTATGCACTGGAAGAACTGGTACCGCCGAGCGGTTATAAGCCACTTGCTGAAAATGATTGGATCAAGTTCAGCATCAGTCCGACAGGTGTTATAGGACAACCGACATCTAAAGCAGGCGCGACTCTCGCAGGGCCGGTTGAAGTGACAGATGATGCAACAGGACTGGTTGCATATACCATCACGATTCCGAACACACCTCTTCCGCTGTATCTGAAAAAGGTGGATGCATCCGGTGAAGAGCTGACAGGAGCGAAATTCAGTCTGACAAGACTTGTAGCTTCAGGAGGAACAGCGCAAACGGGTGAACCTGCAGGAGATCAACCGGTCCATCAGACATGGCAGATTGTGAATGGGTATTCAGAGATTGATATGACATCAATCTCCAAAATGGAAATCACCTCCCTGCCGAAGGGAGTATATTGCCTGACAGAGACTCTTGCTCCGGATGGATATGTGATTTTTGAAAGCAAAACATATTTCAAGATTTCTGATGATCGAACGGTCACGCTGACGGATGCGACCGGAACAGGAGACAATTCGAATGCCGACGCCTCGATATCGTATGATGCAATAACCCGCGTGTACACGATCACGGTAAAAAACACCCCGGGAGCTCCTCTTCCTAATGCGGGCGGATCGGGCACACAGCTCTTTACGATCCTCGGCAGCATCCTGACGCTTGGAGCGGGCGTACTGCTGTGGAGGAGACGGAGATTGATTTAACACAAGGCTTACAGAGAAGTCAGTCACTTCGGTGGCTGGCTTTTCTTTTGGGGAGGCGGTTAGCTGGAACTAATACAAGGCAGTATTTCCAGATTGAAACAGGTAGCCAATTGTGATATAATGTAAAAGTCCAGTATTTTGCATTTATGATAGAGGAGAATAACGATGGCCAGAGCAAAAAAAGATGGCGTTTATCTTAATGTCCGCATAGAGACTCCGATATATAAAAAGCTTCAGGAAGTATGCGAGGAAGCAGGGCAGCTAAAGACCACTGTGGTTGAGCGGGCGCTTGCTGCGTATTTTGAGGAATATGATCGGAAGCAGGAGATATTGCGGAAACATGAGAATGATGTATGACCATCTGGTTTTGAGGTGATAAAGAATGGCAGCAGGAAATAAGAATCTGAACAGCGCAATCGATGCGGAGCTTTGATGCAAGCGGACGGAACGATCAAGTCGACCTACATGAGAATCTTTATTCGCAACAAACACCCGGAGGAACCGAAGGGAGCAGTGAATCATGCAGATTGATAAATTGAAAGTGACCGTCGGCGAGGTCTGTGAGGGCTATTTCAATGATGCCGAAGAGGGTGTTGTCGGTTACGATGAGCGTCTTGATATCCGTCCGAAGTATCAGAGGGAGTTTGTATATAAGGATGCCCAGCGCGATGAGGTGATCCGCACAGTCATGAAGGGCCTGCCCCTGAATGTCATCTACTGGTGCAAGGTCAAGAAAGACGACGGCTCCGATGGCTATGAGGTACTGGACGGGCAACAGCGCACCATTTCCCTATGTGAGTATGTAGACGGCTCTTTCTCCGTCGATGACAAGTACTTC
>CADBWQ010000012.1 GCA_902798545.1 Oscillospiraceae bacterium
CAGCACGTTGATGCTCTGGGTCTTGGCGGTCATGTTGGGGAGCTTGCGCCCGGCCTTCAGGACGGCGCTGGACTCCGTCACACCCTGAAAGATTTCTCTCGTGACAGGCTCAGGGATCAGGCCTGCCAGATTTTCGCGTTCAATCATGTGCTCCTCGCAATCTCCATATCCCTCGCTTCCCCGAGGCTTCGGGAAAGCTCGCTCATTCCGATGCTCGTCACTTTTCGAATGAAATCCGCTCACGCTGGGCTTTCATTCGAGGAAACGAGAGAACATGGTAAAAATATTTAATTTATGAGCTTTCTCTATTGTCCTCTCAGGAGGCGGTTCATGGTGTCGCTGGTGCTCTGGGTTCTCGTCGTCCGGCCGGTGAGACTTGCACCGGTGCTGCGCTGCGCCGGGAAGCGCGGATGTGCGCCGTGTTCCTTCAGGAACTCCTTCGCCGCCGTCCGGAAGTCCTTCTCCGCGCTCACCAGCTTCCCGATCTTGAACACATAGTAGTCCAGATCGTCCTCCGGAACGCCCTGTCCCAGCAGGATCCGCTCCCGCTCCAGCTGGGTCACCCGTTCCCGGGCTCTCCCCAGCTCCGCACGGAGTTCATCGGCCTTTTCGCCCGTCTCCGCGGCATCCGGGCTTCCCGGGATTTCTTTTGGCGCCTCCGTCTCCTCCGCCGCGGAAAAAGCCGGCATCGGCATGCCGACGCTTTCCGTCGCCTCCTCCGGAGACAGATCCGCCGCTTCGTTCTGTCGCTTCTCGTTCATTCCGTTTTCCCTCCCTCCGGATCTCTCTCTTCCGATCTGTTTCTCTTCCGTCTCTTCATGCGGTCCATCGTTTTCTGAATTCCTCCTTTCCCAGCACGCCCAGCTCCAGCATGCGGCAGTCCCGCTCAAAATCGCGGCTCTTGTCCTCGATGATGCTGTCGTCGAAGTCCACTGAGACCGCGGCGTCCTCCTTCAGTCCGAGGCTGAAGTAATCGTTCCCCATCCGCAGCAGAAGCGCCATGAGTTCCTTCAGCGCCGCCTCCAGCACCAGCTCCTGCCGCCGCACGTTCCGATACAGGGCGCTGTTCTCGCTGATCACCTGGGTCGCCGTCAGGACGCTTCCCCGCTCGAAGCGGTAGTGCTGTTCCCCGAGCCCGCACTTGAGTCCCAGGAGATTCAGCATGTCCTGGATCCCCTCGTGGTGCTCCGCGGTCCGCAGCGTCATGTCGATCTCCCGGATGATGCTCCCGTTGCCCGAGTCCTCCGGCAGGATATAGAAGGCCAGCTCGTCCGCGTCAAACAGCGGCGCCCCATCGAAGTCCTTCGTCGCCTCGGGCTTGACCATGATGCGCTTCTTGCCGAGGATGAATTCATTGACATAGCTGTCATAGGCCACATCCACACCCCGCAGCTGGTCCAGCGCATTGGCGAACACCGACAGGCCCATCGGGGAGGCCGTCTCCAGATTGTTCACGATGTTCATCCGGTCCAGGACAAAGCTCCGCTCCGCCCGTCCGGTGCTCACCGTCTCCGGAATCCCCTCGAATCCCGGCGCCCCGCCCAGCGGCAGCGGCTCCAGCCGCTCCTCCTCCGCGCGGAAGAGCAGGTTCTCGACCTGATAGATCCCGTCGACCCGGTGGTGCACCTGGAGGTACACCAGATCCCGGGCGCCGTCTCTCCGGCTGCAGGCGAAGGCGCAGTCGGTCACGGCTCCGTTCTCCCAGCTCAGCGGCAGAATGCCCTCCGCGTCGATGCCGTCGATCCGGATGCGCCTGTCGGTCACTCTCGGCACATAGGCCGCGGTCCCGAGCGCCGCCTTGTACTCCTGCATGCGGTTTGCCTGCAGGAAGAAGCAGCTCTCCTGCAGGATCCGGTCGGTAAAGCGCTGTTCCCGCTCTCCCTCCACCCGGATATGCACGCGCTCGTTCATCAGGAGATTGGCCCAGTCCTCGCAGATCTTCTTTGCCATGCCGAGCCCTGCCCTGTGGCAGAGCACGCGCTTCTGCCCGTTGTAGACGCGGTAGCTGTGGAAGTGCTTCACGTTCCCCTGGTACCAGCTTCGCCAGAGCGCGAGATGCTCCTCCATTCCGCCGTCACCGCCGTTTGGAAAGCCCATCTCCTCCAGCTTCCGATAGATGATCTCTCTCATAACGCACCTCCTTCTCCTCCATCCCCACCGCCATAAATCCGTATTATCAAATCATATCAAATCGAAGCCCAATGAAATGGGTTCGATTTGAAGAGGACGAGCAGCGTAGGGAGCGAGCTTTCCTGCGACGCGAAGCTAGGCACAGGGAAGCGAGACGATCCGGAGCTTGTGAGGACGTCATGCTCTGCTCCTGTATTTCCCGTATACCCGCTCCAGCGCATAACGCACCGCGTCAATCAGGTGGTTGTCCTTATCCGGGTACCCGGAGATGAAATTTCCGTCCCGGTCCCGCTCGAATTCGTAGCGGCTGAACTCCCGCAGGGCCTCGGGCGTGCGCCGCCGGTCGATCACGATCTTCCGGCCCTGCAGCCACTTCATCCCGTATTCCACGCTGCCCGGCCCCTTGACCGCCGCCCGGGCGTTGAGTCCGAAGCTCCGGTAGTCCGCGACGCTCTTCGGCTCCGCGCTGTCACAGGTGATGACCCCGTCCTGGTACCCCCGGCGCAGCAGCTCCTCCGCCGTGAGGGTGTTGGTCTGGCGCAGCACACAGAGCTCGTCCAGCAGGTAGATCGTCTCCCTGGCCGGGTCATAGTGCAGCCGGATAAAGGCGAAGGGGTCCGGCGCGAAGCCCCAGTCCACCCCCATATAGATCCGGTCGAAGCCCCGCATCTCATCGTCCCGGATCTCCCGGAGCTCCAGATTCTCAAAGACGTTGCCGCCGGTTCCGACCGCGAGACCCAGGTACTCGTGCTGATACGCCCGTTCGTCGCTGAGCTTCAGACTCTCCGCCTCCGCCACGAACTGTTCCCCCAGCCACTCCTTCGGCGCTTCCAGATAGGTGCTGTGGTGGCAGAGCCGGTCCGGCCTCTCCGCGGCCGTGTCGAGGTTGGCCCAGTTGTCCCGCGAGAGTGGCGGGTTATAGCTCTCAAAGTTCCAGAACCGATCGCCCCCGCGCATGGTCGACTGCAGGATCGTGCGGATCTCTGCCCGCCCGGCGAACTGGTCCTTCTCCTCAAAGTGCGTCACCGTGATGCTCCCGAAGGGCACCTTGATCGACTTGATCTTCATGGGATCGTCCGCCCCGCGGAAGAGGATCTTCTGTCCCGTCGGCCGGAACACCAGCTCCATGGGGCTGAGCCTGCAGTCGAAAAACTGCTGGACACCCAGCTGTTCCAGCGCCCAGAGATACTGGGCATAGACCGAGTCGCGCATGGTGTTGGCCACCTTCCGCAGGACCAGGGCGTGGGCCGTCGGTTCCAGCAGCAGGAGGAACACCACCATCAGGGACACAAAGCTGCTCTTCATGCTGCCGCGTCCGCCCGGCAGGTCATAGTGGGTGTGGCCGTGGACCAGCACGTCCCCCAGCACGCCGGCAAAGCCCGGCGCGATGCTCCGCCCGATCCGCTCCGCCGCGGCGGCCAGGGCCAGGTCTCTCTCGCCGGCGCTGCTCTCCTCCTGTCCGGCCTCATAGAGCTTCAGCAGGCTGCTGCAGGCCTTCAGACGGTCTCCGACCGAGACCTCCTTCCCGCTCGGCTCGGTCAGCGTCCCGCGCATCACGTCGCTCAGGAACTGAAGGGCTTCTTCCTGGCTTGCGTAGCGTTCGCTCATACCGGCGGGGCAAACTGGGTCAGCACACTCAGCAGCGCCTGGCGCTCCCCGGTGCTCAGCCGCTCGCCGGCGGCATCGGCCGCCCTGCGGATCGCGCACTCCTGTTCCGGGGCCAGGTACCGCCCGGACGGACGGAACCAGTCGCACAGCCGGACCCCGCCACCGTACCGGCCCCGCACCGTCTCCAACGGGAGGGAGAGGACGAGTTCCCCGATGTCCCGGCGGACCGTGCGCTCGCTCACGCCGAATTCCGCCGCAAGATTTGCCGCGGTGTCTTCCCGCCGGGCCAGCAGCACGCTTTTGAGCTTTGCCTGCCGCTCCGAAGACCTCATGCCTCTCACCTCCCCTCTTCATGATGGCTGCATCCTAACAGCTAAACCGGACAGCTTTTGTCCGCTTTAAAAATTTTTGGGAAAAAAACAAAAAAGGGGCCGACAGCGTCCGCCTCCGCGTTCTGCGGAAGCTTCCCTGTCGGCCCCGATCGGCCCTTCGCCCGTACCGATTTACGGGCGGTGACTGTTGCGTCAGTTTTGTCTATTCAACATGTTTCTTGCTTACCTCCAGGATGGAGTACCCATCGCCCTTGCGCCGGATCTCCACGTTGTTTCCCCGCGCCGTGATCGCCCGGATCTGCGACACCATCTTCAGGTCGCTCTCGCTGATCCCGACGGCGACGTCGTCCTTCTGCTCTGTTCTTTTCATTTTGCCTCCTCATCGCTTGTATACGCTGTCCTGCGTACCGCCCTGCGTTTTCCCGCCGTCCCCTTTTCGCCCTCTCCCGCCGGTCTGTCGGACTTCCCTCCGGTTTCCAAACCCAGTCCGTTTCCTGGGACAGCATTTCGGTTATAATAGGATTCAGAGGGGAAGAAGACGGTCTTTTCTGAAAAAACGCTTGACAACTTACATGATTATCTTTTATAATATTACCGATGTTACATATCTTACGCATGTTAATATACATGACTCCGGACCCTTTGTCAAGACGAAAGATGCGGAACAGACACGGATTAAGAAAAGATTCAGAAAGGACAACCCGACATGAAATTAGGCGAAAAGCTCAGGAACGCCCGCCTGGCGAAGCATCTCTCCCAGAGTGCCCTCGCGGAGGCCAGCGGCCTCTCCCTCCGCACGATCCAGAATTATGAGCTCGGCGTGCGAATGCCGAAAAAGCGCGATACCTATACCCGCCTGGCCGAGGCGCTGGGCATCGACGAGAAGGTCCTGCTCGACGACACGGCCGACTTTGTCCTCCGCGCCAGCGAGCAGTACGGCAGCCGCGGCGCAAAGCAGGCCTGGGACCTGGTGGCTGATTTCCGCGGTCTCTGTGCCGGCGGCGAGGTGCCCGAGGAGGACATGGACACCATCATGCAGGCGCTGCAGGAGGCCTACTGGGACGCCAAGAAGCGCAACCGCAGGTTTGTCAACAGGCGCTATCGCGACGATGCGCAGGAGGGCGGCGAATGACGCACGCCTCCCCGGCGCCGGTACCGTATGGAAGGAGGTCCGGGAATGACCGAACAGAAGATCCGCCGGAAGCTGCGGCAGCTGGTCCGCAGGTACGGCACTCATGACCCGTTTGAGATCGCCCGGGCGCGGGGGATCCAGGTCCGCCTGATCGACACGCAGACGCTGAAGGGCTTCTCGGTCGGGATCATGCGGAACTACTTCATCTATATCAACCAGAACCAGAGCGAGTATATGCAGCGGCTCACCTGCGCCCACGAACTGGCCCATGTCGTTCTCCACCGGGACTATCTGGACGACAGCCCCGGGATCATGAACATGGACCTCTACGGAATGAACACCCGGACGGAGTATGAAGCCGATCTCTTCTCGGCGCTGCTCCTCATCGACGACGGGGAGCTCGTCTCCCTCCTGCATCAGGGCATGGACATCGCCGCTTGCGCGTCCTGTCTCGGCGTGAACGTGAATCATGTGGCGCTGAAGCTCGGTCTGATGCAGCGCGACGGCCTGCCGGTGAACGTCCCCTTTATCCCGGACCGCCGCTTCCTCGGGCATATCGAGGACCGGGCGGATTCCCTGTGAATCCCCCTCCCGCGAAAAAACGCACTTCCTGTCCCAGAAACAGGAGGTGCGTTCTTGTTATTCCGTATTCGGCCCTCGTCAATCCAGCGGCACGCCGCCCGCGCTCATCACCGGAATGAGTTTTCCGTGCAGCACCGAGCGCGCGTCCTCGAACATGTACGCGCAGGTGGACATCACGATATAGTGCGCCGTCGGGTCCAGGTTGATGTCGGCATTCCAGGCGCCGCTGGCATAGGCTTTCGCCAGGTATTCCGTCGGATCCGATCCGTAGGCCGGAATCGCGTAGGTGTCGCTGTAGGCGGAGGTGTTATAGGCGCTGTAGAGCTCCACCTTGTAGTCCTGGGTCGGCGTCAGCAGCCACATCACCGGGTGCTCTTCGCGGTAGCTCGGCAGCGACCACCAGTCCAGCGTCGCAAACATCGCCCCGCTTGCCATGTGGTGGCCGTAGAGAATGCTCACCGGGTCCACAAAGTTCCGCTGGTTCCGCTCGTCCACGAAGATCGAGCCGGAGGCATTCGGGGTCCGGTCATAGCTGTGGTGGAGGTAGGTGTCGTTGCTCAGCCCGTGCATCACCGGATAGTCGATCACGGTGTCCGGGCAGTAGATCCACCCGTCCACGTCCTTGTTCACCTTCAGCAGCGACTCAAAGTCCACCTTGATCGGCGCATACTCCGGCAGGCGGAAGATACCGTCGTTGGGTCCCGTGGAGGTCTTCCCTTCGGTTTTTGGTGTCTCCGAAGTTTTCTGCGCGCTCAGCTGCGCCGGTGCGGTAAAGGATTCGGACGCCGCGCGGTAGAGCCGCTTGCTCACGGCATACTGGTGCTGGACCACCGCGACGGTCCCGCCGCAGAACAGAAAAACCGCCGCCAGGACGATCATCAGGATTCTTCTTATCTTTTTCCACATAGGTCCTCTACCTCATCACTGTACTGTCTGTTTTAAAAATTCCCCGGCCGATCGGCCGGGGCATTACAATTCACGTGCCGTGCTGTTTTCTGATCTCTTCCAGCTCCGCTTTCCCGCGTGCCGCCTGCCGTTTTTCCCAGCGTTCCACCTGGATGCGGAATCTCTCCTCCGCCCGCCGCCGGAACACCCCGGCCAGCATGTTGAACATGACACCGCAGAACGCGATGGCAAGGAGATAATACTTGGTGATCGGATTGGAATAAACCATCAGGTAATTGCCAAGGACCGGAATGTGGTACTTTACGACACCGACGAAGTCTCGATATCGTGTGTTTGTGAAGTCCTCCAGCTCATTTGCATCGCCTTTTGTTACGAATTCGCCTTCAACGAACCAGTTCTCTACGACACGGTGTGTAATAACAGTGCCATCCACATTATAAGCAATGATTTCTCCTGGCTGTACTGTAGCCGGCTCCACATACTGAACATAGATCACGCTTCCTACCGGGAGCGCAGGCTCCATGCTGCCGCTTGTGACGTTGTATGTTTCATATCCTAAAAACCGGGGAATTGCCAGAGGAACACTTGTCGCAATCACCGCTACAAGGATCAGCGTCCCGATAATATTGCAAAGGGCGGGAAGAAACATCCCGCCCTTTTTGATCGGGCGTCGAGAGGAAGACGTCCTACTGCTTGCCATCAGCGAATTTCTCCTTAGAAGTCATCGTCTTCTTCATAATCGCCGAAGTCGATATCGCCACCGGCAGTTGCATATTTCTTTTTCTTGCGATAGAACAGGAGGTACCAGTAGAGCATCGCGATCAGGCCAACCAGCGCGACCGAGCTTGCAACCAGCGCCCAGGAGGGCAGTCTGTTGTGCGTATTCGGCTCAATTACTTTCGGAGCCGACGGCGTCACACCATTGTTTGCAGTTACTCCACCAGGAAAATCAGCCAACGGGATCTGGTCTTCATCAATGATATCATATGGCTGTGTGGGGATATTGGTGTTGTTTCCGGCCGGGTTGTTTGCGCCCTGCGGATTGTTCGGGTTGTTCGGATTGTTGGCGTTATTCTGGTTGTTGGCGTTATTCTGGTTGTTGGCGTTGTTGGCGTTATTCTGATTGTTGGCATTCGCCGCTGCATTGGCTGCCGCCGCCGCTGCACCGCCACCGCCACCGCCACCGCCAGTCGTTGTGGTAGTTGTCGGAGTGCGGGTATAGACGAAATCAAAAGTGTAGTCACCCGTCAGCGTTCTGACCTTATTATAAGCATCCGGTTGATACCCTGCGATTTCGATATACGCAACATAAACACGGTCACCGCTATTCGCTGTGAACGGTCCACTACGGGCATGCAGCTGGTTTCCATTGGAATCAACATAGCGCACGTAATAAGTAACCTGTTCTCCTCGGATACCATATGTGAGTACAAAGTCTTCGTCCTTGTATACATTGAAGACTGATTCGTGCTCTTCTTCTCCGCCGCTTTCTCTGATTCCTTTTAAATAGTACTTTGTTCCAGGAATACCGTCCTTATAAGCAGTAAGCAAATCATTCAGGAAATCTTCGTTGAGCTTGCATTCCTCACCATAGCTGTATTCCTTTGAGAAAGCTATTCCGCTTCTTTTGGTTGTCGCATTCTCCTGGGCGCCGCCATAGAAAACCCGGATCATATAGGTATTGCTCTCAGCGAATGATACTACGGTAATGCTTAGTATCACGCAAAGCATCAGTAGCAAAGAGATAATCTTTTTCCCGCTTCTCATATCTTTCCCTTGCCTTTCTTATAGAGCCTATCTGTATAGGCATCCAATGCAAAATAAAGGAAAAGCAGTCCACTGATGATCATCACAATATAATACGGCAGGAGATTATTCTCATCACCTGTCTTTGGTGCATTTGTGGTGGTGGTAGTTCCACCTTGGTCTGCTACTTGTACTGCAAAGTTCATGCGCAGGTCGGCCAATCGGTCTTGATAATTATTTCCTTGGGTTTCACCATCAAGAGAAATCTTCAAAACAATCTGTCCACCTTTATTGGCTCCAAGATTATCCAAATAGAAATAGCTTACGCCATTTCTATTGTAGTCCTCTTTGATTGCCTCATTAACCTCTTTCAGACCCTGGTCATTCTGGGCTTGACTCGCTCCTGGAGTACCACCAACAGTATCACTGTTATATAGCATACGTGACTTGCTGCTATCAGTATTATTGATATATTGAAGCTGATAAGTATAGCCACCGCCGGATGCTGTACCGGCCTCCAAAGATCGAATGATCTCACTGGTCATATACCAGTTAGACCCTTTGTTATAATAATTCCGGAGATTAATCGTAAATGTTGTATCATCGCCCGGCTGGAGCGTAGACAAACGTTTATACAGTGTTTCTGTAAGGTTTTTATCTGCGAAGTCGTTATCCATGGTCTTTCCGTCAGAATTAAACCACACAGTCCCTATATCGTTTGAATAAGAATTTGCATACGCTGTTGCTGTAAGACTGCAGATTAGGCAAAGAAGGCATAATACACTGATTATTTTTTTATTCATTGTAACCCCCTCCTTTAGCTCAACTTGAGACCGAGTCTTGCAATATCTGCGTCTGTCAGTCCCCACGCACTTTTCACAGCTGCTCTTGCATTGTGATCCTGAACGGCATTTACTTCGACTTCAATCTGGAATTTCATACCATCTGCAACCCACGTTACAGTATTTCCATCTTTGGTTGTATTTATTTTGGCGTAGTCAACAATATTCTTATCAATAGTCAAGGTGTCAGTAAATGCGGAAGTTGGGCTTCCTGCACGTAACACTTTTGTATAATACAGTACTGTACGCTCAGGTGTCAGAGAATCTGAATTAGAATAATAAGGATCTAAATTCGCCCCTGGCGCTTGATCTATAACCCAATCTTCATTCTGCAAAAAATGAAGATCGATCATTTTGTTTAAGAGTTCTTTTCCCTCTTTATCAAATGCATCAAACCGGTTTCCGTCCTTATCAACCCAGTATTTATATACTGACACGCGGACATATGTCGGAATTACACCACTGTTATAAACCGAAAGCCGTTCCGTGTATGTTTTTCCGATCTTAAGCTCTTCACCGTTAAGCATCTTTGAAAGCAAAACGCCTTCGGTAGTATCAGCTGGGTTGTTTGATCCAGTATCAAACTGTTGCGTTGTCTTATTATAATCTCTTGAACTGACGTCGTCCCCGTTTTCTCTTAGAGTGACTCCAATTTCGTCAAGTTCGAGTCCGCCATAATAGAATTCTCTGTTGAAAATCTGAGGTGCTGCACGAACACCGCCAATAGTTCCTGTCATGAGGAGCACGACTGCAAGCATGAACGTAAACAGTGTTCCCATGGGAGAGCGGAAGAATGATTTCATCTTTTTCATCAGCTGTTCCCTCCTGTTGTACTACCTACCTCTATGATCTGAGCATCCCAGTTGACAGTTACATTACCAGCCTCATCATATCTCACTGGTGTGCTTTCATAGATAACAGTAACGCTGAAACTATCTCCCTCAGTTGGTTTCTCCGGAATATTTGTGATTTCTACAGTCAATGTTTTTGTGGACTCTCCACCTTTCAAAGGTGTCAGACCTTTAGCCGATGAAGATGTCCCATAGTAGTAATATCCATCTCCTCCATCTGACCATCCAGCATTCTCGCCATCTTCAAAACTGACTTCGAATCCCTCTTTCTCATCCAAACCGGTATAAATCACTTTAGCACGTATGAAAACAGGTGCTGAACCGTCTTTATTTCTGATTGTTATTTCTTTTTTCCAATCAGAATACTCTTCTTCTATGGTCGTGGTATCTCCAACTGTCACTTCAAATCCGCCGACGGCACGTACGAAAGATGTGAAGTATGCGATTGCCGGTTGGATACTGGCGCTGATTATAAGCGCAAAAGTAAGTAAAGCCAGTAGCCATTTACGTTTGCTCATACCGCACCTCCATCTTTCGCTTCAACGGGATCTGTTGTCCATCCATTGGTCCAATTAGTTCCGTCAAAAGTAAACACATTTTCGATACCGTGTCCACCCCTGTGAGTGTTGTTATCAGTATCAGAAAACTTTGCTTCTGCAACATCTTCAGCTGTTACTGTACTGCCGGATCCAGCCGCTTCGCCCGTTTCTGCTGTAGAAGCTGCTGTATTTGTCTTGGGCTTAACCTGAATGGGGAATGTCGTAGTTGCGCCTCCTGTATAGTGAGCACCTTGATACGTCTCTTCTACCCATACATATGTTCCGACCGGAATATCTGTAAGCGTTTCCGTCTTACCAACCTGATCCTGGCTTGTAAAGTTCATTGCGATCTGACGACGATAAATAATCTCGCCATTTTCATCACTGGTTTTTCTTCCGATAATGTCAAATACAAAGATTGCGGGCTCTGAATAGTTTTCTTTGCTTTGATCAACATATTTGGTTAAGGTTTTTGTAATCCTGAGTTCTCCGTTGCGAGGCTTCCAATCCGGTTTTGCGGTAATATTTAGGATATTGGTCCAGGTTCCGTATGCAGTGTTATAATTCCCTTCGCTTTTTGCCGGCAGCGAAATCAATTGCGGCTCAAACAGGTATTCATAATCACTTGAGATGGCCCTGGTTGCAGTAATTTCAACATCTTTAGTTGGATCTTCTGCATCAGCATACTCTTTATTAGTACCGCCGCCTTCTTTGGTCATCTTAGTAAAATATCCTGTATCGCTCTCGTCCTTGTTCAGGTCGCTTCCTCGCAGAATAAGGAGATAGAGACCCGCATCAAGGTTATCTACTGTAATCTTAGATGCAGCTGTAGCAACCGGCGTATTCTCAGTATTCACCGTATTTTTAAGGACAATCTTCGCTGCCTCCTGTGCAATAGGCGAAAATTTCTTCAGCATCGTTTCATAGTCATTCTGATTATTTGGATCAGCAACTACCGCTGTTGAAACCGCCCCCTGAAGGCTTGAAAAATCCGACCCTGTAAAATCATAATGATAGGAATCGTATCCTGTATCTTTCACAGCCTTTGCAACAAGATAAAGATCGGCTTCAATCTTTGCATTGACAATATCAGTTGCAAATGTGGTCCCTTCTCTATCGCTTGGGACTAAATTCACAACAACTGTGTTTGGAGTATCAAGATCCAGACCTGCTGCAGAAAGGGACGGTGTTTCATTACCACCACTTCCAGTGTCTCCGCCGGTTTCCCCACCGTTTTCCGCCCAGCCTGCCGGTGCCAGGGCCAGCAGCAACACCAGGCTCAACAGTGCTGCAAGGATTCGCTGCGTTCTCATTCTCATGGGCCGTCTCTCCTCACTTTCCATCTCTGTCCGCCGGAGCGTCCTCCGGGGAGATTTTCGGTTTTTCTTCTGCCGGTTTTCCGGCCGGCCGTGGTCTCGTTGTCTGTGTTGTCGGTCTTGCCGTATACTGTCTGGGTCTCGCCGTCGGGGTGGTCGGTTCCGTGACCTCCTCGATCATGCGATACAGGTCTGCTCTTCTGACTTTCGGCCGCCTCCGTCCGTATACGATCAGCATCGCGATCAGCGACAGGAACAGCAGTGGGACGCCGATGGCCGGGATCGTGATGTAGTTCGGGATGCGGAAGGCTTCCGCCGGAACCACCAGCTCGCCCGCTTCGTTGGCCACGCGGTGGCCGCGGATCAGGAGGCGGTGGGTATTGATGCCGTAGGGGGTGCAGGTGACAAGCGTGCAGTAATCTTCGCCCGGCACGATGGCCAGCTCCGAGATGTCGCCGGGTTCCACAATGCGGATCTGGTCGACCTCATAGCTGATCATCTGGTTCAGGACCGTGATGGTGAAGGTGTCGCCCTCTCTCATCTGGTCCAGGTCGGTGAAGAGCTTCGCGCTGGGAAGGCCCCGGTGTCCCGAGACCACCGCGTGGGTGCTCTCGCCGCCCACCGGGAGTGAAGTCCAGTCGATATGCCCGATGGCGATCTGCAGGACCGATTCCTCGACGCCGTGATAGATCGGGATATAGACGCCGATGGACTTGATGGTGATGTAGCCCATGATGCCCGTCCCGGAGAGGTCCAGCAGGGAGTTATACTCCTCCAGGTCCGCGTCCGACATGACGTAGGGGTTGTCCTTGCGCACCAGGCGCTCGTTATAGCGGTGGGCCGCCTGGATCATCTCATCCAGTTTTTCCTTGTCGACGCTTTCCACCGCGCTTGAGTACGAGGCGATGGCGCGGGAGGCGTGGAACGAGTTCCACCAGTCGCTCACCGTCGGATATGCCATGATTCCGATTCCGACCAGCATCACCAGAACCAGCAGCCATGTGGTCAGATTGGATCTTCTTTTTCTCTTTATTTCCTCTGGAGTCAGAGGCCTTTTTCTTCTCTTCATTCAGAACTCCATACTCCTAGCTATACTAAGCAATTTAGTATATCATGCATTTCAGGAAATCTCAAGGTTTTATTCACATGTTTGGCAGAGATTTAATAAAAAAATAAGCCTTTTTTCCCTTTACATCAGGGATTCTATCACACCCGGAATCAAAAAAAGAATCAATAACGGCACGTTCTTTGCGTCGTTCCTGATTCTTTTTCTTTCTGCTCTTTTTCCCGCCCGGTTTTCGCGCTGCCTGTTCGCGCGCGGGCATCCCTCAATGCGCCTTTTTGCCCGCCGGGATCAGACTCTCCAGCGTTTCAAACAGCAGCTCCGGCTGAACCGGTTTGGACAGATGCGCGTTCAGCCCCGCCTGCATGCTGCGCTGCACGTCCTCGTCAAAGGCGTTTGCCGTCAGGGCAATGATGGGGATCGTCTTTGCGTCGTCCCGTTCCATCGCCCGGATGGTGCGCGTGGCCTCCAGTCCGTCCATCTCTGGCATGCGCATATCCATCAGGATCGCGTCGTAATAGCCCGCCGGGTGCGCGGCAAACAGCTCGACCGCTTTCCTGCCGTTCTCGGCGCGGTCCGCCTCCATCTCCCGCATCTGCAGAACCATGCGTATGATCTCGGCGTTTACGTCCACATCCTCCGCCAGAAGGATGCGCCGTCCGGTCAGATCCGCCTTCTCCTGCTGCCTGTTCAGCTGGATGTCCTTCTTCTTCAGCGCGGCCTTGAATTCCTCCAGGACGGAAGCCGCAAAGAGCGGCTTGGGCAGGAAGCTGTCCACGCCGGCTTCCACCGCCTCTTCCAGGACATCGTCCCAGCGGTAGGCGGTGAGGATGACAATGGCGGATTCGTGGCCGATTTCCTCGCGGATCTGCCGCGTCGTCTCCACGCCGTCCATCTCCGGCATCTTCAGATCCACAAGCACCAGATTGTATGGCTCCATGCGGGCATGGCGGAGTCTGATCATTTCGAGCGCCTGCTTCCCCGAGCCGGCGAGCTCCGAGGCGATGCCGGCCTTTTCCAGCACCAGCTGGGCATGCCGGCAGGCGACCGGATCGTCATCCACGATCAGCACGGTCATTTCGCCGGGCTGGATCACGTCCTCTCCCTCCAGATCGCGCCTGTCGGAATCGGCCAGGGTCACCATGACGGTGAAGGTCGTGCCGACGCCCTTCTCGCTCTCCACTTCGATATGGCCGTTCATCAGCTCCACAATGCTCTTTGTGATGGCCATGCCGAGGCCGGTGCTGCCGTATTTTGACGTGGTGGAGGAATCCTCCTGGCTGAAGGTGTCAAACAGCCGGGGCAGGTATTCCTCGCTCATGCCGATGCCGGTGTCCGAGATCGTAAAGCGCAGCGAGGTCTTCCCGTCAAACTGCGCCGCCCGTTCCACCTGCATCTCCACCCTGCCGCCGGCCGGGGTGAACTTGACCGCGTTGCCGAGGATGTTGATCAGCACCTGGCGCAGCTTCATGCCGTCGCCGATGTAGTAGTCATCCACCTCGGAATTGATGCTGCACCGGTACTCCAGTCCCTTGTCCTGGCACTGGCCGCTGAACATGGTGTTGATCGCTTCCAGAAGCTTCTGGAAGGAGAACTCCTCGTTCTTGAGCGTGAGGCGTCCGGATTCGATGCGGGGCATGTCCAGGATGTCATTGATCAGCCCCAGCAGATGCTCGGCGGACGCGCCGATCTTCTCCAGATACTCCCTGGTTCTCGGCGGGGTATCCGGGTCGTTCAGGGCGATGCTGTCCAGCCCGATGATGGCGTTCATGGGCGTGCGGATCTCATGGCTCATGTTGGACAGGAACGAGGTTTTCGCCCGGCTGGCTTCCTCCGCCGCCGCCAGCGCGTCACTGAGGGCCTGCTGCTGCTCCAGGGCGTCGCGGGTATCCGCGTCCACATCCACAAAGCAGGCGCCGACGCTGTTGATCTGCTGGCTGTCCTGTTCGCCGGCCTGCTGGACACGGGCGAAGCGGACCGTCTCATAGCTCTCTTTCCCGTGGCGCTTCACCATATAGGTATGCGAGATGACGCGCTGCCGTTTCAGGCCTTCGCGGATGGCGTCCGGCTGGATGAAGCGCAGGAACTCCTGCCGGTACGGCTCGGTGATGTACTGATTGGCATAGGCGGTCACCGCAGGCAGATAGCGGAAGTGCTCCCCGACCTTGAATCCGGTCGAATCCAGGTCCGAGTGCGCCTGATAGCATACGCCCGCGTCCTTGTCCAGCTCCAGATAGTACACGCTCCAGTAGTCCGCCGCCAGGGCCGTGATCATCTTGTCCTGCTGTTCCCGCTGTCGTTCCTCCTCCAGCAGCTTTTCCTGCAGCGCAAGGCGGTGCTCCAGCTCCTCCTGCTTCACGCGGCTGGCCGCCTCGGCGGTCTCCTGTTCCAGCAGAAGCTGGCTGTTTCTCTTGGTCTGGCTGATGATAAAGCCGAACATCGCCAGCATCGCCGCCACGGTCAGGGCGGACTGGACGATGCTTCTTCTTACGGTTCCCTTCGAGATGGAGCTGATGCGCTCGCTGATGACGCTCTCCCGGATCAGATAGGTCAGCTGCCAGCTCGTCCCGACAACCGGAATATAGGTCAGCGTCTCCCGAATGTCGTTGAACGTGAAGGACACGACGCCCCGCGTTCCGGACTGGAACTCCTGTCTGAAGCTGTCGTAGGAATAGGGCGGCTCAAAGGCGGCGATCTTCATCGCGTCCAGCAGGTTGTCCTCCATGGCGAGACCGCCGAGCACCGAGTCGGTCAGCGCGGCGCCGTCCTGTGTATAGATATTGCAGAATGTGGTGTTGCCGGTGTTGGTCGTCAGCGAGACGCCGGCAAGCATTTCCTGCATGTCGATGGCCATAAAGCAGACCGACAGCGTTTCCCCCTGGAAGGGAATGCTGACCGGTACCGCGATGATGACGAGCTTGTCCGGACTCTCCGGATGGAAGAGGGAGATCTCCGGCTCGGACAGGCCCCGATAGTCAAAGCTGAATTCGTCGATGTTGTCCTGCGTTCCGGATGAGGTGTAGATCAGGCCCTCCGTATCCACAAAGGCGAACTTGTCCAGGTGATAGAGCTGTTTGATACGGGTCTGATACGCCTCAAGATGCGCCTTGTCGCTGAGGTCCTCTTCGGTCATCAGATCAATGGCCACGCGGATCGTATGGATCTTTTCCCGCAGGTTGTCCTCCACGACCTGTTCCCGGCGTCCTGCCAGCTCGTCCAGGTACAGCAGGCTTACCGACCGGACCGCCTCTTCCGTGTCCCGTCTGGCCTGCTCTCCCATCCACATCGTCCCGGCCACCAGGATGATCGCGAGAATCAGGCTGCCGACGAGCGCGATGGTCGCGGTATGATTCTTTCTTCCGTGATTCGTCAAGGGCTTCACCCCTTCCCCTTTGCTTTTCGGCATCACATCTGTAATTTGAAGTATAGCACGAAAAAGCGCATCTGCAAAGAAAAAATACTTCGATCCCAATTACATGACGGATCAGGAGCCTCAGCTTCAGATCATCGCCATCAGCGGAATTGTCGAGCGATAAACCGGGAGATAAACCGAAACAAAAAGCTGGTCGTCTGTTCATTGAGACGATCAGCTTTTCGTTTGCTCTGTTATACTCTGTAAGGTTGTATCCTGCCTTTCCGCTCACTCAATCGTGCCGAACTGGCTCAGCGGCCAGATCCGCAGCAGCAGCCTTCCCACGACCTTGTCGTTGGGGATGCAGCCGACCGAGCGGTTGCGGCTGTCGATGCTGGTGGCGCGGTGATCTCCCAGCACGAAGCAGCAGCCCTCCGGCACCTGGTACGGCAGGTTGATGTTGCACTCGCCGAAGGCCTTCTCCGTGATGTACGGCTCATCCAGGCGCACATTGTTCACGTACACCGTCCCGTCCTGGTCGATGTCGACCCAGTCGGTCTCGGTGGCGATCACGCGCTTGATCAGCACCTCGTTGTTGTAATAGAATCCGATCACGTCGCCGGGCTTGTACCGGTGGTTGTTCAGCGCCAGCACCACGTCCCCGTCGAAGAGCGTCTCCTCCATGGACACACCCTGGATGTTCAGCACCGGCACGATCAGGATCGTCAGGATCACCGCGATCGCCGCCACGATCAGCAGCGCGTAGAGCGTGCTGTTCATGGAGCTGCGCACGCGACCCTGCATTCTCACGCGTCCGAGCTCGGCCTCCAGCTCCTCCACCGTCGGAATCTGTACCTTGCGCCTGCTCGGGGCATTTGTTTCACTCATGCTGTCTGTTCTCCTGTTTTCCGCGTATCTGTTATGGTTTCCCCTGTCGGGTTCAGAATAACAGATCCGCAGTCAATAAAGGCATCAATTGCAAAAAACATTTGCGGTCCACCCGCCTTGAGATTTTATTATACCCAATCCTGGTGAACAATTCAAGCCATTTTATCATCATGCCACTGAAAGCCGACTCCTTTATGGGCATAGTTATCCGTCGCCCAGATAATGTTTTTGCCTGATGAATGATCCTTCAGTAGAATCGCAAGCAACTCATGATCGCGGCAAAATAGATAGTTTTCTTTTATATCAATTTGATTCTTGTCCATCACATTCCCTTTAACAGCCAATCGGCTACATCTACGACCTGAACGCCCTCATATTGGTATGCCTCCTGGCGAGTGCGCGTGAGAATCATTTTCGGGTAGGCGTCCTTAATCTTCAATAGCGGATCTACCTCGCGCTGGAATGTATCGGGATCATCAATGCTGCTGGCAACCTGAATATATAGCTTTTCATTGCGCTTGATGGCAACAAAGTCTATTTTTTTCTTATACAGCACACCTGCATACAGCTCGTAGCCGCGGCGCAGCAACTCGATGGCCACGATGTTTTCAATCATTCGGCCATAGTCTGCGTTCTTCGTCCCTAGCTTGGCATACTTGAAAGAGTGATCGCTGAGATAGTATTTATCGTTAGAGGCAAGATAGCGTTTGCCCTGAATATCATATCTTCTGACCTTATAGAAAGCAAAGGCGTTACAAAGGTACTTGATATAGGCGCTGATCGTGCGGTCGTTTGTCTTGACTTGCTCGCTGGTAAAGGCCGCCGCCACGCTGCGGGTGGAGGTCAGATTGGAAATGTTGTCGATCAGGAAATCGCAGAGGCGCTCCATCAGTGGCATGTTGCGGATCTTATATTTTTTCTGGATATCCCGGACGATCAGCGTGTTGAACACGTCGGAAATATAGTCATACTTCGCTTCGGGCGTCTTATAAAGGTAGGAGCCGGACATGCCGCCCTCTTGAATATAGCGAGTGAATGCTGCGTACTGATCTGTCAGCTCATAGTACTGCATGAACTCGCCGAACGAGAAAGGATAAACTTCAATCTCAAAGGTGCGCCCGGTAAACAGCGTTGCCAGGTCACTGCTCAGTAGGAAAGCGTTGGAGCCGGTGATATAGATATCATATTTCTCGGAGGCGTGCAGACTATTGATTGCCTTCTCAAAGCCCTCACACATCTGGACTTCGTCAATGAAAACAAAGTTGTTTTTGCCGGCGATATACGCGCTCTCAATCATATCTATTTCGCAAAATCAAGAATTAAGCAAAATTGCGAAACAGCGCGATTAAGAAAGCATTTGGTAATAAAAGAGAAAGGTATGATCCCATTCTTTCGAAAAAAGAAACAACTTGCACTCCGCTTAGCATTTTTACTATCGCAGACCATTTTACAGAAAAGCTGACCGTCTGTGAAACGATCAGCTGTTTTGCTCTGCAAGATAATCCCGTAAATAAGGAACTGCAAAGCGAAGTTTTCCTCTTGCAGGTTGCTCAATTATTCCAGTCTGAAGCAGCCGGCGTTTATAGGTTTGAATATAAGAGCTTGTGACGCCCATCCGTCCGGCAAGAGCGGCAGGTTCACTCTCTTTTTCATCTTCTGCCATGGCTGCAAGAAAGGCTACATCGGCATCTGAGAGAGGTGCAAGCGTTGTTTCACAAATGTCCCGCCTGTAATCTGTGAGTGCACGTTTCTTCGCAGACAGGATTCTATCCGCAGTCAGCTGGCCATCTGCGTCAGCCGAAATTGTGATGTAATGGCCAAGCAGCTGCATCAGATACGGTGAGCCGTTTGTTGCTTCAGCAAGATCTTGCCGGTCCGATTTTTGCAGCCTTATCCCCAATTCCCCAAATGCGTTTTGATAATACATATCAACATCGCTGATACGGAGAGGTGTCAGTGTGAGTCTGCTTGCACGGTTAAGGAAGGTCAGCACATGGTCATTTAACGTAGAAGAAATGGCAGCGGGAAGTCCGGCAAGTACCAGCGCAATATCCCGCCCTTCTCCGACGAGCTCCTGATAGGCAATGATAAGCTGGCGTAATTCTTCATGATTTGCCTGAACCTCATCAATCAGAATGAGGACGGATTTTCCTTTTGCATTCAGTTCGCGGCATATTGCAGATAGCTGGGCTGCAAAGCTTTGCTCAACAGGCACCTCGTCCTGAAACTGCATTCCGGCACTGAACCCCAACACGCCTACGCTCCCACCAGCAAGCTTTGCCTTTTGCTTTGACAAATATGCGGAGCCATCTTCCCTCAGTTTTTCTAAAATTCTGCTCAGCATTCCGCTTGCGGCAATCGTTGGTGACGCGACAACACAGCCGTGTTTCTTCCCACGTTCCGCAAGCTCAAGCAGTAGAACCGTTTTCCCATAGCCTCTCTGTCCCAGAAGAAGAACTGCACGTTCACGGCTGCCTGGGATGCTGTCCAGGCATAGTTCAAACTGACGAAGGATATCCTCGCGGCCAACCAGAATTCTTGGCCGGTTGCCAAAAGAGGGAACAAAAATCGTATCAGTCATATCTCGATCTCCTCTTTATTCTTTTTATCTATTTTATTTTTCTTATTCTATTTTATTCGTTTTTATCTATTTGTCAAGGGAGGGCGGGCTAAGCGAGCTGTCAAAACAGCCTCCCTTTGCCTGCCCTCGCATTTTTATCTGGTATAGTCCCTTTGCTGTCAGTAAGGATCACCCCCGATAAACTGCTTCTATTTCCTCCACTGTTAGCGTCGGGCAGCTTTACAGAAAAGCTGACCGTCTGTGAAACGGTCAGCTTTTTTGCGGGTTTGTTGTGCCAATTGACGTTGTTGATGCGAGATCAGGTCAATGTCTTGGTACGTAGGCCTCCTGCTTCCGCTTCGCAAGGATCAGGAGCGTTGAGGAGAGCATCAGGATCGTGCCGAGGACAGAAAACAGAAGCGTACCCTCACCTCCGGTCTCCGGGAGTTCAACGCCGGGGTTGTTGGGGATTTGAATCGTGTACACCTTGTTGTCATCGTTGTCATCCGGTCCGACCACGGCATCTTGGATTGTCAGACCATTCGATGTAATGACGATCGGATGCGGCGTATTGCCAAGATCGATTGTGATAACCCACGGATGTTCCATCATGTTGTATCCTGCAGGCGCTTCAGTCTCAAAGAGGTAATAGGTACCTATAGGCAGTTCGTACACGGATGAGAGGCCATTACTACTGTTCGTTTCAATAGTTTTAACCGGATTTTTCCCTTGTTTCGGTTTTTCCGTTGCGACATCGACATCCTCTGCCTTGTACAATGCAAAGGTGGCACCCAGGCCTTTCTTCGGATTGGCAGTGCTGGTCAGGTCATACTTGAACAGTTTGATATTTATGTTTCTTGGATCATTGTAGAACACATAATACCCAGCATCATTTTTAGTAAGCGTGCCGGAAACAGGACTTCCTTCACCATGCGTGCCGGTGTATGTGATTGTGGGTGTAGCCACATAGTAGGTCGTGCTCTCAACAGTCCTTGTATCATCCGTTACTGTCCAGGTTAACGTGTACTGCCAGTCATTTGCCGCTGCGTAGCCGCTTGGTGGTGTGGTTTCCTCTAAAGAATAGGTTTCTGCAGGTCTATAAACGGTTACGCCCGCTTTGCCGTCTCTCCCTGTTGTAAGCGTGTATGGCGCAGAAGGGTCTGCAGCAGTGCTTCCTTCTGCAACAATCTCGCTGAGCTTAAAGACTGCGTTCGGAAGAGCCGTTGAGGTACCAGATTCATATTTAATGATGTTGAGGTCAAACAGAACCGGTGCCCACACCGCGTACATAGCGTGGTATGGAGTGGCCTCATCTGCCGCAACCTTTGTAACGTTGACCCAGCTTCCTTGTTCGTTCTTTGCCTGGTATCCAGTCCCTGTATACTTCAGGTAGAGATCTGCCTCAGTCAGGTTAAGATAAGCCGTATGCTGGGTTCCCGGTATCGGATGACTTTGCTCATCCAGATCATATTCAGGCTCCCTTGCCCAGCCGAGGAACCTGTATCCCGGGCGTACAGGAATGGGATTTCCATCCACCACAGTATATATTTCCGTAGCCTCATTAATCTGCAGATCCTTATCCTCATGCAGCAGCTGTGAAGGATTCTGATCATTCTTGAACCAGTTGATATAGGTCGGCCTGGCAATTTCATTCGGCGTATACTCTGCACGCAGCTGAACAGTATAGGTACGTCTGGTTTCGATAACATCCGGAGTGGCCGGATCATCGGGCTCTGTTTCTACGATCCTTGCGTACTCCTCGAGAACGGTGAAGCTGTCACCCGGGAACACGGTTACCAGTTCGCCGTGTTCATCTGTGACGTCAACATACGCTCCATTCTCCCCTGCGGTCGCATCCCATCTCTGAAGGACCCAGTGGAGGAACTGGTAGTTCGTTGCATCTGTCGGTACAGCCGCCTGCCCGGCTATGGCGCCGGCATTGTCAAGATACTTCAGCGGATCCTGATAGGTATCATTGCCATTGACTTTGCCCGCAACCGTTGTTCCCGGATTGGTTGCGTCCGTCCCCTGGGCAACATAGACGACACCAATACCATCCGCGCCGACCAGTACCGTACGCCATTTGGCATAAATGTCAAGTTTTTTCGTGATCCACCAACGGTCTGTGTCGTTATTACGCGTGGCCCCATTGCCCCACTTGTCCATTACATCGGTGTAGTTTGACGCAGCAGTTTTGTCATATTCTGCGGTTACGGTATCATCGTTAAGGACGAATACATCGCCATCGAATATATTGTTTACGCATGCCTCATCGGTGAACCATGCAACAAATTCTTTCCTTCCGCCTGTCCATATTCCGGTTGGGGTGCTCACCTTGTTACCGTACGAGATACGGAAGTTCATTTGCTGGTTTTCATTGCCCCAGTTAAGATCCGGGTTCGTGTTACTGGTTTCCGCATTCGGGTGCAGGAATACACGGTACTGGGTCTGGACCCATTTCGCATAGACAACGATGGGGTTGTTCGGCATCTTCGTGAAAGTGTAGGGGACTTTGCACGCAGCATCCGCGTACCACCCTTCAAACACAAAGCCCGGCTCATGTGCCAGCGAAGGATCCGGCTTATAGTTCTTATCTGCTTCCGGAATTGCTGCATCATAGGGGATATTATCGCTTGTATGGAGCTCATTATCCGGGTGGGATCCCAGAATATTCGTGTTGTCGTTACCGCCGACATAGACACCGTCCATATAATGGATCGGGTACTCCAGGCGGTCGTAGTAGTAGTTCAGCTGAGCATCATGACCACTGACGCCATTCTGTTGAGGCGTACCGTTTAGTCTTCCATCAATATAGACCTGGTCATAATAAGGCCTCGATGCGCTTTGCATGACTGCGGCAAATCCGGCATACTGCGGCGGATTCTGGGAACCCGGTAATGTATTACTGGATCTGGTATTAAAATCATGGTCCAGATAATAGGTCTTGCCATTGAGGGTTCTTGTTGTCTTTCCTGTAAGATCCTGACCGTTATATGCCTCATAATAGCAGTGATAAGTCCAATCATTGTATGTATTAAAACGCACAATCAGGAAGTTACCGTCAGCGTCATTGGTTGCGCCAAGGATGTTTTCGTCCATGCGGTTGTAAACGCCCTTCAGAGTACCGTCGCCGCCGCTGGAAGGATTCGGTTTGAGTTTGGTGCCGACCATCATGACGTAACTGACCGGAGAGTAGTTCGTATTGCCGCTTCTGCCTGTGCCTATCAGATCGTAGGTAGGCCATCTGTCAGAGATGTCCTCTCCATAGTACGCGCTAAGGACGATATAATAGCCGGTAATATTGTTTCCACCGACGCCGGACTGACTCTGTATGCCGCCCGGGTAAGTTGTGGTTGGCATGTTGCCCTGGCTGGTTGCCCCCCACCAGTTAACTATACCCCAGATATTCTGGCCTCCTGCAGAGTTCTGAGCAAACTGATAATCGTTATTTCCGTTTCCGTTTCTTCTGTACAGATAAAATCTCAAGTCATACTTGATCCGGTTATAGTACAGATTAAGAACCGCATCGCCTTCCGGCGTGATGGTGACCTGCTGGTTAACGCTCCCCGGGATCAGCGAAAAACCGGTATAATGATAATTATTGCCTCCGGCCCTGACATAGTCTTCATCGCCGTTATTCACGAATGTATACGGTATATTCTGCCCGACGGTGCCGGTGCCGGTGTAGGAAGCCGTCAGGTCGTATTGTTTATCCGCCTGTGCGGAGTTGATACTGTCTATATTCTCCGTCCAGAAGATAATGGTATACGGAGCCTGAGTGTTCGGTGTCCATTTCGCGTATATGTTGGTGACAACTGCTTCCAGCGGAGATCCGAATGTGAATGCTTCAAACTTGTCCCCGATGATGTAATTGCCGTCAACATCCTTATCCGCATCCGTGAGTTCCTGTCCGACTTTTAGCTTATACCAACCGCTGAAGGTATACCCGTTCCTGTGCATATTCGCGGCTGTTGCGTTGGCAGGCTGAACAGTGTTCTCACCATCCAGATAGAATCCGGGGGCATTATAGGTCGCACCTTTGGCATTTTCATAGAAGACAAGCCAGTGTCCTGTAGGAGCATAGACTTTAAACTCAACATCACCGGTGATTGTAATTCTCGTTGTGTTGGGATATACCGTTTCAGGGTCGGTTGCGCCGACGATATTGGTATATGTACCATCTATAGCCTTCCAGCCCATGAACTTTGCGTTGGATTCAGCGGTAAACGGCATGCTCACCTGATAACTTGCCTGTTCTTCATCCCTGAGTCGCAGAACCGTGTCAGAACCGAGCGAGATTCCTTCGTCCATGCCGTAATAGGTCACATCGAAATATTTATAGATCATGGCGTAGATTTTTATTGCTTCATCGCCTTCGGTGATGTAGCCAATGACATTCCTCGCCAGATATTCACGCAGACCTTCAATGCTCATGGCGCTGTCTGCATCAGCGACGGTATAGCCGGCGTTGGTTGTCCAGCCGCGGAACAATTCGTCACCTGCAATCGTTCCTACCCCTGGATCCACAACAATATCTTCAAGATAGGAGACATTCGGCTGACGCTCTCCATTGCCCAGAAGCACATCGCCATTCTTGATGTACATTGTTGCGATCTTGATGTTGCCGTTATAAAACTCTACAGGTACGCGGGCGTTTGCATCGGTGCTTTCATCGATTACCGCATATACAGAGAATCCGTTCGTCGAGAACGCCACGGTCGTTCCTGCTTCGCTCTCCTCCGTTTTGCTCTCTACCTTGTCTCCATCATTTTCTCCATCTGCGAAGTGAACCACGCTCAGGCTGTCGGCCTGAGCGTCCTTGAGTTCGATCTTCACATCGACGGTGGTTCCGTCCGCGGGCTGGATCTTCTCTCCGTCCTTCTCGATCTTGATATCGAACAGGCGGATATAGCCGGCTGTGCCCTCCCCCATGCCGAGGGCGCTTTCCGTTCTGGCGACGTATTCCCGGTACTCTTCGGATGTCTCAAGGATCTCGCTGACTTCCAGGCCGGAGTTCTCCGGGATCTTCGCCTCCGGTCCGTAGGTCACGGAAACGGTATAGGTATTGCCGAGGGAGTCGAGGACTTCCTCGGTGATCAGGTCTGCAAAAATATACTTGGAGAAGCTGTCGCTCTCGAATTCCGCCGTGGTGTTGTCCACGGTGGCGTTTTCGACGATCTGGGCGCTGCCCGCATTGTCGACGTGCATGACGACCGACTCGGTGCTCTCGGCGGGGGCCGCCGGGGCCGGGGTCTCGGTCTTCTTGCTCATCTTCACGCGGATCGCCGTGGCGGGCTCGATCTCATTGCCCTCGGCGTCATAGAAGGTGATGTCCACCGCCTGGACGTTGCGGACCATGGCGTTGGGGGCCGCTTCGTTCAGGGCGTCGATGACCTCTTCCTGGGGGACCGCCGTGACAAGCATGGTGGTTCCGGCCGGGAAGGCGCCCTCATCCGCCTCGACATAGACGTCGACCTCGTCGGTCCAGTCGTGGAAGTTCTGCGCGGGCATGTCGATGCCGGCCGGGTCTGCCCCGGTCAGCTCCACGACGGCGAAGGGGGAGAATCCGTAGGAGGAGAAGGTCACCGTGCCCGCCGCGGCGTCGAACACGGCGTCCTTCACCTGTTCCGCCGTCCCGCTGTAGAGATGATAGAGCTTCGGGGCTGTCATGCTGCGGATCTCGTTTGCCCGCAGGGTGATGCGGATGGGCGCCTCGCCGTTCGGGAACGCGGCTTCGCCGCCGGCGGTGAAGCCGATGTCGATCACATAGATGGCGGAGATGTCGCGTGCTTCGCCCTCCGCCGCGTTTTCATTGACTTTCTGCAGGATCGTCGCCTTCGCGAGGTCCGCGTCATAGTCCGCGAGCTCCAGCTTCGCGTACTCGTTCAGGACGCCGTCCGGGATCTCGGCCAGGACGGTCGCGCCGCGTCTCTCGCCGCCGAGGCTGCGGATCTGAGGCGGCGTCTCGGGCTCGGGGGCGGGCTCTTCCTGCTTTTCTTCCGTTGTGTCGGTGGTCACTTCATCGGTGGTCACTTCATCGGTGGTCGCTTCATCGGTGGTCACTTCATCGGTGGTCACCTCGTCGGTGGTCACTTCGTCGGTGACGATGTCGTCTCCGGTCTCATTCTCTTTCTTTTCTTCTTCCGGGTACAGGAACACCAGACCGCTCTCGCCGTCTTCGGAATTCTCCTCTGTCAGGTCGTTGTTTACCTCGTTGGTGTCAACGGTCTCTTCCGTGGCACCGTCCGCCGGAACTTCGTTTCCGGTCTCTTCCGGCTCGTCATCGTCCTGCTCATACACCGTGAAGCACTCCTCGCCGTGGACGTGCTCGGTGACCTCCAGCATTCCGCAGGTCAGGTGGAGGTTTCCGTCCTCATCTTCGGTATAGCAGTCCTCGTCATGCGTGTGGAGGACGACCACCGGCTTTTTGCAGGTGAGCTTTGTCACGCTCTGGTAGCAGGCGTCGTCATGATGGTGCGCGCCCTCGCCCTCGGTCTTGCCGCAGGTAAGCTCCTCGCTCCAGGTATAGCACGCGTCCGTGTGGACGTGTCCCTCCGCGACGAGGTTTCCATCCTCGTCATAGACAGGCTCGGTGGAGAGCTCGCAGGTCAGGTCTCCCCGCACGCGGGTATGGCAGTCCGCGGTATGGTGGTGTCCTTCGGACTCCGGCGTGGTGCAGATCAGCTCCAGCGTGGTGGTGTAGCAGCTCGCGTCGTGCTCATGCGCCTCGATCTCCGGAAGCGTGCACCACAGGTTGCCGTTTTCGTCGTAGCAGTCCTCGTTGTGCGTATGCACGAAGAAATCGGCATAGCCCGGCCCGTGCTTCGGCTCCGCTGTGCAGGTCAGGATCGCATGATAGGTCTTGGCAATGCCGGTCAGGTGGAAGGCGCCCGCAACCCCGGCGGTCACCAGGATCGCGAGGCAGACCACCAGCGACAGATACGCCGTGCGTCTCCTGTTCCTGCTTACGAATGGATTGTCATTGGTTTTCTTTTTCACTGTATATTCTCCTGTTCAGATCGCCGGGACCGTGAGGCCCGCTCTTCACCGGTTTCGTTACTGTTTTCTCTGCTCTCATGATAACAGATCCGCAGTCTATAAAAGCGTCAATGATAAAAGCGGATTTGCGTTACGCGTCATTTTCTTACATTTCCGAATCATTTTGGCTTCAAAAACACTTCAAGTTCCTGAAATATAATGAAATATGGCACTTTTTTAGCGATTACATCATATCATTATCCTTTGTCAAAGTCAACGGATCCGGCCGCCTGTAATGCAGAATTAACACAATCTTAAGATTACTACCAGGATAACAGAAACCACCGGCTGTTACCGGTGGTTTCGTTCGGGGGAAATTCCCCGCAATTGATTCGGTTTTTCTGTGTTTTCGCTTATTTCACGAAGCCGAGCTGCTTCAGCGGCCAGATCCGCATCAGCAGCCTCCCCACGATCACGTCGTTGGAGATGCAGCCGACCTGGGTGTTCCGGCTGTCGATGCTGCTGGCCCGGTGGTCGCCCAGGACAAAGCACTTCCCCTGGGGCACCTGATAGGGCAGGCTGATGTTGCACTCGCCGATGGATTTTTCGGTGACATACGGCTCGTCCAGCGGGGAGCCGTTCACCGAGACCGTCCCGTCTTCGTCGATGTCGACCCAGTCGCCGCTCGTGGCGATGACGCGCTTGATGAGGACGACGTTGTTGTAATAGAATCCGATCACATCGCCGGTCTTGTACTTTCCGTCGTTGAGGGAGATGACGAGATCCCCGTCGTTGAGGGTGGTCTCCATGGAGCTTCCGCTGATCTGCAGCACGGGAAGCAGCAGCACCGCGATGATCACCGCGACCGCCGCGATGACCAGGAGCGAGAAGATCGTCGTCCGCAGGGTCCTGCGGTAGCGGCTCTGGTATCTCGTCCGTTTCAGCTCATTCTCGATGAGTTCCAGGGACGGGAGATCTGCCTGTGTGGCGGTCCGCTTTTCGCTCATGTCTCATCCTTCCGGCCGGGCACTGCGATGCCGCTCAGCTGATCAAGTCTCGCGCGCGCCGCGTCCAGGGCGGCGTCCTTCTCGTCCAGGCGCGAGCGCAGGAACTCCACCGTCCCCGCCATATCCTCGTGATCGGCCTTCAGCTTGTTCATGGTCTCGTCCTTGGCGTCGAGGCGGTGCTTCAGGTGCTCGATGGTGGCGTCCTTCTCGTCCAGCTTCGCTTTCAGGCGCTCGATGGTGGCGTCCTTTTCGTCCAGCTTCTCCTTCAGGCGGTCAAAGGTCTCGTCCTTCTCGTCCAGCTTCTCCTTCAGCCGGTCAAAGGTCTCGTCCTTCTCATCGAGTTTCCCTTTCAGGCGCTCTGTGAGCTCAAGGTCCTGGGCGGCGTTGGTCTTCATCTCTTCTATGACGTTTTTCTGCCGGGAGACCTCCTTGCTCTGCGCGAGCAGCAGCTGCAGCAGGTCCTGGCGGCTCAGTCGATGCAATTCTTTCTCGGTCACGGTATCCGTTCCCCCTTCAACCCATACTGAGATGATACTATACCATACTCTTTTCAAAATCTCAATGGATTTTGGCAAATTCTCTCCGCCGCTCTCTTGACGCCCAATACCGGAATGCGTATAATATGCCCATCCGCCGGTTTTCAGCGCCGGCAGCCTGAAAAGGAGCGATGATGCATGGATTCCCGCACCAGCAAGCAGAACTACTATCTGGACATTGCCGACTCCGTTCTTGAGCGGTCCACCTGTCTGCGGCGCAAGTACGGCGCGATCATTGTGCGCAACGATGAGATCATCTCCACCGGCTACAACGGGGCGCCCCGCGGGCGGCGCAACTGCAGCGATCTGGGGGTCTGCACGCGGGAGACGCTGAAGATTCCCTCCGGCGAGCGCTACGAGCTCTGCCGCAGTGTGCACGCCGAGGCCAACGCCATCATCTCCGCGTCGCGGCGGGACATGATCGGGGCGACGATCTATCTGGTCGGCCGCGACGCCCGCACCAACGAGCTGCTGCATGACGCGATGAGCTGCTCGATGTGCAAGCGCCAGATCATCAACGCCGGCATCGACAAGATCGTCATCCGCATCACCGAGACCGAGTATCGCACCATCCCCGTCAGCGACTGGATCGAAAACGACGACTCCATCTTCATGCTGTAAGGATCACACGATCATCCGCAGGATAACGGGAGCATCTGTTATCCTGCTTTTTTCATGATATTGATAATGAGAGAGGAATCTGACATGACGCAACTCCATTGGGACCGTAACGCCTGCGCCGCCACCGCGAGGAAGGCCGCCGCGGAGGGGATTGTCCTCCTGAAAAACGACCGGGACACCCTTCCCCTGCGGGAGGGGGAGCGGGTCGCGCTCTTCGGGCGCGCGCAGTTTAATTATTATAAAAGCGGCACCGGCTCCGGCGGGCTGGTCAACACCGACTATGTCGTCGGCATCCGGGACGCGCTGTTCTCCGCGGACCGGTACCGGATGAACACCGCGCTCTCCGGGGTCTATGAGGCCTGGCTGCGGGAGCACCCCTTCGACGTGGGCGTGGGCTGGGCCGCGGAGCCCTGGTTTCAGGAGGAGATGCCCCTCACCGAGGAGCTGGTCCGGCATGCGGCGGAGGAATCCGACGTCGCCCTTGTGGTGATCGGCCGCACCGCCGGCGAGGACCAGGACAACCGGGCGGCCGAGGGGAGCTTCTACCTCACCGAAACCGAGCGGGACATGCTCGCACTGGTCTGCCGCATCTTCCCGCGGACGGCGGTTCTGCTGAACGTCGGGAACATCATCGACATGCGCTGGGTCCGGGAATTCGACCCGGGCGCCGTGCTGTACGTCTGGCAGGGCGGCCAGGAGGGCGGCAACGCCGTTCTGGATGTGCTGTCCGGCGACGTGAACCCCTCGGGCCGCCTCTCCGACACCATCGCCGGGGACATCGGCGACTGGCCCTCGACGGCGAACTTCGGCTCCCGGACCGAGAACGTCCAGACCGAGGACATCTACGTCGGGTACCGCTACTTTGAGACCTTCCGTCCGGAGGCGGTGCTCTACCCCTTCGGCTTCGGCCTGTCCTATACGCAGTTTCAGCTCCGCGCCGCCGACTTCCGCGCAGATCTGCCGGATTCGGTCAGGCTTGCGGTCTCGGTGCGGAACATCGGCGATGTGCCCGGCAAGGAGGTTGTCCAGGTCTACGGCAGTGCCCCCCAGGGGGAGCTGGGAAAACCGCTGCGGGTGCTTCTCGCCTTCGGGAAGACCGGGGTGCTTGAGCCTGGCGGGACCCAGGAGCTCCGTTTCGAAATCCCGCTCGCCCTGCTGGCCTCCTACGACGACAACGGCCGGAGCGGTCACCGCTCCGCCTGGGTGCTGGAGGCCGGGGAGTATGGCATCCTGGTCGGGACCGATGTGCGCCGGGCGGCGGAGGCCGGCCGCTTCACCCTCCCCGAAACCGCGGTGGTGCGGCAGTGTGAAGAGGCCATGGCGCCGGTGAAGCCCTTTGACCGTCTGCGCCCCGTTCCGTCCGGGGGCGGCGGCTTTGTCCCCGGGTCGGAACCCGTCCCGCTGCAGACCGTCTCTCCGCGGCAGAAGCGCGATGAGCGTCTCCCCGCCTGCCTTCCCTTCGCCGGGGACCGGGGCTGGAAGCTCCGGGACGTGGCTGAAGGCCGGGTCACGATGGCGCAGTTCCTCTCGCAGCTGAGCGACCGTGATCTCTGCGCCATGATGCGCGGCGAGGGCATGTCCTCGCCCAAGGTCACCCCGGGCATCGCGGGGGCCTTCGGCGGCGTGACCGACGCCCTGCGGGGCTTCGGCATTCCGGTGGGCGGCTGTTCCGACGGGCCCAGCGGCATCCGCATGGACTGCGGAACCCACGCCTTCTCCCTGCCCAACGGCACCTGTCTCGCCTGCAGCTTCAACGAGGCGCTGAACGAGGAGCTCTTCGCCTGGGAGGGCATGGACCTGCGCCGCCACCGGATCGACTGTCTCCTGGGGCCGGGGATGAACATCCACCGCAGCCCCCTGAACGGGCGCAATTTTGAATACTTCTCCGAGGACCCGCTGCTCACCGGACGCATGGCGGCCGCCCAGCTGCGCGGTCTGCACCGCCTGGGCGTCACCGGGGTGATCAAGCACTTCTGCGCCAATACCCAGGAGACCCTGCGCCACCACCTCAACGCCGTCGTCTCCGAACGCGCCCTGCGCGAGATTTACCTGCGGGGCTTTGAGCTGGCCGTCCGCGAGGGCGGAGCCCGCGCCGTCATGAGCACCTACGGCCCGGTGAACGGGCTGTGGACCTCGGGCAGCTACGACCTGCTGACGGTGATTCTCCGGGAGGAATGGGGCTTTGACGGGGTGGTGATGACCGACTGGTGGGCCATGGCCAACGACTTTGCCGGCGCCCCCGGGAGCTACCAGAACGTCTCGGCCCAGGTCCGGGCCCAGAACGACCTCAACATGGTCAACGCCGACGCTGCCTCCAACTCCAACGGCGACGACCTTGACGCCGCCCTGGCCGAGGGGCGTCTGACCCGGGCGGAGCTGGTGCGCTGCGCCGGGAACATCTGCCGCTTCCTGCTGACGCTTCCGGTCTGGCCCCACAGTCTGGGCCGGGAGTCGGATCTGGACCGCGAGCTTCAGGCCAGTCTCTCCCGCGAGGACCAGGCGCTGCACAATGTTGTGAATCTCGTCACGGACCGGGCGGAGACCGCCATCGACCCCGGGCAGATCCGTGCGGTGCGCGGCGAGACCACCGTCTTCGCCGTCACGACGCCGCGGCGCGGCATATTCCGCCTGGATCTGGAGGCCCGCGCCGTGAACCAGCCGCCCATGGCCCAGCTGCCCTTCAGCGTGTTCCAGGACCGCACCCTTGTCCGGGAAGTCGTGCTCTCCGGCAAGGACACAGACTGGACGCCGGTCTCGGTGGTGCTCAATCCCTCCTATATCACGAACTTCTTCCTGAAGCTCTACTTCGCCCAGAGCGGGCTGGAGCTGCGGAACATCCGTCTTGTGCTTCAGGAGGACCGCGAGGAGGAGATCCGTGCGGCGCAGGCCGCCGCGCGCGCCACGGACCGGGGAAACGCCGAATAGCTGCGCGGTCAGGCCGGATAGGTCGGGATCGGGTGCCGCTTGTGCTCGCTGCGGGCGTGATAGCGGTCGATGATCTTCCGGTCCGCCTCAGACGCCGTTCCCTCCGTCAGGTACCGGTCGATGGCGCTGTAGGTCACGCCCATCTCCTGCTCGTCGGTCTGGCCGTCGAACAGGCCCGCGGAAGGGGCCTTCTCAACGATGCTGTCCGGGGCACCCAGATACCGGAGGAACGCAAAAACCTCCGTCGCCGTGAGGTCGGCAATGGGGTTGAAGTCGCAGGCGCCGTCGCCCCACTTGGTGAAGTAGCCCATATAGGTCTCGCTGCGGTTCCCGGTCCCGGCGACCAGCCGTCCCTCGGACTGGCCGATGGTATAGAGCGTCGTCATGCGCAGCCGGGGCGCGATGTTCGCGATGGCAAGATCCGTCAGTTCCGTGATTCCCTCCAGCGCCGCCAGCTCCCGCTCGCGCACGGCGGTCAGATCGACGGTGCGGGTCTCGATGCCGAAGCGCTCCGCCAGGGCCCTTCCGTCCTCCGCATCCTCACCGTAGTTGCGTCTGGACGCGCAGGGCATGATGATGCCGACGGTGTTCTCGCAGGCCGCCCTGCACAGGATGCCGACCAGCGCGCTGTCCTTGCCGCCGGAGTTTCCGAAGATGATGCCTCTGGCTCCGCTGGCTTCCACCAGGTCGCGGATCCACGCAACCCGCCCTTCGAATTCTTCCTTCCAGTTTCTGTTGATCATGGCTGTCTCCTCTTTCCCCGCATCTTTCTTCATGCTCTCGTCCGGGGCGGTGTCATCCTGCGCCGCCGCGGCCTTCGTGTTTCCTTTTTTTCATTTAACAACACGCGCCCTTTCTTGTCAAGCGTTCCGCGGCCGATTCGGCCCCTTTCATATGTTTTCGGTATTGTCTCCGTTCTGTTAAGAATATGAAACTTCAATTGTTCAAACTGTACAAAAATTTCAAGCAAAAAATGTGTAAAACGCTCAATTTTTGGCTTGACTTTCGCCCTGAGACCTGATAATATACCATCATCCGGACGGAAACGTCCGTTCTGAATATAGCGTTTCGATATAAGCAAATGATATGGATTTGGAGTTTCTACCCGGACACCGTAAATGACCGGACTATCGAACGAATCAGAAGCAGTGTAAGAGGTTTTTGATGTACTGCCGCTTCTGAGTTCATTCTTTTCTCCACCGGGAACATTTCGTTGTCCGTTCCACGGTGTTTTTTGTTTTTTCGGAACCTGTATTTCCCTTTCCCCTGTATCTCGGAGGCCTGTGTCTCTACAGATAGACCGGAAGTGCCGCACCCACAACGGCACTTCCATATAAAATTTAATTTAAGGAGAACCAAGAATGAAAAAGATCATCGCGCTCGCGCTTACTCTGGTCATGATCTTCGCTCTGGCTGTTCCCGCTGCTTCCGCACAGGATGCCAAGACTGTCAAGGTCGGTTTCATTTTCCTGCATGATGAGCAGTCCACCTACGACCTCAACTTCATGAAGGCCGCACAGGAAGCCTGCGAGAAGCTCGGCATCGAGTATGTCAACAAGGTCGGCATCCCCGAAGGCCAGGAGTGCTATGAGGCCGCCATGGACCTGGTCGATGAAGGCTGCAACATCGTCTTCGCCGACTCCTTCGGCCATGAGGACTATATGATTCAGGCCGCCATGGAGTGCCCGGATGTGGAGTTCTGCCACGCCACCGGCACCCGCGCCCATACCGAGAATCTTGCCAACTACCACAACGCATTCGCCTCCATCTATGAAGGCCGCTTCCTCGCCGGTATCGCCGCCGGTCTCAAGCTCCAGGAAATGATCAACAACGGCGACATCACCGCGGATCAGGCCAAGATCGGCTACGTCGGCGCTTTCACCTATGCTGAGGTTATCTCCGGTTACACCTCCTTCTTCCTCGGCGTGCGTCACGTTGTTCCCGAAGCCACCATGGAAGTCACCTTCACCGGTTCCTGGTACGACCTGTCCCTGGAAGCCGAAGGCGCACAGAAGCTGATTGACGACGGCTGCGTCCTGATCAGCCAGCATGCCGACTCCCTCGGCGCCCCCTCCACCTGCGAAGCCGCCGGTGTCCCCAACGTCTCCTACAACGGCTCCACGATCGAGGCCGGCCCGAACACCTTCATCGTCTCCTCCCGCATCAACTGGGAGCCCTACTTTGAGTACATCATCGGCCAGGTCCAGAAGGGCGAGGCCATTGACGCCGACTGGACCGGCACCATCGAGACCGGCTCTGTCGAGCTCACCGATGTGAACGAGGCCGTTGCCGCCGAAGGCACCGCCGCTGTTCTCGAGTCCGTCAAGGAGAGCTTTGCCTCCGGTGATCTCCACGTCTTTGACACCGACACCTTCACGGTCGGCGGCGAGAAGCTTGAGAGCTACATGGCAGACGTCGACACCGATCCCGCCTACGAAGGCGACACCGAAGTGATCGTCGACGGTTACTTCCACGAGTCCGAGTTCCGCTCCGCTCCTTACTTCGACATCCAGATCGACGGCATCACGCTGCTCGACACCGCATTCTGATTGATCTCCTTATGGGTAACCCCGAGGCCCTCGGGGTTACCCATTGATGCTGCAAAGGGCAGCGCAGTGACTTTCGCCGCCGCGCTGCCCTTTGCGGCATTGTTGCCATTCGGCCATTAAAAAACAAAAAGGAGGGTGATGTCCTTGGACAATAAAACCGCCGCAGTCAAGATGCGGAACATCACCAAACGCTTCGGACCCGTTCTCGCCAATGACCGGGTCTGGCTGGATATCTATCGCGGAGAGATTCTCGCCCTGCTGGGAGAAAACGGCAGCGGCAAGACCACCCTGATGAACATGCTCTCCGGCATCTACTTTCCCGACGAGGGGAGCATCAGCATCGACGGCAGGGACGTCGTCATCCGTTCCCCGAAGGACGCCTTTGATCTCGGCATCGGCATGATCCACCAGCACTTCAAGCTGGTCGATGTGCTGACCGCCGCGGAGAACATTGTCCTCGGGCTGGAGGGGAAGCTCGATCTGAAGGCCGCCTCGGCGAAGATCCGGGAGATCTGCGACGCCTACGGCTTTGAAGTCGACCCGAATCAGAAGATCTATGACATGTCCGTCTCCCAGAAGCAGACCGTCGAGATCGTGAAGGTGCTCTATCGCGGCGCCGACATCCTGATCCTGGACGAGCCCACCGCCGTCCTCACCCCCCAGGAGACCGACAGGCTCTTTGCCGTGCTGCGCAACATGCGCGACGCCGGCAAGGCCATCGTCATCATCACCCATAAGATGCACGAGGTTGAGGCGCTCTCCGACCGGGTCGCCATTCTCCGCCACGGTCAGTTCATCGGCGATATGCCGACGAAGAAGACCAACGCCCAGGAGATGACCAACATGATGGTCGGGCACGCGGTGACGCTGAACATCGACCGGCCCGATCCCGTGAACCCGAAGCCCCGCATCGAGGTCCGGGGGCTCACCGTGCGCAGCATCGACGGCATTCTGAAGCTTGACGATGTGAGCTTCACCGCAAACTCCGGTGAGATTCTCGGCATCGCGGGGATCTCCGGCTGCGGGCAGAAGGAGCTGCTGGAATCCATCGCCGGCCTTCAGCCCGTGGAAGCGGGCAGCATCTCCTATATTGAGGACGACGGAAGGCGCGAGGAGCTCATCGGCAAGGATCCTCTCAGCATCGCCGAGATGGGCGTAAGCCTGTCCTTCGTGCCGGAGGACCGCCTCGGCATGGGTCTGGTCGCGAACATGGATCTGGCGGACAACATGATGCTCCGCTCGTTCCGCAAGGGTCACTCGCTCTTCACCGACCGCCGCACCCCGAAGGAGCTTGCCCAGGCCGTCGTTCAGAACCTTGAGGTCAGCACTCCCGGGATCTCCACCCCGGTTCGCCGTCTCTCCGGCGGAAACGTCCAGAAGGTGCTGGTCGGGCGCGAGATTTCCTCCGCGCCGACGGTTCTGCTCACCGCCTATGCGGTCCGCGGTCTGGATATCAATTCGTCCTACACGATCTATGATCTGATCAACCGGCAGAAGCGTAACGGCGTCGCCGTCATCTATGTGGGCGAGGACCTGGACGTGCTGCTGGAACTGGCCGACCGGATCCTTGTCCTCTGCGGCGGCAAGGTCAGCGGCATTGTCCCCGGCCGCGGTGCCAGCAAGCGCGATGTCGGCATGATGATGACAAAGCTGGGAGGGAGAGCCGATGAATAACAGGGCACACAATCCGCTTTTCCACGTCTCCAGACGTGCCGCGCTCCCCTGGTACCGCGCCTGGGGCATCCGGGCCGGCGCCCTGATCATCGCCCTGCTTGCGGGCGCGCTGATCACAAACCTCATCACCGGTCTCAACCCCCTGGAGGTCTATGCCACGATCTGGCAGGGCTCCTTCGGCAGCGCCCGGCGCACCTGGGTCCTGTTCCAGAACATCGCGATGCTGCTCTGCGTGTCGCTGGCCATCACGCCGGCATTCCGCATGCGCTGCTGGAACCTGGGCGGCGACGGCCAGATGCTGATCGGCTGTCTCGCCACGACGGCCTGCATGATCCTGCTCGGCGGGAAGCTTCCCAACTGGGCCGTGATTCTGTGCATGCTGGTCTCCAGTGTGCTGGCCGGTGCGATCTGGGCCGCCATTCCGGCCATCTTCAAGGCCAGATGGAACACCAATGAGACGCTCTTCACGCTGATGATGAACTACATCGCGACCCAGCTTGTCGCCTACTACATCATCATCTGGGAAGTCCCGAAGGGCGCCGGCAAGATCGGCATCATCAACCAGAGCACCCAGGCCGGCTGGCTTCCGCAGATCGGCAGCTACAAGTACCTGCTGAACATCCTTGTGGTCGCGGTTGTCTGCTTCCTGATGTACATCTACCTCAACTACTCCAAGCACGGGTATGAGATCGCCGTTGTCGGCGAGAGCGAGCGCACCGCGCGCTATGTCGGCATCAAGGTCGACCGCGTGATTATCCGGACGATGTTCCTCTCCGGTGCGGTCTGCGGCCTGGCCGGCATGCTGCTGGTCGGCGGGACCGAGCACACCCTCACCACCACCATCACCTCCGGCCGCGGCTTCACGGCCGTCATGGTCTCGTGGCTGGCCAAGTTCAATCCCATCTGGATGGTGCTGACGAGCTTTCTTCTGGTCTTTCTGGAGCGCGGCGCCGGCCAGATCGCCACGAGCTTCGGGCTGAGCGCCTCTTACGCGGATATCCTCACCGGCATGATCCTGTTCTTCATCATCGGCAGCGAATTTTTCATCAACTATGAGATCAAGTTCCGCCACGCCGCGGGAAAGGGGGAATAAGAGATGTTTGATTTCGTATCCTTTATTCCCCGCGCCGTCATGCAGGGCATCCCGCTGCTCTTCGGCAGCACCGGTGAAACCCTGACCGAAAAGTCCGGCAACCTGAACCTCGGCATTCCGGGCATCATGTATGTCGGCGCCATCAGCGGCGTTATGGGCGCCTTCACCTATGAACAGTCCGTCGGCGCGGCCAATGTCAATGGCTTTCTCGCCGTGGCGATCCCGCTCTTCTGCTGCCTGCTGGGCTCCTTCCTGATGGGTCTGCTCTACTGTTTCCTGACGGTATCGCTCCGGGCCAACCAGAACGTCACGGGTCTCGCGCTGACCACCTTCGGCGTCGGCTTCGGCAACTTCTTCGGCGGTTCCCTGATCAAGCTCTCGGGAAGCGACGTCCCGGCCATCGTTCTCTCCGCCACCAGCAGCTACTTCCGCCGCACGCTTCCCATCTCGGGCAGCACCGGCTGGTTCGGCAAAGTCTTCCTGAGCTACGGATTTCTCGCGTATCTTGCGGTCGTCATTGCCCTGGTCGCCGCGTATATTCTCAAGCGCACCCGCGTCGGCCTGCACCTGCGCGCGGTCGGTGAGAGTCCGAACACCGCGGATGCCGCCGGCATCAACGTCGGCCGCTACAAATACGCTGCCACCTGCATCGGCTCGATGATCGCGGGTCTCGGCGGCCTGTACTACATCATGGACTATACCTCCGGCATCTGGTCCAGCGACGCCTTCGGCGACCGCGGCTGGCTCGCCATCGCGCTGGTGATCTTCACGGTCTGGCGTCCCAACGTCGGCGTGCTCGCCTCCTTCCTGTTCGGCGGCCTGTACATCCTTCACATGTACATTCCCTCCGGCATGAACCTCGCCGTCAAGGAGCTCTACAAGATGCTCCCCTATGTGGTCACAATCATCGTGCTGGTGATCTCCAGCATGCGCAACAAGCGTGAGAATCAGCCGCCCGCTTCTCTCGGCCTGCCCTACTTCCGTGAGGAACGCTGATCCCATGAAGCGCTTCGGAAATTCAAGGCTCAGCGCCGTTCTGGCGATGCTGCTTACGCTCTGTCTTCTCACCGCCTGCGGGAAAAAGAAGGACGCCCCCGAGACACCGGAGGAGGTTCCCTCCGGCCCCCAGATCACCGAGGTCCGCATCACCGGGGCAAATTTCTACGACTACTTCGACTATAAGGACTATCCCAGCTTTGCCACGGACGAGGACGGGAACATCACCTCCTGCAATCTCAGCTGCGGCTTCTCCCTGAAGGAGGGGCTGGTTGCCGCCAATGACCCCGACCACAAGGATACCCTGAAGGTGAGCTTCACTGCCGAAGCCCTGTCCCAGCACGGTGAGTTCAACATCGATTTTCAGACCCTCAACGAAAGCGGGACCCCCCGCTATGAGGTCGTATGGCTCGATCCCGACGCGACCGTGTCCGAAACCGTGTCCGAAACCCTGCCGTTCTGGCCGCAGGGCAACCGGACGATGAGCTGGCAGTACGGTTTTCTCAGCAGCAGCTATATCACCACCTTCCAGAGCTTTACGGTCACCGCCGTAAGCGGAAGCATCTATCTTCTTGTGAAATAAGCACAGGCATGCTCACAGGCCGGTCGGACAGACCGGCCTGTCTGTTTTATAAAGCTTCACAATTGTTAAGATCCAGCGCAGTTGTAAAGCGCCGGCAAATTTGATATAATGCGTTGATATTCGGCATGATCCCATTCATTCTGTCCGGGGGGAGGTGTTTTCGTGCACGGAGATTTTTATGCCTATACCATCACGGCCAGCAAGGCGATTCTGATTCTGCTGTCCTTCGGGATTCTGCTGCGCTGCCTGCGCTCCATGCTGCGCGAAAGCTACGACCCCGAGACCTGGGGTTATCTGCGCTACGGCAGAGACCGCCTCCCCATCCAGCACTGGGAGGTCATCATCGGGCGCTCCCCGGACTGTGACATCTATGTCCCCGAGCGGGAGGTCGCCCGCACGCATGCCGTCCTGCGGCGCAATGACCTCGGCGAATGGCGGGTTTATGACGTATTCTCCCGCGGGGGTGTCTGGGTCAACAACGTCTTTGTCGATGATGACGGGGTCGAGGTCAACGACGGTGACGTTCTGAATCTCAACGGCATCTGCCTCCGCTTCTGCGATCTCGACATGGAAAAGCGCGAGCGTCTGGAATCCAGGCGCAGCGGCGTCGGGCGCCGCTACTCCCCGGCGCTCACGCTCCTGATGCTGACGGCGTTTCAGCTTTTTCTCCTGCTGCAGCATTCCTTCTACGCCGAGCCTGAGACGCTCTCCGACATCGCGCTCGGCTTCCTCAGTCTGATCGTCATGGAATGGAGCTGCTTCAACGCCATGCGCATCATCAACCGCGCCGGCTTCGAGATTGAGACGCTGGCCTTCTACCTCTCCTCTCTGGGGATGTCGGTGGCCGCCTCCTCCACGCCGGAGGATTTGTACAAGCAGATCCTGCTGACGCTGGCGGGTCTGATTCTCTTCCTGCTCTGCGGCTGGTGGCAGCGCTCCCTCAAGCGCACGGCCTCCGCGCGCTTCCTTGTCGCGGCGGCGGCGCTGCTCCTGCTCGGCATCAACGTGGTGGCGAGCGATGTGGTCCTCGGTGCAAGAAACTGGCTGGAATTCTGGGGCTTCTCCTTCCAGCCGTCCGAGCTTGTCAAGGTCGCCTATGTCTATGTGGGGGCGGCCACGCTCGACCGCCTCTTCCGCAGGAACAACCTGTATGTCTTTATCGCCTTCTCCGCCATCTGCGTGATGGCGCTGGCGCTGATCGGCGACTTCGGCACGGCGCTGGTGTTCTTCGTCTGCTTCCTGGTCATCTCCTTCATGCGTTCCGGCTCTATCGCCACCGTCATGCTGGCTGTCACGGGCGCCGGTCTGGCCGGCTTCCTCGCGGTCAGCGCCCGGCCGTATATTGCCCGGCGATTCTCCTCCTGGGGACACGTCTGGGAGGACATCTACGACAAGGGCTTCCAGCAGACCCGCGCCATGAGCGCCGCGGCGGCCGGCGGGCTCTTCGGCAAGGGTGCCGGGAACGGCTGGCTGAAGAACATTTTTGCCGCCAATACCGACCTGGTCTTCGGCATGGTCTGCGAGGAGCTGGGTCTGCTGATCGCCATCATGATGATTCTGGCGGTGATTCTGCTGGCCTGCTTCGCCGTCCGCAGCGCCCGCACCGGGCGCAGCGCCTACTACGGCATCGCCGCCTGCGCGGCCATGACCATTCTGCTGACCCAGCTGGCGCTGAATGTCTTTGGCTCCATGGACATTCTCCCCTTCACCGGCGTCACCTTTCCCTTTGTCTCACGCGGCGGCTCCTCGATGCTCTCGTGCTGGATGATGATGGCCTTTCTGAAAAGCGCCGACAATCGGCGCGAGGCCAGCTTCGCCGTCCGGCCTGGCGAGACGATCCGCTCCGCGGGCGACCGTGAAGCCCTCCGCGAGGCGCGTGTCGAAAAACGTGCGCAGAAGAAACAGCAGCGCAAACGGAACCGGAAGGAGGCCGCCTCATGAAAAAGCTCAACCGGCGCGCCTTCTCTGTCCTGCTGATCGCGGCCTTTATTGTGATGGGCCTGTGCACCTATATCACGCGCTATCTCCGGGACGGCGAGAGCTGGGCCAGCTACTTCTCCCGCCTGAATTCCCTCTCCGAAGGCACCGTCACAGACCGCAACGGCGTGCTTCTCGCATCTTTCAACGCCAACGACAACCACTACAACGAGGACCGGAACACCCGCATCGCCAACTACCACGTCACCGGCGACTTCTGGAACCGCACCGGCACGGGGATCCTCACGAACTTTGCCCGCCAGCTGCACGGGTACAACCCCGTCACCGGCATGACCCAGACCAAACGCATCTCGCTGAAGCTGAATGTCGACACGGTTCTCAACAACAAGGCCTATGCCGCCCTGGCCGGCCGCAAGGGCGCTGTCGGCGTCGTCAATTACCGGACCGGGGAGCTCATCTGCATGGTCTCTTCCCCGGCCATCGACCCGGTCGAGAGCGACCCCGTCGCCCCGGAGGGGGTGTACATCAACCGCCTGCTCTCCGCGTCGTTTACCCCCGGCTCGATCTTCAAGCTGGTGACTGCCGCGGCGGCGATCGAGTGTGTCCCCACCATCTGGCAGCGCAGCTTCTTCTGCGAAGGGGAGAAGGAGATCTCCGGCGTTCTCTTCCACTGCCCCTTTGAGCACTATACCAACGACTTCCGCGGCGCGCTGGCCAACTCCTGCAACATTGCCTTTGCCCAGATTGCCATCTCCGTCGGCCAGACCGAGATGGTCAACCACGTCCGCGCCTACGGCTTCCTCGATTCCCACAGTCTGGACGGCATTCCGACCGCTGCGGGGAGCTATCCGCTGGACTTCGTGGGCGATCCGGAGACCGCCTGGTCGGGCATCGGCCAGTCCACCGACCTGATCTGCCCCTATTCCATGCTGCGCTTTGTGGCCGCCATTGCAAACGACGGCGTGCTGGTGGAACCAAAGCTGATTGATGACGGTCAGCCTGCCGAGCACTCGCTCCTGGTCAATCCCGATACCGCCGGAATCATGCAGGAGCTGATGCGCAACAACGTCATCCAGACCTATGGCGACAACCGCTTTCCCGGGCTGGAGGTCTGCGGAAAGACCGGCACCGCCGAGGTCGGCGACGGGACCGACCACGCGTGGTTCACGGGCTTCCTGAAGGATCCGGACCACCCCTATGCCTTCATCGTCTTTGTCGAGCAGGGCGGCGGCGGTCTCTCTGTCGCGACCCCCATCGCCAATACGGTCCTGCAGGCCGCCATGCGCCGCGGTACCGACATGGAGTACTGATTTATGATCGATATCAGCGTTTCTTCTCTGGTCAAATCCTTTGAGATCGGAAACAACATACTGGACGGGCTCAGCTTCCAGGTGGAGGCCGGCGAGCGCGTCGGCATACTCGGCCCCAACGGCTGCGGCAAGACCACCCTCTTCCGTATTCTGACCGGCGCGCTGGACTATGACGAGGGGCAGATCAGCATTGCCCCCTCCAAGCGCATCGGTCTCATCTCCCAGCTGCCGGTGTATCCGGACGGCTGGACCGCCGAGGACGTGCTGCAGAACGCCTTCCGCCATGTCGACGCCATCCGCGCCCGGATGGAAAAGCTTGCCGGGCAGATGGAACACGACAGCTCCGCCGCGCTGCTCTCGGAATACGACCGCCTCGCCGCGGATTTTGAGCGGCTCGGCGGCTACGAGACGGATGTCGCCGTCAACCGCGTCGCCAACGGTCTCCAGATCGGTCCGGAGATGCGCGCGCAGAGCTTTGAGAGTCTCTCCGGCGGCGAAAAGACCCGCCTGAACCTCGCCCGCCTGATTCTGGAGGACACCGAGATTCTCCTGCTGGACGAGCCCACCAACCACCTGGACCTTCACGCCGTGGAGTGGCTGGAGAACTACCTTCTGCACTTCAAGGGCACCGTCCTCGCCATCAGCCATGACCGCTACTTCCTCGACGTGGTCGCGCAGCGCTGTATCGAGCTGGTGGACGGCAGGGCGGAATTCTACAGCGGCAACTACAGCTTCTTTCTGGAGGAGCGGCAGCGCCGGTTTGAGGAAAAGCGCAGGCAGTATGAGAAGGACCAGGCCAAGATCGAACAGCTCACCCGTGCGGCCGAGCAGATGCATCTCTGGGCCTTCATGGGCAACGACAAGCTCCATAAACGCGCCTTCTCGATGGAAAAGCGCATTGAAAAGCTCTCCCGCAGCGAGAAGCCGCATGAGCAGAAAAAGCTCTCCGTCAAGTTCAGGGAGCGCGCCTTCTCCGGGGACGAGGTTCTTGCCGCGGACAGTCTGAAGAAGGCTTACGGCGACCGCGTGCTCTTCTCGGATCTCTCGTTTCTTGTCGAGGGGAAGGAACGCATCGCCATCATCGGTGACAACGGCAGCGGCAAGTCCACCCTTGTGAAGCTCATCACCGGTGAAGAGGCCCCCGATGCCGGCTGGCTGGCCCTCGGCCCCTCGGTACGCTGTGCCTGTCTGCCACAGCTGGTCCGCTTCCAGGACGACAGCCGCACCATGTACGACACCATGCTCTGGGAGTGCCGCTGTGCGCCGCAGGAGGCGCGGGACCGGCTGGCGGCCTTCGGCTTCCGCGGCGAGGATGTTTTCAAGCCTGTCTCCACCCTCTCCGGCGGTGAGCGCAGCCGCCTGAAGCTCTGCATGCTCATGGGCGGGGACATCAATCTTCTGATTCTCGACGAGCCAACCAACCATCTGGATATTGTCAGCCGCGAGTGGATGGAAGACGCGCTCTCCGATTACGGCGAGACGCTTCTCTTCGTCTCCCATGACCGCTACTTCATCGAGAAGTTCGCCACGCGGATCTGGGCCTTCGACGGCGGTGTTCTCACGGATTACCGCGGCGGCTGGAGCGACTATGTGGCCTGGAAGGAGCGGCAGACGGTTTTTGCCGCGGCGGAGAAGAAAAACGCCGCCAGACCCGAAGTCCGGAAGGCCGGCGAATCCCCGGCCGCGCCCGGTACGCAGAAAGCTCAGCCCCGGCCCCACGCGGGGAATCAGGCCCGTCAGATGCAGAAGGCGGAAAAGGAGATCGCGCGCCTGGAAGGGCAGCTTGCCGCCCTCGAAGAGGAGTGTGCCCAATATGCCACCGACTATCAGAAGCTGATGGAACTGGAGGAACAGAAGGAATCCCTGAACAGGGCTCTGATGGAACAATACGAACGCTGGGAGGCGCTGAGTGATGGAGCATAATCAATCGGATCGAAGCACCGGGCAGACCGCCGTGCAAAAGAAAAAAAGCCCGCTCTGGGCTTTCCTTTCCCCTGTTCTGATCGCCGTTGGGCTCTTCTTCCGCTTCGCGCTGCGCGGCTATGTCTACTGGGGCTATCTCTGCTTTTTCCTGGCGGCGCTGATTCTGGCTCACCGCTTTCTGCCGGTTCTGCTCTGGCGCATCGTGCTCGGACTCACCTGCCTTGGGCTGGTCTATTTCTGCATCGTCGAAATCCCCATCGTCAGAAACGCGCGCACCGACCCCGACGCCGGGCGCCCGTATCTCATCGTCCTGGGTGCGGCGGTCTACGGCGATCGCCCCTCCCTCACCCTGGTGCGGCGTCTGGAGGGTGCGCAGGCTTATCTGGAGCAGTATCCCGATTCCGTTGCCATTGTATCCGGCGGAATGGGAAAGGGCGAAACCGTCACCGAGGCCCTGGCCATGCACGACTGGCTGGTGCAGCACGGGATTGACGAGGCGCGGATCATCATGGAACCGGAAGCGACATCGACGGAGGAGAATCTGCGTTATTCCTTCGATCTCATACGGGAACGCGGGGACGAACCCGACGGCAATGTCGCCGTCGTCTCCAGCGCCTACCATCTCTTCCGGGCAAAATCCATGGCCCGGCTGCAGGGCGTTCGGGCTGCCGGTGTCGCCGCCCCCTGGGGCTATAAGATGGTCATGCTGAACTACTTCATCCGGGAGGCATTCGGCGTCACACACCTGTGGGTCTTCGGCTGGTGATGCACGGTTCCGGGATTTCCCGGCAAAGCCGTTCAGACCGGAATCCATACCGATAAACCGATGACAGGCCCTCCGCCGCTTCCGGCGGAAGGCCTGTCTGTCGTTATGGTCATATTCCCCTGTTCACCGGATCGGGAGCACGAATTCCGCCGCGAAATGATTCTCATCCCGCATCGTCCCGAAACTGCCTCCCAGCGCTTCCAGGATCTTTTCGCAGGTCCGCAGTCCGATTTTTGTGCTCTCCGTGAGGCTTCCCCGCTTCGAGACACCGTTGGATATCGTCACGGAGATCCGGTCTCCCTTCTGTTCGGTCAGGAATACCACGGGGCGTTCCGGATCCGCGTATTTTTTGATATTGGAGACCAGATTGTCAATCACGCGCTTGAGCATCGCGGCATCCGTGTTCAGCAGCCGCCCGTCTTCCAGGCGGTCGATGCTCTGCACATTGAAGCCGGAGTCGTGCAGGTCAAACTCCGCCTCTCCCAGCAGCTGCATCAGCAGCATGTGGATGTCGAAGTCCTCTCTGTGCAGCTCCATCTCCGAATGCCCGAATACCAGAAAATATTTGAACAGCTCATCGGTCAGTTCCTTGAGCGCCAGAGATTTTCCGTATGCGGCTTCGAGATAGCGCTTCCGCTCCTCCTCAGAAATGGATTCGGTGTTGTTCAGCAGTCCGAGATATCCGATGAGCGAGGTCATCGGGGTGCGGATATCATGGCTCATCGCCGTGATCAGTTCGCTGTTTGCCTCCCAGGCGCGCTTCTCATTTCCCATCCGCTCGATGATGGCGTCGCGCATGCCGTCGATGTCCGCCGCCAGTGTCGCCACCTCATCCACGCCGTCCACCGTAATCGGGCCGTTCAGATCGCCCGCTCCGACGGTCGCCGCTTCCTGAGAGAGCCGGATAATCCGCCAGGTCAGCCGGTTCGTGTACCAGAAGAGGACGCTCACCATCACCAGTACCGCCACTACGGCCGCCATGATCCGGTTCAGGGTATCTTCCCTCTCCCGGGAGTTGTCCGTGACCGAGACATAGCCGATGCCGTCTTCAAAACGCAGCGGATAAAGCCGGCCGCTGATGCCGCTGCGTCTCGGGGCTTCATAGCTCTGCATGGCGAGCGTGCGCGCCTCCGTGCCGCCGCCCGGAAGATTCAGTTCCTCCGCGGAATACACCGTGATCACCACGTGATCCCGCTGGGCAAGGAAGCGCTGAAGCGCGTCGGTGTCATCGCTGTAAACACGGTATTCCTGCACATAGCGGTTGAAGTCCGTATAGGCTTCCGCTTTTCTCGCAGCCACGGCGTTCGGGTTCATATAGTACCGGTTGACCAGCAGCGTGCCGATGTTGAATACCGCGAGATACGCTGCCGCCGCGCACATCAGGCTGAGCAGGGCCGACAGGATCAGCTTCGTGCTCAGGGAGCGCAGCATCGCAAACCTCGGTTCAGTCAACCTGATATCCCCTGCCCCAGACCGTCCTTATGATCTTGGGGGCCGAGGGGACCTCCTCGATTTTGCGCCGCAGATTCAGGACATGGACCATGATGGTGTTGCCCGAGCCCGGAAGGAACTTTTCGTTCCATACCGTCTCATAGAGTTCCTGTGTGGTTACGGTCCTGCCGCGGTTTTTCACCAGGCACTCGAGAATGGAATACTCCGTGTCCGTCAGGGGCACGATCTCCCCGCCGTTGCGAACCATCCGGGTTCCCAGATCCACCTCCAGACTGCCGTAGCTCCAGACGGAAGAAGCCGGTTTGCCCCGGTATTCCTGGTAGCGCCGCAGCAGCGACTTCACTTTCGCCAGAAGCTCCGGCTGAGAAAAGGGCTTTGAGAGGAAATCATCCCCGCCGCTCTGATAAGCGGATATTCTGTCTCTCTCGGCGCTCTTTGCCGTCAGAAAGAGAATCGGCACGTTGGAAAACGTGCGGATCTTCTCACAGGTTTCGATCCCGTCCGTACCGGGCATCATCACATCCAGAATAATCAGGTCCGTATCCCTGTGATCCTGCATATAAGCCACGGCATCACTGCCGTTGGCCGCCTCTGCCGTCTCATATTCCCTGCGCAGCAACAGGTTCAGAACATTCCGAATATCGGGATCGTCGTCTACGATCAGGATTCTTGTTACTTCGCTCATCTTATCCTCCATGCGGGATATTTCCCGTATGCGACAGTATAACACAAGTCTCCGTTAATTTTCCATGTAAACTGTGAACTTTAAGAAATCTAAAGAAATCGCCTCCGCCGTGGAAATCTCCTGCCTCCGCCGCATTCTGTCAATCGGTCAAAATAGTAAAAACCGACCGTTCAGTCCTCCTTTCCATCGGGCAAATTACATGAAAATCAGGTGAAAACGGAATCCGCTCTTTACTTTTTATCTCGTTAACACTATAATTCGATAAAGTATGAGGCATTTCATACTGATCACAATTGAAAGGAAGAAAAACCGTGAAAAAACTCTTGTCCCTGCTGCTGGTTGTTGCGGTTCTCGCCTCCTGCGCGGTTACCGTTGCCTTCGCAGACAGCGATGCCTATCTGGGCGTCATGCTCACCACCAACGTCATGTCCCTGGACACGAACCTTGCAACCGACGGTGAATCCTTCGAGGTCATCGCCAACTGCATTGACGGTCTGACTCAGATGGATGCCGACGGCGCCGCCGTTCCGGCCATTGCCGAGAGCTATGACGTATCCGAAGACGGCACCGTGTATACCTTCCACCTTCGTGACGCGAAGTGGGCCAACGGCGCAGATGTCACTGCCTATGACTTTGAGTTCGCGTGGAAGCGCATTGCCCAGGAAGCCGGCGAGTACGCCTACCTTCTGGACAGCAGCGTCGGCTGTGTAAAGAACGCCGATGCCATCATCTATGAAGGCGCCGATCCCGACACCCTCGGTGTCGAAGCCGTTGACGCGAAGACCTTTGTCGTCACCCTCGAGGTCCCTGTCTCCTTCTTCCCCAGTCTGATGTACTTCCCCACCTTCTATCCCATCAACGAGGAGTTCTACAACAGCCTTGAGGCCGGTACCTACGGCACCAGCCCGGAGACCTTCCTCTCCAACGGTGCTTTCGTTCTGGAGAACTACACCCCCGGCACTGCCAGTCTCTCCCTCAAGCGGAACGAGACCTACTGGGATGCTGACAATGTCAAGCTCGCCGGCATCAAGTATCAGGTCATTCAGAACTCCGGCGAAGCTCTCGATGCCTTTAACAAGGGCGAACTGAACATGGTCACCGTTTCCGGCAACCAGGTTGCCGCGGCCGAGAATGATCCCAAGCTTGCTGAGAACCTGTCCGTCACCGGCGCCGGCTACATGTGGTACCTGAGCTTCAGCCAGACTGAGAACAACGCGCAGGGCGGCATGCTTGCCAACAAGAATCTGCGTCTTGCCATCTCCAATGTCATCGACCGCTATAACCTCGTCGACAACTATGTCATGGATGGTTCTCTGGCCACCTTTACTGCGGTTCCTCCTCAGTTCGCAGCCAGCTCCACCACCGGCGAGGACTTCTCCGCCGATCAGGATCTGTTCCTGGATGTCTGCGACTACAATCCCGAAGCCGCTGCCGAGTACTATGCTCTGGCCAAGGAAGAGCTCGGCCAGGATGAATTCACCTTCACCATGATTTACGGCAGCAACGAAGGCAACGAAATCGCCCTGGTTGCCCAGGCCATCAAGGAAGACATCGAGGCCGAACTCGACGGCATGACCATCAACCTCCAGCCCATGACCAAGAGCGAGCGTCTGGACAAGATGCAGAACGACAACTACGACATCGCTCTGACCCGCTGGGGCCCGGACTATGCCGACCCGATGACCTATCTCGGCATGTGGATCACCGACAACAGCAACAACTACGGCTTCTGGAGCAACGCGGAGTACGATCAGCTCATCGCTGACTGCACCACCGGCGCCTACGTCTCTGACTATGATGCCCGCTGGGCTGCCATGCTCGAGGCCGAGACCATCGTCATGCAGGAAGCCGTCATCGCCCCGCTTTATACCAAGGCGAATGCAAACCTCATCTCCAGCGATGTTGAGGGTGTCCAGTTCCACCCGGTCGCGCTGAACCGCGTCTACAAGGCTGCCTCCATCGGATAATCCCATCGCTTTTTACAGAATTGAGCAGAGCGGTCACTTCATAAGGGCCGCTCTGTTTCTTAGATGAAAAGGAACCTTCGCTTATGTTAAAGTATGTTTTGAAGCGCGTCGGTCTGGCGGCATTGACGCTTCTGATTATCGTCTTCCTGCTGTTCTGGCTGGTTCGCATCATGCCGGGCAACCCCTTCCCCTCCGAGCGCATGAACGATATTCAGATTGCCAACAAGCGCGCGGAGCTCGGCCTGGACAACCCGATTCTTGTCCAGTTCTGGAATTATATCACAAAGCTGCTGCACGGAGACTTTGGAAACGGGACCTCGCTCTACTACGGAGTGCCCATCAAAACCGTCCTCAACACCGCCGTTTCCAATTCCTTCCGCATCGGCGGCATCAGCATCCTGCTCGGAACAGCAGTCGGGCTCCTGCTCGGCATCACCGCCGCCCTGAACCGCGGGAAGTTCCTGGACGGATTCTGCACGGTGTTTTCCATCATCGGGGTCTGCGTGCCGTCCTATGTGTTCATGATCTTCCTGCAGTACACCTTCTCCTTCAAGATTCCGTTTTTTCCCTACTTCTTCGATGACTCCCGTTTTCTCTTCTCCTCTGTCATGCCCGCCCTGTCGCTGAGTCTTTTTACCATGTCGACCATTGCGCGCTTCACACGCAACGAGATGGTCGAGGTGTTCGACAGCGATTATGTGCGTCTGGCTGAGTCCAAAGGCCTCTATGGCAGCAAACTGGTAAGAGCCCATGTTCTGCGGAACGCCCTGATCCCGATCGTGACGGTGCTGGCTCCGCTGGTGGTGGATCTGCTCACCGGTGCTCTTGTTGTGGAAAAGATCTATGGCATCAACGGAATCGGCAAGCTCATGGTGGATGCCATTACCGGTGAAGGAATTGACTATAACTACGTCCTTGCCCTCGGAATCCTGTATTCCACGCTGTATATCACCGTCATGCTGTTGGTGGATCTCCTCTACGGCGTTCTGGATCCGCGCATCCGTGTGGCAAAGAAGAGAGGGGAGGCAGCATAACCATGGCGTCAAAAAAACTCAGCCCCGTCCCCGCGGGCAGCGCCGCTCCCTATGTTCCTGTTTCCGGTGATTTTGAACTGCTCGGAAACCGCGATCTCCAAACCGATACCAACTTCGCCTCTCAGAGCTACTGGAAAGGCGTATTTGTCCACTTCTTCAAGAACAGGCGCGCCGTTGTCGGGCTTGTGATCATTGCCGTGATTATCCTCCTGGCCATCATCGGTCCGCTTATGAACTCCTATGGCTACCGCGATATCATCCAGTACCGGAATGATCAGAACCGCCGCGTTGTGGCCAAAGCGGTTCCGCCCCGTGTTCCCTGGATCCATCAGCTCTTTACCGGCGAGCCTTATGACGACGCCTTTGCCGACAGGACCTTCATCTTCGGGACGGATGATCTCGGTCGTGATCTCTGGACCCGGACTTGGCACGGCACACGGGTTTCCCTCCTGGTCGCCTTTGTGACCATTGCCATCGACGTCATCATCGGTATGAGTTTCGGACTCGTCTCCGGATACTTCGGCGGCGTCACGGACAACCTGATGCAGCGCTTTGTCGAGATTGCCAACAGTGTGCCCCGCCTGGTAATCGTCTCTGTTCTGGCGATCTTCATGCCGAAAGGGATGGGCCTTGTCATCGTGGCGCTGCTTCTGACGGAATGGATCGGCATGAGCAAGATTGCGCGTGCCGAGATGCTCAAAATCAAGGAGCAGGAATACGTTCTTGCAAGCCGTACGCTCGGCGCGGACAGCGCGCACATCATCTTCAGGGAGATTCTGCCGAACACCATCGGCCCGATCATCACCCAGATGATGTTCAGCATTCCCACCGCCATCTTCACCGAAGCCTTCCTGAGCTTCGTCGGTGTCGGCATCGTGCTGCCCCAGTGCTCCATCGGTACTCTGATTGAAGAGGGATTCAACAACATAACCATTCTCCCCTATCAGATTCTGCCTCCCATCATTGTTCTGGCTCTGCTGATGCTGGGCTTCAACTTCATCGGCGACGGGCTGCGCGAAGCGCTTGCCCCGAAGCTGGAAGATATGTGAGGGAGGTGCCGTATGAGCGCAAAAACCATTCTGAAAATCCAGAATCTGGACATCTCCTTCCGTACCAATGCTGGTGTCATCCATGCCATCCGCGGTGTCGATCTCGACCTGCAGAAGGGTGAGACCGTGGCCATTGTCGGCGAGAGCGGCTCCGGCAAGTCTGTCACCATGAAGGCCGTGGTCGGTCTTCTGGACAGCAACGCCACCATCAACAGCGGCGAAATCCTCTACACCTTTGAAGACGAATCCGGAAACGACCAGACGATCGACCTGCTCAGGATCAGCAGGAAGCAGCTCCGCCAGACCATCAACGGCCAGCATATTGCCATGGTCTTCCAGGACCCCATGACCAGTCTTGACCCCACTATGCCCATCGGCAAGCAGATCATGGAGGGCATTCTCATGCACCGCAATCTCAGCCGCGCGGAAGCGCGGGCTAGAGCGCTGGAGCTTTTGCACCTGGTCGGCATCACAGACGCCGAAAAGCGTTTCAGGAATTATCCTCATCAGCTCTCCGGCGGCATGCGTCAGCGTGTGGTCATCGCCATTGCCCTCTCCGCAGACCCCGACATTCTGATCTGTGATGAGCCGACAACCGCTCTGGATGTGACCATTCAGGCCAGGATTCTGGAGCTCATCAAGGATATCCAGGAGAAGATGAAGCTCTCCGTCATCTACATCACCCATGATCTCGGTGTTGTGGCCAAGGTCGCAGACTATGTGGATGTGATGTACGCCGGCAAGATCGTGGAGGTTGGCAATGTCAACGAGATCTTCTACGATCCGCGCCATCCGTACACCTGGGGTCTGCTCTCTGCCATGCCTGACATGGAAACCGACGACGACCGTCTCTATTCCATTCCCGGCAGCCCGCCGAATCTTCTGCATGAGCCTGTCGGCGACGCCTTTGCAGACCGGAACCCCTTCGCCCTGGCAATTGACAAGAAGGCCATGCCGCCGCTCTTTAAGATCTCAGAAACGCATTATGCCGCGACCTGGCTGCTGCATCCCGATGCCCCGAAGATCGAGATGCCCGAATCATTGCGCCTCCGTCTGGAGCGCGCGCGGAAAGAGGTGGAGAAGCTCCATGAGTGAAGCATTGCTGCAGGTTGAAAACCTGACCCAACATTTTCCGATCTCCCGCTCCTACACGGTCAGGGCAGTCAACGGCGTTTCCTTCCAGATCTACCCCGGCGAGACCTACGGTCTGGTCGGCGAGTCCGGCTCCGGAAAGACCACCATCGGCCGGAGCATCATCCGTCTCTACAATCCCACATCCGGCACCGTCCGTTTTCAGGGCAAGGTAATCAGCGGGAAACTGGACGGCGAAACCCGCGAGATGCTGCGCGCCGATATGCAGATGATCTTTCAGGACCCGATGGCAAGTCTGAATCCGCGAAAAAAGGTCGAAGACATCATCGGTGAAGGGCTTGATATTCATCATCGCGTCTCGAGCCGTCAGGAACGGACACAGCTGGTCGGCGAGCTTCTTCAGAAGGTCGGACTCTCTCCGGAACACGCCGCGCGTTATCCCCATCAGTTTTCCGGCGGACAGCGCCAGCGTGTCGGGATCGCGAGAGCGCTGATCATGAATCCCAAGCTGATCATCGCGGACGAGTGCATCTCCGCGCTGGACGTCTCCATTCAGGCTCAGGTTGTCAATCTGATGAAGGATATTCAGGATGAGACACACTGTGCATATCTGTTTATCGCCCATGACCTGAGCATGGTCAAATACATCTCCGACAGGATCGGCGTTCTGCATCTGGGTTATCTGGTGGAGGCCGGAACAAAAGAAGAAATCTTCAGCAATCCGGTCCACCCCTACACGAAGTCTCTCCTCTCCGCCATTCCCTTCCCGAATCCGGAAATGGAAAAGCGCCGTCACCCCATCAGCTATAACTACGCCACCAGCGGGATCGACTATTCCCTCGGTACGGAGCATCTCGTTGGAGGCTCCCATACGGTTCTCGCGACGGATGAGGAATTTCGAAGCTGGACATCCTGAACCGCTCCGCCTGGACACGTTCTTCCGACCCATCACCTTATATACGCAATACACGCAACCGGCGCCTGATACGGGCGCCGGTTTTTTATTTAAGAAATCTTCAGACACAGGCGAAAGAGATTATGCTACAATGAGGGCGCTCGGAAGAGCATGTGTGAAATGCTTATGGAAACAAACGACACAACAACTACAATACCAAGGAGATCAGAATGAATAATAAATACATCCGTATTCTGTCGCTGGTTCTGTGCCTCTGCATGATCTGCGGCCTCGCCGCCTGCGGCAGCGGCGGTCAGGAGACATCCTCCGGCACAGGCACCCCCGGCGGCAGCCAGCCCGCTTCGAGCACGCCGGAGAGCACCGAGGCCACGCCCGCTTCCACGGAATACGCCTGGAAGAGCAGTTTTCTGCCCATGGCTACGGAATCGGACTACCCCCTCCAGCCGACGCTCTTCACCGATGACGGTTTCTACGCCGCCGGTCAGGTTGTGATCGGCCGCCGTGAGCCCAACGAGGGTGAAGTGGAAGAGTATGAGGGGCAGTTCAACATCTACGGCACGAAGCTGTACTTCGTCGGGAAGGACGGAAAGGCCGAGCCTCTGCCCAATTACGTGCCTACCGAGCCTCTGGCCAACACCGAGGGGAAGAAGGACTTCTATTCCTACACAAACCTGGGCACGCTGGTCCAGAATGCCGACGGGAAATTTGTCTGCTTCGAAATGCAGGGCGCCGGCTGGTTTGACGGCCCTGACAGCGTCTATGGGACCGATGAGCAGTACATGGACGATTACTACAAGAACCTTCAGAATTATGACATCGTCACTCTCGATACCGACGGCACCGAGCTCAACCGCGCCCCCGTGGATATCGACGCCTCAAACACCTGGCTCAATATCAGCAACATCGCCCAGGATCCGGATGGCAATCTCGTCATCATCATGGATCAGACCCTTCTCGCCGTCGCGCCGGACGGCAGTATCGCCTGGTCACTTGAGACGGATAACTCCATCGCGTCTCTGACCACGCTCGCCGACGGAACCGTCGCCGCAATGATGTACGGTGACAGGGGCACGGAGCTTCGGCCGATTGACTTTGAGGCAAAGAAGCTGGGTGACGCCTATCCCATTCCGGACTCCGCATGGTCGATCTTTCCCGGTGATGACAGCTTTGACTTCTACTATACCAGCGGCATGTATCTCTATGGCTTCAGGCTGGGTGAAGAGGAGCCCGTCCAGGTTCTCAACTGGCTGAGCTGCGACATCAACGGCGACTCTGTCGGCTCCCAGTCCATGCGTGTTTCCAAAGACGGCACCATCACCGGTGTAACCTTTGACTACAGTGGCGGCAATCCCGAAGGACAGATTTTCACCCTGACCCGCGTTCCCGCCGACTCGCTTCCGAAGAAACAGGTTCTTACCGTGGCGCAGCTGGAGTACAATCCGGACTATCAGCTGACCAACCGCATGGTCCGCTTCAACCGTGCGCATGACGATGTGCGTCTTGAATATCTGGATTATTCCCAGTACAACACGGAGACCGATCTCTCCGTCGGCATGACAAAATTCAACACCGAAGTCATGGCCGGCAACCTCCCGGATATCATCCCCACACGGCAGATCGCCTACCGTCAGATTGCTTCCAAGGGGCTTCTGGAGGATCTCTATCCCTACATTGACAATGACAGCGAGCTCAAGCGGGAGGACTTCTTCCCCAACCTTCTGTCCGCGCTGGAAGTCAACGGCGGTCTCTATCAGGTCGTCTCCGGTTTTTCCGTGGAAACGCTGTCCGGCGCTGCCAGCATCGTCGGTGACACACCAGGCTGGACCTATGACGAGTTCAATGAAGCTCTCGCCAGGATGCCGGAAGGCTGCACCCCGCTGGAGCCCTACGTTACGCGGGATCAGGTTCTCAGTTCCCTGCTCTATGCTGATATGGACAGTTTTGTTGACTGGACCAGCGGCAAGGTCAGCTTTGAAAGCGACAATTTCAAACAGCTTCTGGAGTTTGTCAAACAGTTCCCTGCGGATTACAACTGGGAGGAGCATGACACCACTGAGAGCACACAGGATCTTCTGCGCCAGGGCCGTCAGATGCTGACCCAGACTTATCTCTACGGTCTGGATTCCATTCTCTGGAACGACGTCAACTTCGGCGGGAAATCCACCTATATCGGCTGGCCCACCAGCGACGGTGTCGGCAGCATCATGCGTTTTGAAAACGGTTTTGCCATGAGCAAAACCTGCAGCAACAAGGATGCCGCCTGGGAATTCTTCCGCAGCATGCTGACCGAGGATGGCCAGGCCAACCTCTATACCATCCCCTCCAACCGCCATGTCTTCGACAAACAGCTGAAGGATTACATGACGCCGCGTTACGTAAAAGACGCAGACGGAAATTACAAGCTGGATGAAAATGGCGAAAAGATCGAAGAGAGCCGCGGCGGCTGGATCGACGGAAACGGGGAAGAACATCACATCTATGCCATGACCCAGGAGCAGGCGGACGAGATCATCAACGTGATCGAAACCTGCACCAAGGTCGCGAGCTATGAGACCAGCATCTTTGATATCGTCAATGAGCAGGCCCAGGCCTATTTTGCCGATCAGAGAAGCCTCGATGAGGTTGTTCATCTGATCCAGAGCAAAGCCAACATCTATGTGAACGAGCAGCGCTGATCTCTTCATCTGATCGTTTTGCCCGACTGCTTCGGCATATTGCCGGAAGCGCAAACCCATTCCGATCATATTTGATCAGAATGGGTTTTTTCTTGCGTGACTATTGATTTCTGTCCAGCGATGCGATACAATAGTTTTACCTGAAAGAGGAGGGAAACCAATGAGCGACGATTTCGGAAGCGATTTTATCACCATCGTAGATGATGACGGCCAGGAGTTTGAGCTGGAAGTGATCGAGTCCATGGACTATAACGGCAAGACCTATATGTCTTTCCTCCCCGCGGATATGAAAGAAGACGATCCCGACTATGGCTTCATTCTTCTTCGTGTCGTTGAGGACGAGAACGGCGATGAGGTCTTTGAGTCCATTGACGATGAAGCCGAGCTGCAGGATGTGTATGAGCGCTTTATGGCTCTCCTCTATGACGATGAGGACGAGGAAGCGCCTTCCGACGAATAAGAACTCTGTATCTTTTCTGCTGTGTCCGTGTAAGTCCTTTCGGACCTGACGGCCCATGAAACCCACATCTCTTATAAGGGATGCTGATTTGAATCTGCGGATTGCAGGCCTCCCGGAGACTTGTCCCGGAAGTTGGAAGCAGTGAAACAGAACTTAGGCAACCCACCTGCTCTTTTGTGCAGGTTACCTATGGGCCGGCACGGCATAAGTGGGCGCCCTCCGGAGCAATCCGGAGGGCGTTTTATTTATGGCCGTACTTCTGTTTTACTGCATGAATTTGTCGATCGCGTCGTTGAGTGCGCGGAGCTGTTCCTCGGTATTGGAGCCTTCCTCGTTGATGCAGTGCTCCAGGTGGTCCTTCAGGATCACTTTGGCCGTGTTGCTCAGCGCAGAGCGAACCGCCGCAAGCTGGATCAGTACTTCTGTACAGTCTCTCCCGTTCTCCACCATGCTTTTCACCGACTCCAGGTGCCCGATGGCGCGGGCAAGCCGGTTGATCACCGCTTTGGTCTGGGTGTGCGTGTGGCCGTGATCATGGCTGTGACTGTGTTCATGCTCATGCGCCGGCGAGATGCTTCCATCTTCCAGATGTTCATGGCAGTGGACGGTTCCGTCCGAATGCCGATGGTATCCCGGCGGAAGCTCTTCCGCTTCACGGGCAGCCCATACCATTTGTTCGTCTGTCTTCTTTTCCATACTAGCGCCTTGTTTCCTATCGTCCTGTTTCTCAGATTTGATTCTCTCTCAATGAAAGCCCAGCAGCACCGCATATTCTTGAATCCATGCTTTTACGCGCTCTCCGGCCTCTTCTTCCGTATTCTCAGTAATCTGAAGGAGTTCCGTATTCATGTCCTTCGACAGCTGTCGGTAAAGGCGCTCCGCGAACGCTGTAAAACGCGTTCCCGGTCCCAGCATCTTTCGCATCTGCTCGCTGTCTTCCCGGGATTTCAGCACGCCGAGGATCGGCAGATCAGATGCCAGCAGCCTGTCCAGTGCCACTCGAAACTCCGGGATGATCAGGTCGATCCCGCCGATCTCATCCAGCACGGCAAAGGGATACCACTGCGACTCTTCCAGCAGACGGACGCCCAGATTTCGAAAAACCTCGCTGTCGTGTTCCGGGGGAAAGCTTCTCATATCCAGGAACAGTTCCTTCTCCAGTCCTTCCACACCGCCCGCCATGGCCGCCGGCATCATGGCACAGCCGAGAATGCTTCCGTCCGCTGCGGCACAGAGTTCCGTGCAGAAGCCCCCTGCATTCTGCAGGCCGGGTCCAAGCAGTTTCCGGATCAGACGGCTCTTTCCGCTGAAAGCGGGTCCGCTGAGGAATACATGTCTCTTCATTCTCGTTTTCTCCCGATGCCGGTACCGTTTCCCGGATGGACGGTCTCCGCTCCCGATTCTTCTCTTTCTTCCTTTTCTCTGCTTGCTTCTTACCGGCTGTTTGTATTATAATAAACAAACCTGCATCCGTCAAATGAAAAACAGCAGGGCCTTCGGAGGAGAACATGAGAAGATCGCGTCCCGGAAAACTGAGTTACCTGCTGATCGGCGCCATTCTGATCATCGCCATGGCCGGCATCATCTATCTGATTGTTCCGGCTCCGGAACCGGATGAGCACGCCGGTCAGGTCTATCTCAACGACGGCTTTGACATGGTCTGGATCACGCCTTTCGAGAATGTCCCTGTCAGTACACTGACGCAGAATGACTTCCGCACCGTGGATGGTATTCCAACTTATACGGGCAGCGACTACAGAACATACGTCGGTATTGACACTTCCGAGCACCAGTGGGAAGTCAACTGGAATGCCGCCGCACAGGTCCTGGACTTCGCCTATGTCCGCCTGGGCTACCGCGGCTATACCGAAGGCGGGATCTTCCTGGATCCCTGGTTTGAGACCAACCTCGCCGGAGCCTCTGCCGCCGGGCTTGATACAGGCGTTTATTTCTTCTCTCAGGCGACCAATGTCAGCGAGGCCATTGAAGAGGCCGAGTTTGTCATCGATCATCTGCGCGGCTTCCGGGTGAACCTTCCGGTCATCTTCGACTGGGAAAAGATTGACGAGGAAACCGCCCGAACCACCGGTCTCGGTGAACTGACCCTCACCGACTGCGCTGTGGCCTTCTGCCGTACCATAGAGAACGCGGGCTATGATGCCGGTGTATATTTCAACCGTTATCTCGGGTATTACGGATTTGATCTCTCCAGGCTCAACGACTATGCTTTCTGGGTATCCGTTCCCGGGGATTTTCCGGACTATTACTATGCCTGTGAGTTCTGGCAGTGCAGCTTTGAGGCCTCCATCCCCGGGGTTTCAGGGAATGCAGACCTGAATCTTCGTTTTGTACCGGTCAACTCTTAAAAAAACCTGTTGCATTTCCATGTGAAATGTGCTAATATATTTTGGCTGTCAGAAATGGGCAGCCAAATATCCGGGTGTAGCGCAGATGGTAGCGCGCTTGAATGGGGTTCAAGAGGCCGCTGGTTCAAATCCAGTCACTCGGACCAAAACGCTGAAATCGTAAGTGATTTCAGCGTTTTTTCTTTATTTATTTACCTTTCAGGGGACTCTTGATTTTTGAAGAAAAAGGAGGAATCAAGCGTGTCCCTTAGAAAGCGAATTTCCGCAAAATCAAGCGCGTCAGCAGAGGAAGAATTCAAGCGTTTCATTATTGCGAAGAAGGCAAAAGGCCTTGCTGACAAGACTTTGAAGACCTACCAGCAACATCTTTCTGCTATCAGCAAACACCTTGATTTGAGACAAAGCATCGAGAAACTAAATACGAACAATTTGGAGCAAATGATTGTCAGTATGCGTGAAGCGGGACTGTCATCCAAGCCGAAGCTGACAAAGCTTGTCTACACCGCAGTCGGAATCAGCGGATTCCTGTATCTGATGGGATTATAAAATAATGCTGGTCTTTTTCCTCGGCGTTTCTGAAACTGACATATGCACTGGCCCGCAGTGGAGATCACACTCCTCGCTGCGGGCCTACTCATGTGTTTGGTCACTTTTTGTTCTATATATCAACTGACCTGTGTCAGATTATTGCTTTTCTCAATCGTCCCAGCCGAACATGTCATCGAAATCGCGGTCATAATCATACCGGTCATGCCTGAGTTTGCAAGAATATAGTATCTGCCGCAGTTAATAGACACGAGTCTTGGTAGTGGCGTTATCGAAGTTATTAATCGCTACTGTTATCTTCTCTAAAAAGATCATGTACTTTGTCTTTAATCGCCGCATACTTGTCTGCTACAGAAACAATCACGCATTCCAACGAGTTAGGAGCCTTGCTGTGTCCTGCCGGCCACATATGACGTCCTATGATGTCCGCAGATTTCTCTGGCAGGTCTTCCACAAGTTTCCGCGCTATTTCGACAGAGTCTGCCGGATGCCGCCTGCTGCACTCCTTGTTCGATTTGTATTTTTCATATCGGCCCAGGATCCCGAGATCGTGGCATAATGCACCTTTTACCACTGCTGAGGTATCCGTACTGACATGTATTTTACGCAGTGCGTAGCAGATTGCAAGGCTTGCTGCAGCAACTCTCAATGTGTGTTCGCCCACTGTTGACCATGTATGGTGCGTCTGGTCATACGCATGCTGCAGTTCTTCTGATTTCAGGATATCACTGCCATAGCGCTCAATATCATTCTTGTAACGTCTCTTCATCTGTTCCCCTTTCTTTCTGAACGCGTCTGATCAGTGTCTCTTTTTTCTCATATACTCAATCGTTTTGTATAACGTCTCTCCACAATATATCTGGTCCAGATGGCCTGCGAAGTCCAGATTATATACTGTCTGAAGCCGCTGTAATTCCCTTTCCAGTTCCTCTTCCGGACTCTGACTCTGTTCCAGCTCAAAGCCTTCCAGTACCAGCTGCTCATATTCTCCGTCAGTCAGATTATAGATACCGACACCGACCAGGCGTACCGGCTCATGCTGAACCTGGCTAAGCAGTTTTACTGCTTCCCGGTAAATAGTGATCGAATGAACTGCTTCCAGAACGATCTTTGACCGGGTAATGCTCTTCATATTGGCATAAGTCAGCTTCAGCACAACGCCTTTTCCGCGCAGTCCGACTCGTCTGGCTCTTCGTTCCACACTGATTGCGAGCAGCAGAAGAGCATGCTTTAGAAACTCGTAGTCAGAAACGTCCTCCTGGAAAGTCAGCTCTCTGCTGATGGATTTCGCGTCTTCCGGCCGATAAGGGATCACCTTGCGGTCATCAATTCCGGAAGCAAGCTCAACAATCAGTCTCCCCTGCTTTCCTAGGATTCTTATGACATCCTCGCTCTTCCCCTTTATGTCCTTCACGTTGAAAATGCCAAGCTGGTTCAGCCTTTCCGCCGTCTTTGCCCCGACGGTATACAAGGCTCTGACATCCCGTTCCGAAAGCAGATTCGTGAATTCATCCGGTGTCAGGATCTCAAAATAACCGTTTGGCTTTTTTTCTTCACTTGCAGTTTTTGCCGCCGTTTTCGAATACGCGAGGCCGACTGAGCAGGTCAGCTTCTGTTCCTCCAGGACCCTTCGTTTAATCTCCTGTGCGAATTCTCTTGCCCGTTCAACGGTTCCTGCTGTCTCAGTAACATCCAGATATGCCTCATCCAATGCGACATATTCTGACGCTGAGGCATAATCATTCCAGATTTTATGCAGTTCTGCGGAAACAGCGCGGTATCTCTCAAAGTTGCCATGCATATAAATCCCATGCGGGCAAAGCCTGTAGGCTTCTTTGATATTCATTGCGGAATGAACGCCGTATTTCCGCGCCTCATAGCTGCAGGTTGCCACAACGCCGCGTTCTGTCGGTAAGGCACCTATAATCAGCGGCTTTCCCTTAAGCTCCGGATTATCTCTGACTTCAACGGAGGCATAGAATGCATCCATGTCAACGTGAATGACCAGCATTTGTCCTCCTTCTTCCTGCTATTATGTCCTACGGCTTTCCAAGATTTGCAGTCGGTCTCTATCATATCACTTTTTTAGCCTCTTCACAACTGAAGGGCAAATAGAAGCCCTGACAGTATTGCGGATGATGCGTTAATAGCACAGAAATCAGATACCATTTTCTTGATATTTGTAAAAAACTTGCAAATAACGAGAAAATAGTATTGAAAAGTCTGGACAATTGGACTATTATAGCGTTGGGAGGTGGCAAATATGCTGGCACAGTTTTCTGTTGAAAACTATATGTCTTTCAAAGATCGCACATGCTTAAATATGTCCGCGTCTGCAACTGACAATGAACACCCTGCCAATTTCGCTGTATGTGGAAAAACCAGATGCCTCAAATCAGTAGTTATTTACGGTGCCAACGCCTCCGGAAAGAGTAATTTACTAAAGGCTATGACTGCCGCAATTATGATTGTCCGGGAATCGCAGGCAAAACAGGTAAATGACAGACTAATGCGCATCGTTCCTTTCCTGTTTGACAAAGAGCTTGCGGGTAGGCCTTCGGCATTCGAGTTTATCTTCTATGTAGATGGCATTCAGTACATCTACGGATTCTCTGCTACACAGGAAAAAATAGTAGACGAGTATCTTTATGTCTATTATTCAGCCAAGAAAAGCATGATATTCGAGCGTAAGAATACCAATCAGTATAGGTTCAACAAGGCAGATGAAAAGGAGTTTAATTCGTACAGGGAAAAAAACACTTCTAACAAACTCTTCCTGTCGACAGCTACCGCCTGGAACTGCGAAAAGACAAAAGCTGCGTTTATGTGGTTCTCCAGCGGTATAGATACATATACTGACGCTGAAACAGATGATACCCCGAACAACAAGCCGTTTATCCTGCAGCGTTTGGTGGAATCGCAAAGCAGTGAGTTGAAAGACTTCACGCTAAGGCTGCTTAAAAATGCCGATATCAACATAGATGGCTATGATATCAAGACGCAGCAGTTTACAGTTCCTGTTACCGTCGTTGGAGAAAAAGGCAGCGGTATTGGCCAGGGAATTGCTTACAGTGTGTTCACAAGCCATACTTTGCCGGATAATCAGAAGTACATTCTTGATTTCTCAGCAGAGTCGCTGGGTACACAGAACATCTTCTTCCTTAGTCCATTTATCTTCACTGCACTGTCAACCGGCAAGACACTCTTTATAGATGAGATGTCCTGCCTCCATTCTGCTTTGGTTCAGTATTTAGTTGGCCTCTTTAATGACCCAGATATCAACACGAAGAACGCCCAACTCATTTTTGTTACTCACGATACCATTCTGCTCGACCTTAAGGTCTTTCGAAGGGATCAGATATACTTTATTGAAAAGTCGGATAATGCAGTGTCCGAACTATATTCTCTTGATAATTTCTCAGTGCGGAAAACTGAGAATATTCGGACTGCCTACCTGATTGGCCGATATGGTGCGGTTCCGATTATAAAGAGTGGTGAACTGCTATGAAAGCATCCAAGGGTGTTGGAAAGCGAGGACAGCAGACTCGCAAACGAAACCCTATTGTTCTGTTTGCAGCTGAGGGAGACAATAAGACAGAGAGTATTTTTCTCCAAAACTTTCAGGGCAAAGATCGGCCGCGCATACTTCAGACCTTCGGGAACCGAACTGACCCTGTGAAAATGATGAAGCAGTTAATTAAGGAGGCCCGGGAGAAAGGTCTGTCCGTTAGAGATGGTGACAGGGCATACTGCATTATTGATACTGATACCGACAAGGGAAAACAGTCACAGATAGATGCTGCCTGCAGGATGGAGACCGACTTGGTTAAAGTTATTTCTTCTTCTCCATGCTTTGAAGAGTGGTTTCTGTGCCATTATCGGTGGAGCACCGGTTACCAGACAAGTTCAGCGGCTGTTGATGAATTAAAGGAACGCTGCCCCGGCTACAGGAAGAACAGTAATATATACCCTCTCATCAAAGGCCTGCAGGATGCGGCAATAACAAATGCCAAACGACTGGAACAGTTTCACCGCGACCAGGGACGGAGCGAGCACTCAGTTGATAGTAACCCCAGTTCGGAGATGTACAAAGTTATTGAGTTCCTGACGAAATAATAAAGTAATAGAATATCGGATAGGAGGTCACCCATTAAGAATGTGACGAAAAAACGCTGATAATCACCCGGATTTTCATTGGCATAAATGACAATCGACAGGGAGTGAAAATGGCCTGAATCATTTGTGCGCCCGACATAAAAAACACCCCCGTGGGTAACACAAGCCGGGAAAAGCCCCGTATTTATTGACTTGTCGCCTAGAATGGGGTTCAAGAGGCCGCTGGTTCAAATCCAGTCACTCGGACCAAAACGCTGAAATCATTAATGATTTCAGCGTTTTCTTTGTCTTTCTATTAATCTAAGCTAATTTCTGGAGAGATAAAAAGCAGGAGATTAATCCCCTGCTTTCTATCTCATTTGCTCTTAAATGTTCTCGTTAGCGGCAGCATTGCGTCCCGCTTTTCTTCCCCAGTGGACGGTGGAAAGGATTGCTGTGCCGGATCCCGGATAGAACTGGCCCGCCCAGCCGCCGGTGCAGAGTCCGCCTGCATAGAGATGCTCGATCGGCGTTCCGTCAAAGCGGCAAACCTGCGCGTCCGTGTTAATCTTCAGTCCGCCCAGTGTTCCCAGATTATAGCTTGCCGTCTTCGCAGCATAGAAGGGGCCGACCTCAATCGGATTCAGGCATTCCGTCTTTCCGAAAGCGGTATCTACTCCCTTTGCACAGTCTGCATTCCAGGTTGCAAGTGTCGTAGCAAGACCCTCAGCGCTGATGCCGATCGCCTTCGCCAGCTCCTCAATCGTATCCGCCTTTACAACGCTGCCCGCTTCAACATCAGCCGAAAGATCCTCAGAGGTGAACCCCATTGCCGTGCCGCCTTCGCGGTCCACAGCCGCCTGGTCCGTGATCGTCCAGCAGATGTGATCATCCTGATTAAACACGGCATTCATGTAATAGCCGTACTGGCACCACTCATCAACAAAGCGCTGACCGTATTTGTTGACCGAAATACCCGTTGTGCAGCCGCCGACATTGCTGGTGGGGTCACGTCCGATGGAACCGTTGAGGCTGACGTTAATGGCGCCGCCAATACCGGCCAGACCTGCCCCAACTTCCATGCCCATACGGATTCCGTCGCCGGTGTTGCCGACGCAGGAGCCGGAGATGTTGCCTTCCTCAGTAAGAATAATATACTGGGACTTGCTCATCGCCTTGGCCATTTCGACATTGTAATCATAACCGGAAGTGGCAAGGACAACACCTTTCCGCGCCTTGATTCTCACTTCACCGTCTTTGTTCTCAACGACTGCGCCGATCACTGCACCGTTTTCATTCGTAATCAGTTTCTTCGCCGCCGTATTGGTTTCGCAGGTTGCGCCGGCTGCCTGAGCACGAGCCCAGATCGGATTGACGTGGAAGTGGCCAAGTCCCGGGATCCCTGCCGTGCCGGAAGTCTCATCACCCGGCAGGTGGATACGCGGACGAATGTACTCTGTCAGCCCGGGAATGTTCTGCACACTAAACACGGTCACATAGTTAATGCCGCACTCTTTGCACCACAGGAAGTCATCGTGGCTGCCAACGCACATATCATAGCACACATCATCATCAATGAAACCGCCGCCGCAGCCCTTATAATAATTGAACATCAGGTCTGCATTGTCATCTGTTGTGCCGGTATACTCTGCCTGTTCATCTGTACCCCAGGCATGAATCATACCGCCAGACATGAGCGTGGAACCGCCCATCAGGCCGAGCTTCTCAACAACCAGTACTTCTGCACCGGCCTCAGCGGCTTCACATGCAGCCGCAACTCCTGTCCCGCCGCCGCCGATGACAAGGACGTCAACTTCGCGGTCAAATGTCGCCTCTTCCGCCATTGCTGCGGGCATAATGGATCCCAGAATCCCTGCAGCCGCTGCAGCTGCGCCACCTTTCAAAAACTGTCTTCTTGAAATATTTTTCATCCGGAGTACCTCCCTGTTAAAAATATGGTAATTGAATTATATTTCAAGAAAAATGATAATTCAAGAAACCTGACTGCAAGTTGGCACTTTTTTGTCGATTTGTTTCAGCAGAAATATGCCTTAAATGCTTGCGGCACGATCTCCGTCAGAATATCGACCAATTGTTCCAACGGGAGTTCAGCCTTGTCATCTACCCACTGCTGCGTGACAGCAAGTCCCCCGCTCACATAGGCAATCAGGCGATATGCATTCTCCGGTTTTTCAGGATCAACTCCGTTTTTTCGCAGTACTTCTTTCTCCAAACGAAGGGTTCGATAGAAGATATAGTTGCTTAGTGAATTGCAGTCTTTGGAATGAAATGCATTACGGAAAAATACCCAATGTTCTCCGATCACTTTATAGATCTGAGATATAGAATCTCGCCATGTGTTGCCGGTATGAAACGTGAACAAAGTCGTTTCCAGTATCCTTTCATAGCTGCTGTTCAGCAGATCATATTTGTCCTTATACCTCCTGTAAAATCCGGATCTGCTTACATGTGCCGTTTCCAGGATCTGTGAAACAGTGATCCTGTCAATCGGAATATCAAGCATCAGGCAATAGAGGGCATCAAATAAGGCCTGCTCACTGTCTTTATCCTCCTGATAGACATTCTTAATCATTTTCGCACCTCCTGCGTTATCTGACAGCCGCTCCTATCGATCCTTTGAAAGTTAAGGTGGCGGAACCGCATAGATCTGTTATACTGAACTGGCATATAATTCTTTTGGTCAGGGGGATCCATCATGAAACAATATCTTGTCGTTGTCGATATGCAGAAGGACTTTGTTGATGGTGCACTCGGCAC
>CADBWQ010000013.1 GCA_902798545.1 Oscillospiraceae bacterium
CACGCAGACATTCACGATGTCCTGGTGATGCAGGTTCTGTCCGTAGTTGATGGCGAAGCTTCCGATGCCGCCGGCGCCGACCGCGCCCGCCATGGTGGTCAGGCCGATCAGGCTGATCGCAGTGACCGTCACCACGCGGATCAGGTCGGGAACCGCCTCGTGCAGGTACACGCGGAAGATAATTCCGAGCTTGCTGCTGCCCATGGCAATGGCCGCCTCGACCTTACCGGGGTCCACGCCCGCCAGCGCCACCTCAACCTGCCGGGTGAAGAAGGGTACCGCGCCGAACACCAGAGGAACGATCGCGCCCTTGACACCGATGGCCGTTCCCACAATGAGGCGGGTCAGCGGGATCAGGAAAATCAGCAGAATCACAAAGGGGATCGAGCGGAAGATGTTTGTGATGAGATCGACGATGCGGTAGACGACCCTGTTCTCCGCGATGCCGCCGGGCCTCGTCACTGTCAGCAGGATGCCGAAGACAGCGCCGAAGACAAAGGTGAGACCGCCCGCGATCAGGAACATCTGCGCCGTCGCGAGGCAGCTGTCCGCGAACTTGTCCGTATATGCCATCACATTCGGCATGATACTCGCCAGCCATTCAGCCACGCGCGATCACCTCCACTCTCACATCATGGGCCCGCAGATACTCGATCACGGCCCTGCGTTTTTCCTCTTCCCCGTCGATGAGGACAACCAGACCCCCCAGGGGGTTGCCCCGCAGGAGCTCGACGTTGCCGAGGATAATGTTCACATTCACGCCGAAACGGCGTGACACATCCGATACCAGCGCCTCTCCGACGCTGTCTTTCGAGAAAGTACACTGCACCAGCGTCGCATCGGTGTCGAGCACCGAGGAATTCTCCCGGATCAGCCGGTTGATCTGGCCCATGCCGGAAGAGGTGTTCACAAACTTCTTCGTGATCGGCTGCTGCGGGTTGGAGAACACCTCGTACACGTCTCCTTCTTCTACCACGTGGCCGTCCTCCATCACTGCCACGCGGTCGCAGATGGACTTCACCACGGCCATCTCATGCGTAATCAGAACGATGGTCAGGTTCAGCTTCCGGTTCAGATCCTTCAGCAGCTTCAGGATCGACTCCGTCGCATCCGGATCCAGCGCCGAGGTAGCCTCGTCCGAGAGCAGGATCTTCGGGTTGTTCGCCAGCGCCCTCGCGATGGCCACACGCTGCTTCTGTCCGCCGGAGAGTTCGGAGGGATAGGCGTTGACCTTGTCCCGCAGGTCCACCAGGTCCAGCAGTTCCAGGACACGCGCCCGGATCTCCTCTTTGGACCGCCCGGTGTACTTGAGGGGATAGGCGATATTGTCAAACACCGTATCCCGGTCCAGCAGGTTGAAGTGCTGGAAAATCATCCCCAGATCGCGCCGCAGGGTCTTCAGGTGCTTCTCGGTGAGGCGGACGGACTGCCCTCCGCTCTCCGGTGTGTAGAACGCGTTTCCGTCTCGGACCTCGATGGTTCCGAAGCCGTCGATGCGGATGCTCCCGGCGTCCGGCCGCTCCAGAAAGTTGATACAGCGTACCAGCGTGGACTTGCCTGCGCCGGAGTATCCGACAATCCCGTAGACCTGACCCGCTTCGACCCGGATGTTCACGTCTTCGAGTGCGACGACGTTCTTGTCCGGCGCGATGTAGGTCTTCGAGATGTGGCTGAGTTCAATCATAAAACCTTTCCAACTCCTGTCCTGTTCCGGCAATAAAAAAGGACCCGGACGCTCGCTCGCATCCAAGTCCTCTTTTTGTCAGAATAATGAAAATCTGATATTCAGATGGCTTATCAATCGGGCGAAGCGGAATTCTGCGCGCACATCATCATGCACATGCTGCACATGTGCATCGCCATCATCATGTAGCTGTGACGGTTGTTACGCATCAGAACTGGACGCTCCTTCCTGTTGATGGGCTGATTATATGCCCGCGTGATTTGTTTGTCAACGTAAAGACGCATTTTCATGCATGCCACTGAATTTTCCTATCTTTCCGCTCGGAATTCTTGTGCAACTTTTTACCTTATATGATTTCAGCATGGCTGCCGCCGCTCCGGTCTTTTTTCACGACGATCTGCCTGTCGATCCGCTCCTTCAGTTCCGAGACGTGCGAGATGATGCCGACAAGGCGGTTGCTCTCCGTGAGGTCCGAAAGCGCCTTCATCGCCTGCTCCAGGGATTCCTCATCCAGGGAGCCGAAGCCCTCGTCGACAAACATGGTGTCGAGCTGGATGCCGCCCGCCGAGGACTGGATCTCATCGGAGAGACCGAGGGCCAGAGACAGGGAAGCCTTGAAGGACTCGCCTCCGGAAAGGGTCTTCACGCTGCGTTCCGTGCTGTTGTAGTGGTCGATCACACTGAGCTCCAGGCCGCTCTGGGATCTCAGGTTATCCGCGACTTCCCGCCGCTTCAGCTCATACTGTCCGCCCGACATGATGAAGAATCTTGTGTTCGCCCGGGCGATCATCCGGTCAAAGAAGCTTGTCTGGACATAGGTCTCCAGCATGATCCGCTCCTTGCCCGAGACGTTTCCGTTGGCCGTGTCGGAGAGTGCCTTTACCCAGCTGAGTTTCTTTTCCAGCTGCTCAAGCTCAGCTCCCTGTTTCAGGATACCGCTTTGGGCAGTGCGATTGGCGCTCAGCCGCAGCAAAAGATCGGCATTCTGTCGGGTTATCTCCCTCTTTTCCCTGTTGAGTTGTTCGATCTCTTCCCGCAGCACCTTCAGGTCTTGTTTCTCTGATGCAGACAGCTGCTCTGTCAGCTGGTTGATACGGCCTTCCAGCGCAGCGCAGGCGGTCTTTCCCCCCCGCTGTGCTTCCTCAGCCTGAATCAGGTTCTCCCGGATCCGTTGCTGCTCACCTTTCAGTTTTGTGAGTTCTCGGTTTGCCTCCGCTTTGCTTGGGAAGGGCAGCTTCTCTTCTGACTGCTGCAGCAGCTCGTCCCACTGGCAGATCTTCGTCTCACAGGCCGCGATACGTTCCCTGCCGCGCTGCATGCTCTCCTGCAGGCGTTGCTGATCTTTCTCCATTTGAGGGATCAGCTCTTCAAGTTTCGCTTTCCTTTCGAGCTTTTTATCTTCCACCGTAACGGCTGCACTCAGCTCCGCAAAACGCTCCCGAAGCCTCTTTCGCCCGCTCTCCGCTGCTTCCCGGATTTTTTCCGGCGGTAACTCCGGCCAGAGTTCTGCCGCTTTCCGGCTCAGTTCTTGTCGGGTGGCTCTCTCCTGCCCGAGGAGGTTGCCCGCTTCGCTGCTGGCCAGTTCTGCAGTTCGACGGCACTGGTCTGCTTCTCGCTTTGCCTGCTTCAGCTGTGACTCGGTCGGCGCGGCTTCGGACAGCTCCGCCGGATGCGGATGTACCGTCGCACCGCAGACCGGGCAGGCCTCTCCCTCTCTCAGTGTCTGAGCAAGAATGCCCGCCTGCTCGCTCAGGAACGCACGATTCATATCTTCATAGCGCTGCTGTGTCAGCTCATACTTTTTCTGGGCAGCGAGATACTTCTGCTGAGCCTCTATCAGGTCTGATTTCAGCCTTACCGCCGCATCAAGGGTTTTCAGTATATCGGCAATCTGCTTTCCGTTTGCTTCGACACTGTCCTTTTCGCGCAGCAGCGCTTCCCGTTGTGCACCGGCGGTCTCCAGCGTCTTCCTTTCAGCCTGCATCTGCTCAGTCTGACGGATGCTGGTGTTCAGTGCCTCACTGTCCTTCTCCAGTGCCTTCCTTTCCGCTTTCAGTTGAAGTTCAGTATCTCTCCGATCAAGGAAGGTCTTCTCCCTTGCGTCGTATTCCGGCAGCATTGTCTCCAGGGCGGCTGCCTCTGCGGCGAGCCGGTCAGCCTCGGGCTGTCTCGCTCCCGCCTCAGCATAGGCCGCGTCCAGGGCCTTTTGTTTTTCCGTTGCCTTCTCCAGCTCTGCCCTGGTCTTTTCCAGCGTCTGTTCTGCCTTCTCCAGTTCCTCTGCCCTTCCGAGCCGTGTGTTCAGCACGTTAAGTTTGGAATCCAGGCGGCTGAGTCTGTCACCGTATTGGTCGAGAAGCTCGGTGTCTTTCCCGATGAGCCGTTCAAGCATCTCCAGGATCTCCTCCGTCGGGAGCTCTCCGACCTGGGCTTTCCGGACATTCTCGGCATACAGATCACCCTCGGCGCAGCGCATGCCGCTGATATACTGATGGATGCTCCGCCGCTCGTTTTCACATTCACGGGATAGTTCTCTGACGTCGTCCTTCAGTCTCTCCTGAAAGACCTGGTAGTAGCCGGTATGGAAGATCTCACGGAAAATTGCCTGGCGGTCCTTCGTCTCAGCCAGCAGCAGTCACTTCCCTCTGCTTCGTCACTCTTCTGCCGTCGGGGCAAATGAGTTCAGCTTCCGCCGCCTGTTTCGTTGTGCCGGTGCCGCGGCTTTTTGCTCTCTCGTATTCCGGCTTTCTCGTCACGGTATACTGCTTCCCCGCGTAGTTGAACGTCAGTGTCACGAAGGTCAGCCGGTCCGGGTCGGCGTACTTGGAACGCAGCATGGAGGATTCGCGGTTGTTTCCGCTGGCCTCTCCGTACAGGGCGAAGGTGATCGCGTCGAAAATGGTCGTCTTCCCGGCGCCGGTATCGCCGGTGATCAGGTACAGTCCGCTCTTTCCCAGCTTCTCAAAGTCGATGGTCTCCTCCCCCGCGTAGGGCCCGAAGGCTGACATGATCAGATTCAGCGGTCTCATGTTCTGTCCTCCCAGATGTTCTCAATCAGCTCCGTGACATAAGCCGTCTGTTCTTCCGAAAGCCTTGTTCCGTTCTGCTTCTCATACAGTTCGCCGAAGAGTTCAAGCGGGCTCTTCCGCTCCACTTCCTCTGCGCCTCCGACCAGGTTCAGGCTTCTGGTCCGCTGGTTGTCATAGCTCAGCTTCATCACGTTCGGATAAATCACCCGAAGCCGGTTCATCGCTTCCGGAATCTCTTCCTCGTCCGTCAGGATGATATGGAGATAGTCCTCCACCGCCGTCCCGATGTAGTTCGGTCTCGCCGTCAGCTCCATATAGCTGCCGCGGAGGGCTCTCATGTCGTGCTTCGGAACCAGGGGGACAGTCCGGACACGCAGTGTCCCTTTCTCCGCCAGTTCGGCCACCGTCACCGACTTGATGTGCCCGGCTTCCGAGAAAGAGTACTTCAGCGGCGTCCCGCAGTAGCGGATTCTCTCGGAATCGATGTTCTGCGGGCCGTGGATGTGTCCGAGCGCCACATAGTCAAAGTCGTCAAAGACCTGCGCGTCCACATTGTCAGATCCGCCCACCGAGGTCTCTTCCGATTCCGAGCGCGTCGCCCCCGTCACAAACTGGTGCGTCACCAGCACGTTTCGGGTCGAACGGTCCACGCCCATCTTCCGGATCGCCGTGCGCACGGCATCGGTATAGCTCTCGATTTCCTCTTCCGGGAAGCAGCGGCGCACATGGGTCGGTTTGATGAACGGAAGCATGTAGATACGCACCGGTCCGTACCGATCCTCCAGCACGACAGGCTCCACCTCCCCGTGATAGACCGGGGACAGATGCACGCCGCTCCGGTTCAGAAGCCGGGAGCCGAACGCGATTCTCTCCGGAGAGTCGTGGTTCCCGCTGATGACGAAGATCTGCAGATCTCTTCTTGCGAGACTGTACAGGAAGTCGTCAAACAGCTGCACAGCTTCGGCCGGCGGAACGGGCTTGTCGTAGATGTCGCCCGCCAGGATCACCGCATCCGGTTCCTCCCGGTCGATGATGTCCAGGATTTTTTCCAGAATATCCCGCTGGTCTTCCAGCATGCTGAATTCGTTGACCCGCTTTCCCAGATGCAGATCCGAGAGATGAATCAGTTTCAAGTCACAGAACTTCCTTTCCTGATGTTTTCAGCGCACCATGTCCGGGCGCCTTGGATCCCGGACCGGGAAGGGTATTCCCGCACCCGAGCCCGTTGCACTCCGGACATACCTGGCCGTTGAGAATGGTCTTTCTTGCGTTTTCCAGTACTTCCTGATAAGTCATGATCATCACCCTTTGCCTGTCTGTTTCCCGAATGGCAGGGTTTATATATGAATAATTATAGAGAATTCTCTCCGGATTGTAAACTGTTTCCTTTTCCTTACTGAATGAAGGCGGCTGTTCACCTCTGACTTCCGAGGGACATCATTACTTTATAATCTTCTGATTGTCACGATGGAACAGTAATAAAAGAATCGGCACAATTATACTTGCACATATTTCTCGCCCGGCGAACAAATCCCCTGAACCACTGCCATGCTTTAACTTTTTCATCCGCAATGCGACAAAGGCCTTCCGCAGAGGCAATCAACTGTTGACATTCCATCCTTTTTGTTTTTTAATGGACAATAGGTTAAGTACACCGTTTATATCTGCGCCCGAATTAATATACAGAATATAGAAGGGATGACGCCCCTATGAAAGTTGTATTGGACCATCTGACCAAGAAGTTTCCAAGTCGAAACAAAAAAGGCGACACGGTCACCGCCGTCAGTGATTTCTGCTTTGAGGTTCCGGATGGCAGTCTCATCGGCCTGCTGGGTCCCTCCGGCTGCGGCAAGAGCACCGCGCTGAACCTGATCTGCGGTCTGGAGAAGCCCACTTCCGGCAGGATTTTCTTCGGTGACGACGACGTGACCAATCTTCCGCCCGAAAACCGCGGCGTCGGTCTTGTGTTTCAGAACTATGCCCTCTATCCCCATCTCACCGTCCGGCAGAACATTCTTTTCCCGCTCCAGAACCTCAAGGGCAAGGACCGCCTTTCCAAGGCCGAGATGCTGAAGAAAGCCGACGAGGCGGCAAAGCTCGTCCAGATCGAGCAGCTTATGGACCGCAAGCCCAGCGAGATGTCCGGCGGCCAGCAGCAGCGCGTCGCAATCGCCCGCGCCCTGGTCAAGCTCCCCCGTGTGCTTCTGCTGGATGAGCCGCTCTCCAACCTGGACGCTCGTCTCCGTCTTCAGACCCGGGAGGAGATCCGTCGGATCCAGCGGGATACCGGCATCACCACGATTTTCGTCACCCACGACCAGGAAGAGGCCATGAGCATCTCCGACCTGATCGTCGTCATGAAGGCCGGCGTTATCCAGCAGATCGGCAAGCCCCAGGAGGTCTACGACGATCCCGCCAATCTCTTTGTGGCGAAGTTTCTCGGCACACCGCCCATCAATGTCTTCGAGGGCCGCGTCGCCGGCGGGAAGCTGTTTCTCGGCGAGGACGAGGTTCTTCGCATCACGGGAGTTGACGACCAGGCAGTCTGGGTGGGTGTACGCCCGGAGGGCTTCATTCCACAGGAGGCGGGTCCGCTCGGCTGCAGTCTTGCCGGTGTGGAAGTTATGGGTCGGGACACCAGTGTTGTCTCCACCCATCCGGCGGCAGAGAGCGTCAGCATCCGCTCCATCATCACCGCCGAGCATCGTATCGACAGGGATGCCGAAACCGTGCGTTTTGCGCTCAAGCCCAACAAGGTTTTTCTCTTCCGCCGTGACAGCGAGGAGAGGATTCCCTTTGAGGCCGTCTGAGCGAAGAGGAGCGCAGCATGGAAAACAAGAACTGGAAGGCCTGGCTGTATCTGCTGCCGGCTATCGCGTTTCTCGGCGTGTTTATGGTCTATCCGCTGGCGGACGTTCTGGTCTATTCTTTTGAAGAGGGCTACAATTCCGCGTCCCAGACCTTTTTCGGCACGGGCCTCTATAACTACTCCTATGTTCTCCACGATCCGTACTTTCTCCAGGCGGTGAAGAATACCTTTATTCTGGTGATCATCACAGTCCCGGTCTCCACAGGCATCGCGCTGCTCATTTCGCTGGGGCTCAACTCCATCCGACAGCTTCGGGAGCTTTACCAGACCGTCTTCTTTCTCCCCTATGTCACAAACACCCTGGCCGTTGGCCTGGTGTTCATGATTCTCTTCAAGAAGACCCCCTATTCCGACGGCATGGTAAATCTTCTGATCAACTGGTTCGGCGGAGAGAGCGTCGACTTCATTGACGGGCCCTACTGGGCGAAGATGTTCGTCATGTGCTTCTATACGGTCTGGGTGGTCATGCCCTTCAAGATTCTGATCCTGACCTCCGCGCTGGCCTCAGTCAGGCAGGATTACTACAACGCGGCAAAGATCGATGGCACCTCGAAGTGGCGCATTTTCACCCGCATCACGCTCCCGATGATCTCGCCCATGATCTTCTACCTCATCATCACCGGTTTCATTGGCGCGTTCAAGGCTTACAGCGATGAGGTTGCGCTCTTTGGCACCGACCTGAACGCGGCAGGCATGAACACCATCGTCGGCTATGTCTATGACATGCTCTACGGCGACAGCGGCGGGTATCCGTCCTATGCCTCGGCGGCCGCGCTGATTCTCTTCGCCATCGTGTTTACCATCACGGTCATCAACCTGCTCATCAGCAGGAAGAACGTCCATTACTGAGGGAGGTGCGCATATGGAATACGACGTGATTGAACAGCGCACCCGCCGTCGGGAGACGCTGCGCAAAACCCTCACCTATTTCTTTCTGAGTATCTGGGCGCTGATCGTGCTCTTCCCTTTCTACTGGATGATTCTGAGCTCGCTCAAGAGCTACAGCGCCTATAACTCCGAGTATATTCCCAAGTTCTTTACCCTCGCCCCCACGCTGCAGAACTACCGGGACGCCTTCACTGCCGTCCCGCTCTCCCGCTATTTTCTGAACACGCTGATCTTCACCCTCGTGACAACCGCCCTCATGCTGGTGGTGATTCTCTTTGCCGCCTTCGCCTTTGCACGTTTGGACTTTCCTGGAAAAAACGTGGTTTTTGCCCTGTTTCTCGCTCTGATGATGATTCCGAATGAGCTTGTCATTATCACGAACTTTGTCACGATCACCAACTGGGGCCTGCGCAACACCTTCACAGGGCTGATTCTCCCATCGGTCACCTCGGTGTTCTATATCTACCTGCTGAAGGAGAACTTTGAACAAATCCCGGATGAGCTCTACAAGGCCGCAAAGGTTGACGGGACCTCCGATCTCAAGTACCTTTTCAAGGTCATGCTTCCCATCTGCCAGCCCACCATGGTGACCATCACCATTCTGAAGATCATTGAGTGCTGGAACGCTTATGTCTGGCCCCGACTTATTACAGACGATGAGGCCTACTTCCTGGTCTCCAACGGGATCCAGGAAATCCGCGAAAACGGCTTTGGCCGTGAGAATATACCGGCCATGATGGCGGCTGTAGTGGTCATCTCCGTGCCGTTGATCGTCCTGTTTCTGATCTTCCGGAAGAAGGTCATGGCAGGTGTGTCGAGAGGAGGGACGAAGGGATGATCCGGTTTCACAGACTCTCTTCCCTTTTTCTGGCGCTGCTGATGCTCCTCTGCGTGCTGCCGCTGAGCGCCTGCCATGGCTCCCGGGAGCATGCCGCCTTCTCGGTGCCGGAGAGTTTTGACACTAACAGACATTATGACATCACCTTCTGGGCCAAGAACGATACCAACAAGGTCCAGACCGCGATCTACCAGAAGGCCATTGCGAGCTTTGAGGTGCTGTATCCCAACATCAAGGTGAACATGCGTCTCTACACCGATTACGGTCGCATCTACAATGATGTCATCACAAACATTGCCACCAACACCACGCCCAACGTCTGCATCACCTATCCCGACCACATTGCGACCTATATGACCGGCACCGATGTCGTTGTCCCGCTGGACGAGCTGTTTGCGGACTCGAAATACGGCCTTGGCGGCGGGGCGCTTCTCTATGACTCGCCGACCTTGGAGGAAATCATCCCGCAGTTTCTCACGGAATGCACCATCGGCGGCGTTCATTACGCCATCCCCTATATGCGCTCCACGGAGGCCTGCTACGTAAACAAGACCATGCTGGAATCCCTGGGCTACACGTTGCCCGATACGCTGACCTGGGACTTTGTCTGGGAGGTCTCGGACGCTGCAGCGGCGAAGGACGCCGACGGCACTTATCCGGTTAACGGACAGAAGGTCATGATCCCCTTCATCTACAAATCCACAGACAACATGATGATCCAGATGCTGCGGCAGAAGGATGCGGGCTACTCCACCGAGAGCGGAGAGATCCGGATTTTCAACGACACCACACGGGAACTGCTCTTCGACATCGCTGATCATGTGAAAAAGGGCTCCTTTTCCACCTTCAAGATTTCCAGTTATCCCGCGAATTTCCTGAACGCCGGCCAGTGTATCTTCGCTGTGGATTCCACTGCCGGCGCCACCTGGATGGGTTCCGACGCTCCCCTGCTGGATATCAGTGCGGACAAGGTCGTAAAATTCGAAACTGCGGTGCTGCCGGTGCCCCAGTTTGATCCGGAGCATCCGGTCATGATCTCGCAGGGTCCTTCAATCTGCGTATTTAACAAGTCTGATCCCCAGGAAGTTCTGGCCTCCTGGCTCTTTGCCCAGTATCTGCTGACCAACGATGTCCAGATCGCCTATGCCGAAACTGAGGGCTACGTCCCTGTCACCTCCAAGGCACAGAACAGCGCGGAATATCAGAACTATCTGAGCCGCGCCGGTGAGGACAGCGAGGAACACTATGACGTCAAGATCGAAGCATCCAAGCTTCTCCTCTCCAACACGGAGAATACCTTCACGACCCCTGTGTTTAATGGCTCCACTTCTCTGCGCGATGCAGCGGGACAGATGATTGAGGACGTGACCAAGTCCATCCGCCGCAGGCAGACCGTAAACGACGCCTACATGGATAAGCTCTTTACTGATGTCAACGCCCTCTACCGCCTCGACCAGATCAGCATTTCGGCCTCCGGCGGCAAGGCCGATCTCGGCCCGCTGCCTCCCACATCCGTCGCGCTGCTCACGACGCTGGGCGTCGTCTGGTTGCTGATTCTGCTGTATCTCGTGCTCGGCCGGGTTCGCCGGAAAAAGCGGCAGGAATGACGCAGCAGATTCGGGAACAACATTTTCTTGATTTTCACGCAATTTGGTCTATAATAATCCTGTTCCCAAGGGAACAGGATTATTATCTTCATCTGAGCAAGGAGGAAGAACATGAAAAAGTATCTTGCACTGATTCTCGCCCTGGCAATGGTGTTCGCCCTGGCTGCCTGCGGACAGAGCGCCAAGCCCGCCGCCACCGAAGCCCCCGCTGCTTCTGAGGCTCCTGCCGCAGAAGAGGCCGCTCCCGCGGAGGAGCCCGCCGCAGAGGAAGCCGCCCCTGCGGAGGAAGCTGCCACAGAAGAAGCTGCTCCCGCCGAAGGAGCCGCTGAGGTTGCGCCTATGAGTTATGCTGAATTCACAGCCGCCGCGGTGGATGATCCTGTCTGTGTTGAGACCTATGTCCAGGCCAAGCAGAGCTGGTGGGATGACAAGGCCACCGTCTATACCCAGGATCAGGACGGTGCCTATTTCCTGTACAACATGGCCTGCTCCGAGGCTGACTATGCAAAGCTTGTCGCCGGCCAGAAGATCCGTGTCACCGGCTTCAAAGCCGAGTGGTCCGGTGAGATTGAGATCGTTGATGCCAGCTTTGAGCTGCTGGATGGCGACAGCTTCGTGGCTACCGCCGCCGATGTCACCGATCTGCTTGGCAAGGATGAGCTCGTCGAGCATCAGAACCAGCTGGTCTCCTTCAAAGGCATGACCGTCGAAGCCTATGACGAGAGCGGTGCCGCCTTTGCCTATAAAAACGAGGCCGACAAGACCGACGACCTCTACTTTAAGGTCTCCAAGGACGGCCAGACCTATGACTTCTGTGTGGAGTATTATCTTTGCAACGAAGAGACCGAGGTCTACAAGGCTGTTGAAAACCTGAAGGTCGGCGATACGGTCGACCTCGAAGGCTTCCTCTACTGGTACGAGGGGCCGAACCCCCATATCACCGCTGTGACCGCAGCCGCCTGATTCTGTCCCGGTATAACAGAGCAGAACTGAGTTACCGGCCTGCAGCGTTCCGCTGACAGATACTGTGATGCCCATGTGCAAAACGCACATGGGCATCATTTTTTGTCCGGAGCTGCACTCCGGGATTGATTCTGTTTGTTCTGTTTATGCCGCTTTAGGCATCCATTTTGGCAGCAAGAGCAGCCTTCTTTGTTTCGACCTCGGACTCGGGGCAGTCATATTCCCAGTTCCATGGATTTCTCCGGGTGACGCCATCGGCAAAGGGGATGAAGATGGACAGAAGGCCGAACGCCGCGAGGATCCAGCAGTACCACATGCTGCCAACCAGGCCGGCAGCCGAGAAGGTCTGTCCGGTGGTGGAAGCCTGGGTCGCCAGGCTCGCCGCCACGACGAGCTGGGCTCCATAGGGAATGACACCCTGGAAGACGCAGGAGAAGATGTCCAGCAGAGATGCCGTACGGCGTGGGTCAACCCTGTAGGTGTGGGAGACTTCGCGCGCCATATCTCCGGCGACGATGATGGCGACCGTGTTGTTGGCCGTGGCGCAGTCACAGGCGGAAACCAGGGCGGAGATCCCGACCTGGGCAGACTTGTTGCCCTTCATGACACCGCGCAGCTTCTCGATGATCCAGTTGATTCCGCCGTTCTTTGCGATCATTGCGGACATACCGCCGCACAGGAGGGTCAGGAAGAAAACCTCATTCATGCCGCAGAAGCCGTCGTAAATGGCCTGGGCAAAACCGGCAATATCCATAGCGCCGGTCAGCATTCCGATGATGCCGGCAGCAAAGATGCCGATCACGAGAACCGCGAACACATTCAGGCCGCAGAGAGCCAGGCCGAGGACGGCCAGATACGGAATGATCTTCAGGATGTTGTAGGACAGGTCGCCGAGAGGTGCGGCACTCTCCGGCCTTCCGAAAGCCAGCAGCAGAATGAGCGTGATCACGGCAGCGGGCAGCGCGATGAGGAAATTCACGCGAAACTTGTCGCGCATCTCGACGCGCTGGGAACGGGTGGCTGCGATGGTGGTGTCCGAGATCATCGAGAGGTTGTCGCCGAACATTCCTCCGCCGACTACCGCCGCAATGACGATGGTGGTGGACAGGTTGCCCTTCTCGGCCACGCCGATGGCGATGGGGATCAGAGCGGAAATAGTACCCATGGAGGTACCGGTAGCGGTGCCGAAGAAGGCCGCGATCACGAAGAGGCCCGCTGCCAGCAGGGCGGGAGGCACCAGAGCAAGGCCCAGGTTGACCGTGGCATCCTTGGCGCCCATGGAGGCGGCGACATTGGCAAATGCCCCTGCCAGCATGTAGATAACCAGCATGGTCAGGACATCCACGTTGCCTGCGCCTTTGGCAAAAGTCTCAAACTTCTCACTGATGGAGCCTTTTCCCATACAGAACGCGACCAGAACCGCAAGGAACATGGCCGTGACCGACGGGAACATGTAGAACGCCATTTCCTCTCCCCTGGCCTGGTAGATCAGTCCGGCACCGAGGTAGACCGCGATGAAGACCAGGAACGGGATCAGCGCGATCCCGCTTTTTTTCGTACTTTTCATGACTTGAATTCTCCTCTGTGTTCTCGATGCCCGCCGGCACTTCCGAAACGGGTTTCCTCTTTCATCATCGGCAAAAAGATCTGCACAGCGCCGCGAGGCATCAGCCCGAAAGATACACGACCCATCGCATTTTGTCAATAGCCTCTGCAGATCCAGCATTCCTCTGGCGTTTCTGCGGCTTCTGTTCTGATGTTTGAGGAAACGGCATGACCCGAAGGTCATGCCGTCCCGACAGACTGTGATTATTCTGTTTGATAACGCTTTCGGCTCCGGATTTCCGGATCAGTCCGCCATGGCCTTGTAGGTGGCGTAGCGTTTGGCGCACTGCTCTTCGGCCGCCTTGAAGAGAACCTCGGCGCGTTCGGGGAAGGTTCTGGTCAGGGCCGCGAAGCGGACCTCACCCATCATGAACTCACGCAGCTTGCCATTTGGCTCGCGGCTGTCGAGTACGAAGGGGTTCTTGCCTTCGTCGATGTTTTCCGGGATGTAGCGGAAGAGCGGCCAGTAACCGCATTCCACCGCCAGCTTCTCCTCGAGCTGAGCCTTTCCCATGCCGTTGGTGATGCCGTGGTTGATGCAGGGGGCGTAAGCGATGATCAGAGACGGACCCTTGTGGGCTTCTGCTTCCTTCAGCGCGGTAACCAGCTGTGCCGGATTGGCACCCATGGCAACCTTCGCCACATAGACGTTATCGTAGGCCATCGCGATGCGGCCGAGATCCTTCTTGGCGGTCTCCTTGCCGGCGTTGGCAAACTGCGCCGTGGCGCCGATGGCCGTGGCCTTGGATGCCTGTCCGCCGGTGTTGGAGTAAACTTCGGTATCCACGACCAGGATGTTCACATCGATACCGGAGGCCAGGACATGATCCAGGCCGCCGTAGCCGATGTCATAAGCCCATCCGTCGCCGCCGTACATCCAGATGGCTTTCTTCACCAGTGCATCCGTGCGGTCCTTCAGGAACTGGACATCCGCGCTGCTGTCACCGGTTGCGGCGAGCACGTCCTTCAGGGCGTCAGAGACCTCTCTGGTCTCATCCGGATCGTCACCTTTCTCGAGCCAGGCAGTGAGTGCTGCTTTCAGGGCTTCATCCTCGGCGGTCTTCAGTGCGGCTTCGGCGTGCATCTTTGCCTGGCGGCGCATCTGGGCAACCGACAGGTACATGCCCATGCCGTACTCGGCGTTGTTCTCAAACAGGGAGTTGGAGGGTGCGGGGCCGTAGCCCTTGGCCGTCTTGGCGTACGGGAAGGCAGGTGTGGAGGAGCCCACGACATAGGTGCAGCCGGTGGCATCCGCAATATACATTCTCTCGCCGAAAAGCTGGGTCATGAGCTTCATGTACGGCGCCTCGCCGCAGCCTGCGCAGGATCCGTTGAACTCATACAGCGGCCGTTCGAACTGGCTGCCTTTTACGGTGAACTTGTTCATCGGATTTTTCTTTTCGGGCAGGCTGATGAGGTAATCCCAGTTGGGCTGTTCATGCATCTGGCTCTCCAGCGGCTCCATGACGAGGGCCTTGTTCTTCGCCATGCAGACGTTGGCGCAGGAGGCGCAGCCCTGGCAGTCCACCGGATCGACCTGAATGCGGTAGGTATAGCCCTCAAAGCCCTTGCCGACAGCCTTGTTGGTGACCATACCCTCGGGGGCGGCTGCCTTCTCTTCTTCGGTCAGCAGGAAGGGACGGATGGCAGCGTGCGGGCAGACAAAGGAGCACATGTTGCATCCGATGCAGTTCTCTGGGATCCACTTCGGGACGTTTGTGGCAATGCCGCGGCGCTCGTACTTGGAGGTCTCCACCGGAGAGACGCCGTCGGCATAGTCCATGAAGCTGGAGACGGGGATCTTGTCACCGTACTGGTTGTTGACCGGGATCTGGATCTCACGGATGTACTTCGGCAGCGTCGGATCGATGACGATCTCTTCATCCTTCAGATCTGCCCAGGCCGCGGGTACCTGAACCTCGTGGACATAGTCGAGGCCGGCGTCGACGGCAGCGCAGTTCATGTTGACGATCTTCTCGCCTTTCTTGGAGTAGGTCTTCACGATGGCCTGCTTCATATACTCGACAGCTTCGTTGATGGGCATAACGCCGGAGAGCTTAAAGAAGGCCGCCTGCAGCACTGTATTCGTGCGGTTGCCGAGACCAATTCTCGCGGCGATGTCCGTGGCGTCGATGGTATAGAACTTGATGCCGCGCTGGGCGATGATGCGCTTTGCGCGGTTCGGCAGATGCTCTTCGAGTCCCGCCATATCCCAGTCGGTATTCAGAAGGAAGGTTCCGCCTTCCTTGATTTCGCTCACAATGTCAAAGCTCTTCATATAGCTCTGCTTGTGGCAGGCGACGAAGTCGGCCATCGTAACATAGTAGGTGGAACGGATGGGCTCATGGCCAAAGCGCAGATGGCTCTTGGTTACGCCGCCGGATTTCTTGGAATCGTACTCAAAATATGCCTGGGCATACTGGTCGGTGTTGTCGCCGATGATCTTGATGGAGTTTTTGTTGGCACCGACGGTACCGTCAGAGCCGAGGCCCCAGAACTTACACGAGATGATCGACTTGCCCGAAGTAACGATGTTCTCGCCCACGGGGAGAGAGGTGAAGGTGACATCGTCGTTGATGCCGACGGTGAAGTGGTTCTTCTGCTCTCCGGACATGTTGTCGAAGACCGCTTTCACATGGGCGGGGATGGTGTCCTTGGAGGAGAGGCCGTAGCGGCCGCCGAGGATCTTCACCTTGCGGTCACTTTCGGAGAATGCCGTGCAGACGTCTTCAAACAGCGGCTCGCCGACGCTGCCGGGTTCCTTGGTGCGGTCAAGGACGGTAATCGTCTTCACGGTCTCAGGCAGTGCGCCCAGCAGATGCTTTGCAGAGAACGGGCGGTACAGATGGACCTGGACCATACCAACCTTCTCGCCTTTCGCGGTCAGGTAGTCCACCACTTCCATCATGGTCTCACAGACCGAACCCATTGCGACAATGACGCGTTCGGCATCGGGAGCGCCGTAGTAGTTGAAGAGCTTGTAGTTTCTGCCGGTGAGCGCGTTAATACCGTCCATCTGCTCCTGCACAATCTCGGACAGGGCATTGTAGGCGGTGTTGCAGGCCTCACGGGACTGGAAGAAGGTATCCGGATTCTGCAGAGTGGAGCGGATGGTCGGGTGCTCAGAGTTCAGCGCGTGATCCTTGAAGCGCTTCACAGCGTCCCAGTCGAGCAGCTTGCCCAGATCCTCATAGTCCAGGACTTCGATCTTCTGGAGTTCATGGGAGGTGCGGAACCCGTCAAAGAAGTGCTGGAATGGGATGGAACCCTTGATTGCGGAAAGATGAGCCACCGCGGCCATGTCCATACATTCCTGTACACTGGAGGATGCCAGCTGGGCAAAGCCCGTCTGGCGGCAGGCCATCACGTCGCTCTGATCGCCGAAAATGGAGATCGAGTGAGTGCCGACGGTGCGGGCCGAGACATGCATGACGCCCGGCAGCATGGAGCCCGCAATACGGAACATTGGCGGGATCATCAGCATCAGGCCCTGTGAAGCAGTGAAGGTGGTGGCCAGAGACCCCGTCTCCAGCGCACCGTGCATGGCGCCACAGGCGCCTGCCTCGCTCTGGAGCTCCACCAGCTGTACCGGCTGGCCGAACAGGTTTTTCTTCCCGTGGGCAGCCCAGTCGTCAACATGGTCTGCCATGGGACTCGACGGTGTGATCGGATAGATCGTAGAGACCTCGGTAAACGCATACGCGACGTATGACGCGGCCTCGTTGCCGTCCATGGTTTTCATTACTTTTTTCGTGCTCATTTTTCTCTCCTCTTTTTAGACTTCATCAGAATATCTGTGTGATGAGCTAGATACAGATATTATATACGAAAACACATGGAATGTAAATAAAAGTGATATATAATCCCAAAACCGCGTTTTTATTTTCATTTCAGTTCCTCTGTCTGTACGATATCATTTCCTCCGCATTCATCATGACAGCGGGAGCAAAAAGAGTTTTATTTAGAACCGGATTTGTGCTATACTTCTCTCACGCGTTCCGGCCGTTCCTGATTTTGAGGCTTGCGGCAGGCATCACGATACGGAGCAGACAGGCGATTTGCTATGAAAAAACAGCTTTCCAGTGAAAAAATATTCAAAACCATGACGGTACCGCAGGCTGTACGGACTATGGCGGTTCCTGCCGTTATCAGCCAGCTGATCGTTCTGATCTACAACCTCGCCGACACTTTCTTTATCGGGCAGACCAATAATCCATACATGGTGGCGGGTGTCTCTCTTATTCTTCCCCTCTTCAATGTCTCTCTTGCCATTGGTTCCATGTTCGGCGCCGGCGGCGGGGCTCTGCTGCCAAAGCTGCTGGCGGTAGGCGACCGGAAAGAGGGTGCCCGTGTTGCGGCCTATTGTCTGCGGCTTGGCTTTCTCGTCGCTGCAGCCTTCTCTGTCCTGACACTGATTTTCATGTCCCCGCTGCTGACGCTTCTCGGCGCAGGTCCAAACACCTGTTCCTATGCCCGGACCTACGTGCTCATGGTTTTGGTCATCGGCGGTATCCCCACCATTGTTTCCAACGTATTCTCCAATCTTCTCCGCAGTCTCAGTCTGTCCCGGGAAGCTGGCATCGGGGTGGCGCTGGGCGGGGTTCTGAATATCTTTCTTGACCCTCTCTTCATGTTTGTGCTGCTGCCACCGGGAAATGAAGTTCTCGGCGTCGGCATCGCCACACTTCTCTCTAACGTCGTATCCTGCCTCTATTGTCTGACTATCTTCTGCCGGCGTCAGAAGGAGATCCCTGTGAATTTTCTTGCTTCCGCGCCTGTCCGTGACAACCGGGCTCTCATCTTCACCGTCGGTATTCCCGGAACGATCGGCGCGTTGCTGTTTGACCTTGATTACATGGTGCTGGATAAGCTTGCTTCCGGTTACGGTGATACGGCGCTGGCGGCCATCGGCATCGTACTGAAGGCCGAACGATTTCCCCAGCAGGTCGGGATCGGGCTCTGCCAGAGCATGGTTCCACTGATCGCCTACAGTTGGGCTCTGAAGGATAATAAACGTACAAAGGAAATCATGGCCTGCATTCTGAAGATCGGGATCGCTGTCGCCGTCTTCAGCATCAGCCTGTATGAACTCTTTCCCGCCCGGATCGTGCGTCTTTTCATCGCTGAACCCGAGACACTGGCAATCGGTACTGATTTTCTTCGCATTCGCTCTCTGGCGGCAGTCATCATGTTCTTCTGTTTCTTCGTCGTGTTTCTGTTCCAGGGCTTCGGCAACGGGAAGGTCTCCTTCTGGCTGGCGATCGTCCGCTGGGCTTTTCTGAATATTCCGATGCTCTTTGTTCTTCCGCGCTTTCTTGGGATGTACGGTCTTGTCTGGTCCCAGTTTATCTCGGATCTTCTTACCGTCATCATCTCCTACGGGTACCTCTGGCGATACATGAAAACCTGGGAGCAGCCGGCTGCCATATCCTGAATCAGCGATGCATCTGCAGTCTGCCCCATTGAGAGAAAGGTTCGATCATTCATGAGTTATTCTGAAGGAAAAGAGAATGCAGAACAGATCCGGCGCATCACTGAGATGGAAAACCGTTTCAACCGGGCCGACGGCGCTCTGCATACACTAAGCAGCGCTTTGGACCCTTTCCAATCGGTTCTTGAAGATATTCGAGCGCTCTCCGAATACTACGAAGGGCCGCTCTGGCGAGAGGACTTTGAATCGGATGAGGCTGGTCTCCTGCCCGCTGGACTTAGGCGCGGTGTGCTCTCTGAAGACGGGATCTACGACCTTCTGACGGAATATGATGCCCTGATAAGGCGGCTGTCGGAGTTTGTACACAGGGGCTGAAGAATATGCTGGCGGCTGAATCCCCCATTGACAGGCCGTTTTATGTATTGCCTGAGGCGGCTGAATTATGATATACTTCGTCCAATAACTATTTACCGGAATGACAGGAGATGCAACATGGATAAGGTGGAACTGAATAAACTGCTTCAGCAGGTGGCTGCCGGCGAAGTATCTCCGGATGATGCCGCCCTGAAGCTGAAGATGGAACCGATCAAGGAAGTCGGCGACTACGCCAAGGTGGACATGCACCGCGGCATCCGTCAGGGAGTGCCGGAAGTCATCTATGGTGCCGGGAAAACCCGGGAGCACATTCTGGGAATTGCAAAAACCATGCTCCAGAACGGGCAGAAGACCGTGCTTGTCACCCGGATCTCGAAAGAGACCGCGGACTTCGTCCGGGAAGGTCTGGTCGGGATCTCTTCTCTGGATTATAACGAGATGTCGCGTACCGGCGTCATCGGAGAGATGCCTTCTCCCACCGGCGTCGGGAAAGTCGTTGTCGCCACTGGCGGCACCAGTGACATTCCTGTGGCCGAGGAAGCCGCCATCACCGCCGAGGTGCTGGGCAATGAGGTCGTCCGGCTCTATGATGTCGGGGTATCCGGGATTCACCGTCTGCTCTCCCACATGGACGCCATCATGAGCGCCCGCTGCATCGTCGCCGTCGCCGGCATGGAGGGGGCCCTTCCCTCGGTCATCGGCGGTCTGGCCGACTGCCCGGTGATTGCCGTTCCTACCAGCATCGGCTACGGTGCCTCTTTGGGAGGGATCGCTGCGCTCCTCAGTATGCTGAATTCCTGCGCCAGCGGCGTCTCTGTCGTGAACATCGATAACGGCTTCGGTGCCGGCTACATGGCCAGCATGATCAATCACCTGACATAACTGTAAGGATTCCAGATGGACCAGTTACACAAAAAATACAACAACCTTCAATCCCGTCTGCGGGAACTGGGCAGCCTTGCGGTTGCCTTTTCCGGCGGTGTGGACTCCACTTTTCTGCTGCAGGTCGCGCATGATGTTCTCGGGGATTGTGCGCTCGCTGTGACCGCTGCCCCGCCCTTTGTTCCGAGCCGGGAACAGAAAGAGGCCGCTGATTTCTGCCGGGAATCCGGAATCCGTCAGATTGTCATTCCGCCCGAGGCACTGGATATTGACAGCATCCGCCACAATCCGCCCGATCGCTGCTACCACTGCAAGCGCATGATCTTCGGCCGGATCATCAAAACTGCTGAGCAGAACGGCATCTCCCATGTCGCGGAGGGTTCCAACACGGATGACACCGGTGACTATCGCCCCGGCATGCGGGCCATCCGGGAGCTGGGCGTTCTGAGCCCTCTCCTGGAGGCAGACCTGAGCAAATCTGACATCCGTACCCTGTCGAAGGAATTGAGTCTCCCCACCTGGGACAAGCCTTCCTTTGCCTGCCTGGCTTCCCGCTTCGTGTATGGTGAAACCATCACGGATGAGCGACTTTCCATGGTGGATCGGTCAGAGCAGCTTTTGCTGGATCTCGGGTTCCGGCAGTTCCGGGTTCGCATTCATGGCGATCTGGCCAGGATCGAGATTCTTCCGGTGGACTTCGACCGGATTATGGATGCAGAATGCCGGGCAAAGATTTATTCCGAATTGAAATCATATGGCTTTTCCTATGTGACGTTGGATCTCGCCGGTTACCGTACCGGCAGCATGAATGAGGTACTGAAACGATGAAAACACTTTATCTGGACTGTGGCATGGGTGCCGCCGGTGATATGCTGACCGCCGCTCTGCTGGAACTGCATGAGCAGCCCGAAGCGGTTCTGAACACCCTGAACCGCGCGTTTGACGGCAGAGCCGTCCTCTCTGTCCGGAAGGAACAGAAATGCGGCATTTCCGGAAGCCATATGACCGTCACCATTGGCGGTCAAGTGGAAGGGGAAGAACCTGCCCAGGCGCATGAGAACGAGCATCATCACAGGCACATGCACGATCACATGGCCGACGCCGCCGATGAGCATGCTGAATCCCATCATCACCATCATCATACTTCCATCGCGGAAGTACGGGAATTCATCGGCAGTCTTGCTCTCCCCGCCGAGGTGATACAGAACGCTCTGGCCGTCTATGATCTCATTGCCGCTGCCGAAGCACATGTCCATGGTCACCCGATGGAAAACATCCATTTCCACGAGGTTGGTTCTCTGGATGCCATGGCGGATGTGGTCTCGGTCTGCTACCTGATACACGAGCTTCAGCCGGAGCAGATTCTCGCCTCCCCGGTTCACGTCGGCAGCGGCACCGTCCGCTGCGCACACGGGATTCTTCCGGTTCCCGCTCCCGCAACTCAGGAACTGCTGCAGGGAATTCCCATTTATTCCGGCGAGATTCAGGGCGAGCTCTGTACCCCGACCGGGGCCGCGCTGCTGAAGCACTTTGTCACGCACTTCGGCAGTATGCCCCCCATGTGCGTCTCACGCGTCGGCTACGGCACCGGGTTCAAGGACTTCCCGCGCGCAAACGTGATCCGGGCTTTGCTCGGAGAGCGTGAAGAAGAGGCTGAGCAGGTCATTGAGCTTGCGTGCAACATCGACGACATGACTGCTGAGGAGCTGGCTTTTGCACAGGAGCGTCTCTTTGCCGTTGGAGCACTGGATGTGTACTTTACCAATATAGGGATGAAGAAGAGCCGCCCCGGCGTAATGCTGACATGTATGTGCAAAGCTGACCAGCGGGATGAGGTGCTCTCCTGTCTCTTCCGCCACACCACCAGTCTCGGCATCCGGGAATATACCTGCAACCGGTACAAGCTCTCCCGGGAGTTTGAGACACGGGGAACTCCCTACGGCTCCGTTCGCGTGAAACGCTCCTCCGGTTACGGCTCGACTCACGAAAAAGCCGAGTATGAGGACCTGAAAAAAATCGCAGAGGAACAGAACCTGTCCCTCCGCGAGGTAAAAAGACTTCTCTGATCTATCTCACCCGTCCGAATGGGCGGGTGTTTTTTATTCCCTTATCAGGCTTTTGTCGCCTCTTCGGCACGCTCCCTGCAGATCTCCTCCCAGCTCTTCTGTGAGGCGACTGCTTTGGCGAGTTTCGACATCTCGGTGGGTACGTCGATCTTCTGCGGACATGCCTCCCGACACTGGCCGCAGGCGATGCAGTCGCCGGCGCGTTTCCCGTCGCCAAGCCCGCTGTAGCGCATCAGGAGATTCATCGAATTGTACAACTGCATCTCATTGGCCATATTCATCAGCAGCGGGATGTTCAGCCCGACCGGGCAGCCGGGGCAGCAGTAACGGCACCCTGTGCAGGGAATCGTTCCCATCATCCCGTCAGCGATCTTTTTCAGCAGGGCCAGCTCTTCCCGATTCAGCGGCCTCTCTGTGGAAAAGGTTTTGATGTTGTCCTCCATCTGCTGCAGATTCGACATGCCGCTGAGAACCATGGTCGGTTTCGGTACTGTCTGCAGCCAGCGGAACGCCCATGCCGCGCAGCTCTCATCCGGTCGCAGCGCATGCATCTCCGATTCTGTTTCCTCCCGGAATGCCGCCAGCTTGCCACCGCGAACCGGCTCCATGACCCAGACCGGCAGTCCGGCCTCCCGCAGGATCTTGCACTTTTTCTCCGCATCCTGCAGCTTCCAGTCCACATAGTTGAGCTGGATCTGGCAGAATTCCAGTTCCTTTCCATATTGATCCACAAACTGTTTCAGCGCTTCCGGGCCTGCGTGGCAGGAAAAGCCGAGATGGCGGATCCTGCCTCTGGCCTTCTGCTCCAGAAAGTAATCCAGACAATGCTTTTCCGGGTTGCAGTAGTAATGCATGGAGTTTTCATTTACATTGTGAAGCAGATAGAAGTCAAAACAGTCGACCCCGCACCGCTCCAACTGTTCCTCGAACACCTCGGCCGGCTGCATTTCTCTCACGCCATGGACATTCTGGTGTCCGGGGAACTTGTCCGCCAGATACCAGCTCTCTCTGGGATACCTGGACAATGACCTGCCGATCGCCACTTCTGATTTTCCGCCGTGATAGGGATGGGCTGTATCAAAATAGTTGACCCCGGCGGCCATTGCCGCATCCACCATTCGGTCGAGTTCACTCTGGTCGATATCTCCGCTCCCATCGGGAAGCAGCGGCAGACGCATCGTACCGAAACCGAGACCTGACAGCTGCAGATCCTTGAACTGTTTGAATACCATGTTTCATCACTCCTGATAAGATGTTTTGAGCTGTTTCTCTCATCATCTCCGCCGGATGCTGACTTCTCCGGAATTCAACCGACGAAGCTCTCCGCTCCCGGTACGTACAATCAGCGCGAAATCCGGGGCCAGATCCAGCGCCGTCGCGGGCTCCGGATCTCTCCCGACAGCCAGAATATTGATCTCTTTTCCCAGGACCATCGAACGTCTCCGATATTCGTTAAACCAGACCTTGTCCGTGAGATTCGCGTAATACCCGGTAAGCCGGTCCAGCACTCCGGCTGCCAGGCGACAGCGAAGCTGCGGAATCGGCCGGTCTCCGAACGCAGAGCCTGCGATGTTCTTCAGTTCATCCGGGAAATCCGTGGCCGGAACCCTGGTATTGATGCCGATCCCGACGATCAGATAATTCACCTGCCCACTTTCACAGTCGAGAGAGGCCTCGGTAAGGATCCCGCAGACTTTTCTCCCATCGATATAGATGTCGTTGACCCATTTGATTTCCGCGTTCACCGCGGCAAGGCTTTCGATAGCCTCGGCAACCGCCACGGCTGCGCATGCGGTAATGCTCGTTGCATCCACGGCCTGTAGCGCCGGCCGCAGCAGGATACTGAGATAAATACCGCTGTTCGCCGGGGAGTAAAAACTTCTCCCCCGTCGTCCTTTCCCGGCGGTCTGTTCACCGGCTACAAGGCAAAGGCCTTCTTTTGCGCCTTCTTCGGCCATGGTTTTCAGAACAGTGTTGGTGGAGGTAATGCTGCGGTATACCCGCAGATCCAGATCTTTGCGTTCCAGATATTTCCGTATCCCCTCCTCGCTCAGCACATCGCTGCCGGAAGAGAGTCTGTGCCCTTTATTTGTCACAGAATCAATGGCGTAGCCTTCTTCTCTCAGCTGCTCGATCGCCTTCCAGACCGCCGTTCTGCTCACACCGAGCCGTCTCGCCAGTTCTGCTCCGGAGATATATGAATCTGCGTTCTGCCATAACAGCTCCAGAATTGCATCTTTTGTCATAGCAAGTCTCCTGATTTCCGTTGTCTTTTTTCTAAGTATAACATACTTCTCCTCCACACGCCACTGAAAGATCTCGAGCTCTTGACAGATTCGGTCGCTTGTGGAATAATTCAAAAGGTAAAAGTTTCTACAGGCGGCAGATGCCGTCATGAAGAGAGATGATTATTCCATATGATCGATACTTACGGACGGCAGATAACCTATCTGCGACTTTCTGTTACAGAGCTGTGTAATCTGCGCTGCCGCTACTGCATGCCGGAAGACGGTATCTGCAAGAAACGTCATGAAGAAATGCTGACGCAGGAAGAGATGGTCACAGCAGTCCGTGCCGCGGCAGCCCTCGGGGTTTTCAAGCTCCGCATCACAGGCGGTGAACCGCTGGTAAAAGCCAACATTGTCGATCTCTGCCGGAAGGCTGCTGCGGTCAACGGCATCCGTGAGGTCTGTCTCACTACCAACGGAACTCTTCTGCCTAGGTTCGCAGCCCCGCTGCGTGAGGCCGGAGTCAACCGGCTGAATATCAGTCTGGACACGCTGGACGTGGAGAAATTCCGCTACATTACCCGGATCGGCGAGCTCTCCGATGCCGTTGCCGGAATCGAAGCCGCCCTGGCATGCGGCTTTGACAAGGTTAAAATCAACTCTGTTCTGATCGGCGGCTTCAACGATGACGAGATCGCCTCTCTCGCGGGGCTGACCCGCCGCTATCCCGTGGATGTGCGCTTTATTGAGCTGATGCCCATGTATGACAGCGGTGACTTTGGTCCCGAAGCCTTTATTCCCTATACCGTTGTGACGGATCGTCTGCCGGAGCTGGAGCCGCTCCCTGCCGACGGTGGCGTGGCCAGGCTCTACCGTCTCCCCGATTCAATGGGTAACATTGGGCTTATCAGCCCCGTCAGCGCCCACTTCTGTGCCGACTGCAACCGCATCCGCATCACAGCCGACGGCAAGATCAAGCCTTGTCTGCACTCCTCTGACGAGCTCTCCATCAAGGGGCAGGACTACGACGGTATGTTGGAGACGATACGATCCGCGATTCTCTCCAAGCCCAAATGGCATGGAGAACTCTCCTACTCTGCTCGCAGCCACGCGAATCGAAACATGAACCAGATCGGTGGATAACTGTGTCCTGCCGGTCTTTTCCAGATAAACCACACTGTTGTCGGATGCGTTCCGGCAGCAGTTTTCTTTTCCTCTTTCCTTTTTTCATCCAAGATGAAACTATTTCTTCCTTTTTGCGTCTATAAGTGTGAGAACGTTCTTAACCCGAGGGAGGATACCGATGGACGACGAAGATATTCTGACCCTGTACCGCCAGCGACAGAATGCCGCACTGGAGGAAACTGCAATGAAATACGGCCGCCTCTGTTTCTCTGTTGCGGACCACATCCTGCAGAACCCTGAAGATTCTGAGGAGTGTGTCAACGACACCTGGCTCCACGCCTGGAACGCCATTCCACCCGAAAAACCCCGAGTCTTCTCTGCCTGGCTCAGCCGCGTGACGAGGAACCTCGCAATTTCCCGACTGCGTGAAGCATCTGCAGTCAAGCGGGGTGGCAAGGAAATCCCGCTTGTTCTTGAGGAACTGTCAGAATGCATCCCGGGCGGTATGGAGCCGCAGCATCTTCTGGAACAGCGGGAACTGGCAGAGGCTGTCAATCGTTTTCTCAAGGGGCTGAATCTGGAAGAGCGCAATGTTTTTGTCGCCCGGTATTTTTATGCCGCCTCTCATGCTGAACTCAGTTCCAGAACCGGCTGGTCTGTCGGGAAAACCAAAACCAGACTTCGCCGAACCCGCTTGAAGTTGCTTAGCTTTCTGAAGGAGGAGGGTTTATGTTGAATCGCGATCAACTTTTCGACGCCATGAGTGAGATTCCGGACGAATATCTCTCAGCCGCGGCAGACCTCCTCGGCTATACAAAGGAGGACAATCTCATGCACCTTGAAAAGAATCAGAAATCAACCTGCCCCCGCAAAGCCGGCAGAATTCTGCTGGTTGCAGCGGTGATTGCCTGCCTCTTCACCGTGACAGCATTCGCTGCCGGTCTCTTCTCCATCTCCACCCGGATCCCGGACGTGAAGGAATCTTTCCAGATCCACTGGAACGACAGTGAAAATGGCTATCTCGAATGGTCGGATGCCAAACTGGTTCTGACCTTCCCCGATGTTAACGAGAGCCGGGAGATCGAGTTCAGGCCGGGCTGGCTGCCCTTTGAACTTCCTGCAGAGCTTCCGGGCAGTGCGCCCTGGAACGGGATCAGCGGCGAAACCTGGTTTCAGCGTTTTGCCTCGGAGTCTCTGTGCTGGGCAGATAATGCAGCTGCCGATCCGGCGGACTATAAGGATATCATGCAGCCGATCCTGATTGAATCCTATTCCATGGCACAGTTTGCTGACGGCGGTGCCATGCTCATGCTCTACCAGACCCCGGGCGAGATCACGGAGGAGCACTGGGACAGGCTGAATGTGGATGTATTGAGTTTCCATGGAAGTCAGCACTTTGATGAACGCGACATTCCTGAGCTTGATATGCATATCGATGCCCGTGACATTGACTATGACTATGTCCTCCTCTCCAATGAGGAGAAGGGATGGATCGTCGAGATCTGCGGTCAGCTCGGCATGGACACCGTCCGCAAGGTTGCGGAAAACCTGGAGATCCGGGAGACCGGCAATACCCTGACCCAGGCAGATTTTCAGAACAAGTTTCTCTTCATTGACGGCGGAGTTGGCTGATTCTGAATTTCCGTTGCCCGTCTCCGATCACATCCGAAGTTTCCTTCAAAATATGCATCTGTGCGCAAAATTGCAAAAATACCGGTCTGCTTAGCTTGGACGGGCATCTCGCTGGGGGTGCCCGCCTTTTTGAAAATTCATTTTCAGGATTATCGAGATTTAGAGAGATCTAGAGAGATTTCAAGAGATTTTAATTTGTTTGCAAATTTTCTCGTTGACAAGGCTGAACCCTTGTGGTATAAAGATGAAGCGCGTCCGGGAAGCCCCGTTCTCCGACGCCCTGACATTTACACACATTATGATATTTTCGGAGGAAGAACATGTCTACTACCCTGGTAACCAAGGAGCAGGCCGCAGCGGCCCGCAAGTGGTACGTTCTTGATGCCGCCGGCAAGCCCATGGGCAAGACGGCAGCCCTCGCCGCCGATCTGCTTCGCGGCAAGCTCAAGACCGACTACACCCCGCATGTTGACTGCGGTGACTACGTCATCATCATCAATGCCAAGGACGCTGTCCTCACCGGAAAGAAGCTGGAGCAGAAGTACTATCGTACCCACTCCGGTTATCCCGGCGGACTGAAGGAAACCCAGTACAAGACCCTGATGGAGAAGAAGCCTGACCTGGCCATGCGTCTTGCCGTCCGCGGCATGCTGCAGAAGAACACCATCGCTCAGTGGCAGCTCAAGCGTCTCCGCATCTTCGCCGGCTCTGAGCACGCCCACACCGCCCAGAAGCCCGAAGTCTGGGATTTCTAAGGAGGTAAACGAATATGGCAACCTATAAGACCAAGAAGCCCTATATGTACGGTACCGGCCGCCGGAAGTCCTCTGTGGCCCGCGTTCACCTCATCCCCAACGGCAGCGGTGTCATCACCGTCAATGGCCGTGAGATCGACGACTACTTCGGTCTCGAGACCCTGAAGCTTATTGTCCGTCAGCCCCTGGTCACCACCAACACCCTTGGTAAGGTCGATGTTGAAGCCACCGTCAAGGGCGGCGGCGTATCCGGCCAGGCCGGTGCTATCCGTCACGGCATTGCCCGTGCTCTTGTCGTTCTGGATGAGAGCTATCGTCCCGCGCTCAAGGCTGCAGGTCTCCTGACCCGTGACCCGAGAATGAAAGAGCGTAAGAAATACGGCCTCAAAGCCGCACGTCGTGCTCCGCAGTTCAGCAAGCGCTGATCGAGACCAACGAACATGCAAAAACCTCGGGAATTCAACGTTTCCGGGGTTTTTTCATGCCCGGAAAGCTTTGATCTGAAGACTGTCATTACCCATGGAGAAAGCCGTTGATTGGTTGACAGAACACAGCTTCTAAGCTTTGCAGGAATCTATAAGCATTTTGAGAGCAAGGAAGTGAACCGAAATGAAATTTACAAAAACAATCATACTGAAAGATGGAAGGACCGGCGTTCTTCGGAATGGTACAGAGCAGGATGGACAGGCCTTGCTGGATATCTACAATTTGACTCATGCACAGACAGACTATCTGCTTTCCTACCCGGATGAATCCACAATGACTGCTGAGCAGGAAGCACAGTTTTTGAAGGAAAAATCTGAAAGTGAAAACGAAATCGAGGTACTGGCAGTAATAGACGGGACCGTTGTCGGAACAGCCGGGGTCAGCTGTGTTGGGAAAAAGGACAAGGTTAAGCACAGGGCAGAGTTTGGTATCAGTGTAGACAAAGCATATTGGGGGCTTGGAATCGGCCGGGCACTATTGGAAGCTTGCATCGAATGCGCCAGGAATGCCGGATTTCTCCAGATGGAACTGGAAGTGGTAGCCGATAATAAAAAAGCCCTTGCACTTTATGAAAGTATCGGATTTGAGGAATACGGACGAAATCCAAAAGGCTTCCATTCCCGACTGAGCGGCTGGCAGGAACTGGTGCTCATGCGACTTGATCTGGAAGCATAGCGGGAATACTATTGTGAAAGAAGTCTTTTTGGATATGTTTTGGCAAAATCTAACGAAATCTGACGAGAAAACAGTGGTTAGCTAATACTTTCCTCTTGACTTTCTTCCGCGTGTGGAATATAATTGCAAATTAGTTAGAGACTACTAACCGGCGTTTACCACAATAACCCGTTATAGAGACTTTCCGTGAGAAAGAGGTGCAGATTGAAAGGGTATCTATCAGTTCAGCAGACAGCCGATAAATGGGGTGTCTCTGTACGCTGGGTGAATCAGTATATACTGGATGGGAGAATACCGGGCTGCGAACGCTTTGGACGTGTGTGGGCCGTTCCTGAGAATGCTGTAAAACCGAAGCGACTTACACCGGGTGTGAAGGCTAAACTGGAATGCAGAGAGACCCGGATCGACATTGATCGGAGACTGAAAAAGGAAGGGGCTGTTTGAACGGAGATGAAAGAGGTAATCTGTGGGCTTCTGATCCCCTTTATCGGTACAGCAGCCGGTTCGGCCTGCGTATTCTTCCTGAAAAGGGACCTTAAGGCCAATACACAGCGTGCCCTGACCGGGTTCGCGGCAGGCGTGATGGTGGCAGCATCTATCTGGAGCCTGATCGTCCCCGCCATCGATCAGTCGGCAGAGAAAGGCAGATGGGCATTTCTTCCGGCTTTTATCGGGTTCTGGCTGGGGATCCTGTTCCTGCTTCTCTTGGATCATGTGATCCCGCATCTGCACAGGAGCATCGATCAGGCGGATCAGACAGAAGGACCTGAAGTGAAACTGGACCGGACTCTGATGATGGTTCTCGCCGTAACGCTTCATAACATTCCGGAGGGCATGGCGGTAGGCGTTGTCTACGCAGGATTACTGTCCGCTTCGGCCAACATCACGGCAGGCGGTGCGCTGGCCTTGGCATTGGGCATTGCGATCCAGAACTATCCGGAAGGCGCGATCATCTCCATGCCGCTCTTTGCAGAGGGGAAAAGCAAACCAAAGTCTTTCTGGCTGGGGGTTCTGTCCGGTGCTGTGGAGCCGGTTTTCGGCGCACTTACGGTCCTGATTGCCAGTCTGGTGGTTCCTGCCATGCCCTATCTTTTATCCTTTGCAGCCGGTGCCATGCTGTACGTGGTCGTGGAGGAGTTGATACCGGAAATGTCTTCCGGAGAGCATTCCAATATAGGCGTCATTTTCTTTGCTGTCGGCTTCAGCCTGATGATGGCGCTGGATGTGGCACTGGGATAAGGAGTTCACGATGAAATATCATATTGAGAAAAACACGGTGCAGGAGACGCTGGTCATCCCGCTGTTCGGACGGCTGGTGTGTTCTGAGCGCTTTCCGGAGCTGTTTTCGGATCCTGAGGCGATGCGGATCTGTGACAGCCTGGACTATGATTTTACAGAGAAGCGAAAGAAAATGGAATCTGCCGCAGGCCTGTTCGGCGCTCTGGAAGTGGCTCAGCGGCAGTACGACCTTCGTTGCGAAGTGGAGGCATACCTGAAAGATCATCCGAAAGCAGCTGTAGTAAACTTAGGCTGTGGCCTGGATGATACCTTTTCCAAAGTGGATAACGGACAGTGCAGAGGTTATAACATCGACCTTCCGGACGTGATCAGGGTGCGCAGTGAACTGCTTCCTTCAGGGGATCGGGAGACAAATCTTGCCTGTGATCTAAATGATTTTTCCTGGATGGACAAGATCGATGCATCAAGCGGAGCAGTCTTCTTTGCCGCAGGCGTGTTCTATTATCTCAGGACAGCCGATGTGAGAAGGCTGTTTCAGGCGATGGCAAAGCATTTTCCCGGAGGAGTGCTGGCCTTTGATTCGTGCAACGAACGCGGCGCGAAGCTGATGCGAAAGACTTGGCTGAAGGAGGCCGGGATCACCGACGTCAGCGCCTTTTTCTCCCTGGAGGATGAGGCGGAGCTGTGCGGATGGAGCAATCATTTTTCTTCCGTTACAGCCAGGAGCTATATGCGCGGCTACCGGGATATCTATGAAAAAGTCGGCTTGTTCCATAAGCTGATGATCCACTTCTGTGACAGGCTGGTAAATATGAAGATCGTAAGGATCGTTTTCAGTGGATAAGCGAATGCCCCGGAAAAAACAGATCAGGTGGAGGTCACGATGGCGGAAGGAAACGGGTGCTTCTGCTGCCGGGAACAGGAGAGTTGCAGGTTATGAAAGAAAAGGATCTGCAGGATGCCCTCCATCGGTTCAATGAAGGGCAACATGTTCGGAAGGATCCGGTTTTTTATCTTTTTTTCTGATAGATGAGGACTCGGAATTGCGCCGTAACATCCAACGCTTCGAGCTTTGCCAGACGCTCCACGCCGTTCTTCGGTGTTTTCCATGCGTAAGGGGTCATATGGAAGAGTGCTGAGATGTCCTCCGGATTTTCAAGTCGGAATCGGAATTCCAGGGGAACAGTGACGTGCTGCTTAAAGCCTTCATATGTTTCTTCCCGAACTTCATTTTCATAGGGTCTCTCATAAAGGATCTCTTTCAGTTCCCAGAGGTGTTGCCTCCCGGGCACCACATAGATAAAAAAACCCTCCGGTTTCAGGATCCGGCAAAACTCCTTCTCGGCCAGCGGTGAAAAGCAGTCAACCACCACATCCGCACACGCATCCTTCAAGGGCAGATGATATACCGATGCCACTCCGATCTCTGCTTGCGGACACCGTCTGGAAGCTCGCTTGACGGCTGTCTTCGATAAGTCAATGCCGGCTGTCCTCCCCTTCTTTGCTGAAATTTCTGTTGACAGCGCAGCTGTATAGTATCCTTCTCCACAGCCCGAATCGATCAGTACCGGCTTATCCGGTGTGTGCAGGGCAGCCGTCTCACACAGGCATTCTCTCAGCGGTGCATACCAGCCTCCATCCAGGAAGCGCGTTCTCGCATTCACCATTTCCCTGTCATCCCCGGGGGCCCCGGAGTGCTTCTGATTGGCAGGAAGCAGATTGACATAGCCCTCCCTGGCGATGTCAAAACTATGCCCGGCTTCGCATCGGTAAGCCCCCATCTCTCTGTACAGTGCTCTGCGACAGATTGGGCAAATAAATAACGACTGATTCATTTCTCCGGAATGTTCCTTTCTGTCTGTCTCTCCGCCTTGCTGAAGGTCTCCGCGGCACAGTCTATCATAAAGTTCCGATAAAGTCACCTGAAAACCAGACCCCGGCTCTTCTCTGAGCCGGGGTCTGTCAGGTTTGATTTCAATCAAAGTAACGGCGGTATAAGTTGTACACATGTGGGTCAAGCTCATATCGAACATTCACATGATGTTCCCGGATTTTCTGCAGGATTCCTGCTCTGAGCTTGTCATAATCCCCTGTCCGATGAAGTCGATACTGGGGCTGGAGTCTGGACAGGTTCTCAATCTGCTGATTCAGATTCCGAATGACGCTTTCGCGCTCCATAAAAACTCCCCATCCTGTCAGTTTGGCTTCATAACAGCTTTGCATCTCCGCCCCGCTTTTCCCCGCCTCTGCCTCCTTTCCAAAGCATGTGTCTGCGGTCTTTTTCATTGTAAAAAGCATATCATAGAGAGCGCGTAAGCACAATATATTTAATATAAAGTTTTTGTGAACTTTTCACCGCGAATTTCAGTCGAAATAGATCATAAGTATTAAATTTTTGAACTATTCCGGCCAAATTATGCTTAATTCCCATGGTTTTTCTCAGGTTGCTTTCAGACTCGCAGCGCAGCATGCTGGATCCGCGGGAACAGCTTTGGTCTGCGTCCTCGGTGATGGCAGAGCGCATGTGCCTGTCATGAGATTTTTATCACTTGCTTTTTATGCCCCGATACAGTATGATTCTGTTCCGGAATCTGTTCAAAGCAATTGGCGAGGGAGGTGTCCTGCGAAATGAGAACAGCGCATGAAATTCTGACTGAGGCCGTCGTTCTGCTGCCTGCGTGGTATTCTGTGAATCGCAGACCGCTCCCCTGGCGTCAGGATCCCACACCCTACCATACCTGGATCGCAGAAATCATGCTGCAGCAGACACGGATTGAAGCCGTCATTCCATACTATCTTCGTTTTCTGAATGAGCTCCCTGATGTACCTGCTCTGGCTGTCGTCGAGGAGGACCGTCTGCTGAAGCTGTGGGAAGGTCTCGGCTATTACAGCCGTGCCCGCAATCTCAGGAAAGCGGCTCAGATTCTCATGGAGCACCATGATGGTGAACTTCCGGCATCATTGGAAGCGCTGAAGAAGCTCCCCGGCATCGGGGAATATACCGCGGGATCCATCGCCTCCATAGCCTTCGGGCTCCCGGAACCGGCAGTAGACGGGAATGTTTTGCGGGTTCTCGCCAGACTCTGTTCCTCAGCAGAAGATATCACCTCACAATCAACAAAACACAGGGTCACGGATCTGCTTCGGCAGCATTATCCCTCGGGCAAAGAGGCGGCACTGCTCACAGAAGCGATCATGGAACTCGGTGAAACCATCTGCCCGCCAAACGGCGTCCCTCTTTGCCGCAGCTGCCCGCTCTCCGGAGTATGCACTGCACATGCGAGCGGCGAAGAGCTCAATTATCCTGTCAAGGCAGCAAAGAAGCCCCGTCGTATTGAGAAAAGAACCGTCTTTCTCCTGCACTGTGGATCCCGTTACGCCATTCGCAAACGCCCCGGGCGCGGCCTCCTCGCCGGTCTCTGGGAATTTCCCAATGTGGATGGCCAGCTCTCTCCCGATGAGGTTGGTACAGCCCTGGCTGATCTGGATCTGGTCATGGGCGCACCGGAGCCGGAGGGCACAGCAAGGCATATTTTCACCCATGTCGAATGGGACATGATCGGCTATCGCATCGACTGTGCGAAGGAATCGCCTTACCTGCTCTGGAAAACGCCGGAAGAGATAGCACGCGATTACTCTCTTCCCACAGCCTTTCGATATTATCAAAAAAGAATCAGCGAAGTCTGAGTCGGCTTCGCTGATTCTTTTTTGATTAAAAATCCGGCTTCCACATGTCGTCATTGAGCCTGCGCTCCAGCGCGGAGACCGGTATTCCCATCAGTCTGTCCATCAGCAGCGGGAGCAGGCTTTTTTTCTGTTTCTTCGGCTTTTTCACTTTGGCAGGCTTTCTGAACAGAAGCCGCAGTATCGTCTTCATGCACCATCCTCCTCAAAGAAGAAGTCACCGCTCTTGCCGCCGTGCTTCTCGACCAGATGGATCTCCTTCATGACCATTCGCTTGTCGATTGCCTTGCACATGTCGTAGATGGTAAGCAACGCCACAGAAACGCCGGTGAGGGCTTCCATCTCAACACCCGTCTTACCCTCGGTCTTCACAGTGCAGCATGCGCGCACCTCGCAGGATTCCGGAAGCAGTTCAAAAGTCAGTGTCGCATTTGTAAGGTTCAGAAGGTGGCACATGGGGATCAGCTCTGATGTGCGCTTGCATCCAAGGATTCCGGCAACCTGGGCAACAGTCAGCACATCGCCCTTCTTGACGGTCTTCTGCTCGATGGCCCGAAACACTTCCTGACTGACCCGGATCGTCCCCTCGGCCACCGCTGTTCTGGCGGTGATGTTCTTTCCGGAGACATCCACCATTCTCGCATTTCCCTGTGCATCAAAATGCGTGAATTCCACGTTTACACATCCTTTCCAGCTCAACTTCTTCCGATTTTACCACAGTCTGCGGCAAATAGCCATAGCAGGCGTCTTAGAAAGCCCCTGTCAGGAAGATCTCCAGCCCGATGCCGATAAGGATCACGCCGCCGAGTATATCGGCTTTTCCCGCAAGCTTCATACCGAAATATTTACCGATCTGCAGTCCCATCATGCATATGCCAAAAGTCACAGTTCCGATGATCGCTGCTTCCGCGATCGCCGCCTGCCAGGGATACTCCGCAATGGTGAAACCAACAGAGAGCGCATCGATGGATGTGGCGATTCCCTGAAGCAGCAGACCGCCCCGACTGAGTTCAGAACCAGTTTCGGAATCCTGCTCTCCCCGTAACCCTTCCAGAAGCATTTTACCGCCGATATATCCCAGAAGAATCAGGCTGATCCATGGGATCAGACGCTGAAAACCAGTGAAGAGCTCTGCGATCGTATGGACAAATGCCCATCCAAGCAGAGGCATCAGGACCTGGAAAAGCCCGAACGTCCCTGCAATCAGGCACATCCGGCCGTATTTCATTTTGGTTTCATGAAGACCGTTTGCCATAGAGACCGAAAACGCATCCATGGCAAGTCCGATTCCGAACAGCACGCTGTTAATGAAGAACAGCCCGTTCCAATCCAAATCGGCACCTCCCTCCGGTGACATACTGTGTGAACCATATCACGTCGCAGGCGCACTGTCAAGCTCACAGGCCTTTTTTTCGGGCGGCGGGTGCAGCGACAGAAACAGTTGAATTTGTTCATGACATTTGCTATAATAATTTATTCATAATTATAAGGAAAGGCTTATGTCTGATTCGATTTGGAAAATACCGTATACAAAGCCTGACAGTCATATGTTGGAGCAGGCGGGTGTTCCAAAGCTTCTGGCTGAAATTCTCGCCTCGCGTGGAATTACTTCCCCCGTCCGTTCCCATGCGCTTCTTGCCTGCGGGCCGGAGAGCCTTCTTGATCCCATGGATATTCTGGGCATGCGCGCTGCACGTGACCGTGTTCTGAAGGCGATTGCACGGAAAGAAAAAGTTACGGTTTATGGCGACTATGACGTCGATGGAATTACCTCTACCTGCCTCCTGACCGATTACCTGTGCGGCTGCGGTGTGGATTGCGGCTGGTACATTCCCGACCGGAATGACGAAGGGTATGGGCTGAATTCTGCGGCACTGCAGAAGCTTCGTGAAGAAGGATGCACACTCGTGATTTCTGTTGACTGCGGGATTACAGCCTCGGAAGAGGCTCTGTTTGCCCGGAGCATTGGCCTGGATCTCGTGATTACGGACCACCATGAGTGCAAGAACGGCACCATTCCGGATGCCTGTGCGGTCATTGATCCGAAACGTCCGGAAGACAGCTATCCCAATCCGGATCTTGCCGGTGTCGGGGTTGCCTTCAAGCTGGTCAGCGCCTGCAGCGGGGATCAGCTCGGCGTCCTGAGCCGTTACTCCGATCTTGTCGCCGTCGGGACTGTCGCCGATGTGATGCCGCTTGTCGGAGAAAACCGCTATCTGGTACAGCAGGGACTGAAGAAGCTTGAAACGGATCCGCGGCCCGGTTTCTACGCCATGATGAACGAACCCGGAACAATGCCTCGGAAGCCGAATGCGGGATTCATTGGATTCACCCTGGCTCCCCGGCTGAATGCCGCCGGCCGCCTCGGTCAGACGGAAAAGGCAGAACAGCTTATGCTCACTGCGGATGCGCAGGAAGCCGCCAGGCTCAACGCTGAGCTGGGAGAGCTTAACCGGGAACGGCAGAAGATAGAGAATGAAATCTGGCGCGCCGCTCAGAAGCAGCTTCAGGAGGTTCCCCCTGATGGTCCGATCGTCCTTGCCGCCGACGGCTGGCATCAGGGTGTCATCGGCATCGCCGCGTCCCGTCTGGCTGAGCAGTACAATCTTCCAACCGTGATGATCAGTCTGTCGGGTGAAAACGGGAAGGGCTCATGTCGCAGCTGCAGCGGATTTAATCTCTACGAAGCACTCTGTGCCTGCAGCGAGTATCTGGACGGTTTTGGCGGGCATGCCCTGGCTGCCGGGCTTACCATTCAGCGCAGCCGTATTGACAGTTTCCGTACTGCGCTTCGGCAATACTATGTCGCGCACCGGCCGAAACCTCAGCCGGATGTGTGCTGTGACCTGCTGCTCTGCGACAGTTCCCTGCTGAGCATCGAAAATGTGAAGGCGCTGGACCTGCTGGAACCCTATGGCAGCGCCAATCCAAAGCCTGTGCTCTGTCTCAGCAATGTTCTCCTTCTCTCCGCTTACGGTGTGGGGGCTCAGAAACAGCACTTGAAGTTCAGCGTGGAGTTTGACGGGATGCGTTTTGACGGGATTTTCTTCTCCCGAACCAAAGATGCGCTCGATGTTCAGGTCGGTGACCGCATTGACCTCGCCTTCACCCCGCAAATCAACGAGTATATGGGCAATGTCTCTGTCCAGCTGACCGCCTGTGCCATGCGCGGTCACCGTCCCCATGGACTGTGTGCCAGAATTCTGGAAAAGGATTGCAGTGCCCTTTGGGCTGCAGGATCCTTTCGGCCGGACCGCAGTGACTTTGTCACAATCTGGAAGCGTTACGGAGAACAGCTGCAAGTGGCCTCCTCGCTGGAGGACGTGCTCACCCTCTGCCCGCCGGAGATGGCTCCGGAGCGTTTTTGTCTGTGCCTTGCCGTCTTCTCCGAGGCCGGGCTTCTCCACAGTGAAGACGGACGTGTCTACCACAGCGTTTATATGCATCAGGAAAAGAAAGCGGATCTCAATGCGACAGAAATTATGAGAATCCTGCGTGATCTTTGATCTGCGTTTTTAAAGAGGAAAAACACATGGCTGATCAACCTGACAATCTCAGTACTCACACCCTGCTTGATCCGGATGAGATGTACGCTTCTCTTGAGGAGAAACTCCGTCAGCAGCCTCATCCGATAGACATCGGGCGTGTCCATGCTGCCTATGAGGTGGCCAAAACCGCCCATTCGGGTCAGAAGCGTAAAGACGGCAGCCCCTATGTAACCCATTGTGTCGCAGCAGCGGATATTGCTGCGGACATGGGTCTGGATGAGGACAGTATTGTCGCCGCGCTTTTGCATGATGTCATAGAGGATACCAATCTGCAGCACGACGATATTGCCCGTCAGTTTGGCACTTCTGTCGCCGATATCGTCGAAGGTGTCTCCAAACTGACCCGCGTCCAGTACACCAGCAAGGAAGACGAGCAGATGGAGAACCTGCGCAAGATGCTCATGGCCATGGCCAAGGACATCCGCGTCATCCTCATCAAGATTGCCGACCGTCTCCACAACATGCGTACCATGGCGTATCAGTCACCGGAAAAACAGCGTTCAAAATCTCTGGAGACCATGGAGATCTATGCTCCCATCGCCCACCGGCTCGGTATGCAGCGGGCCAAGTGGGAATTGGAAGATCTTTCTCTCCAGTATCTCGACCCGCTGGGTTATAAGGAGATTACCGATACGCTGGACCGTCGCATGCCGGAACTGGAAGCGTTTATGGACAGCATGAAGGAGAAGATCCGCATCCGTCTTGAAAAAGAGGGTGTAAATGCCTCTATTTTCTGCCGCATCAAGCATGTCTACAGCATCTACCGCAAGATGTACACGCAGAAACTGAATCTCAACGGCATTTTTGACCTCTGCGCCTTCCGTGTAATTGTTGACACCATCCCGGACTGCTATAATGTGCTTGGCATCATCCACGATATGTTCAAGCCTGTTCCCGGCCGTTTCAAGGATTATATCTCCACTCCGAAGCCCAACATGTATCAGAGCGTGCATACCACGGTCATCGGCTCAGAAGGCATTCCCTTCGAGGTGCAGATTCGCACCTGGGAGATGCATTACACCGCCGAATATGGCATTGCCGCCCACTGGAAATACAAGATGGGCGACGGCAGCACTGCCCTGCGCAGCGGGGATGAAGACAAGTTTGCCTGGGTACGGAGACTGCTGGAGAGCCAGCAGGAGTCTGATGCGACAGACTTTGTCCACGACCTGAAGATCGACATGTTTGCCGATGAGGTCTTTGTCTTCTCTCCCAAGGGCGACGTCATTAACCTGCCTGCCGGGGCAACCCCTGTCGACTTTGCCTACAGCATCCACTCGGATATCGGCAACCACATGGTGGGCGCCAAGGTCAACGGTCGCATTGTTCCCTATGACACTGTCCTGCAGAACGGCGATATTGTTGAGATCCGCACTTCAAAATCCGCTCCCGGTCCAAGCCGCGACTGGCTCAACTTTGTCAAGAGCGGCTCGGCCCGTACCAAGATCAAACAGTGGTATAAGAAGGAACGCCGCGAGGAGAACATTCTGCGCGGCCGTGCCATGCTGGAAGATGAGCTTCGGCATATGGGTGTTGCTCCTGACGAGGCTTTGACCCCGGATATTCTTCACCCGGTAATGAAGAAGCTCTCCTTCAATGAGGAAGACGATCTCTATGCCGCCATCGGCTACGGAGGCATTACCGCGATCCGCGTGGCAAACCGTCTGCGTGATGACGTCAAGAGCACCAGGCCCGATCACCGCAACGCGATCGAAAAAGTCACCGATGCCGCGGAGCGCAGAGAGCAGCAGGCCAAGCGCAACGCCAAGGCCGTACATGGGATTCTCGTGGAGGGGCTGGACAATTGTCTCATCAAGTTCTCCCGCTGCTGTACCCCTGTTCCAGGTGACGATATCATTGGTTTTATCACCCGCGGCCAGGGTGTCTCCATTCATCGGAAGGACTGCCAGAATTACATCAACCGCGACACCTCACCCGAAAACGAAGGCCGATGGATCAAGGTTGAATGGGCTGATACCATCTCCGATATCTACGTGACCACCATCACCATCGCCTCCAAGGACCGCAACGGTCTTGTCATGGACATTGCCACTGTACTCAACTCCATGAACGCAAAAGTGCGCAACCTTTCTTCCCGCAGCGTCGGTTACGGACAGGCTGTGACGGTCATTTCCCTTGAAGTTAAAAACGCGGCTGAACTCCGCTATATGATGAACCGCGTCGCCGGTGTTTCCGGTGTTTCCAGCGTCACACGCAACGGAAGCTGACACGCCGGTTATCGCTGACTTTGATGAATACTATCCTGTTTTCTTTTGGAAGGAGATTCCCTCATGCTGATCAAAACGCTGCCCGTGGGGCAGCTGGAAACCAACTGCTATGTTGTTACCAACGAAGAGACTCTCGCCTGTGTCGTCATTGATCCGGGTGACGAGAGCAACTGTATCCTTGATTATCTGGAAAGCAATCATCTCAAATGCGAAGCCATTTTCCTGACTCACGGTCACTATGATCACGTTGGAGCCGTGGACGCGGTCATGGAGGAGACCGGCGCGCCTGTCTATCTCTGTCCTCGTGACGACGCGCGTACCACCGGAGATACGCATTATTCCTACATGCTCCCGGAGAACGGGCGTTATTACGATGACGGGGATGTACTTCGATTTGCAGGGATGAGCTTTGAGATTCTCGCCACCCCCGGCCACACGCCCGGCGGTGTCAGCATCGTTTGTGAAAACGCGCTTTTCACCGGGGATACCCTGTTCCGCGGCAGTTGCGGGCGGACCGATCTTCCCGGCGGAGATATGGAAGAGGAACTGCGCAGCCTGAAGCGGCTCTGTGACCTTCCCGGAGATTATGAAGTTTATCCGGGTCACATGGACAGCAGCACGCTCGAGCGTGAACGCAACTTCAATTATTATTGCAGAGAAGCCAAAAGGAGATATTGATTCATGGGTGAACCTTGTCTTGTGATTCTGGCTGCCGGCATGGGCAGTCGCTTTGGTGGGCTCAAGCAGATTACCGCCGTCGATGACCACGGACATGCCATTATAGACTTTTCGCTGTACGATGCCTATCGGGCCGGCTTCCGTAAGGTTGTCTTCATCATCAAGCATGCCATCGAAGCAGACTTCCGCGCCGCCGTTGCCGACCGGATGGCGAAGTATTTTGACGTACGTCTTGTCTTCCAGGAACTGGATAAGCTGCCGGAGGGGTTCTCCGTTCCCGAGAGCCGTGTGAAGCCCTGGGGAACCGCTCACGCTGCGCTCTGTGCCGCAGAGGAAGTGGACGGCCCCTTCGCCGTCATCAACGCAGATGATTTCTACGGTCCCGGTGCATATCGCGCCCTCTACGACTTCATGACCGGTCCGCGTGACGAGCATGAACATGCCATGGTTGCCTACCGGCTTCGCAACACCGTCACGGAAAACGGTACTGTTGCCCGCGGCATCTGCAGTGTGGAAGACGGTTTTCTCACCGATGTTGTGGAACGCACCAAAATCGAAAAGCGCGGTTCCGACGCCGCTTTCACCGAGGACGGTGTCCACTGGGAACCTCTCTCCGGCGACTTGAGCGTGAGTATGAACTGCTGGGCTTTCGGCCTTGAGATGATGGATGAGCTGCGTACCCGCTTCCCTGCCTGGCTGGAGGAAAATCTCTCCGTCAATCCAGAGAAGTGCGAGTATTTTCTCCCCTTTGTTGCCAATGCCATGATCCAGGAAAATCGCGGGCGGATCCGTGTTCTGAACTGTGAGGAGACCTGGCACGGGATCACCTATCGCGAGGATCTCCAAAGCGTCATCGACGCCATCGCCAAAATGCGCAGGGACGGGATCTATCCGGAAACCCTGTTAGATTGATTGAAAAAAGAAAGAAGGAATTGTTTGCCATGACCGTACTTGTCACCGGCGGCGCCGGATACATCGGCAGCCACACCTGCGTTGAACTTCTGGAAAAAGATTTCGACGTCGTCATCATCGATAACCTTGTTAATTCCTCTGCCAAAGCCGTCGAGCGCATTGAGGAGATCACCGGAAAATCCGTCACGTTCTACCAGGAGGACGTCCGTAACCGCGCCGCTCTGGACCGTATCTTCGAGAAGCACGACATCAACTGTGCCATTCACTTTGCCGGCCTGAAGGCTGTCGGCGAATCTGTTCAGATGCCTCTTGAATACTATGACAACAACCTCTTCTCCACCGTCCGTCTCTGTGAGGCCATGCGTGACCACGGTGTGAAGAACATCGTCTTCTCTTCCTCCGCCACTGTTTACTCAGGAGACAACGACATGCCTCTGAAGGAGAGTTCCCGCACCGGCATGTGCACCAATCCCTACGGCTGGACAAAATATATGTCCGAACAGATTCTCCGTGACACCGCCAAAGCCGTTGAGGACTGGTCCGTTGTTCTTCTGCGTTACTTCAATCCTATCGGCGCTCACAAAAGCGGCCGCATCGGCGAGGACCCCCGCGGTATTCCAAACAACCTGATGCCCTATATCGCCCAGGTTGCTGTCGGCCGCCGGGACCACCTGAATGTATTCGGCAACGACTATGACACTCCCGATGGCACGGGCGTGCGTGACTATATCCATGTTGTTGATCTGGCCCGCGGTCATGTTGCCGCCATCGACTATATGCAATCTCATCGCGGTGAGAGTGTCTTCAATCTCGGTACCGGCATGGGATACAGTGTTCTGGACATGGTCAAGACCTTTGAGCGCGTCAACGGCGTTCCCATCCCTTATGAAATTGCCCCGCGCCGTGCCGGCGACCTCGCAACCGTCTACTCCAGCCCCGACAAGAGCGCAGAGCTCCTCGGCTGGAAAGCGGAATACGGCCTGGAGGACATGTGCCGCGACACCTGGAACTGGCAGTCCCACAACCCCATGGGCTACGGAGAATAAATATTGCCATTATAAGCATACAGCGGCCTGCTTCACTAGTGAAGCAGGCCGCTGTATGCTTATTCTTCAGTGATTATTGTAGCGTACCTTTTTTATGGTCTCATCCCATCACAACTTCGACGTTCACGACAGTTCCCGCAACGGCCGGAGCAAGTATATTGCTCTTATGCTCGACGCCGTCAACGAAAACGCGCTTGACCCCATACTGAACGCCTTCCGGATTCTTCACTGTGATGTGATAGATCGCTCCGCGATAACGCCGTGTTACCGTAAATCCCTTCATTTCTGCCGGCAGGCACGGGTCGACTTTCAGTCCGTCCAGCGTCGGTTTGATACCAAGGATAGCCTGGCTGATACTCAGGAAAGTCCATGCTGCCGTACCCGTCAGCCAGCTGTTCTTTCCCTCGCCGAAGCTCGCCGCGTCTTTGCCGGCGATCATCTGGCTGTAAACATAGGGTTCTGTCCGATGAATTTCACTGATATCCTCGATGTACGCAGGTGCTGTTCTCTTATACACCTGGAAGGCCCGGTCTCCATGGCCGAGCTCCGCTTCCGCGCAGACGATCCACGGATTGTTATGGCAGAAGATGCCTGCGTTCTCCTTGTATCCGGGAGGATAGCTCGAGATCTCGCCCAGTTCGAGGTGATACTTCGTGTATGCGGGCTGCAGCAGAACGATACCGTACTTCGTGTCCAGCCGCTCTTCCACGCTCTTCATTGCGGCAGCAGCCTCTCCGGTCTCCTTGCCGATCCCGGCCATGACGCACATGCCCTGGGGTTCAATGAAGATCTGTCCTTCTTCGCATTCTTTTCCGCCGACCACATGGCCGTAGGCGTCAAACGCCCTGCGGAACCAGGCACCGTCCCAGCCGGCATCCAGTGTGGCCTTCTCCACCTCCGCAACTGCGGCTTCCGCTTCGGCAGCTTCCGCGTCCAGTCCGAGATGCCGACAGATCCGTACATACGCGCTGCCGTATTTCACGAACATGCCCGCGATAAACACGCTCTCCGCCACCGGCCCTTCGCTGGGTCCTGTGATCTGGAAGCTCTCGCCGGGATGTTCGGAGAAGCAGTTGAGATTCAGGCAGTCGTTCCAGTCCGCACGGCCAATGAGGGGCAGGCCGTGGGGGCCAAGGTGCGTTTTCGTAAAGTTGAAACTGCGTCGCAGGTGTTCCATCAGGGGCTGTGCGACGGCCGGGTCGTTGTCAAAGTCGACAGACTCCTCCAGGATACTCCAGTCGCCGGTCTCGCAGAGATAGGCGTCCGTCCCGGCGATCAGCCACAGCGGATCATCGTTGAATCCACTTCCGACAGCCAGATTTCCCTTCTTGGTGAGGGGCTGGTACTGGTGGTAGGCGCTTCCGTCCGGGAACTGCGTCGCCGCGATATCAAGGATGCGCTCCCGCGCCCGCTCCGGAATCATATGGACGAAGCCCAGCAGGTCCTGACAGGAATCCCGGAATCCCATACCGCGGCCCATACCGCTCTCAAAGTAGCTGGCACTGCGGCTCATATTGAAGGTCACCATGCACTGGTACTGGTTCCAGATATTGACCATGCGGTCGAGCTTCTCATCTTCGCTGTGAACCTCATAGCCGGACAGGAGGTCGGTCCAGAAGGCTTTCAGATCCGTCATCGCCCTGTCGAAAGCCGCCGCATCAGCAAATCGGGCAATCATGGCTTCCGCCTTTTTCTTGTTGATGACACCGAGGCTCTCCCATTTTTCTTCCGCTGGATTTTCGATATATCCGAGACCGAGGATCAGGCTGTCCTGCTCGCCGGGCCGGAGACTGATATCAAACTGCTGTGCCGCGATCGGCTGCCAGCCATGGGCAATACTCCCCGTGCATCCCGCGCCGAAAACAGCCTCCGGCTTCGCCGGGCTTCCGTAAACACCGATGAACGCGTCTCTGGATGTATCAAAGCCCTGCGCTTCGCGGTTGGCCCAGAACACGGCGTAATGGTCGCGTCTCTCACGGTATTCCGTCTTGTGATAAATCGTGCTCCCGACGACTTCGACTTCTCCGGTGGAGAAATTTCTCTGAAAGTTGGACGCATCGTCCATCGCATCCCACAGGCAGAACTCCAGGTACGGGAACAGCTTCAACTGCTTCGACTGAGCAGACCGGTTAGAGGCTGTTACGCGGATCAGCATGCACTGCTCGCCTCTGGGGACAATAAACTCTTGCTTTACGACAACACCGTCTTTTTCCCCTTCGATCACGGAATAACCCAGGCCGTGGCGGCAGCTGTACGCATCCAGCTCCGTCTGAACCGGCTGCCAGCCGGGGTTCCATACGGTCTCTCCGTCTTTTACATATAAATGGAAGCCTTCCTGATCCAGCGGGCAGTTGTTGTAGCGGTAACGGGTAATCCGGCGCAGTCTTGCATCACGGTAGAAACTGTATCCGCCTGCGGTATTGCTGAGCAGTGTAAAGAAGTCTTCGTTTCCGAGGTAATTGATCCAGGGAAGAGGTGTCCGGGGAGTCGTGATCACATACTCCCGGTGAGCATCATCAAAGTAGCCGTATTTCATACTGTTCTCCCTCTCGAAATCGTTTAAGTATCAATATTAATAAAATATACGATTTTGGCCGAAAAAGCAAGTCTTTTTTGCGCAAGCGTTTTCGTGATTATGTACAAATTTGTCATTCTGAAATTGTACACTATTGCTGAAAATCAAATTTAGTCTTGATTTTCATGGAAAAATGCGGTATCTTAGCTATCGAAATCGATTAAGTTATGTTTCGATCTGTCACATGAGTTCTTTTCAAGACGCCCAGAAAACGATTTTGTTGTTTTGTGTGCATTATGTAAAGCTCTTTTAGGAAAGTCAGAGATAATTCCGATTAGCCTTTTGTGAAACCGTACAAAAAATCCGTTCTTTTGTTGTGTACCTTTACCAAAGTTTTATTAACGACTTGCATTTTCACCTCACATGCTGTATTTTTATATTGAAATCGGTTAAGTGGAGTGTGGTCGAGAAAGGATTCGTTTAAGGTGGTTTCACTCAAAGATATCTCTGCACGCTGCGGTGTGTCCGTTGCCACCGTCAGCAAAGCGCTGAACAACCAGCAGGACATCAGCATTGAGACGCGGGAGCGGATCCAAAGTGTCGCCGCAGAGATGGGCTATATGGCCAACGCCGCCGCACGGATGCTGAAAACCAACCGAAGCTATAACATCGGGGTTCTCTTTGTGGATCGCAGAAGCAGCGGTCTGGCGCACGAGTTTTTTTCCACCGTTTTGGACAGCGTCAGGGTGGAGGCGGAGCACAGAGGTTACGACATCACGTTCATCAACGAGAATGTCGGTCATCAGAAAAGCAGCTATCTTCAGCATTGCCTTTATCGCGGTGTAGACGGCGTGGTGATCGCCTCGGTGGATTTTGAAGACCCGATGGTCGTAGAGCTTGTCTCTTCCAGTCTCCCGGTCGTTACGATCGACCATCTGTTCAATAACCGGATCGCAATTCTCTCGGATAATCTCCAGGGCATGGAGAAACTGACAAGTTATGTTCTCTCAAAAGGTCATCGGAAGCTCGCCTTCCTTCACGGGGAAGAGACCACTGTCACCAAAAACCGACTGACCGGCTTCTATCGGGCCTGTGAGGCAGCCGGTATTCCGATTCGAGATGGTTTTGTCAGGCTCAGCGAATATCACGACTCTGAATCCTGTTACCGCCTGACCAAAGAGCTGATCTCTTCAGATGACCGTCCGACTTGCATCTTTTTCCCGGACGACTTCTCCTGCATCGGCGGTCTGAACGCAATTCATGACGCCGGCCTCCGCGTCCCGGATGATATCTCCGTATGCGGCTATGACGGAATCGCGCTTTCACAGATTCTCAGTCCGAGGCTCACAACCTGGAAGCAGAATACGGGAGAACTCGGGACGCTCGCCGCAAGCTGTCTCATTGATTTGATTGAACATCCGAAAACCGCACTGATTGACCGCCGTATCGTCTCCGGTTCCCTTCTGGTGGGCGAGACGGTTGCAGACCTCAGGTGATTAGCAGGATTTCCTGCATTTAATATAATCACAGATTTTTTTAAGGAGGAACCAAAATGAAGAAACGTTTAGCACTGCTCATGGCCCTGGTAATGGTCTTCTCTCTGTGCTGCTTCAGCGCTCCCGCAGCGTTCGCAGACGGAAAAACTGTTATCAACGTGATGTCCTTCACGGACGAAGTTCCCAACATGATCAATCGTTATGTTGAGACGCACCCCGACTTCGCAGACAAGTATGAAATCAACACCACGATCATCGCCACGACCGATGGTCTGTATCAGCCCGCTCTGGACCAGGCTCTGGCTTCCGGCGGAGCCGATGCTCCCGACCTGTATTGCGCCGAGGCTGCATTCATTCTGAAGTATGCTCAGGGTGACATGGCTCAGTATGCCGCTGCCTATGAAGATCTTGGCATCGACGTCGACGCTGAGATCGAGGCCGCTCAGATCGCCCCCTACTCTGTTGAGATCGGCACCCGTCCCTCCGACGGCAAGGTTGTCGGCCTTGGCTATCAGGCCACTGGCGGTGCTTTCATCTATCGTCGCTCCATCGCTAAGGACGTCTTCGGTTCTGACGATCCCGCTGTTGTCGGTGAGGCAATCGGCGCCGGCACCCAGAGCTGGGATAAGTTCTTTGAAGCTGCTGCCGCTCTGAAGGAAAAGGGCTATGCGATCGTCTCCGGCGACGGTGATATCTGGCACGCCATTGAGAACAGCTCTGACCAAGGCTGGATCGTTGACGGCAAGCTCAACATCGACCCGAAGCGTGAAGCCTTCCTCGATCTCTCCAAGCAGCTCAAGGACAACGGCTATCACAATGATACTCAGGACTGGACCGAGGCCTGGTATGCTGACATGGCCGGTATCGGCGAGAAGCCTGTCTTCGGTTTCTATGGCCCCGCATGGCTCATCAACTATGTCATGGCCGGTAACTCCGGCGGCTCCGCACCCGGTGAGGGCACCTATGGCGACTGGGCAGTCTGCCCCTCCAACGTCGGCTTCTTCTGGGGCGGCACCTGGCTGCTTGCCAACAAGGACACCACCAAGGCTGAGGCTGTTGCCGAGATCATCAAGTGGATCACCCTTGATGCCACTGAGGACGGCCTGCAGTACGGTTGGGCCAACGGCACCTGGTCCGGCGAGCAGGGCACCAAGGACACTGTCGCTTCCGGCGCTGTCATGGCAGTTTCCAACGGCGAGCTCGACTTCCTGGGCGGCCAGAACATGTTCGAGGCCTTTGTTCCTGCCAACGAGTATGCAAACGGCTCCAACCTGACCCAGTACGATGAGACCATCAACAACTATTGGCGTGACGCAGTCCGTCAGTACACTTCCGGCGAGCTGTCCCGCGACGATGCGATCAACGCATTCAAGACCAACGTGGCTGATAACCTCGACGTCGAAGTCGACTTCTGATCATTGCCACTGCAGTTGAACTCTTAAGCAGAATGCGGAGGGAAGGATAGCTTCTGCTATCCTTCCCTCTTCTCTATTTAGTTCGTGGGCTCGGGATTGCGCCGGGCTTTCGTAAATTCTGACGCAATTCCGAGCCCGCAGAGCTCACCGAATACTCCCGAAAGAATCTCAGGAGAAGGAGTGAAAAGACGAAATGAATAATTCCCTGCAGAAGAAACACGGCTTCAGCTACGCAAGATACGGATACTATTTCAGCATTCCCTTTATTCTCGCTTTTCTGATCTTCAACCTTTATCCCACGCTGTACACGGTTGTCCTGGGCTTTACGGACAGCAAGGGTCTCGGCAACATCACCTTCCACATTCTGAAGGATGACCCCTGGAAGAACTTCCGGGCAATTCTGAAAGCGCCGACTTTCATTCTCTCTCTGAAGAACACATTCGTGCTCTGGATACTGAACTTCATTCCCCAGATCACGCTGGCGCTGATTCTGACGGCCTGGTTCACCAGCCGCCGCAACAAGATCAAAGGCCAGGGTTTCTTCAAGGTTGTCTTCTATATGCCCAACATCATCACTGCAGCTTCTGTCGCTGTGCTGTTCAATGCCCTCTTCGGTTACCCCAAGGGTCCGGTCAACGACCTTCTGGTCAACATGGGGCTGCGTGACAGCACCACCTACTTCATGAACAGCGCCTCCACCACCCGGGGGATTGTTGCTTTCATCCAGTTCTGGATGTGGTACGGCTATACGATGATTATTCTGGTCTCCGGCGTACTCGGCATTAACCCCGAGATTTATGAAGCTGCCGAGATTGACGGAGCAAACGACCGGCAGATCTTCTTCCAGATCACGATTCCGAATCTGCGAACCATTCTCACCTACACACTCATCACAAGTCTGATCGGCGGTCTGAGCATGTACGACATTCCGAAGATGCTCAACAACGGCAACCCCAACAACTCCACGCTGACAGCGACAATGTTCATCTACAATCAGTCCTTCCAGGGCAGCTACATGTATGCCCGCGGCGCTGCCGCCAGCATGATCCTCTTCCTGATCATCGCGGCGCTCTCCGCCGTCGTCTTTTTCCTGATGCGGGACAGAAAGTGAAGGGAGGATAATCAATCATGTCATCACTTGAAAGAAGAGACGGCAATCCTGCCGTCCGCGCGCTGATCTATATTGTGTGCATCTTCCTGGCTGTGCTCAGTATTTTCCCCTTTGTGGTCATGTTCATCAACTCCACCCGCAGCACCTTTGAGATTCAGCAGCAGGCAGTATCTCTGATTCCCTCTACGCATCTGATGGAGAACTTCAAGGTCTTTAACGGCAAATCCTTCAATCCGACCACCGGCTTTATCAACTCTCTGATTGTCGCCGTCGGAGCCACTGTGCTGACCGTCTATTTCTCCACGCTGACCGCTTATGCCCTCGTGGCATACCGCTGGAAAATGCGCAACGCCATGTTCACTTTCATTCTCTGCGTCATGATGATCCCCGGCATCGTCACCTCCATCGGTATGTACCAGTTCATGTATCGGATTCATCTGACAAACAATCTCCTGTCGCTGATTTTGCCCGCGGTTTACGCCCCCCAGGCGGTGTTCTTCTTCCGGCAGTTCATGCTGGCCTCGCTTCCTCTGGAGCTGCTGGATTCAGCGCGAATCGACGGTTCGAAGGAATTCTATACCTTCAACCACATCGCCATGCCTATCATGAAGCCGGCCATGGCGACGCAGGGCATATTCGCCTTTGTCTATACCTGGAACAGCCTGTTCATGCCCTCCATCCTGCTGACTCGCGACAACATGAAGACGATGCCCGTTATGGTCTCCATGCTGAAGGGCGATATCTACAAGCGTGAGTACGGTGCCATCTATCTGGGCCTCAGTCTCACGGTGCTGCCGCTCTTTATCGTCTACTTTGCCCTCTCCAAGTACATCATCGCCGGAGTTGCTCTCGGCGGCGTCAAGGGATAATGGAGCGCAAAAACAAGCTCGCCGTTTCGTTCGGTGCCTTTCTGCGGATTTTGTTTGATCTGATGGTCCTGAACGTGCTGTGGCTGATCTGCAGCCTGCCTGTTGTGACGGTCGGTCTCTCGACCAGTGCGCTGTGCTGCGTCTCTCTCAAGCTGGCACGGGGTGAGCCCGTTGCCACGCTGCGGACCTTCTTTGGCGCCATGAAGCAGAACCTTGTCCAGGCGCTGCTGCTCGGTCTGATCGGACTCGTTGGGCTCGCCGTCGCAGTGGTCGACTGGTACTTCACCGTAGCACAGGTGGGCAGTGTGCGCACCGTGTATATTGTCGTCTCCGTGCTGGTCAGCGCCGTGGTAATGGCTTACTGGGCCTGGGCCTTCGCCTTGAACGCAGGTTTTGAAAATAGTCTCGGCGGTACAATCAAAAACGCTTTCTCTCTGGCCTTTGTCGAGCCGGGGAAGACGCTTCTGATCTGGATTGCATTCGCCGTTCCTGTGCTCTGCTTCCTGTTTCTTCCGGAAGCCGTCGTGATCTACATTGGCTGGGCCTATATTCTGTTTGCGGTCTCGGTTCCGGCCTATATCGCGGCACGTGCCCAGGTGAAGGTCTTCGCCCGTTTCGGTGGGCCTGCGGCACGGATTGAACCGGACGAGGATAATTTTTATCAATGAAACAAAAAAAGGAAACCGACGCGAGCGGCTTCCTTTTTTTAAACGGAGGAATATATAATGGATCGAAAAACAGCAGAAGCAAAAGCCCGGGCTCTCGTGAGCCGGATGACTCTGCGGGAAAAGGCAAGTCAGCTGCGTTTTGACTCTCCCGCCATTGAGCGCCTCGGCATCCCTGCCTACAACTGGTGGAACGAAGCGCTCCACGGTGTCGCCCGTGGCGGCACCGCCACCAGCTTTCCTCAGGCGATTGGACTTGCCGCCATGTTCGATGACGAGCTGGTCGAAAAGCTCGGCGATGTTGCTTCAACTGAAGGCCGCGCCAAGTTCAATCAGTTCTCCAAGAAGGGAGATCGGGACATCTATCACGGTCTGAGCTTCTGGTCTCCAAACATCAACATCTTCCGCGATCCCCGCTGGGGCCGCGGCCATGAGACCTACGGCGAGGACCCCTACCTCACATCCAGGCTTGGCCAGGCTTATGTCCATGGCCTGCAGGGCAATGGAGAGCATCTGAAAAGCGCCGCGTGCGCCAAGCACTTTGCCGTACACAGCGGTCCGGAGGCACTCCGCCATCAGTTCAACGCTGTCGCCACCCCCAAGGATCTGGAGGAGACTTATCTTCCCGCCTTTGAGGATCTGGTGACCAAAGCAAAAGTCGAATCCGTTATGGGTGCCTATAACCGCACCAACGGCGAGCCCTGCTGCGGCAGCAGGATGCTTCTGCGTGATACACTCCGCGGCAAATGGCACTTTGAAGGTCACGTCGTCTCCGACTGCTGGGCCATCCGCGATTTTCATACCGGGCACCATGTGACCAGTACTTCCGCGGAGTCTGCGGCTCTCGCTCTGAAAATGGGCTGTGACCTGAACTGCGGCAATTCCTATCAGTGCCTGATGAGCGCCTATGATCAGGAACTGATCACGGAAGAGGACATTACGGAAGCTGCTGTTCATCTTTTCACCACACGCTATCTGCTCGGTATCATGGGTGGCGAGGGCTCGGAATATGACGGCATCCCCTACTCCGCGGTCGAATGTGATGCTCATCTGGCCCTCTCCCACGAGGCCACTCTCAAATCCTGCGTCCTTCTGAAAAACAACGGTCTGTTGCCGCTGAAAGCAGAAGGAACCGTCGGTGTGATCGGTCCGAACGCCAACAGCCGCGGGGCTCTGATCGGAAACTACTATGGCACTTCTTCACGCTATGTGACGGTGCTGGAGGGAATTCAGGACCGCCTGGAAGGTCACGGACGCGTTCTGTACTCCGAGGGCTGCCATCTCTTCAAGGACCGCATTGAGCCGCTTGCGCAGGCAGACGACCGCATCGCCGAAGCCGTCGCCGTCGCAGAGAACAGTGATGTTGTTGTCCTCGCTCTCGGCTATGACGAGAGAATTGAGGGCGAAGAGCCCGACGACGGCAATGCCTATGGTTCCGGCGACAAGAACGATTTGCTGCTCCCCGCCTCCCAGCGCAGGCTCCTGGATGCGGTTCTCGCCGTCGGCAAGCCCACGGTTGTCCTCCTGATGGCCGGCAGCTCCGTGGATGTCTCAACCGCACAGGAAAAAGCAGACGCCATCCTCCTGACATGGTATCCCGGTGCCCGTGGCGGGAAAGCCGTTGCCGAGCTTCTCTTCGGCGATGTTTCCCCCTCCGGGAAACTCCCCGTCACCTTTTATCACAACGAGGCACTGGCTGAGATGCCGGAGTTTACAGATTACAGCATGAAGGACCGTACCTACCGGTATTACACCGGCACTCCGCTCTATCCCTTCGGCTATGGGCTGAGCTACGCCGACATGCAGCTCTCAGAACTGTCAGCTGACCGCGATTGTGCCTGTGTGACGATCACAAACCATTCCGATATTTCCGCAGACGAGGTGATTGAGCTTTACATCAAAGATAATCTCTCTCCGGATGCGCCGGTCAATCCTATTCTCTGCGGCTTTGCCCGCGTCTCTCTTGCTGCCGGAGAATCCAAATCCATCCGCATCCCGATCCAGCAGCGCGCTTTTACCGTCGTGAAAGAGGACGGCAGGCGCGTCCCCGGCAGCGGGAACTGGACGCTGTATGCCGGTTTCGGTCAGCCGGATTCTCGCACCGAAGAACTGACCGGGCAGAAGTGTCTCTCCGTTCCTGTTCAATAAAAAGCCGCTGACTCGATATCAGCGGCGTTCAAGGATTCTGTCATATAATATCTTTGCATCGCTGTCGGTGCGGATGGTAACCGCCGTCCCCTCCGGCAGCGATATTCCTTTAAAAAAAGCCAGTTCTGCGCAGAGGTTTTCTGCTTCTATCTCCACTGCTGTATTCGCGCGGAACCCGTCCGGATTATCCAGGAGAAAAACACTGCTGACCTTCCCCACCAGGTCCGCATCCAGACGGGATGCCTCCAGATAATTGACGGTTCCCTCGGTTTCACCGCTGAGATCTGCACCATAGTGCACGACATCCACAAAAATTGCCCCGTCTCCATTGGCATCATCAGCGACCTGTTCGAATCGTTCCCGCAGTGCAGCCATTGTCTCTTCCGGGATTCCTTCTGTTGTGATCAGAGCGACACTGTAATCCGGCTTCACCGCAAATATACCCGGCAGGATGGAATACAGAATCACGGCAATCGCTGATGCTGCAATCAGCACATGAATCTTGTGATACCACCACCAGGTTTTCCACTGTTTCTTTCTGTCGCTCATAGGCGTCCGTGTCCTTTTTCCATCATTCCGTCGGCATCCGGTTAAACCATGCTCGCTCTCCGAACGCTTTCTTTTTTGGCAGCCTGATCTTCTCTTCGGCGATTCCAACCGGCAGAAAGCAAACCAGTTCATAGTCGCTCGAAACATTCAGCAGTGCTGCCATCTGGTCACAGATCCGGTCATCATCGGTGATATGTCCCTCATACCAGCAGCTTCGATAACCAAGTGCCTCTATTGCCAGCAGCATATTTTCGATTGCCGCAGAATAATCCTGTGTTGCAAAACATTTATCCCGATAGGCGTTCACTCTCCTGGTCAGAACACAGATTGCTGCCGGAGCCGTCTCCCCCACCGGCGGGTCAATTATCCGACGGAATTCTTCCAGAATGGCCGGATCATCCACTGCAATCAGGCTGGTCGTCTGTTTATTACACCCGGACGGTGCCGCGAGTCCCGCCTCCATGATCGTGACAAGATCTTTTCTCGGCACCGGTTCGTTTCTATACTTTCCCCGGTAACTGTGACGGCTCATGATCGCTTCAATGACATTCATCGTACTTGCTCCTCAGCTGCTGTATTGCCCTGAGTATAGCATTTCTGCCAGGAAAGCTCAAGCATCATTCCTGTTCAATTCCCCACCGGAGAAAACACCGCCGGAGCTTCTGATTTCTCCGGCGGTTTCGCTTATCCCTGTATTCCCCGTTTATCGCTTTCCAAACTGTACAGAGCCTGTTCCCGGAAGGCTGATCTTTCCAGGATGTGCTCATCGTCTCAAACTGTCAGGACCTCTTCATTTGCCAGGTGTTCCTTCGTATAGAGGATGATCACATCTCCCTTTCTCAGAATCAGGCCTCCATTTGGTACCAGTGCCTTTCCGTCCCGGCGCACCATGACAATATAGGTCTGTCGCGAGATGTCGAGATCCTTGATTGCGGTGTCATTCCACTCATGGTTTCGCAGCAGGGTGATTTCCTTGAGATTTACCGGATGGTCGCCCTTCAGCGCTTCCGCACCCAGGACCAGCTTGTCCCCTGTTTTCAGGATGACATCTCCGCGCGGGACGATGATCTCCTTTCCGCGCTGAATCACGGCGACGATGATCCCGTGCGGCAGCTTCAGGTCTGCGATCTGCTTTCCGTTCCATTCGTCCTCACGAGAGAGTTCGATCTTCACAAAGTGCAGGTTTTCTTCCTTTGCATAGTCCGAAATCCGCTGAAGTCTGGAATACTGCTCCACGAATCCGGCGCTGATGATACCGGTGGGAATGGCGACCATGCCCACACCCAAAAATGTGATGAGAATGCCGAATGCTTTGCCCAGCGGTGTAATCGGATAGATATCTCCATATCCCACCGTCAATAGCGTGGATACCGCCCACCAGAGTCCTGAAAAAGCATTTTTGAATACACCCGGCTGTGCTTCATGCTCAATGGAATACATGGCGAGACTGGAGGCCAGCATCAGGACAAAAATGATGAACACCGAGGAGAGCAGCTGCTGGCTCTTTCCGACAATGACATCCGTGATGACATTCAGTGAGTCATAATACGCGTTGATGCGAAACAGTCTCAGGATCCTCGCCACCCGGATCAGACGGAAAGCGACCGCCCCGGCAGGGAAGAACATCGGCAGGTAGTAAGGCACAAAAGACAGGAAGTCAATGATGCCCGCACCGGAGAACGCATACCTGAGATACGGCTGATATCCGGTCTGATCGGGATACAGGCACGGAGCTGTATACATTCTCAGCACATAGTCAAGCGCAAAGAAGGCCACTGTGACAGCTTCCACCTGCCGGAGGAATTCGCCGTACTGCGCCTCGATGCCATCAAAGGTCCCCGCAAACGCGCCGAACAGATTGATCAGCAGCATCAACGTGCTGATCACATCATACCCCTGGTTAATATGATCATCCACGATGCCGACGGAAACCATCTTGAACACACGCTGGCGAAAATCGGATAGTTTCTGCCCATTCCCGGACATTGGCCCTGCTCCCTCCAACTGCAAAGATTTCATAAAGATTCTCTTCATGTATCATAACACAGGGCCCGTCCCCCGGCAAGGGGACGGGCCTGTAAAGATTCCGTTAAAGCTTGTTGTATTCTTCAGTCCTCTTCTGTCTGGAAGTACCAGTCTCCGTCCAGATACCCCTGGGTTCCGGAATACCCCGCTCCGTCGATGTATACCAGATTCATGTTCCACATCCCGAGTTCCGTATCGAACGGATTCAGGCTGAAGTTGACCATCTCAATCCACTCCCAGAGCCTCGGTACCGCATAGCTGTACCCCTGCAGGATTCTCCCTTCCGAGGGCATGGTGTAAAAATGAATGTCCTCGCTTTTGCATTTCATCAGCTGGCGCATGAACCAGGCGATGTTTGCCGTAGTGAGATTTGTGTTCAGGTTTTCTCCCAGCATTTCCGCAACGGCACGCGCATGAGGAATGTTGCCCAGCCTGATGAACTGATCCGCGCAGGCTTTCAGAAATGCGTGCTGTACATCGATTCTCCCGTAATCTCCCGTGATATAGCCGATGCGGTAACGGCAGAGGGCCATTGCATGGGCGCCGTCCAGATGCTGCATCCCGGGTGCCAGATAGAGATATCCCTTATCTCCCATAACATCCTGGTACATGTATTCCATCTCTTCCGGAACGTCAAAATCCACCCCGCCCAGCTCATCGATCACATCGATAAACGTGTACAGATCCAGCACCGCATAACAGTCCGGCACGAACCCTGTCAGCCAGTCGATCTGCGTCATGAGAGAGTCGATCCCGTTTCCGCCCCAGTTGATGGAGCCGGCATAGACCGAATTGATCTTTCTGACCTCCGTATCCACATTGATGATGGTGTCGCGTGGAATACTGACAAGGTTGACCTCGTGCCTGACCGTGTCAAATCTGCCAACCAGGATGGTGTCTGTGCTCCCGCTCATCTGGTCCAGTCCCACAAGCAGTACCGTATAGATGCCATCCCGTCTGCTGTTTTCAAACGCGGTTCCTTCCGGCATTGGTTCCGGTGTCGGTGTCGGTTCCGGTTCCGGCGTCTCTTCCACGATCAGTGCCGGCTGAGGAGATGCCGGTAACTCCGGCGGTTTTTCCCAGGACAGATAGGCAATCAGTCCTCCGGCCAGCATAATCGCCAGCGCCGCAACAATGCCCAGAACGATATAGATAAACTTCTTTTTTATTCCCATTGTTCATTCTCCAAAGTATTGTATAATCATTATACAGCAAAATCTATGAGTTGTGAACAGAAAACAGCACAATATATGCAATTGTTTCCGGATTGTAATTGTAAAATAACGGCGCTAGTGGTAAAATTCTTTTAAGTATTTCCTTTATGATAAAAGGAGGATTGTATACTGTGAAAAAGAAATCCATGTATCTTGTGATATCCGGCATGCTCTGTCTGGTATTCCTGCTCAGCGCATGCGGGATGCCCGGCTTCCTGCAGAACCTCGGGAAGAAGGGCGCAGATATTGACACCGATACCACACCTGTCACTGTAGAAAGCACGGTGAACATGATGGAGCTGGAAGGTGTTTATTCTGAGCAGATGGCCCATCGTGCTACGCTCAGCCTGACAGCGAAGGACTCCCAGTCTGCCTCTATCGTGATCAACTGGCCCAGCAGCGCCGCAGAGAGCGCCCACTGGGAAATGACCGGCACCTATGACCCCCAGAAACAGGCAATTGTTTATAACGATGCCGTTATGATGGAACAGACTACCAACGAGAGCGGTGCCCAGTCCAATCGTCTGGTGTCCTCCAGTGGCACCGGCCGTTTCACTGTCTCCGGGACTAACCTGGTCTGGACCGATGATCTGGCTTATGTTGGCAGTGATCCCACCACATTCGTTTATTCCGGGGCGCTTGGTTCTGACACAGGCTCCTCTCTCGTAATGAGCTCCTCTGATAATACACAGTCGACTGCTTCCACGCCGGCACAGTCAGCCTCTACACCCGCTCCCTCGCAGGCACCGGCCGCCACACCCACGCCGACTCCTGTGCCGACGGCCACACCTGTGCCGACGGCTGCCCCCGGATCCCCGGTAATCACCAAGGATCCTACGGATGAAAAGGTCCCGGTTGGCGGCTCCTGCTGGTTTGTGGCCAACCACAAGGGCGCCATTCTGGCACGCTGGCACTTTGTCAGCCCCGATGGAACAGATCTCCAGTATGACGAGGCTGCAACCAAGTTCCCGACCCTCACCATCAAGAACGGTGAGTACGACTCCATGAAGCTCTCGAACATTCCCGCGGAACTCAACAGTTATCGCTTCTACTGCCGCTTCTCCAACAACAATGGCTCTGTGGACTCCAAGTCTGCCCTCCTCACCGTCGAGGGTGCCGGCACCGCCAACAACGCCAACGCTGCCGGAAATACGGACGCTGCGACAGCGAATGCGGCCAACGCTCCAAAGGTTACCAAGGATCCCACAGATGAGACCGTAAAGCCTGGTGAATCAGCCTGGTTTGTCGCAAAGCATACCGGCGCCATTCTGGCGCGCTGGCACTTTGTCAGCCCGAACGGCGACGATTACACCTACTCCGATGACGCAGTCAAGAAGGAATTCCCGCAGATGAAGATCGTCAATGGCGATCAGGGGACCATGCAGCTCCAGAACATTCCTCTCAACGCCAACGGCTGGAAGGTGTACTGCCGTTACTCCAACAACAGCGGCACCGCCGATACAAAAACGGCGACGATCACTGTGCAGGGCGCAACGCAGAACACCGCTGCGGCAGCTGCCGCTCCAACTGAGACCACACCTGCGAGCAGCGATGGCATGACTGACGGCATGGATGACATGAATACCTCCTCTGTGGCAGCTTCCAATGTTGTGGTCAGCGACTGGACCGATACCGCCGACCTGGATACCGCGGTTTCCATCTCCGGTGTTGTTTTCTCCTCCCCGGTGGATGAAGCCCTTCCCGCCGGCACCATCTTCTTTGGATACCGTGCAAGATCCGGCATGATCGAAGCGGACTATTCCGATGAGAACACTTTGACCATCCGGAAATCCTTCACGACCGGCGGCAACGATCTGATCGGTGACTATACCAATTATTCCAAGTCCTGGACCCAGGACGTCAAAGGCCTCACGGTCAACTGCCGCGGAGACGGCAACACAGCCAATGCGGTCACTTTTGATTCTGCCGGCGCGCACTATTCCATTTCCTATAATATGGGTGATGAAGGCAACGGTCTTACCGCGGACCAGATCAATTCTCTGATCAACGGCATGCAATAAGCAAAAACAGCCCGCAGGCCGGCCTGAAGAACACTCCCGGGAGTCGGATCAAATCCGGCTCCCGTTTTTACGCGCCGGCCGTGTGTGACACTTGTGTGACGGTTTGTGCATTATAATCTCTCAAGTACTTTGGATTCTGTTCATGGAGGAAAAAAGAATGAAAAAAATGACCCCAGCGATTACGATGATCCTCGCAATCATGATGATTCTGACCATGATGACTGCCTGTGCAGACGGCAACACCGCTGCCGCCCCCACCGATCCCGCTGTTGTTTCGGAAGCACCTGTCGCGCCGGCAGAAACTGCAGAAGAAGTTGACCCGGTAGTCGGCTCCTGGCGCATGCCCCCTTCCCCGTTCGGCGATGACTTTGAGGTATTTATCGTTTTGAATGCTGACGGCAGCTTCCTGAATGCCACAAACCTTTATGATTCAGGCAATTCCGGATCCTATACCCAGACCGTCACCACCAACGAGGACTTCTATTGGGTGAAGGTCAACGATACCACGGTGGATCTCCACTACAACTATCACGATGCCAACGGCGAATTCGTTACAACGCTGAACTACGATCCTGTCGGAGACAAGTTCTACTACGGCAGAGAAGTTTACGCAGAGCGGGATAACACCTTCGTTCTGGTGAACTGAATACTGAATCAGTTTCCGTTCTGAAAGTGGTATGAAAGACTTTTTGCGTTTTCTGATGTCTGTCATACCAGACGAAGTCTTTCATACCAGACCACCGCTTTTGCGGATTTCGTACGAGGATGAAAAAATACCCGAAAGACGAGCTTTCGGGTATTTTTTACAGGTTTTGTTATTCGAATCAGGCCTTGCGGACGCTGTCGATGTGACGGGTGAGGTCGAGCATCTTGTTGGAGAAGCCCCACTCATTGTCATACCATGCAACGAGCTTCACGAAACTCAAGGATACCGGCCATGGGGCCTTCGGCAGCCGCCTTCACAGCAGCGCAGATCTCATCATAGGTAGCAGCCTTCTCAAGGCGAACCGTCAGGTCAACAACAGACACGTCCGGAGCGGGGATACGCATGGACATACCGGTGAGCTTGCCGTTGAGTTCGGGGATAACCTTGCCGACAGCCTTTGCAGCGCCGGTGGAAGACGGGATGATGTTGTTGTACAGGGAACGGGCACCGCGGAGGTCCTTCTTCTTCGGGAAACCGTCGACGATGGCCTGGGTGGCAGTGGAAGCATGAACCGTGGTCATGAGGCCTTCAATGATGCCGAAGTTGTCATTCACGACCTTGGCAAGAGGAGCCAGGCAGTTGGTGGTGCAGGAAGCGTTGGAAACGAACTGCATGTCAGGGGTGTACTTGTCGAGGTTGACGCCGCAGACGAACATCGGGGTGTCGTCCTTCGCGGGGCCGGACATAACAACAACCTTGGCGCCTGCGTCGATGTGAGCCTGGGCCTTCTCCTTGGTCAGGTAAACACCGGTGCACTCGAGAACATACTCAACACCGAGCTCGCCCCAGGGAAGCTGAGTGGCGTCACGATAAGCCTTATCGGAGAGGATCTTAACGGTCTTGCCGTTGACGGTGATTGTGCTGTCCTCGTCATTGCCGGAAACTTCGCCATTGAAGCGACCGTGAACGGAGTCATACTTTACGCAATATGCAACATGGCTTGCGGGATGACCCGGAGCGCTGATGGCGACGACTTCGATATCGTCAGACTGGATGGCGGCGCGGAAAGCCAGGGAACCGATACGGCCGAAACCATTGATACCAACTTTAATCATGTTAATCCTCCATAAAATAATATTTTATAAGTGACTCATGTCAGTCCGAAAAGCACCCTGTGAGTCCTTTCCGGACAGCGCCTAAATTTTAGCATAAAACAGGTCTAAAAATCAATACGCAAAGCTATGGATTTTAGACAAAAAAGTGCCGAAATTTTGCCGGGAATCCGTCGTTTTTTCGCTAAAAATTGTGAATTCTGTCAGTACTCGTAGATTCCGCCGCCGATGAACTCTCTCAGCATCGCATCCGGAGCAACCAGACTCTCATCAATGTTTCCAAACAGCAGCAAAGCCGGGAATACCGTCTTCAGCTCATCAAACCGCTCGATCCCCTCCGGGATCTTCTGGAAAAGCATCGTTGCCGTCGCGTTCATAACCGCCAGCTCATAGGTAAAGGAGGTATCAAACTGGAAGTCCGCCTTGTTCTTGAACGGAGAAATATACTGGTGCTCTCCGCGGCGCACATTGGCCCACATGGCGATGGTGCTCGCGGGATCCGTCCCACGGAACTTGAAATCACGCACCGTGCGCCGGACCAGACGGAACCAGCTTCTCTTGAAAACCAGTTTTCCGCCGAAGGTCACGTCGCTGTTGGCGGAAATGAAGAGCTTAAAGGCTTCCGGATGGACATTGGTGATCATGTCGTTCAGCGCGTGGATGCCCTCAAACACGACCATTTCGTCCTTTTTCAGTTTGATGGACTTTGAAGGCTCCTGAATCCGCATCTGGCGTGAAAACTCATATTTCGGCACATAGATTCTCTTCCCCTGTGAAAGCTCCGTAAAGTGCCTGTTCATCAGCTCCAGATCCAGACAGAGCGGAGATTCCAGGTCCATCTCGCCGTCGGGCGTTCTCGGAACTGTTTCCGGCAGGATCGTGTTGTAGTAATCGTCCATCCCGACATAATGGGTTTTCACGCCATGCTTTTCCAGCGCTTCGGAGATCTTCATCGCCGTGGTGGTCTTGCCGGAACCGGATGGGCCGGAAAGCAGGATAATCGGACTGTTTTTTCTGTTTTCCAGAATCTTCTCCGCCGCTTCTTCCACTTTCTTCGCGTACTGAGCATCCGCTTCCTCGATCATTCCCTTTGGGTCGGCGATTGTCTTATAGTTGATGTCTTCCAGTCTGTATGCCATCTGTTTCTCCTCCTTCTGTTATCGTATTCTCTGTCGGAAGGTTTTGGTAAAACGCACCGATTTTCTCTTTCTCTTCACAGATTCGTGCGATGCTGTCGATGTATTCCGTCGGATACTTTGGCGCGACGAGCCGGTCATTTCGTCCGCCGTCACGGCGGATCAGTTTCGTGGAGCCGCCTGCCCCCGCCGCCAGAATGCTGCACAGCTCCTCCATGATACAGATGTTGTACAGGTTCTCATAGCCTTGGCGGGTCCATCCGATATTCTCAAAGCCTCCGGACATATTCTTCTGACGATAAAGATAATACGGACTGTATCCCGCTTCACGGAGCCGTGCGTTTGCATAATTGAGCATTGTCTCCACCGCTTCGTCCGAAGGCAATGTTCCTTCACCGAAGTGCAGCCTTGCCCCGCGCTTGATGCTGAGCGTATGGATCGTGATATTCTCGGGTGCCAGGGCCAGAACGGTATCCACCGTCTTTCGAAAGCTCTCTTCTGTATCCGTCGGAAGACCCGCAATCAGATCCATGTTCACTGCAAACCCGCCGACTTCCCGCACCTGCCGCAGGGCTTCTACGATGTCCTCTGCCGTATGCTTTCTCCCAATGGCTTCCAGCACCGCATCCGACATGGTCTGCGGATTCACACTGACCCGGTCCACGCCGTGTTTTCTCAGCGTCCGGAGCTTCTCCGGCGTAATCGTGTCCGGTCGTCCCGCCTCCACGGTGCACTCCCGCAGTCTGGAGAGATCGAACAGGGTCTCGATCACTGACAGCAGCCTGCCCAGCTGAACTTCGTTCAATGTCGTGGGGGTTCCTCCGCCCATGTAAATCGACACAACTCGCAATCCGGCTTTCCTCACCTGTTCGGCCACAGCTCTCAGCTCCCGCTCCAGCGCCTCCAGAAATGCCGGAATCTGCTTCATGCTCTTCTCCACAGACTGGCTGACAAAGCTGCAGTAGGCACATCGCGTCGGGCAGAAAGGAATGCCTATATACAGACAGACGTCCTTCGCCTGCAGCTGCCGGTCTGCCAGAACAGTTGCCCTCGATGTGTCAAGGCAGAGCAGCGCCCTCTCATGAGATACGTCATACTCTGTCTCGAACCGCCGCAGCGCCTCCTTCTCCGGTATCCCGCTCTCCAGCATGGGGCTCATCAGCTTTCCCGGTCTTACACCGGTCAATGCTCCCCAGACAGGTTTTTTTCTTCCGGAGCGCAGCACGGCGCGATAGATTGCAAGCTTCAGAATCTGCTGGCACAGACTGTCCGTATGAATCGAATCCGTCAGGAGTTCATTTCTCACCGCGGCGCGCCCGAAGAAAGCCTGACTTCCGTTGTGATACAGGCAGCTGGCCGTGGTCATTCTTTCGCCTCTGTGCAGCCGGATTTCCATCCGCTCCCCGTCGGTCTTTTCCTTCGGGTATTCGGGTCTCTCCCCCGGAAACAGCGTCATGAGCATCTGTTCCGCGGCATATTGATATTGATGTCCTTCATAAAACAGTTTCATAACAGTGATTATACCAGAGCTTTACCGGAAAGACAATGCGCAAACGACCCGAAGTACGCTGTTTTCCCCAATAATTTTAATAAAAAAAGAGTGGAAATCCAGCTTGTTTTCGTGTATAATAAATGACACGGTTATTTGCGAGTTTTTGGCCTGAGGTGTGAAGAGAGGATTACATGTTTGATATTGGTGAAAAAATAATCTACGGTGAGAATGGAGTCTGTACAGTTGAGAAAATCGCCCCGCTGGAGATGAGCGGAGCATCCAAAGAAAAACTATATTACTACCTGACGCCCCTGGTTGGTTCCGGGACATATTTTGCCCCGGTGGACACGACTGCGTTCATGCGTCCCATCATCAGCCGTGCGGAAGCGGACGCTCTGATCGATTCGATGCCCGGAATTGCTCCGGCCATCTGCAACGACAGCCGCTTCAATCACGTGGACGCTTTCTATCGCGAGCTTTTCAAGCTCCACACCAACGAAGCTCTGGTCTCGGTGATTAAAGGGCTGCGCTGTCGTATGGCGGAGAAGAAGACCCGCAGCAGTCGTGCCGAAGCCACCATGAAGCGGGCAAAGGACATTCTCCACGGGGAGCTGTCCGTTGCTCTGGAAATTGACTTTGACCAGGTAGAGGGCTACATCATGGAGCGGATCGGAGAGAACTGAGTCGTCTCTTCTCCCCTGTCCGACAGAAAAAGACCGCATCCGGTATTCTGCGGCGCTGAGCGCGCTGTGGAATGTATGGGTGCGGCCTTTTTCATCCTTTCAGGATTTGATCTTTTCAAAATACTGTTATATTTCTGTTTTTTCTGTCGGACGGACGATCCGACAGAACAGGCGCTCTCTTTGCAGCTTTTCCGCACAGTCCTCCGCCGCTCCGGCATCATTGAAAACACCGAAGACCGCAGACCCCGTCCCGGTCATCACGGCGCCCATCGCGCCAAAGTCCAGCAGGGTGTGCTTGATTTCCGCCTCGCTGCGCATACGCCGGTCTGAAACCTCTTCAAACACGTTGAACATCCGCAGTGCGATACCCTTCAGGTCTCTCTCTTCCAGGGCCTTCAGCATTCCCGCCGTATCCGGGTGCGTACGCAGCCCGGTCTGGTCCAGCTTTCGAAACAGCTCCGGCGTCGAGATGGAAAAGTTCGGCTTGCAGATCACGATCTGGCAGTCCGGCATCGGCGTCAGGTCTTCCAGCACCTCACCGCGACCGCGGGCGAGAGAAGTTCCCCCCGCCACACAGAAGGCCACATCCGATCCCACCTGTTCCGCCAGTTTTTCCAGTTCCCTGCGGTCCATTCTTCTGCCGTACAGCCGGTTCATCCCTCGCAGTACAGCTGCGGCATCTGCAGATCCCCCGGCCATTCCGGCGCCCACCGGAATGCTCTTGTCCATCCGGATTGTGAATCCGCTCTTCTCTTCACCGATTGCGGCCAGGTATGCCCCCGCCGCCCGCACTGCCAGATTGCGCTCATCTGTCGGGATATAGCGATAGTTGCAGGACGCCCGGATTTCCTTCCCCTCGGTCTGCGTGATCACGATCTGGTCTGTCAGCGACACGGTCTGCATCACCATCAGCATATCGTGGTACCCGTCATCCCTTTTTGCTGTCACGTCCAACGTGAGATTCAGTTTTGCATAGGCGTATTCCTGTACCGTCATGACTGTTTCCGCAACCCTTCGTAATGATCCTTCGGCAGTTCCGGGTCAAAGAGATAGACACGAAGCTCATAGGGTCTTGCCGTAAATCCGTTCGAAACGATCTGGTTCATCTCATAATTTGAGAACACCAGCGTCCCGTTTCCGAGACTGATGCCGCCCGGGGCGTCAAAGCGTTTCTGCTCTTTGGAGAAGAAGCAGATTACCAGCAGCTTCTTGTTCAGATAATTGCGCTCGTAAACATAGAAATTCTTATTCTTCTTGTCGTGCTCATAGTAATCCCCGTACAGCACAACCTTGTTTGCCTTGCGGAAGGCAATCAGGCTTCGGTAGAAGTTCAGCAGCGAATCCGGATCATTCTCCTGTGCGGCGACATTGATCTCCCTGTAATTCTCGTTGACCGGGAACCATGGCTCGCCCGTGGTGAATCCGGCGTTTTTTTCTGTGTTCCACTGTACCGGCGTTCTGGAGTTTTCACGACTGGCTTTGTTTGCCATTTTCAGAATCACGGTTTTCGGAAGCAGACCCTGTACCATGCGGATGCCGTTGTGGGTCATAACATCCTGAAAGTCATCCAGACTCTTCAGCTTGATGTTCGTCATGCCGATTTCCTGTCCCTGATAAATGAACGGCGTCCCCCTCTGCAGCATATACATCGCCGCCAGCATCTTTCCGCTCTCCACGCGATACCGTTCACTTCCGTAGCGGCTGATGATCCGCGGGTGGTCATGGTTTTCGATGTACAGTGCGTTCCATGCCTTGCCCTGCAGCTTCTCCTGCCAGTCCGAAAAGGCGCGCTTCATCTTCCGCAGGTCAAACGGCGTCTGGATCATGTCTGTTTTATAGCAGTCCGCCTCCATGTGCGAAAATGCGATCATTTCATCCAGGACCTGTTCCGGCCCTTCCGTCACATAGGACAGCGCGATATCGGCCGTTGTCATCGGGCTCTCCCCGACCGTAAAGCAGTCATAGTGATCCAGCACATCGTGTTTGAATTCCTTCAGGTACTGATGTGCTTCCGGCTGGTTGGAATAGTACTTGATTCCGTTGGCAATCGGCAGTTTCGGATAAGAATCGGGAAGGCCCGGGGCCTTGCCGATGTAGGTGATCACATCCTCGCGGAAGCCGTCGACGCCCATGTCCAGCCAGAAACGCAGAATATTCTTGACCTCTGCGCGCACCTTTGGATTGGCCATGTTCAGATCCGGCTGTTTTTTTGCAAACAGATGCAGATAGTATTCATCCAGGATCTCTTCATACTCCCATGCGCCACCCTCAAACATGCTGGTCCAGTTGTTCGGTGGGTACCGTCTGCCCCGACTCACGCGGCCGTGCCGCCAGATATAGTACTCATGGTATGGATTGGAGTGCGCCTTTCTGCTCTCCTGGAACCAGGGATGCTCATCCGAAGTATGGTTCACGACCAGGTCCATGAAGACCTTCAGCCCCATCCCATGCGCTTTGTCCAGAACCTCCCGGAACGTATCCATGGTCCCGAAGTCCGGGTGTATGGCCATGTAGTCAGAAATATCATACCCAAAGTCTGCGTTCGGCGACGGGTAGAGCGGGGAAAACCAGATTGCGTCTACACCGAGACTCTTGATATAGTCCAGCTTTTGCAGTACACCGTACAGATCACCGATGCCGTCGCCGTTGCCGTCACAGAAACTGCGGGTCCAGATCTGGTAAACGGCCATCTCTTTGTACCACTGAGTCTTCGCCAAGTCAAACACCTTCTCCCTTGTCGGCGCTTTCAATTTTCATCGTCTTCGCTGTTGTTTCAGCCGTTACTTATTGTAAATAGTTTATCACAAAACCACTCGTTTCTGCAATGGACACGGTCAAAAAAAGAAATAAAAAAAAGATTGACAGAAAGGGCCTCTCTGTGGTATCATCTTTGGGCTGAAAAGCTTTGGCCGTGCGGGTGTAGTTCAATGGTAGAACACCAGCCTTCCAAGCTGGATACGTGGGTTCGATTCCCATCACCCGCTCCAATCGCCCGCTCCGTCCTCAGTTTATGTCGCAATATGCGCCAATAGCTCAGCAGGATAGAGCAACTGCCTTCTAAGCAGTAGGTCGGGGGTTCGAATCCCTCTTGGCGTGCCAGATGTGGTGGGATTAGCTCAGTTGGTAGAGCACCGGATTGTGGTTCCGGGTGTCGTGGGTTCGAGCCCCATATCCCACCCCACAAGAGAATGAGCCCGGCCTGGCCGGGCTCATTCACAAGTCTTTCCGATGTATAATGGGATGTAGTGTAATGGTAACACACCGGACTTTGACTCCGATATAGTGGGTTCGAGTCCCGCCATCCCAGCCAGCCTGCCCCAGTAGCTCAGGAGGTAGAGCACCTGCCTTTTAAGCAGGGTGTCCGGGGTTCGAGTCCCCGCTGGAGCACCATAAAAGTACTCTGATTTTAATAGAATCAGGGTACTTTTATTTTTCTCAAAAACCCCAGTATTTCTGGGCTTTTCACGATTTCAGGCCGATCTCGGAGTCTCCCGGGACCGGCCTTTTTTGCGTTTATGGGGTTTTCAGCCGTTTCCGGTCAGACTTGGGTTCGTTGGATTATTCCCTGAGTTCGTTGAGTTTATGGGGTAGTTCGTTGGTTTTATCCTTGGGTTCGTTGAACTTATGGGTAGTTCGTTGGTTTTATCCTTGGGTTCGTTGAATTTATGGGGTGTTCGTTGGATTTGTCCCGGGTTCGTTGTATTTATCAGTGCTCTATATCCATGAAAAGTTCTGACGAAGAATAGCTTTCATCATCACAAAGAGTGTGAGCCGTTTCGCCCGTAACACAGTAGACAGCCTTACCACAGTCCGCAAGCTTAAAGAGCATGGCGTCGAGGTCTATTTTGAAAAAGAGAATATTTACACCTTCGATGGCAAGGGAGAACTTCTGATAACCATTATGTCCTCACTGGCCCAGGAAGAATCCAGATCCATATCTGAGAACGTAACCTGGGGACAGCGCAAACGTATGGCGGACGGTAAAGTCAATATACCGTACAAGCATTTCCTTGGGTATGAACACGGCGAAGGCAAGGATGCTCCGCCAGTAGTGAACCCGGAGCAGGCAGAGATTGTAAAGAGGATTTATCGGGAATTCAAAAGCGGAAAAACCGCCTGGACGATCGCCAAGGAACTGACTGCCGACGGGATTCCTACTCCAGCAGGCAAAACAAAGTGGCCGCAAAGCACAATCGAAAGCATCCTCACAAACGAGAAGTACAAAGGAGCAGCGCTCCTTCAAAAACGTGTGACTCTTGATTTCCTGACCAAACGCCAGAAAGTGAACGAAGGCGAGGCTCCACAGTACTATGTTGAGGAGAGCCATGAGCCTATCATTCCGCCGGAAGAGTGGGAGATTGTGCAATTGGAAATGGCACGGCGGAAAGCCCTTGGACGCAAATACAGTGGGAACAGTATCTTTTCCGCCAGGCTCGTCTGTGCAGATTGCGGCGAATTCTTTGGCTCAAAAGTATGGAACTCAACAGACAAGTATCGTCGAACCATCTGGCAGTGTAATGGGAAATACAAGGGAGAACACCGCTGTAGCACGCCCCATCTGGATGAGGAGTATACTAAAGGCGCCTTCGTTACCGCATTCAATTCTATTATTCGGAATAAAGATGAGCTGATTCGAAACTGCCGCTTTGTTATGGATCACTTCACTGATTGCTCCGATATTGACACTCAACTCGAACGACTGGGTGATGAACTTGAAGTGGTTGCCGGCCTAACGCAGAAATGGGTTGATGAGAATGCCCGGACAGCACAGGATCAGGATGATTTCATGACTAAATACCGAGAGTACGATGCACGGTATCAGGAACTGCAAGCCAAGGTTGATACACTCGAAGCAGAAAAACGGAATCGGCAGGGACGGATCAAGCGGTTCGAAGTTTTCATTCAGGCTTTGAAAAAGCAGCAAGGTGAACTGAGCGACTTTGATGATGATACCTGGTTGGCAGTAATAGAAACTGTGCTCGTA